>JAHDNF010000011.1 GCA_018435605.1 bacterium | reverse complement strand
GCACTTCTTCCACGTTTCTTGCCATTTCTTCTATTGCCGACGACGTTTCGGTTACGGACGAAGTTTGCGACTCTATGCTTTTAAGCACTTCCTGTCCGTTTCGCGATATTTGTTCGACCGCGCTACTGGTTTCCTGCGCTGTAGCCGCCAGTTCTTCAGCTCCTTTTGAGAGCTGTTTTGCGGTAACGCTCATTTCCTCTGAGCTGGAAACTATCTGGAAGGTGCTGTTTTTGAGTTTGGTTATGATATCGCGCAGGCTGGCTGTCAGTTCGTTGAAAGCTACGCCCAGCTGGCCGACTTCATCCTGCGATTTTACCTGTATTTGCTCTACGGTCAGGTCGCCGTGGCTGATTTGAGTGGCAATAGCCGCTACTTTGCGCAAAGGCAAAGCGATGCTGTTTGCCAGCCACAAAATCATCAGACTGCCTAAAATAGACGCGATTAGAGTGGCTATCAATATGAAGTTGCGGATGCTGTACAACGCGCCCATGAAATCCGACAGATAACTGCTTGAAACCAGAATCCAGTCTTTTTCGGGAACGTAAGCGAATGCGGCTATCTTCATTTTACCTTCCCAGATATATTCATGATACCCGTTTTTCATCTTGGCGAATGTCTGCATAAATTCGTGTTGAGACAAATCGGTTCCTTCTATATGAGGATGGATTGTCAAAACGCAATTGCTGTTAAGAGCGAACATATAACCTGTTTCGCCCACTTTCGCGGATAGAATTTGAGTCCTGATATCCTCAAACATTTTTTGTTCCGCCACGGCCACGGCAAACCGTTCTCCCTGCTCGACCATTGTCCTGCCTATTTGTCTGAATTCCGCTTCCTGTTCCGGGGTGGCTTTTTTATCTACACAAAGCGCCAGATAATTTTTGTACTGGGCGATTGTTTTCTCAAGGTCTTCGTACGCGATATTGTGTTCTTTAGCGAAAGGATACAACTGCTCGATCTTTTTGAAATTTTCCAGCGCGGCGTCCTGAAACCGTACTATCTCGCTGTGCTGGGACTGATCGCGGTACGCCAATACGCTAACCGCGTTTCTGCGTATATCAAGCAAAAACGATTTGTAGTAACCATGATAAAGCTCTATCTGATTAACCGCGTTGTCAACCAACTGTTTGTAAGTCTGAGCCTGTTCTTCGATTTTCTGCCTGACTTCGCTTCTGATTCCACGTTCCGCCACTCGGTACGTCATTACGCCTATGGTGATGACCGTGGTCAGCAGAAGCAACAGCGAAAAACTGACAAGTTGGTTTCGAATAGACCAGTTTTTAAAGTTGATTTTCATTTCTTCAGCCCTTTCTTTTGAAGTTGTTGCCGATTACGACAGGTTTTTAAATCCGCAAAACAGGTGTAATCTATTTTTATTATTTTGACAAAAGGTTACTTATAACATGTATTCCGTTCTGTTTTTCGGCATATATACTTAAAATATGAGCAAATAAAATAAAAAAAAATCTATTAACCCTTAATTTGCATAAAGGTTGACAAAAAATAAAATTCTATTGAAAATGATATTTTTCTCGGCAAAATGTATCTAATTTAAAACCACAGGAAAGGTGTGTTATGGATATAATTGTCGGCATTTTCAAAGAATCGTATATGCTACTTAACAAAATGTCGGTGTTTCTGCTGTTCGGGTTTTTGTTCGCCGGGGTACTGCACATTTTTATGAAAGAGGGTGTCATAGCTAAACATCTTGGAACTAAAAGCCTGTCTTCGGTGATAAAGGCATCGTTGTTTGGCATACCGTTGCCGCTGTGTTCGTGCGGTGTAGTTCCCGCGGCGTTGTCTATACGCAAAGACGGCGCCAGCAAAGGCGCGGTGTTGTCGTTTCTCATATCAACACCGGTTACCGGAGTAGATTCGATATTCGCTTCTTACGCCCTGCTGGGCTGGTTTTTTACGGCATACCGTGTTTTCGCGGCGTTCGTAACCGCGGTTTTCGCTGGGATAGTCTCAAATATTTTGTCAAAAGAAAAAACGCCGCGGATAAATCAGTCTAAAAAAACAGACTGCAAAACATGTTGCGGACATTCTAATAACGGCGAAGATCATAAACATACTCTGGCTGAAAAAATAAAAAAGGTTTTTACATACGCTTTCGGCGACCTTATAGGCGATATCGGATGGTGGCTTTTGCTTGGTATCGTCATAGGAGGCGCGATATCGTATTTCGTGCCCGCTTCGTTCGTTGAGCGCTATCTGGGATCGCCGGTAATGTCCATGCTTATAATGATACTGGTCGGAATACCTATGTATGTGTGCGATATCGGATCGCTTCCTATTGTCATGGCATTGATGATGAAAGGCATGAACCCCGGCGCCGGATTTGTTTTTCTCGTAACCGGACCGGCAACCAATTCCGTGGCTTTGACACTGATCGCCAAAGAACTGGGTTTAAAAACAGCCGTGATTTTCGTCGGTTCCGTTATCGTGTGCAGTTTCGGTTTGGGGCTGGCGTTTGATAAAATCTGGAACCTGATGGATTACAACGCTGTTTTCGAGACTATGCATCACCAATCACAGATACTGCCCGCATGGCTCGAAATATTTGCAAGCTCGGTAATTATAATAGCCGTAGCCTATAATTTTTTCCTTAAGAAAATGTCCGGCAAACATATTCACGCAATCGCGCGAAATGATTGATTCCCCGCTTAAACATTCAGACGGGGATGTAGCCCATAGAAGCAAATTATGTTTGACAAAACTTTCTTTTGCATAGTACAGTTCATGGGAACTAATGGCAATCAATATCCATAGGAGGATTATTATGAAAAAATATCGTTGCATATTATGCGGTTATATTTATGACCCGGCAGATAACAAAGGCGTTGATTTCAACGACCTGCCCGACGGATGGCTGTGCCCGGAATGCGGAGCCGGCAAAGACGAATTCGAAGAAATCGCCGGATAAACTAATACGAGGGTACAAAATAATGTATACAATGAAAGAAGTTATAGGTGTCTCTACAGCCGGGTTTTCCGATGCTGTGCGAAACGCGATAAGGCAGTTTCCAAAAGACAGCGGAACACCGGCATGGTTTGAGGTAATAGAAAAACGCGGAACAGTCAGAGACGACGACGTATTCGAATATCAGGTCAAACTTTCGGTCGGCGTCAAGTAAGTATACCGTTGGAGCGGACTGCTTGTTACCCGTTGCTACTCATGTTTAAAATCTATTTTTTATAAAAGGATGATACTACTATGTTCAATATGATTGAAGTGGTCGGGGTTTCGCCCGACAGTTTCTCAAACGCAGTTAAAAACGCTTTGAAAACCATTCATAACCAAGGATATGTCCCTTCGTGGTTCGAAGTTGTGGAACAGCGCGGAGTTGTTTCCAACAACGAAGTAAGGGAATTTCAGGTCAAAGTGAAAATCGGAGTTAAAGCCGGCTCCGCCCCCAAACCGGCGTCGTCATCAGTTAACTCAAAAGAAAACGACACATGCCCCACATGCAAAAAACCGGCAGGCCCAAAAGGTCATAAATGTTCGCCCAACCCGCAGGCTGAATCTAACTGCGATTGGTGCGGCGCCCAGATCACCGACGCACGGCATCTTTGCGATGAAAAAAACAGCGGTGCGACCTATATCTGCAATTCATGCGGACGGGCGGCAATCAACCCCGATCAGGTGTGCGATCCCAAAGAAATAAAAAAGTAACACTAATCCGATAATTTTTCACGTAGTGAACAGGCATGCCCGTTCACTGCGTGAAAATCTTGTAAGTTTTCATTTCCTGCAGAAGATTGCGATGACTCGTCTTTATTAAATAATTAAATCAATAACGGAACACCAGAGAAAAATCGAATATCTGACGTTCATACTCGAAAAATTCTTCTATGGTAGCTTCCTGCTTGATGTAACGGTACGACGTTTCTACGCTCGCAAACGACGTAACATCGTAACGCATTTTGATTCTGAACGACCAGTAATCCTCGTCGCGTTCAGCTTTAGAGACATAAAACGAACCCAGATACGGGTCGAAGTAGCGGTTTGAGTATTCGCCTAACACAAACAACGTCAGGTCAGGCACAAAAAACGGTGTCGCCAGTTCGGCGAACAAACGGTTTCGTTCGTAATTCCAAAGAAGTCCTTCCGAATCATTGTGAGTATAATCGTACCCGCAGTAAATGAAACGCCGGTGGGGCAGATTGAACTGCAGGCGCATTCCGCCTTTTGTCCGCACGGCGTCCCTGTTTAAATAATCCTTGTTAGCCGGTCGCTGGCGGTAAAAGAAATCGTCAAAATTCACTTCGTAAAAGATAGTTGCGTTCAGCCACGAAACCAAATCGGCGCCGGTGCGCGCGCGGATACTGTGAGTGCGCACAAACGATTCGCCGCTTAGGATATCGTATATGTAACGGTATTCGATGCGGTTCTTTAAGATTTTGTCAGATACTGGCGTATCGAAACTGAAAAACGGGCCGAAGTCGAAGGACGACAAATTGAAAGGTTTGCTGTCGTTTTCTGTATGCAGACTCTGATAATATGAGAAATTCGCGCCTGCGCGCCAGCCGTCGTCCTGCAAGCCTACCAGCTCTACCCATGTATAATTGGTAAATCTGCTTGAATCTTTGTCAAGCCCTTTGATACCCAGTTTCTGAGGTTCGAGCATGACGTTGGAATCGTACTGAAACCCGACTTTCTGATATACCGAAATCGGTTTGTACCTGCCGTGCGCTTTTGGGCGTAACGCCATCTGTTCCTCAAGGGAACGCGCTTTTTTGTGATACGCGCCTTCAGGAAGTTCCGCGATGATGTAAGTAAGTTCCTGCCGCGCCATATCCGCTTGTCCTTGGGCATAATATGCTTGAGCGAGGTAATAGCGGATAGCCGCGCTGGAAGGATCGATTTGTTTTGCGCGGTTTAGCGTGGTTATAGCCCCGTCGAAGTTGCCGGTGTAAAGATACGACAACCCGAGAAACCGCAGTGCCCGCACATTGTTCGGATTGGAAGCGAGAATCGATTCATAAAGCCCGGCGGCTGTTTGATAATCGCCTTTCACGAAGGCCTTATCGGCAGGAGTGGATTCGCGAAGCGCAAAGGCGGGTACTGCCGAAATAAAAGCGGATAACAACACTACCGTCAGACAAAAAAGTTTTTTCATGGTAACCTCTCGAATGGTTGTAATTTATGTTGTTTGATTTGATATATTTAAGAATCGTCGATACGCTTGTGTCAGCCGGATTTTTTTTAACAAAAATACCGTGTTAAGTGAAAATTATTGATCTTACCATCGATACTGTCAATAAAAAAATAACAAGATTCTTATCCGGCAAGGTATTTCAGGCGTTTTTACCGGTTTTCGAAGGAGGATTAAACTATATGAAAATGACGGATAATCGCGGTAACCGCCGGCAGTTTTGCCCGGCAGTCCGAAAGCAAAGATCGCCGGGCATCCTTAGCATTATTTTATCAGTGGTTCGTAATCAAGGCACGGATTTTATCTCTGAAATAACAAAAACTCGGCGAAGAATTGTTATCCGGATCCATCTCGTGTGAAATTGTTTTTGCCCACGTGGATTTTTCTTTTCCGATTATTTGATATCCGCCGGAATTCTTGAGTTTTTTCGAACCGCCGGGATAAACGGCATCAGCCAATTTTTCCCATGTTCCGCAAATGGAATCATTTTGATATGCGCCCAATATGTTCGTTTTTGCTTTCGGATATACGTTTACAATAGCGTTGATATCTCCTAGTAGCCATGCTTCAGTTTCCTCAACAGCAAAACAAAAATAAGTTTCCGGCCTAGGGTCGCAGGAATGTAAAACTTGCAACAACTCTTCACGAAAGTTTTTGAGGCATCTATCATCCAAATCGCAAACAACAATAACAGTAGCGGGCAAATCAGGCGGATATTTTCTGTGGGTATTCCCATGTCCTCGCAACAATCGAGGCAGGCTGTCCAGCAGAATTCTTTTTGCCGGGTCATTGGCGGCTGTTAAATTTTTTGGGAGATGTCCAATACCCTTATAGGAGTGAATTCTAAAGGTATGGTTCGTGTTGGCTATAATTTTTGGTATAATTATTTTGAGCATTTCCGCACCGGAGTTATCTTCCACAAGTATGTCGAAATGCATTTTTACCTCGCGTCAAGATAATCGCTGTACCACAGTGAACCGAGAGGAAGGCCTTCGTTGACAAGGTTTTCTATAAGCGGATCATCGCTGGCGCGGCGGATGTTCGAGAACCCGTCTTCCCCTTTTTCGAGAACCCATACCTCTTCAGGAGTAAGAGCGTTCACAAAATAAGGTTGATGAGTAGTTATAAACACTTGCGAGCCGCCTTTTTTACCTGTGGCGTGTTCTCTGAATTCTTGTGCTAGAAGTTCGAGCAATTTGTGATATAATCCGTTCTCCGGCTCTTCTATACATAAAAATGGCGGCGGAGAGGGATCTTCAAGTAGCAACATATACGCGAAAACCTTAAGTGTGCCGTCGGACATCTGTTGCGCGTAAAACGGATCGGTAAATCCTTTATCGTTAAACCGCAAAAGCAGTCTTCCGTCAGCGGTTTTTTCAGTATCTATACTATTTATGCCGGGAATTTTTTCGGATATTCGGTTAAGAATAGATTTAAACTTTTTTGGATGTTCACGTTCCATAAACTGTACTACATTGCTCAAGTTATCGCCGTGTATATTAAGGTGTTTTTGAGGTCCTGCTAATGGCAGGCCGCGTGCGGCATCGGGCGTGAAGTAACTTAAATACCATCCTTCGATAAATTTTCTAAACGCGGAAATCCGCGGATGCTGTTTAAGCGAGCCGAGGGTAGCGATACCTAATTTTCTTTTGTCCTCAAGTTCAACTTCTTCTGTTTCTTTGCCTTCTTCCTTGCGAACCGATTCAATTAATAATTGAATGTTTAACAAGTCTCTATCTTCGTCTATTTGTTTACCTCTGCTTTCGCCTTTCCAGACAACCCCTTTCCCGTCGTCGAGGATTAAAAAAGAAAACGGCCTTCCGTATTTTTGGTTATCGCGTCGTTGGCGCAACCGTTCTTTTTTTACAAAAGGGCGTCCGATGGAGTCTTTATCTATTGCCAGTTCATAAGTTATTGGGCGGGCTTTACCATCTTCTTTATAATAAATCTCGAATTCGATAGGTCCTGTTTGTCCTTGAGAATATATTTTTTCAAATCCGCCTCTGCCGCGCGAATCGCAGGCTTCTTCCACACCGTTTTTCAGGCAATCAGATAAAAAACCGAAACAGTCGAAGAGGGTGCTTTTTCCGACACCGTTTTTTCCGATAACAGCTGTCATCGGGGTAAGCGGTTTGGCATCTTTATTCCAGAGCTGACCTAGCGTAACGTCTTTTAGCGACCTGAAATTTTTTACCCTGAATCCTTTGATAATTGCCATCGAATCAACACCTCAAAACAGATAGAATAAGCCGTGATTGGCATTTTTTTTGTCTATAATAACATTTTTTATATTTTTATCGACAAAAAAGAACGGATTAACTTTCATGGTCTGTTGGTAACCGATTCCGCCGTCCGGTTAGTCGAGTTTATTGAATACCAGCCCTGTGTATATTTTCGGGAAAAAATCGGTCGATTTCTGCGGCATAGTTTCCCCAGCGAACGATATATCGCAAACCGCGTCTATCGGAGTCGGCGGAACGAAAAATACCGCACGGTGAGAACCGTCGTCAACCATATCGTATCCCTGATCCAGCGTGGCCGGATAAGAAACATGCGACTGCGCCGCCAGCTTTTCTTTGTCTATTCCCATAAGATGATCAAGTATGACATCATGCAGTACGGTTACCGGCAGGCCGTACCACGCCGGCGGTTTACCCTGTGCCATAAGTTTGGACACCGCGTCTTTGTTCTTAAGCGTCAGTATGTTAACCGAATCGCCGCCGCGGTACAACCCTATTTTGACGGTTCCTTCATGATCGATGTCACGCAGAGAAAACCTGCTACGCGCCACGGTTTCCAGATAGAAATACGACTCAAGACGCTCAAACCAGCCGTCCGGTACATCCGCCTGCCTTACCGCCCTGTGAGTGGGCAAAATCAGCAGTCCGGGATCGTACATATTTACAAAACTCATCATCTGATAGGCATACGGGCTGTCCGGCTTGTCCGCCGGATCGCTACCGGTCATTTCCCTGCAATAATTTAACGCGGTTTCGTACCGGTGATGCCCGTCCGCAATTAGAAGCTGTTTGTCGGTGAACAAACCGGTAATTTTTTTTATCATACCGGTATCCGAAACTCTCCAGAACTTATGGGTAACAGCTATGGAATCGGTAAATTTGTAAAGAGGAGCCTGTGTTTTCGCAACCATATCCAGCTGGGTATTTACATCGTTGCGTTCGTCTTTATAGAGCATGAATATATGCCCGAACTGCGTCTTTGTTGTTTTGAGCAGATTGAGCCTGTCTTGTTTGGGGCCTGTCAGGGTTTTTTCGTGAGGAAATACAACCTTAGCCGAATAGGGTTCAAGCCTGCAAAGACCAACCAGCGCACGGCGTTTCATGGAAGGATACCCTTCAGCCTGAAACTGCTGATCGTATATGTATAACGCCGGAGCTTCTTCGCGCACTAGAATTTTTTCGTCGATCCATTGTTTTAACGTGTTTGCCGCCCGCGTGTACCGGTTATCCAGCTCGGAATCGCCGGCGGTTTGTTTACCCAGAATAAGCCTTACGCAGTTGTACGGGCTTTTGTGGTAATACAAATCCTGTTCCGTAGCTGATATTTTGTCATAAGGTTTGGTAGCCACGTCGCCTATAAAAGTTTTACCGTTGTCGTATCGTATTCCGTGAAATGGAATTATATGAGCCATCGAGCAACCTCGTCTGTGTCTTGGTTCTTTGTTTAAGGTATATATTTACGCGCCGAATTTATTGAGTTTCATGGCATGCGCCATGGCGATCGGCAATAGATATTTCGACTCATAGCCGTTTAGACCGCCTCTAAGGCAATGGGTTTCGTCGAACCGTTCGAGTTTGTCCGGCCTGCACAAAGGAGAATGCAGTAGCGCGGGGATACGGTGCCAGCTGTGCGCTTTCATTTTAGCGGGTGTGCTGTGGTCGCAGGCAATGACAAACGCATCCGGTTTCAGGTTGAGTATGTGCGGAATCATGGCGTCGGTCTGTTCGATTACCTGAACTTTGCGCTGAAAATCGCCGTCTTCGCCGGAACTGTCGGTATATTTTATATGTATGAAGAAAAAGTCGTATTTATCATAATTTTTGTGCAACTGCTCGATCTGTTCTTCCTGAGACGATATTTTCCAGTCCACATCCATACCTATGAGCGACGCCAGCCCGCGGTACATAGGATACGTTGCCAGAGCCAGCGATTTGAGCTTGTATTTTTCCTCTATTGACGGAAACGCTTTATATTCAGCGAATCCGCGCAGAAGCACCATGTTGGCTTTTTGTTCGTCAGCGAGAATTTTTTTAATCTGGGAAATTATATCTTTGAGTATTTCGACAGTCTGCGCCCCTTTCTGCGGGTCGTCCGCGACAGGTTCGAGCGGTTCGAAACCTGTGCGTTGCGGGTCGGTGTCTGCGATATTTTCATAAAACTTTTTGCCCCGGAGGATCAGCCCTGCGCGGTGATCTTTTTCCGTCTCAAAAAACAGCTCCACACCCGCCGGAGGTTTTATAGAAGCGAGTATTTTGTCGCGGATACGTTTGTTTTCATCTGTGGGAATCCTGCCGGCGCGGCGATCGGTAACCTTGCCTGTGGAATCGACCGTGCAGAAATTGACGCGGGCGCACAAGTCGCCGTGGCGCAGAGGGAAGTTTATGCCCAGCGCCGAGAGAACCCCGCGGCCTATGTTGGCTTCGATCGGATCGTATCCGAACAGCCCCAGATGTCCCGGCCCGCTACCCGGAGTAACGCCGGGGGCAACCGGTTCTAAAAGTCCCATAGTGGAATGGGGAGCGATTTTGTTTATATTGGGTGTTTTTGCCGTTTCCAGTTCGGTTTTGCCGTCCGGCTGAAGGGGGATGCCGCCGAGTCCGTCCATAACCAGCATGATAATTTTTGAATCGGTTTTTATAGCGAGTTGTTCATAGATATTTATTTTGCTCATTAATGTTCCTCCTTGAGAAAATAGTGGCTTATTGTTGCGAAAAACAGTATCCATTGAGGGTAGTAAAGGTTGTCTTTTTTTGCAAGAGATTTCTCTGAAAAATTCCGTTTTCAGGCAGGGTTCGAGGTGGTAACACACTTTTGAAACCGCAACGTGGTCATGGCTATATGCTTTTACGCCGTACCGCTGATTTTAGATATGATTTTTACAACAATATAAATTTATCCGTTAATCTTTCCAATGAAAGGATGCGCTATTTTTCTATTCAATCCGCAACTTTCGGTAATATCTCGGGGGGCTGACAATTTTATTTCAGATGCAAAAGCTCTTTTCCCGTGTTCCACCAAGATGCGTCGTTACACATTTCTTTCCGATAATACCAGTATTCCGCACCCCATAGAAGAATAATATCCACATCCTGATTCTTAACTTCATTAAAATAAACCATCATTTTCCCGATACTTGCTGTTTTTGGTTGTTCCTTCCCGATATGGACTAGTTGACCGGGCTCCCATGGTTCGGCCTGCAATTCCGTTACACATACTTTATCGCTATGTTGTTTTGCTTGAGCAATTAGTTCACCTAAATACTTTCTACGGTTTTTAGTACGTGTCCGGAAATAGAAGTCAATAAACCATAATTTTTCAGCAATAATAGGATAAATATTTATTCCCATAATATCGCTTAACTGTAACGGAATTCTCAGATTGTCAGTTTTATCATTAAATCGAGAAAAAAATCGCAGGAGAAAATTTGGATATGCTAATGAATTGACCATGATTGGGCGATCGTAGGGATCCAATTTTTTCACAACATCTATTTCTTGTTGTAAAAACGAGCTATTAATCCACCAACGATCTGGTCCTGATTTGAGCAGAGGTTCGTTTTCAACTTGTATTATGGTTATTGCCGGCTCGTATTTATAGCGTTGCATAACTTTTTCAATGTAGTTCAGAGTGGCCTCTCGTAAAAACTTATTTTTTGCAACATCACTTCCTTTTTTTAGTTTAACTTTATGATTTACCCATTCGGGAATGAAGTACTCCGGCCAGCGAGGAGCTTTCATTCCTATGGTTAAAATTACTTCAATGTTTCTTTTCCGCGCCTCTTCAATCTGATAATCAAGATATTCAAAATCAAACTCCCCTTCACTCGGTTCTATTAAATTCCAATACGCTCCCAGTCGAATGATGTCTGGTCGCAGGTTAAGTATCTGCGAATATACTTCTTTCCATTGCAATCCAAGATAACCGCATTGGATATGACTGAATGTAACACCATGTTGTGAAGCCGTTTTTTCCGCCGCATAAAGTATTGTATGGCAGAAAAAACACGTTGTTATGATAATCAACACTCGCAATATAATCAACATAACACACTCTCATTGTCCATTTACTTTGTGTTTCTTCAAAGTCACCCAGAACTCCATATTTCTATGAAACATCATACGTGTCTGAGCGTCGATTGCAGGCAAGCCACTTAAGAAAATCATAATGACTGGGATCAGCAACCATTCCAACGCATGACGAACTTTTTGAAAAAAACTAAACCTTAATTTCTTTTCAGGTAATAGCGCTATGCTTAAAACGATACAGTTAAGAAGACCTACAGATGCGAGTGTAAAAATCACACTTCGTATTTTAGGCGCACTATAATACACAACACTATTCTCAAATTCCCGCCCAGCAAAAAGGCCTGGTAACCAGCCTATTATAGAGAGCAATATAGATACGGTCGCCCATGATATCTGACCTTCGAACAACTTGAACCCGTGTTTAACCCGTTTATACAAGGATATATCTTTACTTTTAATAAATGCCCGCATAACGATGGGCAAATTCTCTACGCCCCACGCCCATCTTCGTTTCTGCTTGTATACATTCTTAAAAGTTTTAATAGCCGTATCATCCTGCGCGATATCCATGGAAACGGTAGTGTATATCGGTACGGCACGATAATGTCCATCATAATGTATGAAGGCTTTCCAGTATATTGCGGAATCGTCTGAGATCATATCCACAGGCCAATACCCAACGTCAACGAGCGCTTTAAAGCTCATACTATGACTAGAATACGTTACCAGTTTTTCCGGGTTGGTAAATTCCATAAGCTGAAAGAAAGAAGCGCCTACATCCAGTACTCTTGCAAAACTGGGCGTATCCCAAAAATTATTGTAGTACACAGGTATGGGTTGATAACTGCATTGTGTGCGATCAGGCGAAATCATATAATAATATGTAAGGCAGGAAAAATAATCCGGTGTTACGACAGTATCCGAATCAAAGCACGATACAACAACGTTCTCAAGAGGAATTTTTTGCTGTTCAAAATATCTGCGGGCTTGTTTTGCCGCATGAGTTGTATTGGCGCCTTTTACTTTTGCCTCTCCCTTGACTCCGGCAGGGTGTTCAACAACAAGGAATGCCAGAAATTTATCTTTATATTTTTCAAAAACATTCTTTACACCTTGTTTCGTTTCTTCGCTAGCAATTTCTTCAACTGCCAGAACCATAACCATACGCGAGGAAGGAAATCTGTCTTCAGCAAAACTTCTTATTCCCGGTTCAAAAACATCCTGACTTTCTTTCACTACGGGATAAATAATAAGATGATAAATGTCATCCATACGGGGAGGGAAGTTGTTTTCATCCTTCAAGCGTTGAAGAGCGTTATTATGTATCCTGCAACAAATTTTTTCTTTTAATGAGATATGTGTGTTTTTTGAATCTAACGAAATCGGTTGCTGTTTCTCTATTGATTCTATTTTGTATTTCCAATCAATGGTATTTTCAATAGCAATCCGTTTAAACGAAAGCAACAAAAAAAGGTTCAGATAAAGTAGCCGTAAGAACCAATGCAAATAGAAAGCGATCATTATCAATGCCGCGATGAGCGGTTTGAAATATGATAATGCACACATTCCCAGCAAAATAGTCCACGAAGTCAATCCCGGTATTATTTCGAATACCGACTGCAGTTTCTGGTCATGATCAGATAAATTATGTTTGGAATAATTAAATTTCATTTCTTACCATTCCCCGTATTATCCAGTGCCTTTATTTCCGACAACATAGATTTAATAAACTTTATTTCCGGAACAAGCTGAAAAGAGCATAAACTTCCGTTTGATGCATTGAGGAAAAATATCCTTCCCAAATTGTCGTCATACTTGATCGAACTGCCTTTTGAAATTCTAAACAAATCATGTTTTTTAGGCTCACTTGATTTATTAAGTTCAAGTAAGACGATATTATCTTTATCATGGACAAGGATATGAGATGCTTTATAAACCCAATAGCAATTCTTAATTTTTGAGGAATTAATATCAAAGAAATATACTTTAGGGCCTTTTTTAAAAATATTTCCTGTCTTGTTCCGTTCAGCAAAAGAGATAATGCCTATATCTTTATCAGTCCAAAACAACAGCCGTTGCTTGTTATAATCAAGTTCAATTCCTTTAACCCCTTTTGGTACGAATCTGTAGGGCGGATAATTGGTAATCAGGTTGCCTTTTGTACTGACAAAGACAAAAATATCGTCATCTAAAGGATAAATAGAATAATATTCAGATGGTGAGAAAATAGATTCTATGATTGATTTGTCATCCACCAGCGGTTCCTTATCAGCTAGCAGGGGATCACACATGAACAATGTCTCTTCCTTCAAGACGAATAAATGTTCATCATTAAGACCAACACCTTTAACACCAGTCAGTAATTGCGGGAAAACAGTTTTTTCTTTTATATTTATGCGTGTTATGTGATCGGAAGCTACTGCAAACAGATTGTCTTTCATATGTTTATTAGCTACAAGATGCTCAAATTGTTCTGTAAAAAGATTTGAAATATCTTCGCACTTATTTTTTTCATTTTGGAGCGTAATTAAAAGGTATTTGACAGAATTTTCATGTGAAATTTCCACAACAAGAGTATCTTCAGTTACCTCAAAGATCGAAGTAACCTTTGCATTTTTATAGGAATCTTTCTCATCAAGAAGATTCCATTTTTTTTCCGTTTTATAGTTATAAACATAATAATCCTCTAAATAATCCGTTTTATTTAGAATTACGGAAAAAGTATTTCGAAGAGGCATAAGACCTTTAAACTTATCTGCAATCAGCACCGGTGAGGTTATTTTGTCGGGTAGCAGAATAATAGTATCCATCAACGTTGCAGTACCAGGCATAATTTTTATGGTATTCTGCCATGTTTTATGATTCTTCATCTTTACTGTCAGGTTATATTCACCTGGAAGCAATCCAGTTATTGCGAGCGGAGTATTTTTTGTATAACGCTTATTGTTTACATAAACTTTTGCCTTATCGGGAATTGTATTAATGTAAAGCACTCCGGTCTGGATAATTTGCTTGCGGGTAGGCTCGTAAAAATATCCGAGAGCATACATTATCACTATCGGGCACAAGACTAAATAGGCAAGGAAAAAGATATAAAAAAATATTCTTCGTAATCTTTCCATTTTTATGAATCCACATATTATTCAGACTTAAAATTATCTTTGTAAGTCGCCATAATTTCACTAACCAATTAAAGTTAGATGCACATTGTTTGTCTGGTTTCATTTTTTTTGTAAGATTCTTACATCTTCCAAGGTGCTTGAGAAATTTTCTTGTTCATAGGCTTGCAGTGGTAGAATCCGTTAATTTTTCCAATGAAAGGATACGCTATTTTTCTATTCAATCCGCAACTTTCGGTAATATCTCTTGTGAAAAGGCGAATAAAATATCTAGACACATTATGCCCAGATCTGGTAAAATAAAAATCGTTTAACAATACAACGGGTTCCCTTAAAACATTTCATTAGAAAGGATTGAACTATGAGAAAGTTTTTGTGCATTTTTCTGCTTTTATTCAGTTTTTCTCATTATAGTTATGCTAATACAAGTATTAACTTACAACCCGGCTCTGAAGGAATGGATTCTTTTGTCGGATCAGGAACTATTGGATCGGAAACTACGATACTGCCGGATTCGAATTACGGGTCTGACCCGCGGCTTATTATGGCTTCTAACTGCACTTCATACATAAAATTCGAATTGCCCGACCTTTTCACCCAACTATGGCAGAATCCTTTAAATAGTCCTGTCTCGGCTAATTTGCTTCTTTACATTGAATCATTAACCGGTTCGAATATAGAGATAGGTATAGGTTATACAGCCTACCAATGGGATGAAAATACTATAACTTATGATAATCGACCTTTTTGTTTGGCAATTCCGGAAGGAAAATTTTCTTTTGATGAAAATTTTACAGGGGGTTGGGTGTCAATTAATATCACCAATTTTGTTTATTACTGGATAAATTATCCCACGTCAAATCACGGTGTTGCAATGAGTCTTAACTCTGCTGACGGAGTAGTTGTAGCTTATTCTTCAGACGCTGACCCTGAGTTCCATCCTATATTGGAATTAAGTTACCACGCTCCAGTGCCGGAACCATCGGTCATTTTTTTATGTGCTATGGGTCTGGTTCCTTTATTACGAAAACATAAAAAATGAGAGATTATATTTTCTAATATTAGCCATTGGGTGCGTCATTGCTGATGACTTTGCCTTTGTCGCCATGATTTTTGCCGCCTCCGGCATGGGCAGGTAAATAACAGTACTTCCAGTTGTCAAGACCAGAAAAGAGGTTGTTTATGGTGGTAGTGTAACATAACTCCCTTGCTCCTTTCCGTAAAACATCTTCCAAGGCGCTTGAGAAATTTTCTTGTTAAATAGATTCGCTAATCTTTCGCTGTTATGCGGTTAGAGGGCGATATGATAGCCTTTGAGCTTTTCGTAAAGAGTTGACCGCTGAATACCCAGTATGTCCGCGGTCTGTTTTTTGTTCCAACCGGTAAGGTTAAGGGCTTTTATGATGTGTTCGCGTTCCAGATCCTGAAGTGTGGGGAAATTCGTTCCGTCGTCGACCGCAACAGGCCTTCGTATTTCCAGCGGCAGGTCTTCGGGTAAAATGACGTTTGAGTTGCCAAGCACGACCGCCCGTTCGATACAGTTTTTCATCTCCCGAATGTTGCCCGGCCAGTGGTATGCCTTGAGCACGTCAAGAGCCTCAGGGGAAAACTGAAGCACTTCGCGCGATATCTTCGCTCGGTATTTATCGAGAAAAAACAGCGCCAGAGGCACTATATCGTCTTTGCGGTCACGTAGCGCCGGCAGGTCTATTTGAATAACCTTCAGGCGGTAGTACAAGTCGAGCCGAAACTCGCCGTCCTGAATGGCTTTTTCAAGGTCACGGTTGGTGGCGGCCAGAATCCGGACATTTGTAGGTATGCTGGCGGTTCCGCCGACCCGTTCCAGTTTTGCTTCCTCAAGAATTCTCAGTAGTTTTATCTGACTTTCAAGATTCATCTCGCCGATTTCGTCGAGAAAAATGGTTCCGCCGTCAGCCAGTTCGAACCGTCCTTTTTTGAGCATAGTCGCTCCGGTAAACGCGCCCCGTTCGTGGCCGAACAGTTCGCTTTCGAGCAGATTTTCATGTAACGCCGCGCAGTTGACGCACACGAACGGTTTGTCTTTGCGGTCGCTGTTATAATGAATAGCTCTGGCAACCAGTTCCTTGCCGGTTCCGCTTTCTCCGCGGATGAGTATGGTGGAATCTGTACGGGACAGCCGGTCGATCAGGCTGAATACCTTGTGCATTTGGTTGCTCTGGCCGATCATGTCGTATTCTTCTTTGATGGCTTCCTTGAGAACCTTGTTTTCTTCGTTGAGCCGTTCGAAAAACTGAATATTTTCAAGGGCTATGGCCGCCTGATTCGCTATTGCGGACAGCAAATCGAGGTCTTTTTCCGTAAAAAGCCCTGATTTGATAGTATTGTCCATGTGAATCACTCCGATCATACGGTTGACAGTGCCCATCGGCACGCACATAGCGGATCGGATGTTGTGCTGTATGATGGTTTTCTTGTCCATAAACCGCGGGTCCTGCTGGGCGTCGCGGGTTACCACAGCTATCTTTTTTTCGAATACCTGATTGGCGATTGTCCGGCTGATGCATATTTCGTCGGTTACTCCGCGTTCACTGCAGTAAGACACTTCCGGCTTGAGTCTTGACGTCTTTTGGTCATAGAGCAAAATGGCTCCGTGGTCTGCCGGTATGACTTCCACGATCAGCTCAAGCAGTCGGGTAATCAGTTTTTTGCTGTCGCGGATAGAGTGGATTGCCGAATTTACGCGGTACATCAGGTCGAGGTTGTTTGAAATT
This sequence comes from bacterium, assembly GCA_018435605.1. Lineage (GTDB taxonomy): Bacteria > Auribacterota > Auribacteria > Auribacterales > Auribacteraceae > R3-B46. The sequence continues at coordinate 174,857 of JAHDNF010000011.1, read as the reverse complement.
TTTTCGACCATGACGTTACTGCTGTCGATCAAAAGGGTGCGCGCGCTTGTTTTGGGTCTATTGCGCGGTACGGTTTCTTCTTTTTCCGGAATATCTTCAAGTCGCGCCCTCATAACGGTTTCCCCGACACGTATCAGGTCTTGCGGGGTAACGGGTTGCGGGTTGCCGACAGGTTCGTCGTTTAGATAGGTTTTATTTGTGCTTTTGAGGTCTTCAACGGCAAGAACGCCGTCTTCAACGATAAGTTTGCAGTGCTGACGCGATACAGCCTGATCGCTCAGGGCAACCCCTGCCGACCTGTCGCGGCCTATGATTACCGACTGTTCGTCCATCGTGATTTTTTTATCTCTGTCCGGTCCTTTTATAATGTCTATGACAATCGGCATGAGCTGATTTCTCCTGATTACAGCGTAGATGTGCGTACGGAAATTCCAAGATGATTATCGCCATTTACGCAGAAAAATTTAGATAATATTTGATATAACGACGGGTATGGAACAAGCAAAAAAGGGGAACAGGCTCTCCTGTTCCCCTGCGAGGAAAAACGATGGTTCATAAATAATTCATAAATAATACTTAACACATGGCTGTAACTTTCGTTACCCCATATACAAATTGCCGCCTGCGCGCCGGTTGTCCTGCGTTTTTTTACACATGGCTACAGGGCCGGTGCGTATTACCGATTCCACCTCGTGCGCCAGCGATGTGTCAAGAAACGCTTTGATCGATTCGCGGTCGCCGGAAAATTCCACTATTTCTATATCCGCCTGACGGTACACCACCCGCGCGTTGAACCGCTGGACTTCTTTTAGAAAATTGGAAAAATGCGGGCTTGAAGTATTGATTTTCACAAGCACCATTTCTGTTTCCACATAGTTATTTTTATCGCAAATATCTACCGACAGCACGTTTACTATTTTTGACAACTCAACCTGCATGCGCCGGAGCCGGTCGGGTTCTTCGTCCACGTCTATTGTCATGCACGATATATCAGGGTTGATTGTAGGCGCGACGCTCAGCGACTGAATGTTGAACATGTGTCTTGAAAACAGCCTCGAAATACGGGCTAGTACCCAGAACTTATTTTCTACCAGTGTTGAAAACGTGGTTGACATTTTTATCTCCTATTTTGATTTCTTTGCGAACCTCGCGGGCAGACCCGCCGTCAATCCATATATAAAAGATCCGTTTCTTTCTGGACAATCATATCATGGGAAGCCGCTCCTGCCGGAACCATTGGGTATACGTGCTCTTCGTGGTCTACTATAATGTCGAGCAGGAACGCGCCTTCTGATTCGAGCATTTTGCGCACGGAATCTTCCAGTTTATCGGGTTTGTCAACGCGCAGTGCGTCAATTCCGTATGCCTGAGCGAGCATGACAAAATCCGGCGACGATGTCAGGTCGGTTGCGGTAAACCGTTTTTCGTAAAACAAATCCTGCCATTGGCGAACCATGCCGAGAAAATGGTTGTTGAAGATAACCAGTTTGACGGGCACGGTTTTATTCATGAGTAACGCCATTTCCTGCATGGTCATTTGAAACGCCCCGTCGCCCACAACCGCAACGACCGTCCGGCCGGGGTTGCCCAGCTGGGCGCCGATTGCCGCGGGCATACCGTATCCCATTGTTCCCAGCCCTCCGGATGTTATCCAGTTGCGTGGTTTGTCGTATAGATAATATTGAGCCGCCCACATTTGATGCTGGCCTACATCGGTAACGATTATAGCGTCCCCTTTTGTCTGGCGGTAAAGTTGCTCAATCACCTGCTGGGGTTTGATTACATCCTTTTTTAGGTTATATTTTAGCGGCCTGCTTTTTTGCCATTCGCGGATAACGCCCCACCAGTTTTCCATGGATTTTTCGCGTCCGGCGTGTCCTTCCTTGAGGTATTTTACCGATTCTTCATACAGTAAATCCAAAGCGGGAGCCGCGTCGGATACGATTGGGAAAGCGGCTTTTTTATTTTTATCTATTTCCGCCGCGTCAACGTCTATATGAATGATCTGCGCCCGAGGAGCGAAGGCAGACAGTTTGCCGGTTACCCTGTCGTCAAAACGAACGCCCACAGCCAGTATGCAGTCGCTTTCGTATATTGCCATGTTGGCAGGGTAAAGCCCGTGCATGCCGAGCATCCCCAGAAAAAGCGGGTCTGTTCCTGCAAACGCGCCCAGCCCCATGAGCGTGCTCGTAGCCGGGAGGTTCAGTTCCCTGATCAGCCGGGTAAGCTGTTCGCTCGCGTCGGCGTTGATTATTCCGCCTCCGAAATACACCACAGGGCGTTTTGCTTCGCAAAGCGCACGCGCCGCGTCCTGCACGTCTCCGCTTTCGAACCGCGGGTTGCGCTTGATAACATTCTGAGAATAGCGAGGGTATTTGGTTTTAGCCATAAGCACGTCTTTTGGAATATCTATCAGCACCGGCCCCGGACGCCGGTCTAGTATGATTCGAAAAGCGTCGAGAAGTGTTTTTTCGAGGTCGTTTATGTCGCGCACCATATCGCTGTGTTTGGTTGCCGGCAGGGTTATGCCCACGGTATCGGCTTCCTGAAACCCGTCCTTGCCGATCAACGACATAGGTACTTGCGCTGAAACGACCAGTACCGGTATGGAATCCATTTTCGCGTCTACCAAACCGGTTACCGTATTGGTCGCGCCGGGTCCTGAGGTAGCGAAAGCCACGCCGATTTTGCCGGTAGAGCGCGCGTATCCTTCCGCCATGTGAACGGCTCCCTGTTCATGCCGGACGAGGTAATGTTTTATCGACGAACCGGGCAGGCAGTCGTACAGCGGCAAAATTGCTCCTCCCGGATGGCCGAACACAGTATTAATGCCCTGACTTTCAAGAACTTTTAAAACAATTTCCGCGCCTGTCAATTCCCCCATCAGCGAGTCTCCTCAAGTGAAAGCACCGCTCCGTTTGATCCTGATGTAACGAACCGCGCGTAGCGCGCCAGCCAGCCGGATTTTACTTTGGGCGCAGGTGCCTGCCAATTTTTTTTTCGTTTGATCAATTCATCTTCGCTCACTTCGAGCGTTATTGTTTCCGCGTCGAGGTCGTAGGATATCATATCGCCGTTTTGCACCAGCGCGATGGTACCTCCCTGAGCCGCTTCAGGCGATACATGCCCTATGCACGCGCCGCGGGTTCCGCCGGAAAACCGTCCGTCGGTAATAAGAGCGACCGATTCGCCCAGTCCCTGTCCCATGACGTTGGATGTGGGAGCCAGCATTTCCTGCATGCCGGGGCCGCCTTTTGGGCCTTCATATCTGATAACTATAAAATCGCCCGGTTTAATTTTTTTTAGCGAAATAGCCTCGCAGGCTTCTTCCTGCGATTCAAATACAACCGCTTTGCCTGTGAATTTGCGCATGGATTCGGCAACCGCGGCGGTCTTTACAACAGCTCCGTCGGGCGCGAGGTTGCCGAACAGCACAACCAGCCCTCCGCGCGGGCTGTGGGCGTTTTCGATAGGACGTATAAGAGACCGGTCTTTATTAACCGTGGCGTCGATCTGTTCTCCGATGGTTTTGCCCGATACGGTTACGCAGTCGCGGTAAATAAGCCCCGGTTTTCTGTCTATCTCTTTCATTATGGCGAGAATCCCTCCTGCGGCGCACACTTCTTCCATGTGGCGGCTACTTGCCGGGCTTACCTTGCAAAGAGTCGGGGTTTTCTCGGATACGGCGTTGATCTGTTTCATGTCGATGGCGATTCCTGCCTCGCGGGATAGGGCGATGGTATGCAGGATGGTATTTGTGCTTCCGCCCATGGCAACGTCGAGGCACAGGGCGTTGTGCATTGACTGCGGAGTCAGAATATCGAGAAACCGCCGGTTTTGGCGGATCAGTTCCATAAGAGCGAAGGCGCTTTGACGCCAGAACTCTTTGCGCGCCGGATCAAGAGCTGGTATGGAACCGTTGCCCGGCAGTGCGAGCCCGATCGCTTCGGTCAGGCTGTTCATCGAGTTGGCAGTGAACATGCCCGAACAGCAACCCGCGCCCGGACAGCTTATCCGTTCCAGTTCGTCAATTTCTTTTATGTCGGCGGTACCGCTTGAGTACCGTCCCAGAGCCTCGAAAACGGATATCAGGTCAGCCGACCGTCCTGACGATGTATGTCCGCAGTACATAGGCCCGCCTGATGCGAAAATGGTTGGAATGTTAACCCGCGCGGCGCCCATAAGCATTCCCGGAGTAATCTTGTCGCAGTTTGGTATGCAAAACAGAGCGTCGAATTTATGGCCGTTGACCATGGTTTCCACGCAGTCAGCAATAAGTTCCCTTGAAGGTAGCGAATAGAGCATGCCGCTGTGCCCCATGGCTATACCGTCGTCAAGGGCTATGGTATTGAATTCGAAAGGCACGCCGCCTGCGTCTTTTATGGCGTCGCAGACCAGTTTTCCCACCTCCCGAAGGTGTATGTGTCCCGGCACTATCTGACTGAACGAATTGGCAACGCCGACGAACGGCTTGTCGAAATCGGCGTCTGTAAGCCCGCATGCGCGCAGTAGAGAACGGTGTGGAGCGCGCTGGATACCTCTTTTTATTTCATCGCTGTTCATGGCAATAAAATCCTTTTAGCGTCCGGTTTGTTGTTTAACCAGTTCTATCAGGCCGCCGGCGTCGAAAATTTCCTTAATTTCCGGCGTGAAGGGTTTGGCTTGAAATTGGCTACCGGTTCGGCAATTTTTAAACCATCCTTTTTCCAAATCATATTCGACCTGATCGCCCATCCGGAAATTTTCTACCGCCGAGGGTAGCTCGAAAACCGGCAGTCCGATATTGACCGCGTTTCTGTAAAAAATACGGGCGAAAAAAGTAGCGATTATGCATGTTATCCCAGACGCTTTTATGGATATGGGGGCGTGTTCGCGGGAAGATCCGCACCCGAAATTTTCTTCCGCGACAATGATATCGCCGGGTTTGACATTTTTCACAAATTCCGGATCGATGTCTTCCATGCAGTATTTTGCCAGTTCTTTCGGGTCTTGGGTTGACATGTATCGGGCTGGTATGATGATATCGGTGTTGACGTCTCTGCCGTATCTGAAAACGGTTCCTTTTTGTAGGGCCATGATAAAATCCTTTTTTTGAAGTTATGATCCCGTTATTTCACTGGGGTCGACAATGTAACCCGCAACCGCCGACGCCGCGGCAACCGCCGGGTTACATAGATACGTTTCGCCTTTCGGATGTCCGGTTCGTCCGACGAAGTTGCGGTTAGATGTGGACAGCATCTTTTCGCCGGGACCGATGATCCCGAAATGTCCGCCGAGGCACGGCCCGCAGGTTCCGCCTGTTACGGCAAACCCTGCCTGAGCGAAAATATCGACGATACCTTCTTCTATGGCCTGTCTGAAAATTTTCTGGCTTGCCGGAATGGCAACACCTCTTACGTGATCGGCGATTTTCTTTCCTTTTAGAATGCCGGCGGCGATACGCAGGTCTTCCATTTTGGCGTTGGTGCATGATCCGATAAACACCTGATCGATCTTGATGTTGTCTTTCATCGCCTGCGATACCGGTTTGGCTTTTGACGGCAGATGCGGGTAACTGACCTGCGGTTCGAGGTTTTCCACGTTCCATTCGTATTTGCGGGCAAAAACAGCTTTGGGGTCGGTTTCGATCGGTCTTACATGCCGTTGCGCCCTTGTGCTTTCGTATTGCTCAATAGATTTATCCCACGGGAACACGGCGTTTTTCGCGCCGGCTTCTATCGCCATGTTGGCTATGGTTAGTTTCCCTTCGGCGGTCAGGTTCTCTATAGCTTCGCCGTGGTATTCTATAGCCTGATACGTTGCGCCGTCGTCGCCGATTTCTTTTATCAAATGCAGAACAAAATCTTTAGCCGATGTCCACGGATGTTTAGGCACGCCGTTGAATACCGCTTTAATGGTTTCAGGGACACGAAGCCATATTTTTCCGCGAACCCACGCCGCCGCCAGATCGGTAGACCCGATGCCTGTGGCGAATGTGTGGATACCGCCGTAGGTGCACGAATGGCTGTCCGCCCCGATGACAATGTCGCCGGCAACAACATAACCTTCGTCGGGTAGCAGGGCGTGTTCTATGCCTCCTTTTCCCGCCTCGAAAAAAAACGGCAGTCCGTGTTTTTTGACAAAATTTCTGATAAGCAGGGTCATCTCCGACGTTTTGATATCTTTATTAGGCACGTAATGGCTCATGACGATGAACATTTTGTTTTTGTCGGCGAATTTTTCGAGTCCCGCGTCTTGAAGTATTTTTATTGCCAGAGACGATGTAACGTCGTTGCCCATCATTATGTCGGGAGTTACGGTTACTATATCGCCCGGCGACACCTTGGCTTTACCTGATCCGCGAGCTAAGAATTGTTCGGTCAGATTCATGGTCAGTCCTTTCTAAACGAGTTTATGTTGGGCATAGGGGTAATGAGAGCAATTGTATCTTGTCCGTGGAAATTTTGCAAATTTTTATATGCGTTATTGAAATTAGCGCGCCGTTTTTTAAGGAATTCAACTGAAGATGCAAAAAGATTCAGATGGCGTCAATCACTTGTTGCCAATCCTTATGTTGCCATTTCAAATTTCCAGTATTGAATAGGTAGCCGTTCGTGTGGGCAAATTTTCCAATACCTTCAAAAGTGACATTGCCTGAAACATTTTCTCTGGATTTTATCTCGGATAAATCGTTGGAGCAAATTGGGCCGTTCCACGAGGTAACGGTATAGTGTTTCGCCCCTTTTTTCCCTGAATAAGGCAGTTGCGAATACAGACTGTCTCGTAATACAAAACCGCAAATATATGCAGGGATAGGTTTAAAAGAAGGTAGCTTATGAAAAAGGTCTTTAGCTTCGGAATCGCTTAGAGAACCTACTTCGACGCCTTTTGTGAGTATCTTATCTTTGAATACACTTATTTCTTTGAAAAAAGCGAATAAATGGTCTCTGCCTGCTCCGATTTTTATAAAAACATGGACATGAGAATGATTGAATTGATCGCCCGGTATATCCAGCCAGATCCCATTCCATTTTGAAGTTTTGATGCTTATTTCAATCCGAGGAGTGCGAAACTCTTCATTTTCTTTTTTGATTTCATGGATGTCCGAAGGTAAAAAATCGGAAAGCGCTCCGGCATCGTGTCCCAAACGGGACATAATATTATGCTTTTCCCATAAAAATTTGACAAACGCGATTTCGCCTAAATATCCTCGTGTCATATCTGCCCAAAGTTGCCCTAAATCCCGTTGCCTGCTACTTCCATAGTCGGTAGCGGCGGTAGTGCCCAAAATTTTGAGAGCATCAACGCACATTTTCGCATATTCGTTATGGTTGATAAAAACACAATTTGGAATAAGCCTATTATCAATCCATTGGGAAATATTTAAAGATTCGCCAATCTCTCCGCCGGCTTTTGCTTTGTCGATAATACGCTGGGATTCATCTTCAGAAATATGTAAAAAATCAGACATTTTTTGTAAATGCATTACATACCCCCCGTCAATTAGTTCGCTACGATAATCGGTAAATTATATTGAGCTGTATCCGCATAAGAACAAAGAAAAGAAGCAGTTCCGATTTGCGAAGGTTCCACATACCCGAAACTGGGATCTACATAATCATATTCGATATTTGCAAACGTTTTAAGTATTGATGTGATTATGATTTTAGCCCCTTCAACAGGCACAGCCATTCCTATTTGCTTTCGAACACTTTCTTTAGAGCCGTAAAACCTGTAGTTATCCGGAAAAGTTTGAAGCCGCGCTCTTTCCCTGTTGGTTAATGCCCTGTTTTCCTTCCAATGGTAAACATGAGTCCCTCCTCCTCCGCTACCGGTAATTGTATAGGAAGGTTGAGATGGATCAAGCCTTTTGTAAATATGGCTTAATTTTGCTCCTTTTACATTCAACTTCAGATGTTCCGGCAATTCGGAATTCCACGCATTCTGCCCAGCTTTTATGTACGAAAGTCTTTGGATAACCTGTTGAGACTGTTTTGTTAACTCATTATTGAACGCATCTGCTTGTATCGGAGGGTTCTCTATTGCTTCTTTAGCGGTCTTGATTTTTCCCGAAGGTTTAGGAACAAGGAATATTTTGTTTTCCGATTTATGAATTCCAACGATTATAACTCTATGCCTTGATTGTGGAACTCCATACTCCTCAAACTTATATAAATGAACTGTCAAGCTATAACCGCTTACTGCAAGGTCGGATAAAATTTTCTCAAATGCCTTGCCCTCATTTGCGCTTGTTATGCCGCCAACATTTTCTGCAATAAACCACTTCGGCTGGAATTTTTTCAACACCTCGACGCCATAAGTATAAAGGGGACCGAATTGCCCTTTAAATCCTTTTGACTCTCCGACTATACTGAAATCATTACACGGGAATCCATACATAAAAGCATCTATCGGCGGCAAACTATCTAAATTCAATTTCCGAACATCTTCACAAATCACAGAGCGGGGATGGTCTTTCGCTATATTTTGGCGGTAAGTTTCGCATGAATCGTCATGATAATCGGTTGCCCAAGCGTGTTCTATAGAATACACTTTTCCGCGGGCTTCTATCTTAGAAATAGAAGCCGCATATCCCAAACCTCCGGGACCAGAAAATAATTCGCCTAACTTAAAACGCATTTTTTATCCTTTTTCTGCCGGCTTTCATTTACGCTGTTGGGCATAGGGGTAATGAGAGCAATTGTATCTTGTCCGTGGAAATTTTGCAAATTTTTATATGCGTTATTGAAATTAGCGCGCCGTTTTTTAACCGCTACCGCACGGATAACTCCATGTTTTACGGTAATTACACAAAAACCAGCGGGAAATTACCGTTTGCGAGCCCGACGGCGTATCATGCCCGATACCTGAAACGAAATATCAGCGTCCTGACGCCAGTATCCGTGATGCCATCCTTTACGGTATGCCTGATCGTATACCCAGTCGGTAAACAGCTCGACAAGGTCTGCCCTGCGCTGTTCGTCGCAGACTGAAAGACTGTTAAGATGTTTTTTCATTGCGGATCGTGTTTCGGAATCCATAGCGGTTTCTCCTGTTCTTGGCGGGTTGTTTTTTTGTGCGGTGATGTTGTACTGCCTGCAAAGCCGTCCCTCAATACGGGCCCGGCGCGGCATGTAAAGGCGGGAAATTCCATGCCGCGCCAATACGGCGGGATATCTTAGCTATCTAAGTTGACGGGCGATAGAACCGGCGGCCTTGTGCAGGATGGTAACGCAGTTATGAAACGCGCGGTATAACTCTTCCATAAGCGCGTCGTGGGTAAACTGTTTCTTTATAACTAAGGTATGAGAAAAAAACTGCATGCATTCAATGAACATAGAATAATAACGGCGTACCTGATCGGCATGGGAATCGGCAAAGAAAGGATGCTCGATACGCATTTGCTCGCGTAAGTTCCTGCTGATTTTTTCCGACCGCAGAAGAAGTTTGTCAAGCTCGGTTACAGTCTGTTCGTCCAACCGGCTCAACTGCGGTCTGTTCATAACGCAGTCAACCAATATGTCTATATGCCTGCCGATAACTTCCACAATATTTTCGGCGCCGGTTGTGCCGGAATCAGCGGTAACAGGTTCCGGCTCATAGCGGACGTTTCGCGTCTTTGCTTTCGAAAACGAATCGCGAACAAACCGCTCGAATTCTTTTTTGTTAAACGCCGGATTTTCACTCAGCGCGCCGGCAATAGACCCCAAAACCTCCGTATGCTCCGCCCCAGCCGTTCGGGCAAGGAATCCGATTAATCTGGAACACTTGAAGGAATGTTTTTCTATATAATCCCCTATTTGCGCGACAAACTGTTGGGTTTGGAAAGGCAACAGGGCGATTCTCGCCGCCGGAGTAACTTTAAAAATACCTTTTTCCACAAGATTTTTGATCGCCGTCTGCCCGTGCGTATAAACCTGTTTCGCTGAAAGAAAACTGTTTGCCGACGTAAAACCGGCTTTTTTCGCCACAAGATCGCGAACTCTCCCGCGCCTGCTTTCCGGTATCGGCTTGCCTGCTTTGAGCCGCTCCTGAGCCTTGCGCGACTCCATGCGTTCGAGTATAAGCCCTGCTTTCACCTTTTCCCATAGATCGAAAGGCTTGCGCATGGTGTTGGTTATAATCTCAACCTCGCGTATCCACGACTCATGTTTTGGCTCCACAACAAAACAGTTTATCTTAGGCCATTTAAGCCGGCGTGCGGCCTCAAGCCTTGTGGCGCCGTCTATCAGAAGGGGCGTTTTAAGACACATCCCGGCAGTGTAATTGCCATTAGAACAGACCGAGGACGACTCGTCCTTGCGGCAATGGTATTCACACTGCCGCCCTATACAATTTTTGCCGGCTACCAGTACCGGTATCTCCAGTTCGCGTTTTTCACGCAGTACCGCCATAACGTCGGATAGATGAGAATAATTTTGGCGCACACGGTCGGTTACGTGTATTCTGGCGATGTCTATCCATTGAATTATACCGTTCATGCAAGCCCCCTTTTCGGATCGGTCGATGTATTGTTTTTTAGAGGATGGAGCAGTTTGCAGGCATTGTCTGCCATCAAAATAACGGTTACTTTATAGCACAAAATACCGCATTTTGTCAATATGTAAAACTATATTAAGCACGTTATTTTTTACGGTATACAATATATAGTATGATGAATGCCGGATAGCGCTATTAGGCGGTTAAATGGATTGCCGGAGCATGTGTTTCCAGAATCCGCAGGTTCGTAAGGCAACGCGCGCAGGTAATTTGATATGGGTAGCAGGTTTTCTTATGCTTCGTTGTTAGCGAAAAAACGGTCTGAGGCTGGTTTCATAGTGCCGAATGCTTTGAAGGCGATACCCTTGTTCTTCAAACGGTCAAGCAGTGAAAAAAAAGTCAGTTTGTCGTTGAACAAATGAGTTCCGTCAACCAGTGTGCAGTCTATGGCGACAACCTTTTTTCCGCGGGTTTGCTCGGCGATTTCCGAAGCTATCCTCTGCGGGCTTGTCCATGCGTCGAAGGAAAAAACTATCAGGCGGGTATCGGGCTGATGTTCGCCTGCGTCTTTGGCGGTTTGAGCGAGTATTGTCTGCGCGTCGGATAACTGCTGATCCGTGTTTGACTGCTGTAACTGAACCTGCCGGTAAACCATTTGCGAAGTGTCATCAATGGTTGTGCTACAGGGGAGTTCCTCGTCCTGTACATGGGCAAGCAGGAGCAGTAACGGCAAACAGCGGGCGGCTACAGGCAGAAGAGTAAAAAAGGCTGATACCACCGTGCCCAGCACATAATAAATTAACTGGAACGGGAACATCAAAACCTGACATCCCGAAGAAAACAACAGGGTCATAGACATGCCAGTGAGAGTAATTACAGCGGTAGTCCGTTTCATAGTATTTGGAATCCTATCAGATCGGGTTGGCGGATGCAATAAAAACACGATTAATTTAGCCGGGTGTAAAAGCAATTTCCATACCCTTAAGCAAACAATCATGTTTATCCGTTGGCGAATATCCGGCGGGTTTGGGCATAAAAACCTTTTGTCTGACGGTAAAAACAGGTACAATACATTTATTTTTCATTGCAGTTACCGCAAAATTGAAAGAGGTGTTTTTTTGGGAAACCGTGGCGTAAAATACATCAAACTGGCATACCAATGGGCTTGTGAGATCGTCCAACGATTGAGAGATCACGGGTTCGAAGCCTATTTTGTGGGCGGATGCGTGCGGGATATGCTCATGGGACGGCGGCCTGCGGATTACGATATAGCCACCGACGCAACGGTAGATCAGGTTCGGGGTCTGTTCCGCAGGACAGTGCCTGTGGGCGCGGCGTTCGGCGTGGTTATGGTTTTACGCGATAACCTGCAGTGTCAGGTGAGCACATACCGCGGACAACCGGCTACAGCCCAAGAAGACGCCTGCCTGCGCGATTTTACCATAAACGCATTGTTTTATGATCCGGTTACAGATACGGTGTATGACTGGGTAGGAGGCAGAGCCGATATCGAAAATAAAATAATCCGCGCTGTCGGGTCGGCGCAAGAAAGGTTTGCCGACGATTACCTGCGTATGCTACGCGCCGTGCGGATTTGTACCTCGCTGGGGTTTGCTATAGACAGCGAGGCTCTTGCTACGATTCGCTTAAACGCGGACAGGCTCGCTGAAGTCAGCAAAGAACGTATCCGCGACGAATTGATCAGGATTTTTTCGAACGCAAACGCCGCTACCGCTCTTGAACTACTGCGTGAAACCGGATTGTTCAAGACTATGTTTCCCGATCTGTCCGGCCTTTACGAGCAACGACTGCCCGAAATGAAAGCTACGCCGTTCGAGCTGATAAGCGCGATTCTAAGGCATATTGACGAACCTCATTACCATACAGGTATGGCGGCTTTGCTTAGCCTGCCGTCACTTTTGCGGTATCCGTCGTGTGTTGACCAACCGCTTGACGGTGATGACAGCGAGCTGGTATCGCCGACACTCAGATCGTACATGTTCAGCAACGCCGACCGCAAGGCCGTTTGCGCGGTATTGTTCAATCATCGTTCTTTTATTTTCGCCGGTTGTATGCCGGACGGAGCGAAAAAGACGTTCATGCGCTCGCGGTGGTTCACCCGTGAACTGGCGTTTCACCGCGCTCATCTTACCGCCCTTGGAATGGATATTTCCAGTTACAGTCATTTGAGCTCATACTACAGCTCGCTTACGCGCGACGATCTGTTTCCGCCTGCGTTGATTACAGGCAAGGATTTGTACGACGCGGGGTTTACGCAGGGACCGCATTGGAGAGCCATTTTGTCCGAAGCGCAATACATGCAGTTGGACGGTTCGCTGTTATCCAGACAAGATGCTATTTCATGGTTGCATGCAAAAAAAGATTCTTTTGAGGCCACCTCATAAGGCGGAAATTACTGGGGCGGTATTCGTGACAGAAACAGTGTGGATAAACACAGATAAATGCTCAGCCCTACCATATCGTTTAGGGTGGTGATAAGCGGCCCTGAGGCTACGGCCGGGTCGATTTTGATCTTCTTGAAAAGCAAAGGCACGAACATTCCCACCAGAGACGACACCGACACGGCGAAAAACATCGATACACCCAATATCATGGCGATATACGTATTTCCCCGCCATAGTTTGGCCACAACAGTCAAAAGCAGTCCGCAGGCAATGCCCAAAACTACCGCGGTACGTATTTCTTTCCATATATCCGACAAAATCGTGTACGCGGAAATGTCGCCCAGAGCCATGCGCCGAACCATGATGGTGCACGACTGCAAACCTGTATTTCCGCCGGTGGACATGATAACCGGAATAAACGCCACCAGAGCGATCTGTTCCGCAAGTGTTATCTCGAATTGATGTATGACCGCGCCGGTCAGGATACTGCCGAAAATGCACGTCAACAGCCACGGCATGCGGATACGCGCTATGGCGACCGGCGATTCGCTGTAAAGTTCTTCGTAATCGGTACCGGCCATACGGTAGATGTCTTCGGTTGCCTCTTCCTCGATAACGTCCAGCACGTCGTCGACCGTGATCCGTCCGACAAGATGCCCTTCGGTATCGAGTACCGGCATAGCGGGGATGTCGTATTTGCCCACCAGCTTGGCTACTTCTTCCTGATCGGTATTTACCGATACCGTAACAAAATCTTTTTCGATCAGGTCGAAGATAGTGCAGTCCGGCGGAGCGAACAGGATTTTGGGAATAGGCACAATGCCGATAAACTTATTGTCGTTATCCACTACATAAATATAATAAACCGGTTTTTCAAGGCGTTTGAGCCGTATATACTCTATGGCTTTTTCAGGCGACGTGTTTTCGTTGAGCGCCACTAAATCGGTGCTCATAAGGCGTCCGGCGGAGTCTTCGGGGTACTCGAGAATTTTTTTGACCTTGGCAGACCCCGATTGTTTCATCAGTTCGATGATCTCTTCGCCTTGGCGTTCGTGCATGTCGGTTAGAATTTCCGCGGCTTCTTCAGACGGCAGTTTGTCAAGAACGGTAGCTACAAATTCCTGTCCGAATTCTTCTATGGCCATATTTATGGTATCGGGGTCGAGACGGCTGAACAGGTCGGGCAATATGCCCTGATCGACCAGCGGTATTATGCGGGATTTTTCTTCGCGGTTGAGCGATTCTATGATTTCCGCTATATCTTCGACGCGGGTATCGCGCAGGACTGTCTTAACGGTCTGGTTGTCGCTGAGTTCCAATGCTTCAAGCAGAAGCTGTATAGTCCGGTCTAAAGATTCCCTGCGTTCGTCATCCATGCGAAATTTCCTTATATGTTGCGGTGTGCTTTACATTTTATATGACAAGTAATCGGGTTGTAAAGCTGTAATTTAAGCCTTCTGAAATTTGTCGGACGATGGTTACGCAATAAGACAACCGCGCTGTTATCAGCGGAAAACGTCGTTTAGCAGTTCCAGATAATCGGACAGCAGGCGGGTGATAAGAAAATTACTGCGTACCGATTCCCGCGCACGCTGACTTACGTGCTTGCTGAGTTTCGGATCTTCCAATATTTGAATTATCCGGTCGGCAAACCCTTTGTTGTCGTGAGCATCGAGCAGAAACCCGTTTTCCCCGTCCACAATCTGAAGAGGGATACCGCCGACGTTCGAAGCCAGCACCGGTTTGCCCTTCCACAGCCCTTCGGTAACAGTCAGTCCGAACCCCTCGCGCAACGACTTTTGAATAATCACGCTCGATACCCTTTGCAGTACATTGACAAGCATGTTGTTTTCTACAGTAAGCAGGATTATGTCCCTGTTTTTGAGAAACGGTTTTGATTTTTCCTTGATAGACTCGTAAATTACTATTCCTTCAGGATCATCCGATGCCATGCTACCGCACAGAACCAGACGGCAGTCGATTTTTTCTTTAACCATGGCAAAAACGTCGACTACTCCTTGCGGGTCTTTCCATTTGTCAAACCTTGACACCTGAGTGATTATAGGTTTATCCGCAGGTATGTCGAATTTAGCGAGCGTATCTGTGATTTCCTGCCGGGTTGCTTCCCTGTTTTTCAATGATAAAGGGTCGATAGCCGGAAAAATAACCCGCTGTTCTATAGGACAATTTTGTTTTTTGTATTTTAGATTGGAAATAATGATTTTGTCGTATTTGAGCACCTGTTTGCTCAAAAAATCCCACAGCGGTTCGTCAGGATGGGACAGATCGATATGGCAACGCCATATCCACGGCTGGCGCTTCTTGAAATAGTTTATCAGCGGAAGAGGCTGGGGATCGTGGATAAATACGCAGTCATGGCCTACATGGGTATATATTGAGAAATTGCGGTTTGTGTCGAGGTATTCTTCTATTTTCGCCGGTGTCAGTTCTATGGGTTGACCTTGAAGTCCGTTGTGGAATTCTTTTGTTATGCTGAAAAAATCAGGGTTGCCGTGTAAAATACGCCATCCGGCGTCTATGCCAGCGTCATTCATAAGCGGTACCAGCGATTGAAGCATTTCGGCAACGCCTCCGCCCTGATTTGTGGAGTTTATGTGTAAGATGTGTTTGCCGTACAATTTGCTTGCTTTCTGATAGATAGACGCGATAACTCCTTTGCCGACAATATCTATGTAGTCCTCTAGTCTATGCATAACACCTCTCTATTTGATATTGAAACCATTCCGCTTAAAAGCGCCCGCACGTCGGACACGGATTCGATGTTGAATTTAGCGCAGGACGCGGCCATGCCTACCTTAATGCTGTAGGCGTATTCCGGAAGCTGTTTGAACAAATCCTCGTCTGTCCAATCGTCGCCTATGCCGAACATAAAATCCCAGTTTTTTTTCAGTATCCACCGCCGTGCCGCGTTGCCCTTGTTGATATCCATCTTCTTGATTTCCAGAACTTTGTTTCCCTCGAGAATATCCAGATTCCTGTTGACCGTCAGGCTAAGCAAGGCGTCGGTCATTTCGCTTACGCGCACTCCGGCCAGTTCAGGGTCGACTTTGCGGTAGTGCCATACAAGAGAAAATGTTTTTTCTTCTATAAGCGATCCGGGGGTGCGGTCTACATAAACTTCCAGCAGAGGGCGTATATGCGCTTTCCAGTCGCTGGTCAGAGGACCGATGAGTTTCCAGTTCTTGTTTCGTTCCCTTACCCACGCGCCGTGTTCGGCTACCAGCCCGATATCAAGTTTGCCGAACCATTTTTCCAGTGATTCCCTGTCTCTGCCGCTGATGATTACCAGTTCGTTGCGGGTGTCGCTACACAACTGGCCGAGAATAGAAATCAAGTCCTTATCCGGAGTGGCGGCTGACGGGGTGCTTTTGAAATCGACCAGAGTTCCGTCGTAATCGAGAAATATCAGACGTTTTGAGCTTGACGAGTAATGGTTGAGCAAATCGCCGGCGCGAAGGGGAGTGATTTTTTTTGTTTTCAACGCCAGTTCCGCCTGTCTGATTTGACTGAGTTTTTCCATGAAATCGTTTGCCCAGCGGGTAACGTTGTATCTTAGAAGGCGTTTCTGCATGGGAACGTTGCGTTCCAACTGGTCCGACTTGGACATGGTAAGGGCGCAGTGTATGCTTTGCGCTATCTGTTCTTTGTTGTTGGGGTTGATTACCAGCGCTTCGCCCAGCTCTTTTACAGCTCCTGCGGTTTCGCTTAAGATCAGCACGCCGGTAGCGTTGATTTTTGACGCTATGTATTCTTTGGCGATCAGGTTCATTCCGTCTCGCAGAGGGGTAACCAAAGCGACGTCCGCTACGCTGTACAGGGCAATCAGTTCCTTAAACGGAAATCCCCTGTAGAAATACCATATAGGGACCCATCCTATAGACCCGTGTTTGCCGTTGATGCGTCCTATAAGCTCGTCGAGCTGTTTTTTAAGAAGCATATAGTTGTCTATGCCGGTTCGCGACGGAACCGCCACAAGAAGCAGAGTTACCACGCCTTTGTATTCGGGGTACATGTCGAGGAACAGGTCGAACGCCTCCAGACGCTGAGCGATTCCTTTGGTATAATCGAGACGATCGATTGACAGGATAATCTTTTTTCCGTCTAGTTTCGCGCGTATTTTTTCCGCTTCCTTTTTCACCTCTTTGGAGCAGGCGGCGTCGGCGAACCGCGCGTAATCGATGCCCATGGGAAACGCATCCACTTTGAGAAGGTGGTTTTCCATGGTAATCCGCCCGACGTCGTGGTCGTACCCGAAAATATACCGGGCGCTGTTTAAAAAATGTTTCACGTAATTATATGTATGGAATCCGGCTACATTCGCGCCCATTATACCGGCGAGAAGTTCGTTTCGCCAAGGCAGTAACCTGAACACCTCGGACGATGGAAACGGTATATGCAGAAAAAAACCGATGGACGCTTCGGGCATTCGCTCGCGGATCATTTTAGGCAGTAGCAGTAGCTGGTAATCGTGCACCCAGATGGTATCGCCCTGTTCGGCTATTTTCAGCACCTCGTCGCAAAACAAGCGGTTTACCTTGACGTAAGATTCGTAATGTTCTTTATTGAATGTTGTGTAAAGCGGAAAATAATGGAACAGCGGCCAGATGGTTTTGTTGCAAAATCCGTAGTAATAATTCTCGAATTCTTCTTTTGACAAAAAAACCGGATAGCACCGGTCTTTTAGCAGAGTCTGCTCGATCTGCTCTTTTTCTTCGCCGGTAATATCCTCCGAAATCATGCCCGGCCATCCTATCCAAACGCTTTCGTACTGTTTGTAAAAGGACGCCAGTCCTGTCGCCAGTCCTCCGGCGCTTCGTTTGAATGTGAGAGTCCCGTTTTTTTTGGCGGTTATGGTCGGCAGTCGGTTGGAAACCATGATCAGCTTACTCATAATTCTCCCATCGTTGATAATGAACAAGTTCATGCGGGTAAACCTCGGTTCGGTTCTGCGGATTACACGCACAGGTCGATTTCATAGTATCAGAATACCGGTTCTTACGAAAGAAAAAAATACCGTCGCGTTATAAAAGAGGCGGTTCTAACCTTGATAAGATACGGTGCGGAAAATTTTTCGGCGGCTTATATCGGAGCATGATAATCAAAAATCTCATAATAACAGGAAATAAGACGATAAATATAATAAGAATCGAGCGTGCCGGAAAAACTCCGCCGGTTTAGTATTGAAAAAAAATTTGGTTTTTTTCGTTTTATAGTATATAATGAAGGTATGCCCTTAATATGTTGGCGGGCAAAGAGAAAGGTCGCTTAAGCTAGAATGTCGCACTACACGGATAACGAGGGTTAAGGCTATGAAACGATTGTATGTGGGTCTTATAACGATTGCATTGTTCGCTATAACAAGTAAACCGGCTTTATGTGATTCCATTATCGGATTTAGAACCGATTCTTTGAACAACTACTCCATTTCCTACGACGGAAACCAGACTACGATTTCTTTCGGAGAAACAATCATCAACAATGCCAGTTACAACGGAACGCTCGCGGGTACTCTGCTGAACGCGAATGTGAATATAGCTGACATAATAATCGATTTGAATTCGAAGATAGTTATAGCTCAGTTCGGCCCGTACCAATACGCGCAGTACGATCTACTGCCGTATACACCTATCGCTAGCGGGTTTCAGATCACTGTAGGCGATGACGTTGTCTTGTCCGCAGACCTTTTGTTGTCGTCCGCCCGGTTCATCTTGAAATCAGGATCGATAGACCCCGCGGTTGCCTTGAATGTGTCAAACGTAACAATAAACACCTCTGCGCTTACCGACCCCGTGGCCATAGCGCTCCTTATGGATTTTGTGTACGGAGGCGACTTAAACATTATAGTCGAGGATACCTCTGCCACCGATATCGTGGCTGAAATAGATAACCGGACACTGATAACCGGTATTTTCGCCGGCACGTTTTCAAGTATTCGCGGAACAATTATTCCGGAACCGATTACCCTACTGCTTACCGGTATGGCGTTTGCGGTATCGTTCTTGGCTAGAAGAAAAAAGAATTGAAAATACATTGTTTGGGAGGCATTGCTATGTTGAAACAACGACTGATGACATTCTTTATAATCGCGTTAATTACGATTTGTCCTGCTCTGGCTACGGCATCTGTACAGCTTGATTTTGCGTCTTCCGTCGGAGGCAGTACGGGTTCGCTGTACTTAGGGGCGGATAATCATATGTACTTCTCATTCGGAAGCATGGTATTGCTGGGCGCGTCCGGCACGGCGCTCGAAGGAGCGTACATGGAATTGTCCGATTTGCGCATCGATTCCAAAGCGGAAGATTACAGCAATCCTTTTTTAAATTCAGCTCTTTACAATACCACCATGGCAGGCCCGTCGCCGGAAATGCGTCTATACACTGCCGACAACCAGCTTATAATGACGGCTTTTTTAGAGATGAACAGCCTGTTGACCTTAGGGACATCCGTTTTTATCGGTCTGGGCATGGATTACGAAGTAAGCGGTATTCAGCTTTTCGGCTTCGACAATAATCTGGTTCCGTCCGCATTGCAACCGTTTATCGATGCCGGCATAGCGGATATAAAAATCGAGTTGTCCAAAGCGGGCACCGATTTCACATCGTTTATCGACTCTAAAAACGGTATCGGAAATATTCAGGTAACCACTACGCTTACAGCCGTTCCCGAACCCGGCGCTGTGGCTTTGTTCGCATTCGGGGCTGTCTGGTTCGTAAAGCGTTTTAGAAAAAACTGATTAGGCCTTTATACCGGACATTATAAAAACCGCCGTTAACCTCTTTTCAACTATTTTTATACCGGTTTATGACCTGCTGTAAGTTCGCTTACGGCCAGCGTTATCGCAGTTTCTCCCCCTGCTTGCGTCCGAGGCTGTGCGCAAAAAAACGATTGCATTAAACGCTATCTGTAGTACAATACAGACATCGGCAAATCGTCGATATTAAGACGCCATACAGCCGGCGTTTTACGTCATAACAATCTTAACAGTAAACAGTTGAGAAGAAGGAGAAA
This sequence comes from bacterium, assembly GCA_018435605.1. GTDB lineage: Bacteria > Auribacterota > Auribacteria > Auribacterales > Auribacteraceae > R3-B46. The sequence continues at coordinate 154,965 of JAHDNF010000011.1, read as the reverse complement.
AAAGGCATGAGCCCAGTAAAAGGAAACGCGCTGATCGGCCAGTCCGGAGGCCCTACATGCGTGATCAACCAAAGTCTTGTAGGGGTAATCGAAGAAGTACACAAAACCCCGTCAATAGAAAATTTATACGGCGCGGTGCACGGCGTGCAGGGCATTTTGAACGAGAATCTGATAGATTTGATGAAAGAATCATGGGACACTCTTGAGAGAGTAGCCATAACCCCGTCGGCGGCGCTAGGGTCGGTACGGAAAAAAGTTACCCGTGAAGAATGCGAACAGATATTTAAGATTTTCCAGAAACACAACATACGTTATTTCTATTATATCGGCGGAAACGACTCGGCGGAAACAGCCAATATCATAAACGAACTTGCGCAGGAATCAAAATTCGAACTGCGGGTTTTTCATATCCCAAAAACCATTGACAACGATCTGCTTGAAACCGACCACTGCCCCGGTTACGGCAGTGCGGCGCGGTTCGTAACTTTGGCGTTCATGGGCGACAATTACGACAACCGGTCTTTGCCGGGCATAAAAATAAACGTGGTAATGGGACGGCACGCGGGATTTCTTACAGCGGCAAGCCGCGCCGCTCGTATCGACCCCGACGACGCTCCGCATCTGATTTACGTTCCGGAACGGGTGTTCACCAAAGAACAGTTTCTCGACGACGTGCAAAAAGTGCTCGACCGGCTCGGCAGGGCTGTCATATCGGTCTCCGAAGGTATCCACGGCCCGTCCGGCGAACCGGTTTTTAGCACCGGCGAAGTGGATTCGCACGGCAACGTTCAGTTGAGCGGAACCGGCGCGCTGGGAGATTTTCTATCCGGCCTTATCAAAAATAATCTCGGAAAAAAACTTCGCGTCCGGTCGGATACGTTCGGATACCTGCAACGCAGTTTTCCCGGTTGCGTATCGGAAGTTGATTCGTACGAAGCGCGTATGGCAGGCCGTAACGCGGTTCGCTATTCACTTCAGGAAGACTGGGACGGCAGTGTAATTTTTAGACGCACCGCCAACGGCAAAGATTATAAATGCGTTACCGAAATCGTGCCGCTCAAAAAACTCGCAAAAAATACCAAATCCCTTGAAGATCAATATATCAACTTAGCCGGCAACGACATAAAAGAAGAATACCTCGATTATGTCCTGCCGCTTATGGGCGAACTGCCGAAAACAGGCAAATTCGTCGGATACAAATTGTAACAGCGACATGATAACCGCGGGGCGCCGGTAACCAGCCGGCGCCCTGCTATCAAGGAGGCGCTCACATGGACGCATTGGATAAATTGCTCAATCTTGCCGTCGGGGCATACGATTTGACCCGGGAAAAATTGGAATGCATAACCGAAGAAATGATCCGGCGCGGCGAAATGAGTCAAGACGAAAGAAAAAAGTACATTGAGGATCTTCTAAAACGAATTGACGTCAGCAAAAAAGAACTGGAAGCCAACCTTGAGACGTTTGTAAAAGACGCGGTCAAAAAACTTTCCGTGCCGTCAAAAGCCGATTTCGAACGCCTGCAAGCCGAAGTGGAGTCGCTCAAAAAAGAAGTTAAACAACTTAAGGCGCGGAAAAAGAAACCGGCTTCATCCGACAAAAAATCCGACAAAAAATAACAGGCCGCGACCGATTATTTTTATCCGGCACAACATTTTACCGGGCTTGATATTATGAAAACATCATTCGCGACGCGGTTCTCTAAACGAAAATATTCGGATATCAAACGAATTCAGCAAGTCGCCAATGTTTTTGCTAAACACGGGTTCGGTTATTTCGTTCAACACCTCAGAAACCAAGACCATTTCATAGCCAAACAACTCCGGAAATGGAAACTGATATCTAAAAAAGACGAGGGCTTTGAGAGGTTAACCATCGCCCAGCGGCTTCGCAAGGTGCTTGAAGAACTTGGACCTACCTATATAAAACTCGGGCAGATACTCAGCACGCGCCCCGACCTGATACCGATCGAGTTATGCGAAGAATTCGCCGGACTTCAGGACTCCGTTGCCCCTGTGCCGTTCGAAGATATAGAAAATCAGATATTAGAGCAGTTCGGCAAACCGTCGCACGAGGTTTTTCTGTCGTTTGACAAAACCCCTCACGCCGCCGCGTCTATCGCTCAGGTACACACCGCTGTAGTCAAGGACGGACAGAAGGTTATAGTAAAGATACTTCGCCCCGGCGCGCGCGAAAAAATAGGTCAGGATATTCAAATTCTGCGCACTATTGCCGACCTGATACACAGACACATACCGCCCCTGTCCGTTTACGATCTGCCATCTGTTGTCAACGAGTTTGCCCGCACAATAACAAATGAGATGGATTTTACCCGCGAAGCGTACAGCATAGACCGTTTCAGACGCAATTTCGCGCAGTGCAGTTATGTCAAAGTACCGATTACATACTGGGATTATATAAAACCGCAAATACTTACCCTTGAACATCTTGAAGGCGAAAAATTAAAAGACCTTATCTGCTCTGCAGGCAACGAACAGCGCAAACGCATCATTGCCCGCAGGGGCGCCAACGCCATGCTAAAACAGATTTTTATCGACGGTTTTTTTCATGCCGACCCGCACCCGGGCAACCTGTTTGCATTTGAGGACGATACCATAGCGTTTATAGATTTCGGAATGATGAGCAGTCTGACAAAATCATTGCGAAGCGCTCTTTGCGATATTCTGATCAGCATCGTCAATCAGGATACCGACCGGACTGCGGCGTTGGTTATGGAACTTGGCAAAGTCGATCCCGCCCGCACGGATATCAATAACTTCAAGCGCGATTTTCACGATTTTATCGACCAATACTACAACGTTTCAATAAAACATATCCGGATGGATAAGGTGTTTTCTATAGCTATGGCTCTGGTTAGAACCTATGAAATCAAAGTGCCGCGCGACCTGTACCTCATGGTCAAAACGCTTATTTTAAGCGAGGGCGTAGCCAAACAGATAGACCCCGACTTCAATATGGTCGAACAAGCCAAGCCGTTTGTAAGACGCATGATCGCCATGCGCTACCACCCGCGCAACCTGCTTGAAGAATCGCAACAGGTCATGCGCGATACCGGCATGCTACTGCGTTCAGGGCCGTCCGAGTTACTGCAAATCCTGCGCAATATGCGCCAAGGGCATTTCAAGGTCGATTTCCAGCATAGGGGACTCGACGAACTCATAACCGAACTTGACCGGTCGAGCAACCGGATTTCGTTCAGCCTTGTTATTGCCGCTCTTATCGTAGGGTCGTCGCTGGTTATGCTCACAAATATGGGGCCTATGTTTATGGGGTATCCGGCGCTGGGCGTAATCGGATACAGCATAGCCGCGGTAATGGGGTTCTGGCTGGCTATATCTATAATCCGCTCAAATAAATTATGATCCGACTTGCCGGCGGCTGTTCGTTCTTCCTTTAAAAATGTCAGTTTTTTAGTAACCTCTATCTGCTTTCACTCTCAACATATTGTATTTAGGCGGCTTGCACGGCGAAATTAAACCGGCCTCATTTTAACGTCTTCGCTCAATAATTTTTCTAAAAAAACGTATCTTTATTTTGATTATTTGTGTTATCATTATTGTATGGATATGTAAGCGAAAAAACTAATAACCGCAGAAAAGGAGAAAGCCATGAATACAAAGATATTTATAAAAACTATTGCGTTAATGGTTATGATTATTTCCATGCCGGTATCTGTTTTATCTGCGGATAATAATTCGCGGCAATCTTCATCGAACACCATTACGTGCGACGTAACCGCGACGCTATATCATGCCGACACTAATCCGGTATTGAAAGGGTTTTTAAAAGGCACGCTCAACTGCGATCTTATCACATCAAATAACGGAGGATACAGCCTGACTTTCCGGACTGAGGCAGGCAGTGAACCTTCAGGACTCGGAATGATGCTGGTAGCGCCTGATAAGAAAAATTTTGTGTGTACCTCTGAATTTTCTTTTATACTTGTTTCACCTAATACCAATGCGGATATTCTGTACAACTGGATATCCCTCAAGAAAAACCGTCAAAATCCATCGCTGACCGTTGAGCTTAACGCCCAATCCTCTACACAGCCGGATATGCCGGCAGGATACACCAACCCAAAGCAGATAAAAGCAAAAGCGTTCGTCATAGATAACCGGCAGGATAAACCGGCTATTTATCATTACGCGGATATCACTATCCCCGCGCAGTCGTTATATTTGTCGCAGGCCGCTTCAATGTCCGACGCTATGGATAGCAACGGGATAAAAATTACATGCGCTTCAATTTCCTTTGCCAATATACAAAAGAACATGCTTAAAAGGCTGATCGGAAAAGTACAGATTAAAGGATCATCCTGTTCGGCGGTCTGTACCGATTTTACGGCTGTGGAGCAAATTTCAGAGGAATCGTTTTTATCGTCCGTATCGGCGTTGCGAATTGCTTTGACCGATCTTTACGCCTCGCCGAATATAAATGTATCTTCAGTTCGCCGGCTGATTCGCGGAATGGAAAAAACAATTGAGCTACAGCGGTCTGCAGAGCCGCTACAGGCTGTTTCGCAGGCAATAGAGGTTGGAAAAACCGCGGAGAATATGGCTCAAGCAGGCGGCATACCGGCTGATATACTTCCCCTGCTTACTGCTCATACATCCGGCATGTTGAAAAATCTGGTAAAGGCAAATACCAGCGTATGCGATATGCGTTTTACAATGGCTCCTCCCGTATTCTCGCCGGTATCGGCTACATGGTACGTCAACCAGTCGGTCGGTTACCCAGCGTCCGGCGGGGTTTCTGTTCCGGACGGGTCGATAGAATACCCTTTTGAAAGCATTGCGCAGGCACTGCAATTCGCGCGGGATATATCGCTTGTCAATATAACCCTATATGTGTTCAGCGGGTATTACGGCGAACCTCTGCTTATAGACCGCAATACCACGCTAATGGCCGTAGCCGGAGGGATGACAATTATAGGCGGACCCATTTTGAACCTCAGCGAATCGTCGTTGATTATAAATGGTTTTTATCTGGTGCATTCCGAAGCTCCGGGGGCGGTGTTTGTAAGCAATCCAAACGCTGTAACATCCATTTCAAATACTGTTGTGCAGGACGCGCTAAGGTTCGGCATTTATCAGCATGGAGGCGACCTTACATTGAATAACGTGCAGGTGTACCGCACTCAATCCGAGTCAGGACTTCAGTTGTTCGGGACAGGGATATGCCTGAGGGGCGCAGTTCAGGCTGTTTTTACCGATGTAATATCAAGTAACAACGCATCATACGGTTTGGTAGCGGAAGATTCGGATACCAGCCTTGTGGCCGCTGTGCTGGTAGTAAACAACAGCATTCTAAACCGCCATTATTCTGCTACATATACCGCCGATCCTACAGTGGCTCTGTATTTCGCGGGTATCGCAGTGCGTCACAACGCCACAGCGGATATATCCGTACTGCGCATGGCAGGCAACGAAGGAGCGGGGATTATCGCCTATGCCGGCGGTACAGTACGGCTGACCGACGCAACTATCAACGATACCGTCGCATACACACCGCCGGGAGGATGGACGGGATCGATCCGCTACGGCGGCGGGTCGGCTTTATGGGCGCGTAGCGGCGGGTATATAAGCGCGACCAATTTTTTGCTTACCCGATCCGATCTGACAGGCGGTATGATCGGTACGGGCGGGGCAATGGATTTCTCTTACGGCGAAGTTAGTTACAACTCAATAGGCATTGCCATTTTAGATGATTCGTTCGATTACAGGCGTCTTACGGATCACGTAAGATACAGGGAAAACGGCACGGATTTGCAAGCGTCTACACTGCCTATACCCGATACAGGTATATGATAATTTGCGCAGATCCGCAAAATTAACATTAGTTCTGCGCCAGCATCTCCTCGATCTTTTTTGTCTCGTTGATTCCGGTAGCGCGGTTTGCGGCTGAACCGTTTTTGAAAAGTATTATAGTGGGTATTGCTTTTATGTGGTATTTTGCCGCCAGATCCTGATTTTTATCTATGTTGACTTTAGCGATAGTTACGGTATCGGGATTTTGCATTTGATATTCGCTTAGAATTGCTCCTTGAACTTTGCACGGGCCGCACCATGGAGCGAAAAACTCGATGATTACCGGTTTATCGGATTCCCCAATCATCTGCGCAAAGGTTTCTTCGGTCAGTTCCGGCAATATATCCTGCTTGCCGTAAAAAGGCTTGGTTATCAAAAGAGATGTTACTGTAAAAAGCATGACAAAAACAATTCCGAATACCATTTCCGGTTTTCGTTGCGCGTACATTTTGAATCGTTCCATTAGAGTCATTTAGAGTACTCCACATTGTTGAGGGGTTTTATTTTCGGTTTGAAAACATATAATATTATAGATACATCGTCAAAAAAACAGTTTATTTTTATCGAAAATATCCACGATAAACTAGCCTGCGGTAAAATTGGAATGATAAATTGAAAAAAACACGCGGTACGATCTGATATTAAGTATTGAAAGGTAACGAATTGTTATTCCCAAAAGATTGAAAGCATCCAAGAATAACCTCGCAGGAAACAGTTTTTTTGGGCAATCTGTCGTTGTAGTGAACAGGCAAGCCTGTTCACTACAACTAGGTTTATTCTGAAGGTAAGTCAGCCGTTATGTGACACCTGAATTTTGCCGGTTATATGATTATATCTTATTCCGGGTTTGGCTGTAAGAGCATAATTATTGTCGAACAGTATATAAATTGTTTTGTCCGTTCCATCGCCGATGAGAGGATTGTCAAGTCGCGCTCCGCTGTCGACCCACGTAAAACCGCTTCCACGGACTGGCAGTATAATGCGATTATGCATACCTTCATTTATAACAGTGATACGATCGGAACCGGAAACGGCGATTGACGTTATACCCTGAAAATAATTGCCGTTTGCACTCGCAGGAAAATGTACCGTTACCGTATCAGCTGGTCCGGATAAGACCATATTCGTAAATGAGTTTCTTGTTCCAGAGCAGTATAATAAAGTAACGCCGGATTTATTGGCCGCGCCGACGTCGCAATTGACAAACACGTTGCCGGTCGCGCCAATATCTAAAACTCTTGTGTTATTGTTAGCCGCCATAAACCGCCCGTTGACAACCTTAACCGCTGAAAATGTAGTTTGTGCCGTACTCGTAATTTTCAACTGAGTCCCAGCGTTAGCCATAATTTTTACATTGGATAGTTTTGCTTCAATGCCTTGAGCATTATCTATCTCATACCCAATACCCAAACTAAATTCAGAAACCACGTTTTCCGCAACATGACCCCACGGCGAACCTATAAAAATTCCGCCTGTTTTCGTATTGGTAACGCTCACGTCGGCTATATGAACGTCTTTTATAAGAGGGTTTTTATCCACATATATTCCCCAGCCGGATGCGTTTTGCGAAGCGTTTCCGTTTATGTTGATATTAACTATATCGAAAAACACCTGTGCGATGCTTGAGTTAATGGATACTTCAATTACATTGCAGTTGCGGTTGGACTGTAAAAAAAGCAATGTTCCTTTACACCCCGAACCCTCCAATCGAATTTTTTGTGCATACATTACGATCGGTGCGCCGATATTGAATTGACCGTCCAGCAATTTTACCGTTCCACGCTTGGCTTCCGAATCCGCGACAGCCCGAATTGCGGCGTTGATTTCGATATGGTCGTCAATGCCGTCACAGACATAGTCAGCAATCTGTTTATTCCTTGAAGTGGTTGAAGCAACAGTAAGCGTAGCGCCGCCACCTTTTACCGTATCGGCAACGGCGGCTCTGTAAGAATATGCTACCGATACGATTCGCTGATCGGGTTTAAGCTGCTCGAAACCGTGAAAATTGTCGTTGAACCATACCCGCAGGAAAACTTCGCTTCGCTCGGAAAATAATGAGTTTGGTATACTATGCGTGGCATCGCTACCCAGTAAAACGCCGTATATTCCGTCACGCACAAAAACTGATACGCTGGATACAGGTTCCGAACCGTTTATGCTAGAGGCGTCATTTGACCAGTATGTTTCTGTACCGTCGGAATTTAGCAAAGCGAACTTAAATTGACCGTTGCCTGTAAAAGGCTGGCCGTCAACCGATACCATGCCTTGAAAATTAAGCATGTTAGGGATACTCTCACAGACCGCTTCTTGCAGAGAAAAACAAAATAATCCGACAAATGATGCAAAAATAATTAGCATTAGCCTTTTCATCAGTCACCCCACTCGATGATAATTTTGTACATACGTTGATGAACAGTGTTTGACTCCGGCGGCAATATGTCATCGGAATCGGATAAAAATCCGTTTTTATTTGAATCATAACCGATATCGGTAAATACATAATCCATGGGTTCATCAACCCGTATGTTGTCTTTATAAACTATAAATTCTTCGTCTAAAGTATTTTTTATCAGAATCTTATACGATCTACAGGGATGGCATGTCCATATAATCTGGATTACACTGTTGTTTATTATAATGTCATGGTGAAATTTTGAAAGGGGGTTTAAAGGGTCGGTACCCGCGATAAACTCAAACAGATCGTTTTGCCCGTCATCGTCCGTATCTGGATTATTTGGATGTGTGCCCATTATGTACTCTGTAATATTCAAAAGTCCATCGTTGTCAGGATCATCATTTTCGTCGAATTCAAACAAATTTGTACCGTAAAATAATTCCCACCAGTCAAGCATACGGTCGGTATCGGAGTTTACATTTGACACCCCGTCAAACCACGCCGATATTTCGTACGGTTCTGCCTGCAACGGCACAAGTTTTTTAAGGGCTGACGAGGAAATATACATGTCATAACTGACGGAAATACTGAACAAACATCCGGCATTTGAGTAAGAAAACATAGAATAATGATCGCTTTGGCTGTTGCCGTAAGACGCATTATTTTGGGCGGATACATTACAAATCCCTGCATATTGCGCAATCGCAATAACAATAATAAGTATAGTTTGTTGAGACAGTGTCATCATAAGCATATTTTTTTGGTTCCTTCTGAATACTTAAAATTATTAATATAAAGTTAAGTCGTAAAAGTAATATATCATATAACTTGTCATTTTGCAATAGGTGATATTTCAGAAGAAACTATATAATTGGATTGATTTATTGTTCCTGTACCGTAATGACCCAGATAAATGTTATCGGCAGATGTATTCGATGTGATATTCAATGTATAATTCACATAAAGAATTGCTGAGAATGCTGGTTGTATACCGATAAAAAACACTAATGCCGTAAAAAACAACCGAAGGGATATATATGCTTTCATCTAGCTAACTCCATGACTTACACTTTTTTCTTTCGCCATATACTGCTCAGATCGAGAAAAGCGTGGAGAATCACTTTTTCCTGAAATAAATACCCAAACCGAAAATTGATTGAACCAGTAGTAATATTGTAAAAGGTTCGGGAATCATTGACAGATCGAGCGGTTCGTAAAAAACAAGGCTTCTGGGAGTAACAAGAGCGCCGCCTGACGCGAAAACGTCAATTAAATTTCCGGTAACGGCATCAAACCGTAAAATATTGTTGAGCGCAGAGTTAGCCAGATAAAGATTGCCGTCCGGTCCGAAAGCCATACCAAACGGATCAATAATTTCCGGGCCGGAAGCAAAAACGCCAAGATACGCTCCGGTTGATGCGTCAAATTTACGGATATCATCTGTGCTCCAGCTGGTGACATATATAATCCCGTCAGATCCTAGCATCATATCCATAGGACGAGTCGTACTGATAATAGAAGAAATGAACACCCCTGTGGTTCCGTTATATTTAAGAATAGAATCCGACTGGTTGCTGGATACATACAGGTTGCCGTCCGGGGCGAAGAAAAGCTGTGTCGGGACATTCAGGGTTCCGCCTGAAGTAAATGTGCCTAAAAACGCGCCGGTTGTCCCGTCATATTTCAATACACTGTTTGTGTTCCTGCTTACAACGTATAAGTTGCCGTCCGGACCAAAGGTAATGCCGTGCACATAATCAAGACCGCCGCTTCCAGCCGGTATAAAATTGGAAACAAACTCTCCTGTTACTCCGTCATAAAGTTTGACTTCGCTTGTTGTCCGGCTACTGACATACAGCATATTATCTTTAAGTATCAAGAATGCCGGTTCGTCAAGCCCGTTGCCGTCAGCTACAACATTGACAAAATCGCCGGTTGAGCCGTCATATCTAAGCACCTGATCGGATCCCATACTCGTAACATATAGATACGGCGCGGCATAAACATTGGCGCATAATATCAGGCATAGCAGGAGCAGTGTCATTTTTTTCATATATTCGGTTCCTTAAAAAAGGGATTATAATTAAGTCATATTTTAATATATCATATAACTTGGCATTTTGCAAGTGGTTGGTATTTTTTTGTAAATATTTCTGAATTAGAATTTAACAATCCGGATTCTATCTGCATACGGCAGACATAGCGGTCGACAGTCGTGCCTGTTGGCTACAGGGAATAATACCGGTCTTTGTCTAGCGAGACATACCGATTTGCGATTTACGGAATTCAGTTGACTTTTTAGGCGATATATGATATTGTTTAGTTCAGATTATCCGCCAAAAACATCTATATCCCTGCATGTAATTTATCTCGTAGCGCTAAATAACCGGCTTTCGATAAATCGAGTTGACTTTTGTGCGGACGCTACCGTATACTATATATTCTTTTTTATAAATAATAAATGTATTGGCAAACCCACGAAGAACACGGATTCGCATCCGAACTACAGGGAGTACGCACCGATGAAATGGATAGACGGAGGAGTCACAGCGCCTAAAGGCTTTTTTAGCGGTGGCATTCATTGCGGGATAAAACAAAAAAATCCTGATCTGGCAATGGTTGTGTCAAGCAGTCTGGCTACAGGAGCCGCCTGTTTTACCAAAAGCAATATGCAGGCCGCGCCTGTGCGTTTGTGCAGGGAATATATTTCGAAAACCAAACTCTTTAAGGGAATTGTAATAAACAGCGGGTGCGCCAATGCCTGCACCGGAACGCAGGGAATGGATAACGCGCGGCGCATGTCGGTTGTTGCCGCGGAACTTCTTGCGGTCGAACCGTGCCAGATGCTGGTATGCTCCACCGGCCGTATCGGGGTGCAACTGCCTATGGACAAAATAGAAGACGGAATAAAACATCTGAGTTCGTCAATACATGAAAGAACGCATATAGAAGCCTCGCGGGCGATTTTGACAACCGATCTCGTGCCCAAGGAAGCGGCTTGCGAAATTATGTTTAACGGCACAGCGTTTACTGTGGGCGCTATGGCGAAAGGGTCAGGCATGATTGCGCCGAACATGGCTACCATGCTTGCGTTTTTGACTACCGACGCGGCTGTAGAACCGCAGTTTCTGCAAAACGTACTGCGCGAAGCGGTAGAAAATACTTTCAACCGTATCACGGTCGACGCCGACACCAGCACCAACGATACCGTTATAATGCTGGCAAACGGCGCTAACGGTACCCCGCCGATCTGCGCGGATTCGCCGGAAGCGCATCTGTTTGCGCAAACGGTGTTGGTTGTCTGCGACCAGCTGGCCAGAAAAATAGTTCTCGACGGCGAAGGAGCGTCGCGGTTAATAACCGTTCATGTAGGTAGCGCGCAGACAAAGGACGATGCGCTACGCGCGGCTCGCACAATTGCGGATTCGCTTCTTTTGAAAGTAGCTTTCGGCGGAAACGATCCCAACTGGGGGCGAATAATGGCGGCTCTGGGAAGATCGGGCGTCGATGTCGATCCGGATAAGGTTGACATATACATCGACAATATTCTTTGGATACAAAACGGTATGCGGACAGATGTAGATCAGGATACTGTAAAAAACCACTGGACACGGGATTCGTTTACCCTGTACGTTGATATCCATTCAGGCGACGCGGACGGCTCGATCATGACATGCGATATCACCCATGGATATATTGATATAAACCTGTAATCGTTAATTCGAGGTGCTAAACCTGTGAAAAAAATTATCGAAAAAGCCGGCATTCTCATTGAGGCATTGCCTTATATACAGATGTTCAAAGGGAAAATAACCGTCGTTAAATTCGGCGGCAGTATGATGGACGATCATTCTTGGGTCGAAAAAATATTGACCGACATCGTGTTTCTCTATACGGTAGGCATCCGGCCGTTGATTGTACATGGAGGCGGCGACAAAATCAGCGACGCGATGAAGAAAATGGGCAAAAAACCACGTTTCGTTCAGGGGTTTCGGGTAACCGACGGGGAAACTATAGAAACAGTGGAAAAAGTTTTATTCGAGGATATAAACGCAAGTCTGGTCGAAATGATAGAACAGATTGGCGGTAAGGCTATGGGATTGTCCGGCAAACGCCACAACATCATCATGGCCAAAAAACACCGGCTCAATCCGCCGTTCGATAATGAAGATTTGGGGTTCGTGGGCGACGTGCAGGCAGTATACCCGCAGGCCATAACCTCGGTGCTCAACCAGAATATTATTCCGGTCATAGCTCCGGTTGCCTTCGGCGAGGACGGCCACACATACAACATCAACGCCGATATTGCCGCAGGCGAGATTGCCCGCTCTATCGGAACTGAAAAACTGGTGTTCATCACCGATGTAGCAGGCATTTTGACCGACCCGTCGGACGAATCGTCCCTGATGTCCCATCTGAACACCAACAGCGTTCAGGAACTCATAGACAAAGGGGTTATAAGCGGAGGCATGATACCTAAAGTTACCGCGGGGCTTCGAGCCGTACAAAGCGGCGTGCATAAAACCCATATAATCGACGGACGATTGCCCCATTCTCTATTGCTTGAAATATTCACTGATAAAGGTATTGGAACTGAAATCGTACAAAAATAGGAAGATATATGTTTACAACAGAGCAAATAACTGATTATTACAAACATTACGTACTGCCCACTTACGGACGGGAAGGGCAAGTTATGGTGCGCGGCGAAGGATCGTATCTTTTCGACGCGGAAAATAAAAAATATCTCGATCTGTATCCCGGCTGGGGAACAGGCTGTTTGGGGCATTGCCATCCGTATATGGCCGCTCAACTGGCCGATCAGCTCAAGCAGTTGATACATGTGCCCAACAACTACTACAATCCGTGGCAGGGACTGCTTGCGAAACGGCTTGCCGAACTGAGTTTCGGCGGGTTCACCTTTTTTGCCAACAGCGGCGCCGAGGCGAACGAAGGAGCGATCAAACTGGCGCGCCGGTTCGGCAATGAAACAGGCGGGCGTTACGAGATAATTACATTTTTGAAATCGTTTCACGGCAGGACGCTTGCTACGATAACAGCCACCGGCCAGCCCAAATACCAGAAAGGATTCGAGCCTCTGCCCGCAGGGTTTGTCTACGCTACCTTCGGCGACTTCGAGTCATTGAAAAACGCCGTTACCGGAAAAACCTGCGCGATAATGATGGAACTCATTCAGGGCGAAGGCGGCGTGAATATGGCTGATAAAACTTTCTACTCGCAGGTACAGCAACTGTGCACTGATAAAAATCTGCTCCTTATTCTCGACGAGGTTCAAACCGGCATGGGCAGGACAGGCGACTATTTCGGTTACCAGACTTTTTCCGTAGATCCCCATGTCGTTACCCTTGCCAAATCGCTCGGAGGCGGGTTTCCCATAGGCGCCATGATGGTCAAACCGGAATACAGCCACCTTTTACCCGCAGGAACCCATGCTTCCACGTACGGCGGCAACCCTCTTGCGTGCAGAGCGTCTCTTGCGGTTTTGGACGTCATGGAAAAAGAAAGCATACTTGAAAACGTGAAGACTCAAGGGGCATACCTGAGAGAACGTATAACCGCTATGCAAAAATCTACCGGCAAGATAACCGATATTCGCGGAATCGGATTGATGGCCGGAGTCGACGTTGCGCCGGACGCCGGAGCTTTGAAACTGGCATGCCGCGAAAAAGGGGTGCTTATCAATGCTATCGGCGAGCACACAATAAGGTTTTTGCCGGCGCTTAACATAACCCGCCAAGAGCTGGCTTACGGATTAGACGTATTCGAGCAGGTGTTAACGGAAGGATAATATCATGAAAGATTTAATTTCCATCAACGATCTGTCCGTTGATCAAATAAACTATATTTTCAAATTGGCTGAAACGCTCAAAAAGAATCCGTATCAGTCGGTTCTCAACCGGCGTTCAATGGCCATGATTTTCGAAAAACCTTCACTAAGGACACGAGTTACCTTTGAGGTAGGCATGCACCAGCTCGGCGGCCATGCGGTGTACTTGCAACCGTCGGATATAAAACTCGGCGAACGGGAAACCGTTGCCGACGCGGCCAGAAACCTTGAACGATGGGTCGATATAATCATGGCGCGCACGTTCAAGCACGAAACTATCACAAAACTGGCCGAGAATTGTTCCATTCCGGTAATAAACGCTTTGTCCGATATAGAACATCCCTGTCAGGCAATGGCGGATTTCTTCACCGTGCTCGAACACCGCAAAAATTTTTCAGGGTTTACGATGGCGTTTGTCGGCGACGGCAACAATGTGTGCCATTCACTTATGTTGCTGAGCGGCAAGCTGGGCGTCAATTTCATTCTGGCGTGCCCTAAAGGCTACGAGGCGGACACTGCGGTCACCGCTCAGACAAAATCGCTCATGGCGCAAAACGGCGGTTCGTTTCGTATAGTTCATGACGTGAACGAAGCGGCTGTCTGCGCGGACGCGCTGTACACCGATGTGTGGGTCAGCATGGGTCAGGAAGAAGAAACTAAGATACGCAGGGAAAAATTCAAATCATATCAGCTTAACGCTGATTTGTTAAAAAAAGCCTCCGGCGAAATGCTGGTAATGCACTGCCTGCCCGCGCATCGCGGCGAGGAAATAACCGACGAGGTCATCGACGGGACTCATTCCATTGTGCTCGATCAGGCGGAAAACCGTTTGCACGTCCAAAAAGCTATAATTTTGTATTTGCTACATAAAGACAACGAAATAACAGTTTAGAAAACAGGAGGGATTACCTCGATGGCAGACAAAGTAGTACTGGCGTATTCCGGAGGACTCGACACCTCTATCATATTAAAATGGCTTCAACTCGATCAGGGTTACGACGTAGTGGCGTTTGCCGCAGACCTCGGACAGGGCGAAGAGCTTGAACCGGTCTACGAAAAAGCGATAAAAACAGGGGCGCAGAAGGTGTATATCGAAGACCTTCGCGAAGAGTTCGTGCGCGATTTCGTGTTTCCTGCAATTCAGGCAAACGCTATCTATGAAGGTACGTATATGCTCGGAACATCAATCGCCCGGCCGTTGATAGCCAAGAAACAGATTGAGATAGCGCGCAAGGAAAACGCGGTTGCAGTATCTCACGGAGCTACCGGCAAAGGAAACGATCAGGTGCGCTTCGAATTGACTTACTACGCCCTTGAGCCGAACATAAAAGTCATAGCCCCTTGGAGAGACTGGAGTTTTAAATCGCGAACCGAGCTGATCGAGTACGCGAAAAAACACCATATCCCTGTTCCGGTAACTGTAGACAAACCGTACAGCTCAGACCGCAACCTGTTTCATATCAGTTTTGAAGGAGGTATCCTCGAAGACCCGTGGAACGCGCCGCCGGAAGATATGTTCCTGCTGACCAATTCGCCGGAAAAAGCTCCGGATAAACCGGAAACGGTTGATATCGGTTTTGAGCACGGCGTGCCGGTATCGGTCAACGGCAAGGTGCTGTCTCCGGCCACACTGCTTGCGGAACTCAACAAGCTGGCAGGCATACACGGTGTGGGCAGGGTCGACGTTGTTGAAAACCGATTTGTGGGCATGAAATCAAGAGGTGTATACGAAACGCCGGGCGGAACTATTTTGCATACGGCGCACAGGGCTATGGAATCCATCACCATGGACAGGGAAGTCATGGCTCTACGAGATTCGCAGATACCGTACATCGCGCGTCTTATGTACAACGGGTTCTGGTATTCTCCGGAAATGGAAGCTGTAATGGAACTGGTCAAGGCGTCGCAAAAACCGGTAAACGGCACGGTGCGAGTCAAGCTGTATAAGGGAACCGTCACAGTGTTGGGACGAAAATCGCCCAACAGTCTTTACAGCGAGAAATTCGCTACTTTCGAAAAAGATACGGTGTACAATCAGAAAGACGCCGAAGGGTTCATCAAGTTACAGGCGTTACGCCTGCGGCTTCGCAAACTGCTTGGAGTATAATGTTATGGGACAAAAAAAATTATGGGCGGGCAGGTTTACACAGCAGACCGACGAGGCGGCGGAACGCTTTTCCTCGTCTATCCAGTACGATAAACGCCTTTACCTGTATGATATAGAAGGAAGTATGGCGCATGCTGTAATGCTCGCGTCCGCGGGTATTATATCCGATTCCGAAAAAGAACGTATTATAAACGGGCTTGAGCAGATTAAAAACGAAATCGAGTCCGGCACGTTCGAATTCAGGGTCGACCGCGAGGATATACACATGAATATCGAGGCGCGGCTGATCGAATTGACCGGCGACGCCGGAGAAAAACTGCATACCGCCCGAAGCAGAAACGATCAGGTTCTCACCGACGTGCGCCTGTACCTGCTTGACGCGGTTGACAATATTATCTGTCAGATAACCGCCCTGCAACAGGCTTTTCTGCATAAAGCGGTGCAGTATAAAAACGATATAATGCCCGGGTTCACTCACATGCAACACGCGCAACCTGTGATTGTCGCTCATCATCTGATGGCGTATATTTCCATGCTTGAGCGCGATAAAGAACGGTTTTCCGGAGCACGCGCCAGAATAAATATTTCTCCGCTGGGCGCGTGCGCCATGGCAGGCACGGCGCTACCCATAGACCGGCAGATGACCGCCCACGCGCTTGGATTCGACGCGGTATCGCGCAACAGTATAGACACCGTATCGAGCCGTGATTTTATAATCGAGGTGTTGTCAGACTGCGCTATACTCGGTTCGCACCTGTCAAGGTTAGCCGAGGAGTTGGTTATATGGATGACTCCCCAATTCCGGTTCGTCGCATTGTCCGACGCATACTGTACCGGTTCAAGCATTATGCCTCAGAAAAAGAATCCGGATATGGCGGAACTTATACGGGGCAAAACCGGCAGGCTCAACGGCAACCTAATAGCGTTACTGACCACGGTCAAAGGCCTGCCGCTTAGCTACAACCGCGATTTGCAGGAAGACAAGGAACCTTTGTTCGACTCCATAGATACCGTAACAGCCATGCTGACCGTGGCGCAAGGGATGATACGCACCATGCACCTGAACAAAGAACGCATGCGCGCTTGCGCGGATTCGGGGTTCAGCCTTGCCACGGATATCGCCGATTACCTCGTTGGCAAACATATACCCTTTCGCAAAGCCCACGAGATCGTCGGGGCGGTTGTTGCGTACTGTATTGAGAAAAACAAGGATTTCGCCGCTCTTGACATGAACGAATGGAAATCGTTTTCCGACGTTTTCGGTTCGGATATCAAGGATATGGTCGGGGCGGACGGCATAGACCGTTCGGTAGCGGCTAAAAAATCAGAAGGAAGCACGTCTCCGGCTGAAGTAGAACGGCAAATCAACCACTGGGAAACTATACTTGGAGTTTTGTAATGTTTATATATGAAAACAACACGCTTTTCTGTGAAGGCGTCGCTATAGACAAAATTGCGGAAAAAGAAAAAACGCCGCTGTATATTTACAGCGAAAAAGCATTGATAGAAAATTTCAACTCCCTTGACAACGCTTTCGCGGACGTGCCGCACGTGATATGCTATTCGGTAAAATGCAACTCGAATATCAGCATACTCAAACTGCTAGCCCGTGCCGGAGCCGGATTCGATATTGTTTCCGGCGGAGAACTTTTTCGGGTTATACAAGCTGGAGGCGACCCGGGTAAGGTGGTTTACGCCGGTGTGGGCAAAACGCAGGACGAGATCGTTTACGCGCTCAAGAGCGATATACATCTATTTACAGTCGAGTCGGTAGGCGAACTTGACCGAATCAACGATCTGGCAAACCGTATGGGCAAAAAGGCTCGAATAGCCATCAGGGTCAACCCTGACGTAGACCCGAAAACCCATACGTATATATCTACCGGAAAAAAGGAAAACAAGTTCGGGCTGGATATAGAAACAGCCCGCGAGATATATAAACACGCAAGCGGCCTGCCGTCGGTTAAACCGGTGGGCATTCAGATGCATATCGGGTCGCAAATCACCCAGACGCAACCGTTTAAAAACGCGCTGGATAAACTGATACCCCTTATCGGCCAACTGCGCTCCGACGGAATCGAACTTGAATACGTGGATATCGGAGGCGGGCTCGGTATCGTTTATAAAGATGAAAAACCTATGACCGCTCAGGAATTCGCCGACGTTGTTGTGCCCATGGTAAAACCGTTAGGCCTGACACTAATAATAGAGCCGGGACGATTTATAGCCGGCAACGCGGGTATTCTTGTAACAAAGGTTGAGTATATTAAAAAAAGCGGTGAAAAAACATTTGTGATAGTAGACGCCGCAATGAACGACCTGATGCGTCCGGCATTGTACAGCGCGTATCACAATATTTTGCCTGTGAAACGTCAAAACGATCGTCCGACGAAACCTGTGGATATAGTCGGGCCGGTATGCGAATCGGGCGATTTCTTCGCGCAGGACCGTGTAATTGCGCTACCTGCGCAAGACGACCTTCTGGCTGTAATGAGCGCCGGAGCATACGGGTTTACGATGACGTCCAACTATAATTGCAGGGTTCGTCCGCCTGAGATTCTGGTTAACGGCACGTCGTACAGTCAGATACGCCGGCGCGAAACGTGGGAAGATCTGGTTAGGCAGGAAGTATCGTTAAAGGAGAGCATGTCGTGACACTGGAATTTACGAAAATGCACGGGCTTGGCAACGATTTTATCGTCATAGATACGGCGCGCAACCGTATCGGCGACGAGAAGCTGTTCAGCTCAACCTACTGCGACAGGCGGTTCGGTATAGGCGCAGACCAGCTTTTGCTTTTGGATCCGTCTGACATTGCGGATTTCAAAATGCGAATATTCAACGCCGACGGCAGTGAGGTTGAAATGTGCGGCAACGGCATACGCTGTATAGCGAAATATATAGCTGACAAAGGGTTGAGCAAAAAGAAAAAGTTAGCCATAGAAACCCTTGCAGGAATAATATATCCGGAGATTTCAAACGGTCAGATTCGGGTAAACATGGGCAAACCCCGTCTTGCTCCAGCCGACATACCGGCTCGTTTCGACGGGGACAAGGTTCTGGACGCTCCGCTTACCGTGGGCGGCACAACTTATTCCGTAACAGCGGTATCCATGGGCAACCCCCACTGTATTTTGTTTGTCGACGATCTCGATAATTGTTCCATAACGACAACAGGGCCGCTCATTGAGCATTGCGAAATGTTTCCGAAACGAACCAACGTGGAGTTCGTTCGCGTCCTGAACACATCTCACCTGAATGTTCGGGTATGGGAACGCGGTTCAGGGATAACCCTCGCTTGCGGTACCGGCGCGTGCGCGGCGGCGGTAGCGGCTTGTTTACATAACCGATCTGGGCGCGCCGTAACGGTTACCCTTCCCGGAGGAGATTTGTTCATCGAGTGGACAGACACGGGCGATGTATTTATGACCGGACCGGCGCAAACGGTGTTTCACGGACACATAGCACAATAAGAAAAGGAGTTTTTCAATGTTTCAGGGCTCATTTGTTGCAATTACCACGCCATTTAAAAATAATGAAATCGACGAACCCGCATTACGCAAGCTGGTCGATTTCCATATCGAACACGGAACTTCCGGAATTGTTCCATGTGGAACGACCGGCGAATCGCCGACATTGTCGTACGAGGAGCACAACAGGGTCGTCGATATCGTTATCGATCAGGTTAAAGGACGTGTGCCGGTTATAGCCGGAACCGGTTCTAACAGCACAAGCGAAACTATCATGCTGACTAAACACGCCAAGCAGGTGGGCGCCAACGGCGCGCTGATAATCACCCCTTACTACAACAAACCGACTCAGGAAGGGTTGTATCAGCATTTTAAAACCGTCGCAGAACAAGTGGATATTCCTATAGTTGTCTACAATGTGCCGGGACGCACAGGCGTAAACATCGCGCCTGAAACCTTGGAGCGGTTGGGAAAATTTAAAAATATCGTTGCGGTCAAAGAGGCAAGCGGTTCTTTGGATCAGGTGTCACAGATATTAGCCAAGACCAATTTGACTGTGTTGTCCGGCGACGATTCGCTCACATTGCCTATGATCTCAATAGGAGCGCGCGGGGTTATATCCGTAGCGGCAAACATATTGCCCGGGCGGATGGCGAAACTGGTAGCCACTGCGCTCGCGGGCGATTACAATATGTCTCGAAAGATACATTACGAGCTGTACCCCATATTCAAGGTCATGTTCGTTGAGACCAACCCCATACCGGTTAAAGCCGCTATGGCCGCTATGCACATGATCGAACCGGAGATACGCCTGCCGCTGACAGCCATCGGCGAAGCTAACAAAAATACCTTGTTAAAGATACTGGCAGGCTACGAGGAATTGGCTTCAAAGTTGGAATGCGTTGCTAAGTAATACTTTAACAGCGGTTTTCATTTGAATTTAAGTTATATTAATATTTTATAGTAGCTAATATTTTAGGAGGAATTATGATACGATTGGCAGTTTGCGGAGCGGCAGGCCGTATGGGACGGCTGATTCTTGCTATGGCGTACGCTCAGCGTGGACATTTTGAAGTCAGGGCGGCTGTTGATGTGCCGGGAAACCCGCTTCTCGGATCGCCCATAGGGTCGTTCAGCGAATATAAGAATACGGATGTGCGCCTGACCGATTCCCTAAAATCAGTATTGCCTGATTGCGATGTGGTGATCGATTTTTCCGCGTCCGAACAATCGGTAAAGACCGCGCAGGAATGCGCTCAGGCTGGGGTAGCTGTTGTGATAGGCACTACAGGGCTTAATGCCGGTCAGGTGGCATTGCTTGACGAGGCGGCGAAGTCCGTACCTGTGGTTTATGCTCCCAATATGAGCGTCGGAGTGAACCTGCTGTTCAAACTGGCGGGCATGATTGCGCAAATGCTTGACGAGGATTACGACGTTGAGATTGTAGAGGCTCATCACCGGTTCAAAAAAGACGCTCCCAGCGGTACGGCTTGCAGGCTGGCGGAAATCATCGCGCAGGCGCGCGGGGTATCGTTGGAAACCCACGGCAATTACGGCAGGAAAGGTATGGTCGGCGAACGCAAAGCCGGAGAAATCGGGATTCACACAGTCCGAATGGGTAACGTTGTAGGCGATCATACAGTTACATTTGCCAATCTGGGAGAACGCATTGAATTGACTCACAAGGCGCAGTCGCGCGAAACGTTTGCTTTGGGCGCTCTTAAGGCGGCGCGGTTTATAGCGGACAAAAAATCCGGCAGGTACGATATGCAGGATGTACTCGGATTACGATAGAATTAAAGAACAGTTTTCAAGGAGATTTTAAATGGGATTTACCGGCAGTTACGCTCAGCGTATAGAAAAATTACCGCCGTATCTGTTTGTCGAAATAGACCGGCTGAAAAACGAGGCTCTTAAGCAAGGCAAAGATATAATCGATATAGGTATCGGCGACCCTGACATACCCACGCCGGCAGTCATAGTCGAGGCGATGAAACGCGCGGTTGAAAATCCTGCGCATCACCGTTATCCGTCTACGCAAGGAATGATGTCGTTTCGCGAAACCGCGGCCACGTGGTGTAAAAACCGTTTCGGCATAGATATTGATCCGGCTAAACAGGTGTGCGCGCTAATAGGGTCAAAAGAAGGTATAGCGAACATACCGCTGGCGTTTGTTAACCCGGGCGACGTGGTGTTGGTGCCCGATCCGGGGTATCCGGTATACAAGTCGAGTACGCTGTTTTGCGGCGGTGTCATTCACCTGATGCCTCTGCGTGAAGAAAACGGGTTTATGCCCGACCTGTCCGCCATACCTGCGGATGTGGCGAAAAAAGCTAAACTGATGTTCATAAATTATCCGAACAACCCGACATCCGCTGTGGCTACGGCTGATTTTTTTCGGGAAGTTGTCGATTTTGCCGTTAAAAACGAAATAATAGTGTGCCATGACGCCGCGTATTCGGAGGTAGCTTTCGATTCCTACCGTGCGCCGAGTTTCCTTGAAACGCCGGGCGCAGGCGCTGTGGGCGTGGAGTTTCATTCGTTGTCTAAAACATTTTGTATGACCGGATGGCGGCTGGGGTTTGCTGTAGGCAACCCTGAAGTTATATCGGGATTGGCAAAGATCAAGTCGAATATCGATTCAGGAGCGTTTCAGGCTATACAGGAAGCGGGCATAGTAGCCCTCACCAAGGCGCTGGGAGTTGCAGGAAATATTTATAAGGTATTCGAGCGGCGGCGCGATGTATTCGCTCAGGGGTTGCGCAAAATCGGGCTGGAATTTGAAATGCCCAAGGCTACATTCTATATTTGGATAAAGGTTCCGAAACCGTATACATCTGCGCAGTTTGCTAAGAAACTGCTTGAACAGGCTGATATAGTCATGACTCCCGGCACAGGATTCGGCGTCAACGGCGAAGGATACATCCGCGCGGCGTTGACGGTTCCTGAAGAACGCTTGAAGGAAGCAGTCAGCCGGATAGAGAAATTGTTGTAGAAATGGACTGCCATACGGCGTATCTGGGTTTGGGATCGAATCTGGGCGACCGGTTTGGGTATTTTTGTTGCGCTGTTGCAGGTTTAAACTCCAAAGCGCAAGGCGAGGTTAGCGGTTCGTCGTCGGTCTATGAAACACAGCCGGTTGACATGGATTCGCCAAACCGGTTTTTAAACGCCGCGGTCAGGTTCGATACACGGCTGAGTCCTGAGGAACTTCTTGCTTGTATTCACGACATCGAAAATGAGTTCGGACGGGAACGAGTGCCGGGCGCAGGTTACCTTGACCGCACCATAGATATAGACCTGCTGGCCTATGACGATCTTGTTATAAGAGGTACACAGCTTACGGTTCCGCATCCTAAAATGCACGAACGGCTGTTTGTGATGGTTCCGATGTCGGAGTTGGCCGGCGGATTCGTTCATCCGGTACTGCGCAAGACCATGATCGAGATACGTTCGTCGCTACCCGCAGGCGAATTAAAAATATGGAAGGAGGCGAATTGGCATGCTCAAAAGTAAGATAACTCCCAGAAAACTGCTACAGATGAAACAATCCGGCGAAAAAATCGTCGCGCTTACGGCTTACGATGTGGTTTCTGCATCGTTACTTAACGAAGCCGGTTGTGAAATTGTTCTTGTCGGTGATTCTCTCGGCATGGTGATTCAGGGTCATTCCACTACACTGCCTGTAACCATTGACGACATGATTTATCATACACGCTGTGTGGCTCGCGCCAACATAAACAGCATGATAGTGGCGGACATGCCTTTTTTGACATATCATACGTCTATCCAAGACGCGGTAACAAACGCGGGCGCACTTATACAGAAAGGATCGGCTGAGGCCGTGAAACTGGAAGGCGGCGCCGATATGGCTCCGGTTATATCCCGTCTGGTTTCCGCAGGAATACCTGTAATGGGGCATATCGGGTTGACTCCTCAGGATGTGTTGAATGTAGGGGGGTTTTTTGTGCAGGGCGTTGACAAAGAATCGGCTTCCGAACTGATGGAAGATGCGTTGACATTACAGGAAGCCGGCGTATTCGCGTTGGTTCTTGAGTGCATACCCGCTCAGTTGGCTGAAAAAATAAGCAGGCAGTTGACTATTCCGACCATCGGTATCGGCGCCGGTTGCGGATGTGACGGGCAAGTGCTGGTGCTACATGATATGCTCGGATTGTTCAAGCGGTTCAAACCGAAATTCGTAAAAACCTACGCTTCGTTGTATGACGATGCCCTAAAGGCGGTTGCCCAGTACCGTGACGAAGTTAAGGACGGACGGTTCCCCGCAGGCGACCAATCGTATTGAGGGATTATATATGCGTGTATTCGAATCTCCACAGGAACTTCAGCAATATATAACCGAAGAAAAACGCAAAGGTAAGACTGTCGGTTTTGTGCCGACAATGGGATTTTTGCATGAAGGGCACTTGAGTTTACTGCGGGCTGTGCGCCCTGATGTTGACATATTGGTTATGAGCATATTTGTCAACCCGCTTCAATTCGCTCCATCGGAAGACCTTAAAACCTATCCGCGCGACATTGCCAAAGATCAGGCCATGGTTGAAAAAGAAGGCGTGGATATTCTGTTTCTGCCGTCGGACGAGTCCATGTACCCGTCCGGTTACTCAACTTATGTAGGTGAAATAGAATTGTCGCAACGCTGGTGCGGAAAAAGCAGGCCTGGGCATTTCAGGGGGGTAACTACCGTTGTGCTGAAATTATTTAATATAGTCCAGCCCGACATAAGCGTTTTTGGGGAAAAAGATTACCAGCAGGCCAAGGTTATAGCTAAAATGGCGTCCGACCTGAACCTGCCTGTGACAATACGAACCTGTCCTATTGTGCGTGAGCCGGATGGTCTGGCCATGAGTTCACGCAACAGTTATTTGACTTCCGAACAAAGACAGGCCGCGCTGGCTTTGACAAACTCTCTGGATTATGCCATAAACGAGTTTCGCAAAGGTGTCCGCCAAGGCAATTACCTGATTCAGGCAATGTGTTTGTACATCCAAACACAAGATAATGTCAAACTCGATTACGTTGCGTGCGTTGATAAAGATACTCTTTCGCCCAAAGAACATGTGGATGTGGGCGACCGGCTACTCGTTGCCGCTTATGTGGGCGAAACACGATTAATTGATAATAAACCATTGACCCTTGAGTAATCTATTTATTATAATCGGACAAAATTTGAAAAAATAACCTATACACCATATACGGTTATAACCTGTGCGTGACCGGCGCGGTAACAGCGCCGTCACGGCAAACCATGTAACAAAAAAGGAGATCATGAATGAAAAAGTGTTTACAGGTGGCATGTATTAGCGGTGTTTTATTGATGCTGACATCATTGGCAGTGTATGCCGGCGGTCTTCCGGGGCAAGACGCTCAGAAGATGCCGGAATTCGGTAAAGGCAAAGCCGCTGAATCACAGATGACCTCGGCTGAAGCCAGAGATTTGCAGGCGCAAATCGATCAACTGCGCAAAGATCTGGAAGCGCTACGCAAGGATGTCATCGAGTATCGCAAGATTCATTGGAAAAAGAAATAACCTAATCGCCTGACTTCAAAGAATAAAACATCTTCATTTAGAATTTTAAAATATAATGCGCGGATACCGTTTTTGGGGTTTTATCTCAAAAGAGGTATCCGCGTAAAAAACTCGCCCGTATAAATAATGTTTCTTCAGATTATTCCGATTGATAATATTAATGAGTATTCCGGAACCTATGGAATTTGCCCTGTGTCCGGCAAAAGATAATAAGTTTTCCCAGAGTTTTTTTATAGATGTAATACGAGGCAGTGTATTCTTAGAGATCAAACCGGTATAAAATAAAAAAAACCGGAATTCTCTGGGGGGGTTAGTAGAATTCCGGTTATACCTGAGAATGACACCCTGTCATTCGCTTCAATTTATATTAAAGCAATTGGCGTGCCAGTTTTATTTGGACTGTCCCCGAACACAGCGATGACCTTAGATGCCGCTAAATGTAAAACAAATTTACTCAGTGTAATGTCAAAAATATTTACTTAAATTTAGCCGGACGCGCAAAAAGAACTTTGATTATCAGTGCTAATCGCCTATAGTGAGAATAAGTAAAGTCTCAAAAGAAAAGCCGATTGGGCTTTAGAATGCGGACAGACATGTTGCTTTGAAATATAAGTTTAACGAACTGTACAAAGGAGAAAACCAATGAAATTAACCGGCATATTCGTCGTAATCCTGCTCGGATTGTGTTTGCTGATATCCGAAGCAGACGCTCAAACGGATAAGAAAGAGCCGCAGGAAGCGCGAATCCGAAATATGATTGAGAACGCTCTTGAAGACATGAGCATGCTGTCGGTAAATCTGCCTACAGTGGACAGCATCCCGAGAAATTTTATCATAATGCCGGTGTTGCGGGTTGGAAATTTGTATTACCGGTGCATAGGAGTTGCCATAGACGATACAGGGCTTCTGATAGATTTTATTGTGCGGATCGACCGTAAACGGGATACCGCTGATCTGCCGGATACTAATATATGGTTCAAATCAAGCTATAACGGTTTGATGTGTATCTTGCGCATGGGAGATTTTACCGATATAAAACCGTTTAAGGACGATACCATGCAGGCGATGTTTTCCACATATATTGACGACATCCAACGCAGGCGCATAGATTTTATGCAGGCATACAGCCCCGATTCGCCTCTGGAAGTATCGTTTTTTGACGGCAAACCGTTTCGCGGCGTGATTGCCCCTACACAGCGCCAAAACATAGATACTTTGTTCGGGGTAACTAAACAGCACCGCAATTCACTAATGTTTTATTCGGAATACGAGGTTATCCGCAATCCGGATGTGCCTGAGCTAAGTTCCATGGAATTCATGCGGATAAAACCCGGCTCTCCTGTTGAGGTTGTGCGTTACGTCAGTCAAAAAATTGTGCCGCGCACCGGATTGTTTACCAACCGCACGGTATGGATGGGACGAAATTACCTGCCTCATGTAGATTCGTTTTATGAGTCGTGGCGCAAATTGGAAAATTATCAGCTGACCGCCTTGTACTCGATTGTGATATATGACAAAACCGCTAGCCCCTATGTTCTTTTTCTGGGCGATGTCATATCGCTTACGCGAATTGAGCGGGTAGAAGAATTCTCGGATAAACACGAGTTTCGGGCAGTATACGATAAAATCGAAACTTCCACCATGCTGGGCGATACATGGAATAATCAGGCGAACCCCGTGATGTATGTCGAATTCGATAACCGTCCCCCCGCACGAGGCAAACTGGTCGAGTACGTCCCTGCGTATCATAAAGGAATGATCCCCCATGCGGTCTTGGAAGATACTAACGGCAAATTGGTAGCCCTGAGAAATGTAAATAACATAACGGCAGTTCATGTTTCAGATACGATCATAGATGTGGACAAAGAAAATTTTGACGCGAGAATAGCGATGCTGTACGATATTAAAAACCCCGTTGAGGTTCCCCTAAGTTTGGTCAAATCCGACATGGAGCCTGTAACAATAAAATCAATACAACCCTTTTCAAATACCATTACGCTGACTGTTACCGGAGCTGTGCTTCAAGAACAATCCGTGTTGGCGGGCGATATGTTGCGGTATATACAAATGCCGGACATATACGGATCGATTATACTTATCAGTATGACCTTTACCGACGGGTCGCCCGTAGCCGCGGACGGAATATGGTTGTTTTACGATGAATTTACCTTTTATGATAACGACGGAAAAGTTATGCCGTATACGGCCTTTGTCGGGGATACCGGATTGACGGATGCCGTGGCTTTATACGACAAACCCAAGGATATTCAGCTCATCTGTGTAGTCGGTAAAGATACGCAATCTTTATTTATGCGGTTTCGCGACATGCCGCCGTTCTTAATCAAAAAAGCTGAAGTTCAGGCTGTTTTGCCGGACAACGATTCCGGCGGAGCTAAAAAGGATCAGTAAAAAAACAACCGCGCTATATTGTTCAACCGTTGCTGTCCATGTCTGATTCCAGAGCGATAAATGCTGTGGCGTAAACCGTTTGCAGAAATGCCACTGCGCATGTGGTGATGAGGACAAAGACAAGCATAAGCAGAGAACTACCCGATAAAATCAGCGGAACCTGTGTCAACCCTACAGCGCAAAGCATCAAAAAACCCAGCAGAGCTATGCTCCGCCATCTTTTCCTCACTAGAGAAAAACTGTAGCTGAATCCTGAAAATAACCATTTGCCGCGGCACAATACGGCCATCGGAAGGAACATCCAGTAAACCGCAAACAAAACCGCGTATACGAAAGACGGGACACCCAGCAAGAACGCTAACAAAGCAAGCGACACCGGAGACATCGAGCCGGATGATCTGGCCGCAACGGACAAAATAAGTCCGGTTGCTACCAGCGGCAGTAAAATGGCGAAAATCATCATTATGCCGGTTACCAGTACTTTGAACCACCGGCACAGCGCTGTGCCCACTGCCCTCATAATCGGCGATTCGCCCGACTCCAGCTGATTGGCGGCCAGCATTAAAATTATAAGAGACGGCAGAAGATGTACCGGAAACATCAGGAATGAAAAACCGTTTATCATAGCCGGGTCGGCGTTGGCTCTAATGAACCTAAGCAATGTCAGCTGGTGAATAAGAGTCAGCGGAAACGACAGAACTAAAATCACAACAAAAAGTCTGCCGAAAATTTTTTTATATACATCGCACGATTCGGCAATTACTGCGGCTATAGCAAATTTTTTTGCACCCATAACAAATCTCCTTTATGCAACCGTTTTCCGTTAAATGTAGCACAAAAATTTTTATGGCGCAGTAGTTTTTTTCGTCAGGCATATTTAGTTTATATTGATGCCCGGCGCTGATTCGTAGTTGCGGTCAACAGGCGCGCCTGCTGACAACAGGAGATACAGGGAAAAATTACTATTCAACAAAGGAGGACTGCATGAAAAAAACTTATTACACATCATTGGATCTGAAACGGCTGGGCGTTCACCCAAGGACGGCAAAAGCGGTACAGCGTATTCAGCGCAAAGAAATTTACGGCAACAAACGTTACGCTGAACTGAAAAGCATGCTGTTACGCATGATCCCCTGCGTGGAATACCCGCAGGCGTATGACGAGCCGTGCGACCGGTGAAATGCATCTAAAGACGGCGTGTTTTATTCCGATAACTATAAGTAGCTTATAATAAATTGCAAACAATTAAAAAAACGATTCCGTCTATGCCGATCAGAAAAACCAGAGAAGAACTCGAATACGAACTCAAACAAGCTCGCGAACAGATAGCGCAGTTTGAAGAACAGGAAAAAATACGCCAGCGGTACGAAAGATTGTTTGAATTACGCAATACGGCGTTGCGGATATTTTTCGAATGCACGATGAAAATCGACAACGACGGAAATATTCCCGCTATACTCTGTTACAGCCTTCATAGAATATGCTGTGCGAAGTTTACCGCTTTCGCCCGATATTACGATGACCGGCGAAAACTGGTTTTACAAACGTCTTACGACGGCTCGAAAATCAGTTCGTTTACGGGAGAATATCTTCAGGAGCTTAGTTCTGCGCAGGTTGAAAGCCTTTCGAGTAAAATTGTCAGGCCGTTTAATACTCCGGAAAGGCATTTTACGCAACTCATTCCTTGCGATTTGCGCGGTGACGATTTACAGGAAAATTCGTACTGCCTTTCCATGTTGATTCGCGGCAAACTGCTTGGAGTTGTCATTGTACAGCTCAATCAGGGAAAAGACCTGATCCTAAAGGATATTATCGAATCTACACTCCATTACTGGGGAATGGCGTTACAGCGCGAACTCGATAAACAGGAACTGATGGAATCGAAAATAAGCCTTGCGCATTCCGAAGAAGAAGTCCGTATGATTTTCGAGAACTGCGGAGTGCCTATGTGTCTAATCGACAAGAACTTTAGAATCGTCAAATTTAACCGCCACTTCACTTCCCTGTTCGAGATATCGACCGATGATGTTGCCAGTAAGCACTGTTACGAAATTCTCATGTCTGACAAGTGCGAGAAAAAAACATGTGTTCTGAAGCAAACAGAAAAACAAGATTGTTGTTTATCGGCAGTGCATAAAATGAATGTCAACGGAAAAACCGTGTTCGCCCATGTCATATCCACACCGGTAATAGAGAACGGCAATTTGACAGGGTATATACAGGCTATTCACGATATCAGCGAACAAAAACAGATGGAGGCTCAGCTTCAGGCATCCTACGATGAACTCAAAGAAAAAAACGCTAAACTTGAGGAAACGCAGATGAGGCTTTTGGAATCGTCTAAAATGTCTGCGGTAGGAACTCTTTGCGCGGGTATTGCCCATGAGTTCAATAATATACTGACCATAATATGCGGGTATTTGGATTTATGTTCGCACAGCCGGAATATGGATGATATATCGGTCGCACTGCAAACCATATCGGATGTCACCAAGCGTGCGCAGGCTATCACCGACGGGCTTTTGCATTTCGCGCAGGCGGATGATTCACAACATAAATCGGTGATAAACATACAGGATGTGCTTAAAGGAACTTTGGTTCTGGTTGATAAGGAATTCGCCAAACAGGGCATCAAGATAATAACCGATATTGAGGATGTGCCTGCGACGTACTGTTATGAGCATCAGCTAGCGCAGGTGTTTTTGAGCGTTATTTCCAATGCGCGCGACGCTATGATAAAAACTGCGGCAAGAATATTGACCGTTTCCCTGCATTACAAGGAAGACGCGGTGATAAATTCGCGCACAGCGCCGGATAACCGGCAAAGCCGGCCACATCCGCGCGGGTGTATATGCGTTTCGTTTTCCGATACCGGAGTCGGCATGTCGCAAGAAGTAAAAGAGAAGATGTTCGAGCCGTTCTTTACCACAAAAGGAGTGCTTGCCAACGGAATGGAAAGCAAATCGGGTACCGGCTTGGATATGTCGACGTCTTACGGTATAGTCAAACGTCATAACGGGGTGTTCGAGGTGGAATCGGAACTCGGAAAAGGCACTACGGTCAACATTTACCTGCCTGTCGATTCAAGCGGCGGACTGCTATACGATTGATCCCTTTATATTTGTTTTTAGGTATCGCTTTGCTGTTGCGGCACTAAAGTTATCTGAACCGGTTTTTGCGTATCCAAGTGTATATCCCGTTGAGGGAACGCGATGGTTATCTTTGCTTCTTTCATCAAAGCGGCTATGCGGTGCCGCAGATCGCTTGCTACTACGCGCGCGCTCATCATATGGTCGATCTGCAACCAGAAAAACACCTCGAATACAAGGGAATTATCTCCGAAATCAGTGAAAATGACTACCGGTTCAGGCGCTTTAAGTATGCGAGGTTCTTCCTTGGCGGCTCGCATTAAAAGCTGGTCTACTTTGCGGGTATCGCTACCGTAAGCCACGCCTATTTTTACGGAAAACCGGACGTTCAGGTCGGAATGAGTCCAGTTGATCACGTTTTTTTCAAGTATGGTGCTGTTTGGCATAAGCAGGTCGATTCCGCTGAACAGCCGTATCAGGGTGTACCGTGCGCCGATATCGCGGACTCTTCCGGACTGGCCGTCGACTTCGATGACGTCGTTGAGTTTGATAGGCCGTTCCATAAGGATAATCAACCCGCTCAAAAAGTTGTTCAGCAGATTCTGAGCGCCGAAACCGACCGCTATGGCAAGCGCGCCTCCCATAAAGGTAAACAATGTCAACGGAATGTTTACCATGTGTAACGCCAGCAGTAACAGTACGATCACCAAAAAATAATAAGATATTTTGGATACAGCTACCGCCGCGCTTTCTTCAATCCGGAACATCTTTATTGCTCGTTGTCTGATGGAATAAGTAGCCCGTTTGGCGAGTATCAATCCCAAAAAAAAGACAAACAGCGATACGACTACTTTTCTAACGGTTATCGCGTTGTCTTCCAGAACAAGCAGTTCCTGTCTCCATATACCTAAGAAAATATTTTTTATGTATATGAAAATATCTCTGAGCTTGATTTGAGAGGCTTCTTTGTCCAGTTGCGCCTGAACGGATTTTGCCATCCTAAGCGTTGTGTTTAAATCGGTAAGGCGTTCGGTGAGAAGTTCTTCGCGGTTTCGTAGCGCTCTGGTATTGGATTCGACCACATTCTTGTCGATTGTAGCGGCTTCGTCGGTCAATCGTTTTTGCAGGTCGGTAATTCCCGATCGGATATTCAGAAGACGCGCCTGTACGATCGCCAGATTGCGTTCGAGTTTTTCTATTGTTAACGCCACCTGTTCGCGCCACTGCGGCAGTAGTTCTATTTTGTCTTCGTTAAACAGGTTGTAGCGTATCTGCCAGAACTCTTTTTCAATAGAAAAAAGCTGTAAGCGTTCCTCAAGGTTTTCCACCCTGTACTGGCTGGTTATAAGCCATGCGTCGAAATTGTTTACCAGATCGCGTTGCCGCTGAATAGCTTGTTCTCCGCGTGCCGCTTCCAACTGCTCGCGCGCGTCGGTCAGGCGCACTTCGTTGGTGCTGGCGGTAATTTTCGCTTTTTCCAGAATGATGTAGCATTCATCTTGTTTTTTGTCTAACTCAAGCAGTTTCTGGGAGAAATCCTTTTTGTCGAAACGCACCTGTTTGGCAAGTATATGCATCTTCTGGCTATACAGGTCGAGTTGTTTTTGCGACAACGACAAATCAAGCTCGTTTGCCCTCAGTTGCAGTCGTTTGAACGTAATGGTGTTTCGCGCTATAGATTGTTCGAGCTTTGCAACTTTCAGTTCGTTTTCCAGTTGAGCCTGCTTAGATGCGTCGGCGTTCTTGCGCAGTTCCTCCGTATCTCTAATTTTCTTTTCCGCCCTATCCAAGGTTCCTTGAGCGACGGTTATCTCTTTTTGCAGGCTGTCTTTTGTCAAATGCAGTGTAGCTTGTTTTTGCTGTTCAGACTCGATCTGGTCGGTCATGGAATCGTATTGAACTACGGTGTACGGCGGTTTTTCCGGCAATCCGCTCGTTTGAAAAAGATCTATTTCTTTATCTGTTTCGGTGATGGATGTTTTAAGCGTCTGGATACGCTGAAGCGAGCTTAACTGGCGTTCGTATATTGTCTTTAATTCGTTTAGCAGGTTGTTTTTTCTGCGCAATGTTTCTATGCGGTCGCCGGTGTCGTTATCCGGCATAGTAGCGATGATGCCTTGTATTTCTTCCAGTTTTGTTCTTGTGTCTTTCAGGTTTAACTCTACGTCGGCGGCCTGTACCTTATCTTCCATAAAAACAGCAGTCTGATCCTGAGCGAGAACGCGCGGCATGTCTAAAAACCCGTACCCGATGAAAAGCATAACACACAGTATTGCAGTACGTTTGAACGGTAACACAGATATATCTCCTACGAAAAGTTTACAAAATTGGATAAGCGGAAAACAAAACGGTTCTAATCGATTTATAATAGCGGATTTATTTTTACAGTCCGCGCGTTATTAAATATCAGACCGTGTTGCAAGTATAGAATAATCGGCTAATTATTAACAGCATTTTTAAGGAATCTCTGAGAAATAAAAAAATTGTCATTGAGAGAAACGAAGTGACGCGGCGGTCTCGTGGATATCGAGCTTAGATTGCCATGCGACCTTTGTTTACTCGCAATGACAAATAGGGTTGCGTTAATTTTTTAGATGTTCCTTAAGAATCTCGCCGAGTGTATAAATTTTTACGGCGTGGCGGCAAAAAAAACGCATTTTATACAATTTTCGAACATCCGAAAAGGGTTATGTAAATTTTTCTTGGTTTTTCATTGATTATTATGATAGTATCTGTAGAAAATCATCGCCACATAATACGATAAACCTGATTAAGTGTTTCTGTTTGAAAAATTTAATGTATAGTATGCGGATTGTTTTTTTTGATAAATCCATATCGGTTTTAATGCTTGAGTTTGTTTTTTGACGAGTTTATATTGCATCAATAGTTAGAATAGTGTGCAATTTACGCGATACATGTTGATCTGGCCTGATTTTTGCGATCAGGCAATCTGCCGTTACCCGAATTTTCGATATGATAATAACAAACAAAAGCGAAAGGATCATACATTGTTAAAACAACGAAATATTATTATGGTCTTTTGCATTTTTTCCCTGCTAACCGTGATAACCCCTGCATTTTCGCAGAACAATTCCCCGCCGCCTGAACCGTACGCTTCCGAACCGGAGATAATCTTGCTTGCGCAGGCGTCGTCGGACGACAGCGCGGGCGAGTCCGAGCAGATCAAGGAATTTATGGATAACGGCAGGCGTTATTACCGTGAACGTCTGTACGAAAAAGCGATTGAAGAATGGGAAAAAGCTCTTCAGGTCGATCCGGCCAATACCAAGATAAAGAAGTACATAACGCGAGCGCAGGCAAAACTCGGCGTTGCCGGCGAACAGGAAGAACCCGCTGTCACGGAAGCTCCCGCGGAGGTAGCTGTCGGCGAGGTCGATACCATGATCGATCAAGGACGAAATTTTTACCGCGAAGGCAAATACGACGAAGCCATAGCTGTATGGGAAAATGCGTATAAGCTGGATCCGGAAAACAAAAGGCTTCAGCGCTATCTTATAAAAGCGCGGGAGAAAGCGGCTGAAGGTGAAGAACCATCACCCGCCGAACGGGTTCCTGTCGCGGTTACCGCCGAAGGCGAAGCCGCTGTGGATCTGCTGGTAACCCAGGGCAAAGAGTATTTTAGGCGCGGCGAATACCAAAAAGCGATCGAAGAATGGAAAAAAGCGCTTCAGATTACTCCGGGCGACGACAAAATACAGAAGTATATAGAAAAAGCGGAGCGCAATATCTCCGACGAACAAGCGGTTGTCAAACCGGCAGACCTTGAGGATGTCAAGTCCGAAGTCGCGCCTGAGGCGGAAAGAGGGTTGGCGCTTCCGCCGGCTGAAGAGATTGTTGAGATAGAGGAAGACGTTGTGCGGCGCGATCTGTCGTTTTGCGTCAGGGTGGCTATCGAGAACCACCGCGAGGCTAAAATTGCCAAAGAAAAAATCAAAAAAGCTGAAATAGATTTGTTTATATCCCGGCGTAACTTTTTCCCGAACCTGTTTTTCGTGTATTCACAGGCGCACGGCGGTTCAGGGACGGAAGCGTTAGGCATATCGTCGACTCGCGACTTTGTGCGCAACAGATATAAGTTTCAGGCGCGTCACATGGTTTACAGCGGCGGCAAAGCGCGTAGCGAGGTTGAAAAAGCCCATATCGCTCTGGATATAGAAAAGAAAGAGTACCAGCGGGTTGTGAACCAAAAGGCGCTTCAGGTAGCTAAAGGGTACTACGAAGTCGCGCGTACCGAAGCCGACCTGAAAGTCCAGCGTGATTTGCTTAAAAAGGCGCAGGGATCACTTCAATTGGTGGAAGAACAGTTCAAATCAGGATTGGTGTCTGAACTGGAACTGTTGAACCTCAAGGCTCAAATCAATCAGATTCACAGTCAGGTTGCGGCGGCTCAACAGGAATTGTCACATGCCGTGCTTGATTTGCAGAACGTGATGAATATCGACATAACCACGCCGATTCGTGTGTATCCCCTTGAAGATAGTGAGATAGAACTCGACGTCCGTTACAGCGATATCCCGTTAATTCAAAACATACAGATATTCGACGCTTCACAGCAGACTGTCGATGAGAAAAGCCAGCTTAGACAGGATAGTTATATGATTTATGCTCTTAAACACAGGGCTGATTTCGCCGTAGAACAGTTGAAACTGCAAAAGGCCGATGAGGAAATAAATATTGCCCAGTCGGCGTTCTTGCCGCATTTTGAAGTGTTCGGCGAAGTCGGTCAAGGAGCGGAAAACGAGGCGCAAAGAACCAGCGACCTCGACTTGATCACCGAATATCTGGCTGGATTCAGGCTGTCGTGGAACGTATGGGGAAGTACTCTCGACGTGCGCAGGCAACAGGCGAGTGAAGCTCCCAGTGTTACAAAAATAGGAACCGAAAGGTCGCGCTCGTGGGAGATAGCTGTCGGACTGCTGGACGATCTAAAACCGATAAGCGAAAAACAGGAGATGGTAGTCAAACAGTTGGAAGCTCTTAACGATCTCGCGAATCAGAAAAATACTATTATCGAGGAAGTTCGCGACGCATACCATAATTTTCTGAAAGCCAAAATCGCTAAAGATACCGCTAAAAGCAAAATCGAGTTCCGCAAAAAAACGGTTGACCTGTACAATCTGCAACGCAGTCTGGGCGAACTGGAAACATCCAAACTTCTACAGGCCGAAATTGACCTGTCGTCCGAACAGTCGGGGTTGCATAAATCTCTTGCCGATTATATGATACAGCTTGCCAGTCTGGACACTGCCATCGGCAAAAATGATTTTTATCTGCTTGCGGAAGTGAGCCGGCAGGTGCCGCACGCCGAAGTAACCATGCGCCATAAAGTTGTCGGGCCGAAAGATCCGAATCCCGATCAGCCTCTGGAGCTGAGCGGTTTTCTTTTGAAACTCGAAAACGTTACTGTCGGGCCGGCAACCCACAAGCTGGTTACCGGATACAAAAACCGCAAATGGGTCGCGCTTGCGCGAAGCCGTTCAATCGACCTGAATCAATATAACGGAAAACGTGTTCGCATAACCGGCTTGCCGGTCGGCACCGAAGACTGGATATCCACAATACTTGTTGATTCCGTTGTGCTTATAGACAAGCGCAATAACATAATCCACGATCCGGAAGAATCTCAGGACATAGCACAGGCAACCGCCGATCATATCGATACAGATGAAGCTCCGCCGGCTGATGAAAGTTCAGGGCAGGCTGAATCCGGTCAGGCGGATGTCCCTCAGCAAACACAGGAATCCGAATCAACCGAATAAAAATAGTGACACAGCCGGACAAATCGTATACCATGTACCGAAATTGGAGTTGAACTTTCTGTGTCAATCACGGTCGAAAGGATGGGTATAATTAACCATCCATCATAAAAGGGCTTTATGAAGAAAAAAACTCGACGTTTTCTGCTGTTTTTTTTAATTCTGGTTTTACCCTCGCTGGCTATCGGAGGATACACGGTATACAAACATTTCGAGGGTGATTTCTCTCAGGTGATCTTTATGCTCAAGGGTGTCCGGCAAAAAGACATATCCAAACTTCTTTTCGGAAGGTTTTTGAAAGACAACACAACGGATGTCGGCACAATGGCTGACGCAGGTGACGAACAGCCGGATTCGCGTGTGCCGGTAACCGTATTCAAAGCGTTTGTTACCGGTTTTCGAGATACACTGCCCGCGCTGGGCACGTTAAAAGGATACCGCGAAACAAAACTTGGCTTTGAAAAGAACGGAATTATACGTACATTTAATTATAAGCCGGGAGACCTCGTGCCTGAAGGCGAGTTGATCTGCTCTTTGCAGAAAACCGAAAACGAGATACGAATACGGCATTGTGAAGCGAAAGTCGCCGAAGCGAACAGTTCGCTGTCGCTGGCGAAGAACAGGCTTGAGCGCGCGACTCAAAAATATGAGCTGGGAGGCACAAGCAAATCTTTATACGAGGAAGCTCTGCTCGAATACGAAAAGTCCACTCATCAGTTGGAAACCGCCAAAATCGAACTCGAAAACGCTAAACATGACCTTCTCAAATGCGATTTATTCGCCCCGTACGAAGGTATTCTCGGAAACAAATATGTGGAAGTGGGTGAAACCATAACCATGAACACCCTTGTCTGTGATTTGATAGACGTGGATTACATGATAGTTGTTATCGGCGTGGTTGAACGGGATATTGAAAAACTCCAGACCGGTCAGCGGGTGTCGATTTTCGTTGATGCGTATCCTGACAGAGAGTTTATAGGTACTGTGGAATCGTTGGCGCCGGTTGTTGAAGGCCAGAGCCGGACTTTTTCGGTGGAAATCAAGGTGGCGAATCCTCAGAACGTATTGTTGCCGGGCATGTTCGCTCGTGTGAGGATAAATGTTTTCGAACAGAAAAACGCGCTGGTAATACCGGCGTCCGCATTGGTACGGCAGAAAAATAAGTTTATCACCTTGGTGATCGACCCTGAGACTTTCGCGGTAACTGAGAGGCCGGTGTCCGTGGCATACGCGACCACGGATTACGCCGTTATTTCGCGCGGGCTCAAAGAAGGCGAAATAGTTGTAATCGGTGAAAAAGAAGGTGTCGGTGAAGGAATGACGGTAAAAATCATCGAAGAGCAAATGCCCGAAAAATAATCCCTCGACTATTTCATTGACAGACGCTCCCAGCTCGGTTATACTATTTCACCACTATTGATTTAAAAATAACTTTAACCATATATATTCAAAGAGGTAGATGTACTATGAAAATGACATTTCAGCCTTCGAACCTGAAACGGAAACGAGATCACGGTTTTCTGAAAAGAATGAGCACTAAAGATGGACGCGCGGTACTTTCGCGTCGTCGCCGCAAAGGACGAAAACGCCTTACCGTATAAATTGATTCGGTAATGAAAAACCGTTCATACTATGCGATTACAAAAAAATGGCTTTACCGGCAGGTATATTCATGCGGATCGAAAACGGTCACGGAATATTGCATAGTGTATATCCGGAAAAACGACATTCCCGACCATATTACGAGGTGCGGGTTTACAGTTACGAAAAAAGTTGGTAACGCGGTGATTCGTAACAAAATGAAGCGCAGGTTGCGTGAAATATTTTTCCGTCTTTACGGGAATATACGGTCAGGATACGATATGGTGATAGTAGCCAAACCGATTATTGTTAATGCATCGTTTCAGAATTTGTCGGAAGATATATACCACGGGCTTGCCATAAATGATATGTTTAATTCGTAACATTATTACCTGCATGGTTGTTGCCTGCATACGTCTTTACAGGGTTTTGTTCGCATGGAAACAGCCCTGTTGCAGGTATCTGCCTACTTGTTCCCAGTACGCTTTAACGGCTGTCCAAAAAAGAGGGGTGATTATCGGTTGCTGGTTGACCGTACGACGGTTACTGCGTTGTCATCCGTGGGGCGGTTACGGATACGATCCGGTTCCCGACGCGCCGCACAGCCATCACCCGTTAACCAAAGGATGATATACGAATGGATAAACGACTTTTTTCCGCCTTTTTAGTTTCTATTGTCGTGGCGCTTTTATACCAGCATTTTGTCATGCGCCCTTTACATGAAAATCAGGAACAGCCTTCTGCCGTAATGGAAACAATAGCTTCCAACGACGGACAGGCGCTGGCGCCCGCTCCTGTTGTACGGCAGGAAGAATCTGTGCCTGCGCAGAAAAATATCCCGCCTGTTGCGCCTATGACTTCCGATACGGCGCTTGTATGGCAGAAATATGATCAGGAACAGGAAACCGTGCTTGAAAACGGCAAGGTAAAAGCGGTGTTTACCAATATCGGCGCGTGTTTAAAATCGCTCACTGTCAAGCACAACGACAGAGACGACGTCTTGCTGGTATCACCTCTGCATTATAGTGTTCAGCCGTTTTATATCGATATCTCCGGCCTGCCTTCGCAATCCGGCGCGCCGGTATTTCAAGTCAGCCGGACGTCAAACGATACGCTGACGTTTACGCGGAGCACAGAATCGTTTGTCGAAGAGAAAATCATTACCATTAATTCCGATTCGTATCATTTTGACGTGTCGTACAAGATCACTGCGCTCGACGGTACGGTGTATCTGTCTGACGGAATCGGGTTTAGCGTAGGGACAATGCAAAAAGTTTCCAAAGGAGACAAACAGGAAGCCTTGAGCGCGTCCATGTATCTGGATATCAAAAAAGGCGAATTGGAAACATTCAATTTACGCGGAGAAAAATCGGTCGCGCGCCATACGGGCGATATAGTGTGGGCGAGTGTAAAAAATAAATATTTTGTCATTATATGCAAACCGTCGCGCAAAGGCGCTGTTCTGGATATCAGGCCGCTTGGATCAATATCCGATTCCAACGCCACCTATCTGCGGTCAGCTCAACAACCCATCTCTCAGGGTCAAACCGCTGAATTTCAGTTTTTTGCTTATTGCGGTCCTCAACTGCTGAAAAACCTTACGCCCTACAAAAGCGATTTCGAGAAAACCATGTATTTTACCGGCTGGTTCGGCCCGATAAACCTGTTTCTGATCAAGTCGCTAAATATCCTCAATTCGTTTTGCCGCAATTACGGATTGGCTATTATTTTGCTGACCATAATAATCAAGATCATTTTTTATCCGTTGACGCACAAAAGTTTCCAGTCCATGAAGAAAATGCAGGAACTTCAACCTAAAATGGCTGTGCTCAAGGAAAAATATAAAGACGACCAGCAAAGGTTGCAGAAGGAAACAATGGCTCTTTATAAACGGGAAAAGGTCAATCCGCTGGGCGGGTGTTTGCCGATGCTCATCCAGCTACCGATATTTTTCGGGTTGTACCGCACGTTGTACAACGCTTACGAGCTGATTGACGCGCGGTTTTTGTGGATAACCAGTTTAGCCGAACCGGACAAGATGTTTATGATTCCGTGGGGCGGGTCGTCGTTTCCTCTCAATGTTCTGCCTCTGGTCATGGGAGTAACCATGTTTTACCAGCAGAAGATGTCAACCGCAGACCCGCAACAGCAGAAAATGATGATGTTCATGCCCGTCATTTTCACGTTTATATTATATAACCTTCCTTCCGGATTGGTTTTGTACTGGACTTTGAGCAACGTGCTGAGTATCTTGCAACAGCATTACGTGAAAACCAAGTAGTCACCCGAACGGGGTATTGCTCATGTGGGAAGATACTATTGTCGCAAGAGCCAGTGCCGAAGGAACAGGTGCGGTAGGAATGCTACGCCTTAGCGGCGACGACGCTGTGGGCATCGCAACCCGTATAATAACTCCGCGCTCGACACCGATACCGGAATGCCAATCCCGTCGGGTTTACCTTGGATGTGTGTACGCCTCGGACGGCGCCCTGATCGACGAAATCACGTTTATTGTCTACCGCAAACCTCACAGTTATACCGGCGAAAATACGGTGGAAATATTTTTGCACGGCAACACTATTTTAATCGACCTGATCGTAACCAGATGTATCGGCGAAGGCGCGCGTTTAGCTTTGCCCGGCGAGTTCACCAGACGGGCTTTTATGAACGGCAAGATCGACCTGACGCAGGCGGAATCTGTCGCCGACCTGATCGCCGCTCAGGCGGAAGAAGAAATAAAAATAGCCGCCAAAATGCTTTCCGGAGAATTCGGTAAACGGGTTAAACGTCTGCGAGAAGATATGTTGGAGATTATCAGCCTCGCCGAGGCATCCATAGATTTTCCGGAAGAAGACGACGTGACTGCCAGCCAGACCCGCACCATTTGCGCCCGCATAAGCGGTATCCGCGAAGAAATATCGGCTATGCTGGCGTCATACGACGAAGGCAAACGCATTAGAAACGGAATACGGGTAACCATTGCCGGTCAGACCAACGCCGGTAAATCTTCCCTGATGAACGCCCTGTTTGAAGAAGAAAAATCCATTGTAACTCCTGTTCACGGCACTACCCGAGACGTGATAGAGGGTGTGCTTATACTAAACGGCGTGCGGGTTATTTTTCACGATACCGCAGGGTTGCGAACTGCGCGCGGAATAGTGGAAAAAGAGGGTGTGCGAAGAACGCAAAAATCTATCGACGAAGCAGATATAATAATATATGTAATAGATGCGTACCGTACCGATTTTGCCGGCGACCTGAAACGCATAGCCGCTATGCTCCATAACCATCTGATCGTGGTATTAAACAAGACAGACCTTGCCGGCGGTACTGCGCCGGTTATTCCTGAGTCAATACCGGTATGCCGGATCAGCGCACTGCATAAAACCGGTTTGGATACACTGCACAGCGCGTTGTGCAGGGAAATTACATCGCTGTTGCGACACACTCAAAGCGCGGCGTTTACTGTCAACCGCAGGCACGCGGAATGTCTTAAACAGGGCGGGATTGCGCTTAAGGAAGCGCAACAGGCAATCGACAACGGTTTGACAGAGGATTTTTTTGTAGAAAACATCAAAGAGGCGCAACGGGCATTGGCGCAGATTGTAGGCGACATATCGCCTGACGATGTGCTCGACCGTATTTTTTCACAGTTTTGTATAGGAAAATAAATATGGGTTTTTTATACGATATTATTGTGGTAGGAGCAGGACACGCGGGCTGTGAAGCGGCGCTTGCAGGCGCGCGCATGGGGTTTTCTACCCTGCTCATTACCATGAACCTCGATACCATAGCCCAGATGTCGTGCAACCCCGCTATCGGCGGTCTTGCCAAAGGGCATCTGGTCAAAGAGATAGACGCGCTCGGCGGAGAGATGGCGCGCATTGCAGACCTTAGCGCAATTCAGTTTCGCATGCTAAACACAAAAAAAGGCCCTGCCGTGTGGGCGCCCAGAGTCCAGAGCGACAAAAAAGTTTATCAGCAGGCTATGAAACAGGTTCTCGAACGGCAGGAACGATTGACCGTACTGCAAGACACGGTTACGGATATACTGGTTGACAAAGGGTCTGTGCGCGGCGTGGCGACCGTGTACCAACAATCCATAAACGCGCGGGCGGTTATAATAACTCCGGGCACTTTTTTAAACGGATTGATTCATATCGGACTGCGCTCGTTTCCGTCCGGACGGTTCGGCGAGTTTGCCTCGACCCATTTGTCGGACAGTTTGCAAAAGATAGGCTTGAAACTGGGACGGCTCAAAACCGGCACTCCGGCGCGCGTGCTTCGCAGTTCCATTAACTTCGACAAGTTAACCCCATACCCTCCGGATGATAAGTGCGAAACTTTTTCAAGAGAAATAAAAAAGTTTCCGTTGCCCCAAGTTCCCTGTTACATAACTTACACCACGCAACGGACAAAAGAGATAATACTGGAAAACCTCCATTTGTCGCCGTTGTATTCCGGCAAAATTACCGGAATCGGCCCGCGGTACTGCCCGTCTATAGAGGATAAAATAGTGAAGTTCCCCGACAAAACCGCGCATCAGATATTTATCGAGCCGGAAGGATTGTCTACCGACGAGATGTACGTCAACGGCGTGTCAAGCAGTCTGCCTCAGGATGTACAGGAACAAATTTATCAGTCCATAACCGGTCTTGAGAACGTCCGTATCATGCGTTACGCATACGGGATAGAGTACGATTTCGTGACCACCGACCAGATTCTGCCCACGCTGGAAACACGGTCTGTCGGCGGACTGTACCTCGCCGGACAGATAAACGGAACGTCCGGCTATGAGGAAGCGTCTGCGCAAGGGCTTATTGCGGGGATAAATGCGGCGTTAAAGATCAGAGGCGACGAGCCTTTCATCCTGCGGCGCGATGAGGCGTATATAGGGGTTATGATAGACGATCTCATTACAAAAATCCCCGAAGAACCGTACCGCATGTTCACCTCGCGGGCGGAATACCGCCTGCTTCTAAGGCAGGATAACGCCTATCAGCGGCTGGCTGTATACGGCAACCGATTCGGGTTGATAGACGACGCTACGCTGGACGATGTTCTGCGCTCTATGGAGCGGG
The DNA here is from genome assembly GCA_018435605.1 of bacterium. GTDB lineage: Bacteria > Auribacterota > Auribacteria > Auribacterales > Auribacteraceae > R3-B46. The sequence goes on along the minus strand of JAHDNF010000011.1, from coordinate 111,826 downwards.
TGTCCGCAGAGGTAGACCGGCTGGGGGCGACCGCATACCGCGATATAACGGTAGCCGGATTGCTGAGGCGTCAGGACTGGACATATCAGCGTCTGATCGAAGAGGGGATAATAAGCGAGCCTTCCGGTTTGACGGATACCGAGCGGTTTCAGGTCGAATTGGAAATCAAATACGAAGGATATATCAAAAGACAGCACACGCAGGTTGATAAAATGAAGAAATACGATATGTGGAATATCCCTTCGTCGTTGTCTTACGAAAACATAACCGGACTCCGGCGCGAGGCGCGGGAAAAACTGGTGGCGCGCCGGCCTGCTACAATCGGGCAGGCTTTGCGTATACCGGGCGTGAACCCTGCGGATGTGCAGTTGATAATGATTCACACCGAACGGCTGAACCGGTCTAATACATCTGGAAAAAAGTGATCCGCCGATACGGGTATAGCATCAAAATATTCAAGGAGGAGTTATGGCGTTACGGGAATGCGGCGAGGTTGTTGAAATAAAAGACGGGATGATGTCCGTGCGTATCAATCCGCCGGAAATGTGCGAAGGGTGCACATCCTGCGCCGGCACGCAACGCAAAGAAAGATCCGTGACCGTGCCTTATCAGGAAGGCATACGCGAAGGCGACGAAGTATGGGTTGAAGCTGTGTCCGGCGATATGCTAAAAGCGGTGTTGCTTGTTTTTGTACTGCCCACAGCCGGTTTGTTTGCCGGAATAGCCGTAGCGGCGTATGTATTTTCATCAAGAAGCGAGCTTGTTTATTTCGCATGCGGAATCATAGGGGCAATATTGCCGTTTTTTGTAGTGAAATATTTGACAAATAAATACATACCCTTTCGCAGAAATATTACTTTAAAACAACGGTAACCGTTATAGGGAACCAGCCTTCCCGAACAGGCTGGGAACTTACGTAAAAAATTATCTATTTTAGTTGCGTTTCATGGTTTTTTTTCGTACTATATTTTTTCAAAACGTATTGGAATTAACCCGCAAAGGTAATGTTCAATGATACAACCTAATGAAGTCTATCTGGTTATGGGATTGTTAGACACCGATTCCATAGCGTATTCCATCGGCAAAACTATAGAACAATTCGGCGGTAAGGTTATTTATACCGTGCAGAGCGAAAAATTCAAACGTGTTTTTTTCGACCGAAGCCCCGATTTGACCGATGAACAAAAAGAACGCATGTCTATTATGTTTTGCGATGTAACCCGCGAAGATGAAGTACAGCGGTTGTTCGAACAGACGGGAAATTTGGCCGGCATAGTTCATTCGATCGCATACGCAAATCCAAAGACATGTTTAGGCGAGGAATTTCATACGGACGCTCAGGATGATATCCTGCTTTCGTATAAAATAAGCTGTATGTCGCTTGCGTGTGTAGCGCGGTACGGTTGCGCTGTTATGCCTGACGGCGGTTCTATTGTTACCATGACATTCGACAGCGGCCGTGCATACAGTTATTACAATTGGATGGGAGTGCATAAAGCCGCGCTGGAAGCGTTGGTAAGAGCGCTTGCCCGCCGGCACGGAAAAGACCTTATACGGGTTAACGCTGTATCCGCAGGGCCTCTTAGCACAAAAGCCGCAACGCATATACCGGGGTTTGGCGAATTGTCCCATGCGTGGGCGCAAATATCGCCTCTGCCGTGGGACGAAAAGAATGATAAACAGGAAGTCGCCAATCTCGCGGTATTTTTGTTGGGGCATTATTCAAAGAAAATCACCGGTCAAACTATCTTCGTCGACGGCGGAGCTTCTGCTGTAGGCGGGAGGATGATGCCTCACGAACGTCCGTTCGAATAATAAAATTCATTTTCATAAAGGTTTGAGGAAACAAAATCAGGTGTTTATTGTCTATATATGTAGTCCATATATATTGTGTGTGTGGGGGAACAAAGAAGTAAACAATCATCAGGAGATCTTTTCATGCCAAAAGTAAAAAAACTGGAAGAAAACGAGGTGTTTGACAGATTGTATGAGATCTGGCAATGGTGCAACGAAAAAGAAGGGAGGGAAATGACGTTTCATTTCAATCCGTTTGAAAATGTTTATATCGCTAAACTATCCCTCAATAACGGCGAGAATATAAGAACCGGTATCGGCGATACAGGAGCCGCCGCTATAAAGGTTATTTACAAAAGATACAAAGAATTGTCCGCAGTACAGGTATGATCTCAAATCACCGGCGTTTTTCTCTTGCTTATATCGCTTATATCATACGGTAAAAATCAGTCTGAAACATCTTGTTTGCCATTTTATGCGTGAACAGCCCAGCCTTCCGCGGTTCGGAACGCTTCCATAACCGCTTCCGAAACGGTAGGGTGCGCGTGTATCATTGTGGCGATATCTTGAGGCAGAAGTTCGGCTTTTTTAGCTAGTAGCGCTTCGTGTATCAGCTCTGTGGCGTGTATGCCGGCGATATGCGCTCCGAGTATCTCTTTTGTGGACGGGTCGAACAGTATTTTGACCATTCCTTCCGATTGTTCGACAGCCACGGTTTTTCCTGCGCCGCGCAAAGGGAATACCGCTTTTTCGAATTTGACGCCCGCTGACTTAGCATCCCTTTCGGTATATCCGAACGAGGCTATTTCCGGTTCGCAGTACACTGCGGACGGAATGGTATGCGGGTCGATTCGTTTTTCCGTTTCTTTTCCTGCAATATGTTCGGCGACAATTTCGCCTTCTTTTGAGGCTACGTGCGCGAGCATAGGCGAGTTGATCACGTCTCCGATAGCGTAAATAGATTCTACCGAAGTGCGGTAATAATCGCTAACAGGAATAAACCCTTTTTCCGGCACGATGCTCACCGATTCAAGGCCGATTCCGCCGGTGTTCGGGGCGCGTCCTACGGCAACTAATATTTTGTCCGCTTCGAGGGTAACCTGCCGTCCGGTGTTATCTTTAAGAAACAATTTTATTCCTGAGTCATGTTTTTCCATGGATTCCGCTTTATGGGATAGGTATATATTGATACCGCGGCGTTTAAACGAATCGAACAGGGTTTTGCTCATGTCATCGTCTTCCAGCGGAACCAGTCTGTCGAGCAGTTCCACAAGGTGTACTTCCACTCCGAACGAGTTCATTATATGAGCGAATTCCGACCCGATGGCTCCACTGCCTAAAACAGCCAGCCTTTTGGGCAATTTTTCGAGTAAAAGCGCTCCGGTAGATGATAAAACCGTGTCTTCGTCTATATCGAAGTTCGGTATTGAGCGGGCAGACGAGCCGGTTGCTATGATGATGTTTTCAGCGGATACAGTTGTGGTTTCGTTGACCGATACCGTATGGGGATCTGTGATTTTTGCTGAGCCGGCGATTACCTCTACGGAATTTTTCTTGAGCAGATACGCTATTCCTTTAGACAGCTTATCCGCGGCGATTCGTGATTTTTTTTGCACCTTTGCGTAATCGAACCGTTCCATATTGAGATCAATGCCGAACTCCTTGAAATTTTTTATGCCGTTTCGAAAAATTTCCGCCTGATGAATCAGGGCTTTGGACGGTATGCATCCTATGTTCAGGCACACTCCGCCCAGTTTATCGCGTTCGATCACAGCGGTTTTTTTGCCTAACTGTGCCAAGCGTATAGCCGCCACATAACCGCCGGGCCCGGCGCCGATAACAACCGCATCATAGTCATATTTGGTTTCCATGGAACGATCCTCTTATTTTCAATATAATGATTGTACCGGATATTCGACAGTACGTTTGAGGTCTTGCATAAACGCCGCTCCTACGGCGCCGTCTATGATCCTGTGATCGCATGACAGCGTCATGGTCATCATAGTTCGAACCGATATACTGCTGTCCGAGTCCGCCACAGGGCGTTTTTCCATTGCGCCGACAGCCAGAATGGTTGACGCAGGCGGGTTGATTATAGCGGTAAATTCCTCGATACCGAATGCCCCCAGCGAACTTATTGTAAATGTGGCTCCGGTGTATTCTTCCGGCGTAAGAGTTCCTCTGCGTGCTTTGGCGATCAGCTCGGTCAGTTCGGTGTTTATTGCGATGATCCCCTTTTGGGCGCAGTTGCGGACTACCGGAGTAATCAGTCCGTCATCCAGAGCCACGGCAATACCAATATCCACAGATCGGTGTTTCTTTATGGTATCGCCATGCCAAGAAGAGTTTATCATGGGATGCCGCGATATAGCCTGCGTAGCGAACGCCATCAGGAACGCATTGTAAGACACGTTGATTCCCGCGGATTTTTTAAGCTCCTCGCGGGCGGACACAAGGTTATCCACACACGCGGAAATTTTCAAATAATAGTGGGGCGCGGATAATTTAGATTCGGACAGCCTCTGCGCGATTACGGCGCGTTTGCCGGAAACCGGTATGGATTCATCTTTAAGCTCCGGTAATCCCGATCGGGGGTGTTGTACGCCTTGTGTTCCGACGCGTTCCAAATCTTGTTTTACAATCCTGCCCCCGGGGCCTGATCCTGCCACTGACGCCAGATCGATACCCATTTGCTCGGCGATTTTTTTCGCAAGCGGCGACGCTTTTATGCGGCCTGCGCTCTGCGGTTCGGATACAACAGACTGCGCAGGTTGAGGTTTATCTTGGGCGGTTTTATGCTGGCTTTCGGGTTTGTTTTCTTTTGGCTCTTGTTTTTTTTCCTGAGTCTGAGCGGATTTAGCTTGGTTGAGTATATCAGCGATGTCCTCGTCCTTCTCGCCGACGATTGCGATCGGCTGGCCGACAGCCGCTTTTGATCCTTGATCGAGCAGTATTTTAAGAACCGTTCCGCCGGACGTGGCTTCATATTCCATGGACGCCTTATCGGTTTCCACGTCGCAAATCACATCGCCGGAAGATATTTCGTCGCCTTCTTTCACCCGCCATCCGGTAATGGTTCCGGTTTCCATGGTCGGAGATAGAGCCAGCATCACAAGTATATCTGCCATAATAACCTCCTACTGTATATACAGCGCTTTTTTTACCGCTTTGATAATTTTATCCACCGACGGTTGAGCCGCCAGTTCCAGATTATGGTTGTACGGCATAGGCACGTCTTGCGATGTTACCAGTTCGACCGGCGCGTCGAGATAATCGAAACACCGACTGCTTATCAGGTACGCCACATGGGACGCCACGCTTACTACGGGCCATGATTCGTCTACAATCACCGCCCTGTTTGTTTTCATGACGGACTTAAAAATTGTTTCTTCGTCGAGCGGCCTTAGTGAACGCAGGTCGACTATTTCTGCGGATATGTTTTCTTGTTCCAGCGCCTGAGCCGCTTCCTGAACCATTTTGAGCGGTTTTGAATATGTGATTATGGACACATCCGATCCTTCGCGTTTTATATCCGCGGAGCCGATAGGTACGAGGTATTCTTCGGCAGGCACTTCGCCCGTCCACGGGTACATCAGTTCGCCTTCGAGAAATACCACGGGGTTGTCATCGCGAATGGCGGATTTAAGAAGCCCTTTGGCGTCGTAAGGGGTAGCAGGAGCCACGACTTTCAGCCCCGGAACGTGGACGAACATGGTTTGAAGAGCCTGCGAATGTTGCGATGCCAGATACTCCGCCGGCCCGTTGGGTCCCCTAAAAACCACAGGGATATTGAGTTTGCCGCCAGACATGTACAGCATCTTAGCGGCGTTGTTGATTACCTGATCGAGAGCGAGTATGGCAAAATTGAAAGTCATCCATTCTATAATCGGACGAAGCCCTGCCATGGCCGCGCCGATACCGATGCCGGTAAACCCAAGCTCGGTTATGGGGGTGTCAATGACCCTGCGTTCTGAGTATTTGTCGTATAACCCTTTGCTGACCTTATAGGCTCCGTTGTACTGCGCCACCTCCTCGCCCATGAGAAAAACCCGTTCGTCGCGGGACATTTCTTCGTCGATAGCCTGACGCAACGCTTCACGATACTGGATTACGGGCATAAGTATATCCTCCTTCAGACAAGAACATCTTCATAGAGCGACGATTCTTGCGGTTCTGCGCTTTGTTCGGCAAAGGTTACCGATTCGGTAGCTTTTGCCTTGCACTGTTTGTCCATCTCTTTGAATTCGTCCTCGGTCAACAGGTTGTTGTCCATCATATCTATTTTCAGTATGACAATCGGGTCGAGTTTTTTATATTCTTCCAGCTCTTCTCTGGTTCTGTATTGCGCCGGGTCGCTCATGGAATGGCCTTTGTAGCGGTACGTCTTTATTTCCAGTAAAGCGGGTATGTTGTCGTTGCGAATCCGGTTGACCGTAGCGGATACCTCGTCGAAAACATTAAGCACGTCCATTCCGTCTATCTGTTTGCCCTGCATGCCGTACGAAGCGGCCATGAGCGAGAAATCGTCAACTGAGGAGACACGTTTATACATGGTGCCCATGCCGTACTGGTTGTTTTCGCATATATATAAAATAGGCAGATTCCATATTTTCGCCATGTTGAGGCTTTCGTGAAACGCGCCCTGATGTATTGCCCCGTCTCCGAAAAAGCACAAAACCACCCCTTTTTCCCTGTTGTAGCGTATCTTGAACGCCACACCGGTGGCTACCGGTATATGTCCGCCTACAATTCCGTTGCCGCCTAACATATTGTGTTCTACGTCGAAAAGATGCATAGACCCGCCTTTCCCGCGTGAACAGCCGGTTTCCTTGCCGAACAGCTCCGCCATGACCGAATCAGCGGATAACCCGCAAGCCAGCGCGTGCGCGTGGTCTCTGTAACCGGTAAGCACATAATCGGTTTTCAGGTCGAGCGCGCCGATAGAGCCGACAGCCACAGCTTCCTGTCCGATATATAGATGGCAAAACCCGCCGATTTTCTGCAGTCCATACATTTGCGCGCATTTTTCCTCGAAACGGCGTATAAGTAGCATATCGGCCATGAACTTTTTAAGCGTTTTTTTATCGTATTTTGACAGATCTTTTATATCGCCCATGAGTCCTCCTATTCGAACCGCACGGTTTCTTTGTGCGGTTTCACCGGTAAAAACAGCGTAGCTTCCCGAATGACGGTTTCTATAATTATAAAATCGGTGTCAGGGTTGATTTTCCAGAAGGTATGCAGTCGTTTCGCCACCGATTCCATGACCTCGTTTTTGAGGGCTGGATTGTCGATAACGCTAAGCGTACCGCGCAGGTTGATTATTTTGTCCAGAGAAACGGTCTGTATCATCCATTCGGCAACAGGCTGGTTTTGTATATGTATCACCTTGGCAAAGGCAGGCGAAGTTACGGCGAACAGCGTGTACGGGTAGTCTTTGAGGAACACAGGGGTCATCCAGCGCATACGCGCCGTACCGTCTTTGTCCGTTGTGGCTAAAACAGCGGTTTTTACGTCGTCAAGGATGGTTTGCGCCATGCGCAGAATCTCATTTTTATTCACGGCATCCTCCTGTATTTATAGGATTTTAGACTTTCACTTGACGCTACTTTATAATAAATTTTCGATACCGAACATTCCCCGTTTTTTGTTGTTTACGCTTTAAAAGACAGGATAAATGAAAAGAAAGGTTTTTGCAATGAACTATATCAAAACCTACGGCGTCTTGAAAGCAGAAATTGTATCGTTGCCGCCGTGTATTCATTTTTTATTGTGCTTTTCGCGGTGGTATGCCACTATATTGATGTCTTTAAAAATATCATATCGTCTCAGGACACTTTTATTTTCCTACAATAATGTAAGATCGGGTCGATAATAATACAAAATTGTAATAAAAACAATAGTGTGTTCTATCGTCAGGAGATTACTAATTCAAAAAAAATCATATCGTAACTAATTGAACCGCAACTTGATATACTCTGACAGTTATTATTTTACAAAGCATGGCATGTAAATTGTTTATATGCCGTAACAAATTATTGCAAGACAACGCATTTCAACCGAGAAAAGGAGAGATCCGAAAAATGAACAAGACGAAAAGAAGACTTCAATTTACCGCTACCGCCATTCTCATGTTGTCAGCCGGTATGGCCGTAGCCGGCGACTCGCAGGAATCTGCAGACAGCAAACCGGTGAGCGTATTTGACCCTTCGTTTCCGGATGTAGTTTTCGAGCAGTACGTAGGACAGCATATAGCGCCGGTTGTAGGAGACGCCCGTTTCGGCATAAAACGAATCGACGGGTATGACGACGCTCTGGACAAATTTACCGAAGTGTCGCCTATAGACATTGAAATCGGATTTACCTTGGCGAACATGTACTTGTGGCGCGGGCAGAATCTCGGTAGCGACACGTCGTTTCAGCCGTACGTCAAAGCCAGTCCGGATTTTGAACCGTTCGGCGACCTGTGGTTTACCTTCTGGGTGGATTTTACTCAGAATTCACGCGATAAGAACGAACGCGAGCAGGATTACATAGTGGATTATACATTTCCCTTTCTGGATTTGATGAAATGCTCGGGGATAGTTAATGACGATACGCCGTCGTTTGTATCGGGCATATTGGATTTCGATCTTACGTCAGGATACGCCTACTACCGTTTTCCTGCAGACGGCACAGATACCCATGAATTCTTTTTCAAGATTGCTCACAATATGATACTCAATCCGTACATTGCCATATACCACGATTTCGATCAGGGCGGCGGAACATGGATAGAACGCGGTATATCGCATGATTTCGATTTCAAATTGTTCACGCTTTCTACTTTCGCCATACTCGGCTACAACCATCATCAGTGGGCGAAAACCAAATCGCTGACTAACCTCCATTTCGGAGGGTCTATTCCGATCGAACTGGGTACACACATGATAATCGAGCCGTTTTTGTCATACTCAAAACGTCTCGGAAGTACAAGAGATGACTTTAACGAACGTATTGTTCACGACGAGCTGTACGGCGGTTTCAACTACTCAATCAGTTTTTAGCGCCCGTCCGTACTGCAAAAAAAAGAAAAGGAGCCCGCATGAAAAAGAAGACTAAAGGAATCATTATCGGTTTGTCGGCAAGCGTGTTAATAGCGCAAACCATATGCGCTCAACCGACCGCCGAATCTAACGCTCTGGCCATAGATACTGTATGGACGTTGATAGCGGCTTTTCTCGTATTTTTCATGCAGGCAGGATTCGCGCTGGTAGAAACAGGGTTTACCCGAGCGAAAAACGCCGGAAACATAATAATGAAAAACCTCATGGATTTTTCCGTGGGAACGCTCGCCTATGCCGCGGTAGGGTTTGCCATAATGTTCGGAACGAGTTCGCTTGGATTGTTCGGAACCAGCGGTTTTTTTCTAGGCACCCTCGACCCGTCAACCGGCGAAGGGCTTTGGCAATTCGCGTTTTGGATTTTTCAGGTGGTGTTCGCGGCCACAGCCGCAACCATAGTTTCCGGAGCAATGGCTGAAAGAACCAAGTTTACCGGCTATCTGGCGTACAGTTTTCTTATTTCGGCATTTATCTATCCGGTAGTAGGACACTGGATATGGGGAGGCGGATGGCTCGGCGGACTCGGTATCATCGATTTTGCAGGATCGACGGTCGTGCATTCCGTAGGCGGATGGGCCGCCTTGGCCGGAGCGATCATATTAGGACCGCGAACAGGAAAATACACTCCGGACGGCAAACCGAAAGCCATTCCCGGCCATAATATTCCGCTTGCGGCTCTGGGAGTGTTCATTTTATGGTTCGGATGGTTCGGGTTCAATCCCGGCAGTACAACCTCGGGAACCAATCTTTCTATAGCTGTCATAGCCGTAACTACCAACATCGCCGCCGCCGGCGGAGCCATAAGCGCGATGCTCACTGTATGGATAAGGTTCGGCAAACCGGATACCTCAATGACGCTCAACGGCGCGCTGGCGGGATTGGTGGCTATTACTGCGGGTTGCGCATCGGTTTCGCCTTCCGCCGCGTTGATCATCGGGTTGCTGGCAGGTGTGCTGGTTGCGCTGTCCGTTGAATTCATCGATAAAGTTCTTAAAATAGACGATCCTGTCGGCGCCATTTCGGTTCACGGTGTTTGCGGTGCGTTCGGGACTATCATGGTGGGGTTTTTCGCCAGTCCGGCATACTCAGCCGCCAGCGGTTCAGGCTCTTTGGCAGGTTTGTTCGCGGGCGGAGGCATAAAACTTCTTAGTATCCAATGTATAGGCGTACTGGCTGTTTTCGCTTGGACATTTTCCATGGCTATAGCGGTGTTTCTTTTGATCAAAAAGACTATCGGGCTTAGAGTGTCCGAAGTAGAAGAACTCAAAGGTCTCGATATAGAAGAACATGGCATGGAATCATACGCCGGTTTCCAGATTTTCACTACGGAATAACGCGGGTTATGCAAGGCGAATATTGAGAAACCAAAATCACACAAATACATAAGGAGTCCAAACCGTGAAATTGATAATTGCCATGATACAACCCCATAAACTGCCGGACGTAAAAAAAGCCCTGTTCGACGCGGAAGTACACAAAATGACCATAACCAACGTGCTGGGTTGCGGTCAGCAAAAAGGATTCAGCGAAACATACCGCGGCGTTGTCCATGAAGTGAACCTGTTGAAAAAAGTCCGCCTCGAAATAGCGGTCAACGAAGATTTTGTGCAACCTACAATCGACGCTATCATTAAAGGCGCGCGGACAGGAAAGATCGGCGACGGAAAAATTTTCGTTCTCGATTTACCGCAGTGCATACGCATACGGACAGGCGAAAAAGGCAATGAAGCCATAGGCTAACTCATAACATCCGGCGAATCTATATAAAACCGGTTATTGAATTTTGATTGTTTACTATTAATACCGCCTGCGCGGCTTTGTGCAGGCGGTTATTTTTTTTCAGATATTCCCCGTGTATTTTTTCCGGCAAGATAAAGTATAATGTATTGACCGTCCGAGAATCGATGTGCTACAGTTACTCTTTACTTGGAGAGTAACGTGAAAACCATCTACCTTATCAAAGATTTAGCGCAGGTTACAGGGTTGTCGACGCACACAATCAAATATTACCTGAAAATCGGCCTTATCTGTGAGTTCGCCAGAAGTCCGGGAACCAATTTTCGGTATTTCGACGACACCGTAGTAACCCGTCTGCGTCATATTCGGTCGTATCGCGAGCAGAAAAAATCGCTCAAGGAAATAAAACGATTGCTTGAAACAGTACCGGAAAGCCTATTATGAGTTATTATACCTATTTTAATCTCGACCACGAACCGTTTTCCACAAGTCCGGATCCGCGTTTTCTGTATCGATCTATGTCGCATATATCCGCTTTACAGCGCATAGAGATATCCATCCGGCTTCGGCGCGGGCTGGTTGTTATTCTAGGCGATGTGGGAACAGGAAAAACAACCTTGAGCCGGGCGTTACTGCAGTCGTTTAAAGCCGATGACAAATATCTATTCCATATAATTCTCGATCCCGATTACAAATCGGAATTTCAGTTTCTTTCTGCGTTGTGCCGTATGTTCAAAGTTAAACCTAAGTTCCGCTCTACTCTCGATTACCGCGAGGCGATAGAACAATTTTTGTTTCAAAAAGGGGTTGAGGAAGATAAAACTATTGTACTGCTGATAGACGAGGGACAGAAACTAAGCCCGTCGTTTCTCGAGATTTTGCGGATACTGTTGAATTACGAAACTAACGAATACAAACTTTTACAGCTGGTCATTTTTGCGCAGATGGAACTTTTGCCGAAGATAAAGCGGATTCGCAATTTTATGGACAGAATATGCCTGAAATATATACTCAATCCGCTGGATATTCAGGAAACCGCGAACCTTATACGATTCCGGCTGAAGGAGGCCGGGCTAAACGGCAACAGCGAGCTGTTCACCCCCAAAGCAATCGAGCAGATACACAGGTTTACTCAAGGTTATCCGCGCCGGATAATACATACGTGCCATCATGCTTTGGAACACGCTATCATGTGCGATAAAAGGCAGGTCGACGAATCGCTTGTTTCCTATTTAATCACCAATGAGGTTGTCTGATATGACAGATGAAATATCGCCAGAAGAAAAATTACTGCGTTTGATAAAAGGGGAAAAGAAACCCCCCCCTGCCCAGACGCCCGAACCGGAGCCGGACACCAGTGTCCGCGAACCTAAAAAAGATATCGGGAGAAAATCGGCCGCGGAACAAACAGATTCGCAAGACGATAAAAAACGCGATGATACGCCGTCGATTTCCGTAAAACCGGACAAACCGGTAAAAAAGGTCATCGCCGAACCAGTTCTGATCGTGCCGGACAAATCCGCGCCGAAAAAAACGGAAACTGCCGAGTCGTCGTCCGAACTGAATCAGACAGCATCTGTCAAACCCGAACCGAAACCGGCGCCGCGTCCTGCGCAACCCCATATACCGCCTGTGACTGCTACAGCAACTGTGCAGGAGACAGCCGAAGATCCGGCCGGCACAGCTAGTTCCGATGATACGCCGGTACACCACGGTTACAGAGGCGGGTTCGTCGGTTTCATAATCTGGTTTTTGTCCGGATTTACCGCGGTCAACTGGCTTTTGATTTTATTGCTTATAGCCGCGGTATGGGCTACGTTCTGGCATTTCAACATTATATATACCCAGCGTCTTTCCGTGCCCATGTCCGCCCAGCCGACCGACGTTCCGGAAATACCGGTTGAAAAAGAGGTAGCCACGGATGAGGGCATGCAGTTTGTCCCCAAACCGTTTCCGTACTATATGGAGGTAATAAGCAGTAAAAACCTGTTTAGGCTTGTAGAACCGCCTCCGCCGCCTGCGCCCCCCAAGCCGGCGGTCGAAGCTCCGAAAGAACCTGAAGTAAAAATTGATACCCTGACACGCCATCTGGTTCTTCAGGGAATTGTGTATGATATCGATCCGCCTCAAGCGATAATTTTCGATAAAAAAGATAATAAAACATTGTTTCTGGGCAACGGACAAATGGTTACCGATCAGGTTAAACTCAAGGAAATACAACGGGGTAAAGTTATTCTGGAATTCGAAGATCAAACTCAGGAATTGACTTTTTAATATGAAAGGAATAGGGCGATGAAGTCACAAACAGTAAGGTTTTTTATTCTTGGGGCATTGCTGTCGGCAATGATTACCGTCGTGATAATACGCCTTGGCGCCGCGCAACCGTTACCGCCGCCGGGAGAACCGTCTAAGGCGGAGCGGGGCATGGAGTATATGCGCGCCCGCAGTCAGGAAGTCATGACCGGATCCGAATCGAGGGACGCACTGCGTAGCAAAGCGTCGGGCGAAGAAGCTCAGACAATTTCGCTGGAACTTCGCAATATCAATATTGTAGACATATTGAAAATTTTATCTCAAACCGGCGGTATCAACATTGTAGCCGGACCGAGCGTGCGGGGCAACACCACCATATTCCTCGAAGACGTCAATGTGTGGGACGCATTGCGCATCATATTGGAGATTAATGCTCTGGCGTATATTCAGGACGGCGATATCCTGAAAGTCATGTCCGAAAAAGAGTATGAGGATATCTACGGAGTTCCGTTTCACAATACCGCCCAGACACGGGTATTCAAACTCAAATACGCACTGGCGGAAGACGTTAACCGCGCTATCACCCCCATAAAAAGCACTAAAGGTAAAATTATTATCGACGAACGAACCAATACGTTGATTATCATAGATACGCCTGACGCTATGACCGGTATAGTAAAAATTGTAACCGAACTCGACGTGATGGTCGCCACGCGCGTTTATCAGCTCAAGTATACCACGCCTAAGGTAATTGAGGAAATCGCCAAGGATATTGTTACGAAAAAGGGTATAATCCAAACCGACCCGATAACCAACAAAATCATTATCACCGACACTGTGGAATCGCTTGATTTCATTGAAAGCATAATAAACGAATACGACCAAAAACCGTACACCGAAACGCGCACGTATTTCTTGCGGTTCGCCTCTTATGAGGACATAGAAACAAAGGTGCAGGAACTGCTTACCGAAGAAGTGGGGTTGGTTATAAGCGATAAACGCACCAACGCGCTGGTGATTACCGATTACCCTGATAAAATAAACGACATCGTCAAAGTCGTAGAAACCCTCGATACCATGCACAAGCAGGTAATGATAGACTGCAAACTCATTACGGTTACTTTAACCGACGATTTCGCCATGGGAATCGATTTCGAACGTCTGTTTAAAGCAAACAATTACGATATCGGGCTTGAAGAACAGTTCGGCGCCACTATCGGCGGAGAACAAACTTTTCCCAAACCTGAACGCGCTGATATAACTTCCCCGTCAGGTTTCAACAGTACCGGCGGTGGAACCGGCGGAATATTTACGCTGGGTAAAGTTGACGATTTTCGCGCCGTAGTGCGATTGCTAAAACAGGTAGGAAGCACCAAACTGCTCTCTGAACCGCGCATAACGGTAATGAACAACGCTGAAGCGCAAATTCAGGTCGGCACGGACGAACCGTTCGTAACAAGTTCAAGCACACTCAATGTAAGCACCACGTCCGTTGCCGAAGATATTCAGTTTATAGAAGTCGGCGTGCTTTTGAGCGTTACTCCCACAATCAACGACAGCGGGTATGTTACCATGAAAATCAAGCCGGAAGTCAGTCAGGTCTCGGACAGAATAACCACTTCACAGTCGAACCAGATTCCGGTAGTGCAGACTTCCGAACTTGAAACCACGGTTATGGTGCGCGACGGCGTTACCATAGTGCTTGGCGGACTCATAGAAGAATTCCGCGAGAAACGAACGTCAAAATTGCCGGTGCTAGGATCCATACCGGTGTTCGGTATCCCGTTTCGAAGCACTAAAACGTCTATCGACCAGCGTGAACTGCTGGTGTTCCTTACGCCTCACATAGTTTCGGTGGAAAGCGATATGTTCGACCCGCGATATTCGCGGTCGTTCTCGCGGGAGTTCCTGCATTCGATAAACGAACTTGAGGCTATGAACGAAGAAAAATTCGCCGACTACCTTGATGACCAGAAAAAGGAACAGCACAAAAAAGAAATCAAACAACGCGCCCTAGACGCACGCAACGAAATGCAGAATATGGACAAAAAACAAATGAAAAAATTAGAAAAATCTATTGAGAAAGATACAGAAGAGCGGAAGCAAAAACTCTTTTTTGGTATTTTTTGACCGGAATATTCGCCGCGCGATAATTAAAACAAAGCACAATACCAACCACCCCAGCGTGATATTTCTTCCCATATAAAACGAATCGGGACGATACACGAATTCCACATCGTGTTCTCCCCCATCCAGTTTAACCGCTCGGAACGTATCCATAACAGGAATGATCGTGCCCGCCTGTCCGTCGGCAAATACCTTCCAGCCGGGATAGATCAATTCGCCGGTTATAAGGTAGCTTTGGTCCGCCGACTCGGTATTGAAAACTATCCGGTTGGGTTCGTAAGTTTTTACCATAGCAGGTTGCATTGTACGCATGGGAGATTTTAAAAATTCTTCCAGAGCCTGATCGGCTGACAGGGAATCCTCAGCAGTCAGCAGAAATCCGCGCGGAAACATGGCGGTGTTGCGATACAGGTATGTTTTCGGGTACAGCGCCCCTCCTAGTTTGTTGATTATAGGGTATACCCCTTCGAAAAAACGGGTAGCCGATTTGTCAAGATACCTGCTGTCTTCGAGAATCAGAAAAGGTTTATCGATAGGGTACGTTGTAATCAGATACTTGACGTTTAACATGTTGAGGTACATCCAGTCAACATCCTGCGTGAAATCGGTTATAGGCAACAAGCCCGCCAGTTGTTGGTCGGCAGTAGATACGTCTGCCGGATACGGTTTGTTGATGCGGTTGAAGTAATCGTAGTACCTGTCGAGTATTACCGGCTCGTCGCCTCCGATTTGCTCAATGTCGGTTAAAGCTCCGAAATATTGAGGGTAAGCGCCCGCTGTGTCGTATATCCGAAACACTGTTCTGTCGTTGAGGATACCGTTATAAAACCCTGAAGCGGGGACTATCTTTCCTATAGGTTCCGATTTGATAAGAGGAACGCTGATTGAACCCAAATCGTACGCGGTCAGTCCGAGTATAGCCAAGGCAAATATAAACGGGTTAGCGTATCCTTTACGTAGCATATAAGCGAACAAACTGAAAATCAGCATATATGCGATAACGGCCGAGGCATTGGGGATAATGTACCCGTATCTATAAAATACCAGTTCGTGGGCTATTATCAAAACGACAGCGAGCAGAAGGGATATCCGGTATAACGGCCTTATGCGGAAAAAATATCTGTCGTCAAGCATATTCTGAAACGCGAACGCCGACAGCACCGCTACGGAAAAACCGGCGAATACGAATATCCTGTTCGGACATCGGAAATAGCTTACTCCGGGTATAAATTTATACATCAGTGCGAAAAAAGGGGTGCTGTCGCCTAAGGCAAACAAAAGAGAAAATACGAGAAGCCCCGTAAAAAAACCGCAGTGAACCCATTCCCGCCGGCGGTAACTTCCCGGAAGTAGTAGCATGGGCACGATACCCAAGTACATGGTGCGTTCCCAGAAAAAATTATTGTCAATATTCGAGCCGTGTTCCGGTATTACGTAGAAATGGGGGAAAATCAGGGTTAAAAAATCTTTCCAGCGCAATGAAAACGACGAGGCGAACGAAAATACGGTTCCGCCCGACCGGTGAAAATGCCCCATTGTTTCAATGACAGGCAATAGCGATACAGCCGTAAACAAAACCGTCATAACCCCTATTATAACGTAGCCGAAAATTACACCCACAAATTCGTTTTTGTTGTAATAAGCTATCATAAACAGAAGGTACACCGTGGCTATAAGTGTCTGATAATATAAAAACTGCATCTGACCGGCCAGAAATATTAGCGAAAGGCACAACGATACCATCAGCATTGCCCTGAATCTTCGGCTGGAGACGTAGTATTCTATTGATACCAGTAACCACGGAAAATACGACCAAGCGCAGGTCTGCGTAAGGTGTCCTGCGAAAACGTGCCCCATAATTTTGTAATTAAGGACAAAAACGATTACCGCAAAAAGAGCCGCCGGAAACGATAGTCTGCGTACCCGCGCGTACAGGTACATTCCGCAGGCGGCAAAAGCCGTATGCCCTGCGAAAAGTAAGGTTATAGCGTAATGTACAGGTACGGCGTAAAACAGAAAAAAAGGCGGGTAGAACAATGTCGACTGGGGGTTGCCCACAAACGGCACGCCTGAATAAATAAGCGGGTTCCATAACGGCAACTGCCCGTATTTTTGTAGCGCGTTGATAGTAAAGGTCTTTAAAAAATACCAGACGTGAATGGCATCGGAAAAATGCAGGATATTTTCAGGCGTCAGTAGCGGTTTTAAAAACAATACCGCCACTGCTCCGGTAATCAGTGAAAATACCGAAAACAGTTCTATGAAAGTGATATTTGCCCGTCGAAACATGGTTTTCCTGTTTGATCGTGCCGGTTGTAAAGATACTGTTAGCTGATATCCACCACACTCCACGGCATATCCGCAACGTCAAGCGCTACAGCTTCAATTCGTTTCGGATTGGGCATGCTACTGCCGGACAGTAGCATGGCATCACCGGTATGTCTGTCCGCGCGAGCGAGCGCCGCCTCCATATAAGCCTGATTCACCGCCGGATATGATACTGTTACGTTACGCATTGCGTTGAGCCTGTCTCTGAGCATTTTTATCTTGCGTTTAAGCTCAAAGCGGGAATCCATTGCGCACGCCTGCATAGGCGTATGCGGTTTTGGGATAAACGGGTTGATAGTAAGTCTGAGGTTCACCCCCATGGCGGCGCATTGCGCTGTCAGATCGCAAATAGCGCGTATGTCGTCATCCGTTTCTCCCGGAATGCCGATCATGAAATACAAACGAATATCCGTTATGTCGACCTTAACACAGAGATCTATTTTTGCCAAGAGCATTTCGTTGGTAAATTGTTTGTTGATATATTTGCGAAGGTTGTCGTTCCCTGTTTCCGGCGCGAGGGTAATGGTGCGCTGTCCGGCTTGTTTAAGCAGTCCGGCTGTGCGGGGCGTAAGTGATTCCACACGCAGGCTCGATACCGAACAGTCCATGTTCCAGCGTATGATCTGCTCGAAAATTTCTTCTATACAAGGATGATGCATTACCGCCACGCCGACAAGCCCTACTTTGGAGGTCATGGCGCGCGTCCTGTCTATATGATCGAGGATCGACTCAGCCGACCGGAAACGGGGGCGCGGATAAATATAATCTGCGGCGCAAAACCTGCATTTTCTGCCGCAACCCCGTTCAAGTTCTATTAAAAACCTGTCTGGAAACTCGCAGTGGGGCGTCAGCACAACGCTTTGGGTAGGGTATGCGTCCAGATCATTTACTATCCGGCGTTTTATCCGTCTGCCGGCAGTGTGCCTTGACGGACAAAAAACTCCCTCTACGGTTTCAATAGCGTCGATTACATCGCTACCCGACCGTGAGCGGCAACCGGTATATGCGTCTAGAAATTGCGCTATGAGCTGTTCGCCGTCTCCGGCCGCTATGGCGTCAAAGCAGGATGACAACGGCATAGGGTTGATTGTGGGCGCGATACCGCCCAGCAGTAAAAACGGGTCGGTGTCAGGGCGGCTGTCGGCATACAGTCCCAATCCCGATTCTCGGATACAGCCGGCAACGTGAAAATAATCCAGCTCATAAGAAACGCTGAAGGCTATTATATCGAAACTGCGCATATGCCTGCCGGAAAGGATGCCTTTAACCGGCGAGCCGGGATGATGCCAGCCTCTGTCGCAGAATACTGCCGGATGCAGGTTTGCCTGATAAAACATGCTCTGATACCCCAGATTGCTCATTGCCACCGAATAAGAATTTGGGTACACCAGAATCATGGAAACCGGTTTGTGGAGTACGGGCACGAACCCCCGTTCATACGCGCGTAGCTCGTTTGGGTCTGTAATAGATTTTTTTGTCATGTCAGATAAACAGCGCGGCGTTATCCGATAATACGCCGTCCTTCGTCAAGTATGATTCCCTTGAGGTTCATTTTAAGTTGTTCGGGATTCGGCGACACCTTGAGAGCTGTTTCTTCGGTTATAAGTTCGCTTTTAACAAGTTGAATCAACGACTGGTTAAATGTCTGCATGCCCATATCCTGACTGGTTTCGATAGCGTCTTTGAGTTTGTGCAACTGGTTTTCACGAATCATCTTGCGTACTGTAGGCGACCCCAGCATTATCTCTACGGACGGTACCATGCCGACTCCGCTGGCACGGGGTATCAGCCGCTGGCATACCACAGCTTCTATGGTGGTAGCCAACTGGACCCGCACGTTGTCGCGTTCGCTGACCGGAAAAAATTCCATGATACGGCTTACGCATTGGGGCGCGGTGTCGATGTGTAGCGTTGTCATGACAAGGTGTCCTGTTTCCGCCGCGGCAACCGCCGCTGTAAAACTTTCGCAATCCCGCATTTCTCCTATCATAATTACATCGGGGTCCTGACGCAAGACATGTTTGAGGGCTATCTGAAAATTTTCGGTGTCTATGCCGACTTCACGCTGGTTTATGATAGACTTTTTATCTGTGTGAACGTATTCTATAGGGTCTTCCACTGTAACGATATGCCTGCTTGTGCGGCTGTTTATGTAATCTATCATGGCGGCCTGAGTAGTCGATTTGCCGTTGCCGGTTGCGCCGCTGATAATTATTATTCCGCTTCGCGCCATAGCTATATCTTTTATATTGGAAGGCAGTCCCAACTGATCGAAAGTTGGTATTCTCGATTTGACGTACCTTATGGCAAACGATATTTTTCCGCGCTGATAAAATACGTTTGTCCTGAACCGCCCCGCGTCTTCTAAAGCAAAGGCGAAATCCGCTTCGCGTGTCTTGAAAAAATGATCTTTCTGCTGGTCGTTCATAACTTCGTCAAGCAGTTGTAGCATGGTATCCTGATCCAACGGAGGTACCTTGGTTTCTATCAACGAACCTTGTATGCGGTATATGGGAGGACGCCCCACCTTCAAGTGCAGGTCGGATGCTTCATGTCTGATCATTTCGCTCAATAATACCTTTATCAGTGATTCGTTCATAAAACCGCTCCTTGAATTGTTATGAAGTATCTGAAAATTTGCAGAAATGACAATCCACAATACTAATAACGGTTTTTCGTAGCGATTCACTTAGTATTTAATGAAACCTATGAAAACACTTTAACGAATGGAAGGATTAATACGCGATCCGATGTAATCGGCAAGCCCCTGCGCCTGCGGGTGTCCAAACTGCAGAGCCGTTCTAGCCATAGGAACCGCGTCATGGTACCGTTCCAGTTGAGCAAGCAGGCGGGCTGTATGATAATATGCGTCGCCATTTTGAGGCTGGAGGCTGATTATTTGACTGTATATTTCAAGAGCGCTGTCTGTATGTTTAGTTTGCTCAAATACATAGGCTAGCAAAAACATAAGCGGTATATCGGACGGATTATGCCTGAGTCCGTAGAGCAAAATTTGCTTAGCGTTTTCGAATTGCTTTGACGAAGCGAAACAAAACGCCGCGTAATAGTACGCCTCGGGATAGTGGGTGGTATAAGACAAAATTTTTTCAAAAACATCGAGAGCCTGTTCGTATTGGCCTGACTCGGCAAGCACAATTCCGTAGCGTATATTTATCGGCGAATAATACGGAAATTTTTGCGCGCCGCGGCGCAAGACAGCCAAAGCGTCGTCGTCTTTGCCGGTTTCCATGTAGACTGAGTACAGCAGTATATAATTGTCCGGTTTTTCCGGATATTTATCAAGCAGGTTTTCCGCCCATAGGGTAGCATTGCTCATGTCGCGCTTATTCAGATAAGCCCCTGCCATGCCGTACATTACAGCCTGAGATTTCGCGGAATCAGGAGGTAGTGTCTCGGTCAAAAACGATATTGTTTTATCCGGCCTGCCTATCAGTTCGTACAAGGAGCATAGCGCCGTTACAGCCGGTTCAAAAGTATGGTCGTAGCGTATAGAGTCCATAAAATATTTTTCCGCAATATCCGGTTGGTTTTTAGTAAGATACGTGCTTCCCGCATTAAACGATTCCTGCGCGGAGCGTATTTTGTGCGTATCGAACAAATCCGCATTGACCGCAAAAAAAATGGTTATAACTCCTGCGACAGCAAGTATCCGGCGCGATTTCAGGTATTCCCAAAATACCGTCAGCCCGTTTGACGCAAACAGTATAAAAAAGGGTACAGCCGGGTGCGAAAATCTTGAGCAGTGAAAAAAAATCAAAACCGTAGCAAGGCACGACATAGGAATGGCCCCTAGCAGAATACGCCGGTACGCCGTTCGTTCGCCTATAACCCCCACAACCGCCAGCGGTATGATCAACCCTAGAGGAAAGCACAAGAACCAAAAATTAAACAAAAGCGTCTTGAGCGTAAAACTGAATCTGCGCATATAATATATGTCTTTTTGGTTGGTTATTATGAATCCGTTAAAAAAAAGAAGCAGTTTTTTGAATTCCAGCAGAATGTATCTGCCGGTACGCGACCTGATAAAACCGAATGCCCGCTCGTTCCAGTAAGGAGCGACAGACGATAAAGCTCCGTCGGTTTGCGGCCGGGCGTACAGAATCATAGCTAAGGTCAGCCCGTCAATGTGATATTTTTTTGCTTCCGGATGATCAGCTGGCAGTTCCATAACTTCTTCAGTGTACGGATTGTATCCGTCGGCTTTTTCGTTGTTACCCAGAAAAAAGTTGATGGCGGCATTAGAAGCTATATAATTCTCGCCAACCGGCATGAGCGTCTGCGGACGTAATAGCAAAAATAAAAATACCGCGGTAACGCAAAGGAATCCTGCAAGAATTTTGACACGTTGTCCAGCCGGCGCCGAAGCCATGCATATAGCGGCTAATAGGAACGGAAACCCGATCAGTATATCAGGGCGGACAAGGAACGCCAACCCGAACATCGCCCCCGCGCATAGATGAAGAATGACAGGCGCGAACCGGTTATTAAGCCTGCCTGCGCAGGCTATAATGGCAACGCAAAGTAAAGCAAAGACCGATGCGACGGGGTGCTCTATCAGTTCCCCCTCGAAAAATACCGAAGGTACGTACAGAGAGCTGATCAGCAGGGCGGTTACCGCCTGTCTGCGCCCGTAATATAATTTGGCCAGAAAATACAAAACCCAACATCCCAATCCGCCTAACGCCCACTGTATCAATTTAATAAACAGCGGATTCACTCCGAATATCCTGTAAACAAACGACACTAACAGCGGATAATACGGCGGTTTGAACAGGGTGTAAGGAGCGCCTTGACGGTTGGCAAGATCGCTTGCGAAATTATGATTGACATAACTTATCAAGATAGGCGTATTGACGTACAGGTCGTCTTTTGTATCGATGAAATACGCAAGGCGCACCAAAAACGGCAGTGCGAACAACAATATTATTCCAGCTCGTCGCAAATTAATCATATATCCCCGCATACGGTTACATGTATCGTTGCAATAATATCGCCGATACGGCTATATGAAAAGTATTTTTATGTGTGCCGGACAAATGTGAGAGCGCAGGCGGTTGAAGCGTTTTTTGTTGACATCACATACCGTTAAGACTAAGATTCATACTAATATTGTCAAAATATTTTTATAATAAGCCTAAAATTTCAGGAGGACTGACATATGAGAAAACAGTATTTTTTATTGATTCTCGCTCTCGCGTTCGCAACCAGTATAACCGGATGCGTCTCCGAAGCCGGCAACAAGGCTATTGGCGAACTGCTCAAAGATCCCAACTCGCTTGAAACGCCGCAAACTCCGGACGAACCTATTTTCAACCCCAACTCGCAACGGCTTATCGAGCATACCAGAGATGACGAAATAACCGAGCGGTTTGAAAATAGATAGCAGTTTTGCCGGCATTATATCGCAACAGCTTTGTATGACAAGATTTACAAGTTAATAAATACTTTTTGTTTGACTTCTTGCGATTTCTTTTCGTAAAATAAACTTTCAATATTAAGAAATTGTTTTATTTGTGTGAAAACCAATACTAAGTCGATTCTCAAACCTTCCCCTGAGGAGGCGCAATTATGTCGTTATTTGGCAGACCGAAATACTCGAAGATACTTATCAAGAAAAAAGATATCCCGCAGGGATTGTGGGAAAAATGCAAATCATGTCAGGAAATAATTCACAAGACACAGCTTGAAGAGAACCTCATGACGTGTCCGAAATGTAATTTCCTGTACCCGTTGTCATCGGCGAAAAGGATAGCTTCGCTTATCGAGGAAGGCACTTTTGTTGAATTGGATAAAACAATGCGCTCAGCCGACCCGCTGGAATTTTTGGATTCCAAACCGTATTCAATCCGGCAGGAACAAACAATCAAAAAAACCGGCCTTAACGATGCGGTCATTACCGGCACAGGCAAAATAAATTCCCTGCCCGTAGCCCTTGGCGTAATGGACTTCGATTTCATGGGTGGAAGCATGGGTTCTGTAGTCGGCGAAAAAATAACAAGGCTTATCGAACACGCTATAGAAAAATCACTTCCCGTAATTATAGTATCTGCTTCAGGCGGAGCGCGTATGCAGGAATCGACATTGAGCTTGATGCAGATGGCAAAAACCAGCGCCGCGCTCGGCAGGCTTAGAATGAAAAATTTACCGTTCATATCGGTATTGACCAACCCCACAACCGGAGGAACAACCGCAAGTTTCGCTTCGCTGGGTGATGTTATCATCGCTGAACCGAAAGCGTTGATAGGTTTTGCCGGCCCGCGGGTTATACAGCAGACGATAAAACAGGAATTGCCTGACGGATTTCAGCGTTCAGAGTTTCTGCTCGATCACGGGCTGATAGATATGATCGTCGAACGCAAAGACATTAAAGAGACTATACATTTTACTCTGGATTTTTTTATGTCAGGTAAAAAAAAGTCCAGCGACAACGGCAACGGTAAGGGTGAACTTAGGGAATTAGTTGGCGCGCATGCGCTTGTGTAGTTTCGCCTCCTTCGGAAATGAAAACTCAAACTGCGCTTGAATATGAAAATAGCCGTCAAATTGCATACGCAAGGGCGGAGGCGTTTTTGTATGAGTTGCGCCTATTCGGCACCAAGCTGGGTCTAGCGAATATTACCCGTTTGCTCGAGATTATAGGTTGTCCCCACAAAAATCTTTTCGTAATCCATATTGCCGGTACAAACGGCAAAGGTTCTGTTGCGGCTATGCTAAACGCCATGTTCACCGCAGGAGGCGCACGCACCGGACTGTTCACTTCGCCTCACCTGATGTCGTTGCGTGAACGATTTAAAATAAACAACAGAGTCATTGCCCCGAGCGCATTCACCCGCCATTTCGCAAAGGTGAAAAAGGCTGTGGAAAAACTAAATTCCGAAGGCGTGTATCCCACATTTTTCGAAGTAGTTACAGCCATTGCGTTCGATTATTTCGCATACAGGGATGTCGATGTAGTTTTGCTGGAAACAGGCATGGGCGGTTCATACGACGCCACCAACGTAGCACGTTCGGATATAAGCGTCATAACTAACGTCGATCTCGATCATTGCGAGTATCTGGGAAATACAATACCGGACATAGCGCGGGACAAGGCTGGAATAATAAAGCAGGGATCGGTTTTTGTTACCGGATCGGACGAACCCTCTGCTTTGGATGTTTTCAGGGAAATTTGCGCCGATCGTAGCGCGCGGATGTGCGTATCGTCATTGCATCACATAACTTTGAAAAAACGGACTGCCGGAGGTATGGTATTCGATTATAACGACGGTCATACGAGCTTGTGCAACCTAAAGACAAATCTGCCGGCGTCATACCAGATAAAAAACTGCGCGGTCGCCTTGAGAGTACTTCGTGAAGCGGTAGGCGTGAAACAGTTGGGCGATTCGTTCTTTGAACGGGCGGTGAAAGGTTTGGAGCGTGTAAGGATAAACGCGCGGTTTCAGCTTTTGCGCCGAGACCCGCCGGTTATTCTTGACGGAGCGCATAATCCGGCAGGTATACTTGCGTTGAAAGAAAGCGTGGCCGATGTGTATGCGGGCTGGCGCGTGCATCTGGTTTTGGGCATTCTTGCGGACAAGGAATGCGAGCAGATGTGCCGGATTATCGCTCCGGTCGCTGACGAAGTGTATTGCGCGGATGTGCCCTCGGCGCGCTCTATGTCTTCGGAAAAGCTGGCCGGTTTATGCAGGCGGTGTGTTCCGCAACGGGTTAATGTTCAGGCCGTAACGTCGGTTGCGGAGCTTATAGAAAAATTCTGTAGCGCATACACACGCCGTAGCAAAACGCTTCTTCTGATTTGCGGATCGCTGTATCTGGCAGGAGACGTGTTGGAAAAACTCAAAAAATCACCTTATAAAATTTTAGATTCAGGAAACGATTACCGATGATACTCACGGAAAAACGCGCGGTTTTAATTCTTACCGCTATAATACTGGTCGGGGCGATACTTCGAACTATATTCCTCATTGAGATAGAGCGAGTCCCGTTTTTTCATAACCCTGTGGGCGACGCTCGGATATATGTAGACCGCGCCATGGATATATACTACGGCAAAATTTTTCCTGAAGAAGTGTCGTTTCACAGCTCGCCGATTTATCCTTACTATATAGCGGCTACGTATGCGCTCGGAAAAACCCTCGCTTCTCCTCGCATTGTACAGGCGATAACCGGACTTGGGAATATAGTGGTCATTTTCATTATAGCCCGAATCCTTTTTGGGAACATACCGGCATTGCTGGCCGCTTTTTTTATGAGTGTGTATCCGTTATTCATCTATTTTGAGGGCGATTTGATGATGATCTCCCTCGTGCTTTTTACTCTCAACCTGTCGTGTCTTATGTTTGTTCTGTATAGCAAGACGCGCGCTAGGAGGTACATAGCCTTAGGCGGAGTATTTCTTGGCATATCGGCTATGGGCAAACCGGACGTCATAGCGATAGCGCCGGCTATGGTTTTGTATCTTCTCATATCCGAGAAAAATATAAGGCAGGGATTGACGCGCGCGTGCATGTTGGTTTTGTGGATTGCCATGTCCATATCGCCGGTTACCCTGACAAATATATTTTTGCTTGGCGACGCTGTAATTCTTACCAGCAACGGCGGCATAAATTTTTATATCGGCAACCATCAGGGAGCCAGCGGAATGTTTAACGTGCCGCCTGATTCGGGTTTATGGGATCACAAATTGTACGTCAGTTCCAAAGAAGTTGCCCAGCAGGCTACCGGCAGGGAACTGACGCCCGCGCAGGTATCGAAGTTCTGGTTCAATAAAGGCAAACAGTTTATTGTCAATCATCCTGTGGAGTTCCTCCGGCTGACCGGCAAAAAGATATTGCTTATGATAAACAGGTTTGAGGTGGCCAATCACCACAGTTTTTATTTTTTTAGAAAATGGTCTGACATAATTGCGTATAATCCGTTGCGATTGAGTATTTTTGTGGCGTTCGCCGTCATAGGGCTTTTCATGTCCTTGCGCGACTGGCGAAAGTACCTGATTTTGTATATTTATCTTGGCGTAACCTTTTGGGTGATAGTGTTTTTTTTCGTAACCGCGCGGTACCGCCTGCCGACAGTTCCTTTTTATATTATGTTCGCTTCGTTGGCCATGTACCGTATCTGGCTTATTGTAAAAGACAAACAATACCTGCGCGTTACAAAGCATCTCATACCCGTAGCGGTTATTTATGCGCTGACGTGTGTACCGCTTTCCGGTTTTGACGGAATTTATAATCAGGATATGCACAATCTGGGCAACGTGTACATGTCGTTAAAACAGTATGACAAGGCGCTTAAATGTTACATGATTGTGCGGCGCAACAACCCGCAATCGCTGTTCAATTATTACAATATCGGCAATGTGTATCTGGTGCAAGGCAAAACCGAGCTGGCAATATCCGAGTTTTTGAAGGAACTCGACATCAATCCGAAGTTTCAGGATACCTACATAAGACTCGGACAAATATATTTAAGTCAGGGCAGATATGAAAAAGCGCTCGGCTATTTCAATCAGGCAGTCGAGCTGGAATTTTCACTGAGCGCCATGGTCAACATCGGATACATATATTTTCAGTTGGGCGATATTGAGCGGGCTATAGGAATTTTCGAGCGTTTATACGCTATAGATCCGAGCAATCCGCCTGTTATACGCAATCTTATAATATGTTACGAAGCAGTCGGGCAAACGCAAAAGGCGCAGGAATTTCGAGACCGTCTGATGGGCAAGTAATCAAAAACAGAACGGCACATTGTTCAGCCGAGGGCTACAAGTCGGCGACCGTAACGCCCAGCCCTCCTTCTGACGCGCCTCCGTCCCTGATTGATGTAACCTGAGGATGAGACCTTAAAAATTCGCGGACTGCTTTTTTCATTTTGCCGGTTCCGAATCCGTGAATGACTGTAAACTGTTTGAATCCGTAAAGAAGCACATCGCTCAAATGTTTTTCGAGCAGTTCGATGCCGCGTTCCACGTATTCTCCTCGTAAATCTAAAGTCGGGTTAAACGACCCGCGGGCTCCGGTGTGGATATGGAAGCTCACTTTAGGGGAAGTAGACGCCGGTTCGTTAATTTCAGCCTGTTTTTGTGCCGGAGCGATTATGGTTAAGTCTTTCAGCGACGCTTCAATTTTGCGGTTTTCAGACAACACGACAGCCCGCTTTTTCTTTTCGTTGACAGACAAAATTTTGCCTTCAAAATTGAAGGGCGCAACCCGAACGGTATCGCCTTGTTTCCAGCCGGTATACGGTTTTGCGGGCGGTTTTTCTTCTATGTCCGGCATATCGTCGTCAGGCAGTTGCGGTTCGTCGTCGATGAACTGCGCTTGTTGTGTTTGTATTTGGCGGTGGAACGATTCCCATTTGCGGCGCGTGTCTTTTAGTTTCGCTTCGTTGACGAACTTCATTTCTCCCACAACGGTTTCAAAATCTTTTTTGATTTGTTTGATAAAACTTTCCATTTCTGAGAGTTTCGATTTGAGCGCCCGTTCTTTTTCCTCCTCGAATTTCATCAGTTTATTTTTGTATCGGTTGGCAAGGACTGAAGCGGTTTCCCTGTCATAGGAATATTTTTTAATTTCTTCCTGCAGGCGAAGGCGTTCCGCGTGCAGGTCGCGGGTCAGGGCGGTTATGGTGTCAGGGTCTTTGCCAAGTAGCGTGTGGGCGCGGTTGATGATGGATTTGCTCAACCCCAGATTTTCCGCGGTTTCCAAGGCGTTGCTCGAACCGGGTATATCCATTACCAGCTGATAAGTAGGCAGATTGGTTTTCCCGTCAAAAAGCATAGATGCGTTGCGCACACCTTTTACGCTTGCGGCGAACTGTTTTAGCCTGAACAGATGTGTGTTGGCGATCACGAACTTTTTTTGTTTGATCAACTGCTCTAAAATAGCTATAGCCAGCGCCGAGCCTTCTTCAGGGTCTGTACCTGTACCGAATTCGTCGATCAAAACCAGTGTGTCCGGTTTGTCATGCCGGAGTATCTGTGATATCCGGCTGATGTGGGAAGAAAAAGTGCTGGTGTCGTTTTCTATGCTCTGTTCGTCGCCGATATCCGCGAATATAGACTCATAAACAGGGAACACCGACTCCGTTTTTACAGGGACAGGCAACCCGCTTTGAGCCATAAGGCACAACAGTCCGACGGTTTTGAGCGCTACGGTTTTGCCGCCCATGTTCGGGCCGGTGATAATAAGGCATCGGGCGTCGTTGTTAAGCTGTGTGGTTACAGGCACTGCCCGCGATCCTATTCTGGTCAGCAAAAGAGGATGATAGCCGTCGACAAGAGAAAAATCGTGTCCGCCGGAAAAATGAGGCGATACCATGCCGTAATAAAGCCCGAACTGCGCCGCCGCGGCGAGAAACTCGCATTGCGCCACAGGTTCTAGCATGGATTTGAGCATATCTAGATGTTCTCGAACCAGCGAGCTTAAAAAGCGTTTGATCCGCAGTATTTCGTTTCGCTCGTCGAACCGTAATGCCCTAAGACGGTTACCCTGTTCTATGATAGATGCCGGCTCCACAAAACAGGTTGCCCCGCTGATGGATTTGTCGTGTATCACCCCGTCTATGACGTGCCGGTGCTGTGATTTTACAAACAACACATACCTGCCTTCGCGAATGGTTATCTGATCGTTGTACAGACACTCATGAGAGCGGTTTTTTTCTATGATGGACGACAATTTGCTCAAAATGGATTTGCGGATGGAACGTATTTCTTTGCGAATAGTTTTCAGCTTCTGAGACGCAGTGTCTTTTATTTTGCCGTCTTCCGTGAACACGAACGATATAGCCTTTTCGAGCCGGTTGGGCGATTCTATCTGCTCTGCCAATTCTTTCAATGCGGGTATGGGGTTTTCACAGGAAACCAAAAATTTTTTAATATGCCTTGCACCGCTCAAAAACCTCCACAAAGCGAGAAACCCTTCGGTGTCGAGGATAACTCCCTCAATATGAAATTTTTCTACTATATCCGATATGTCGGGAACACCTGTGCCGGGTATGGATTTCACATCGGCAAGCAATTCCATCATATCGCGCAGTTGTCCGGTCGCCCGTGTGATATGCCCGAAATCGCCGGACGGTTGCGCGGATAAAATTTTTATTTTTCCAAGTTCCGACGATGTACGGTCTGCGATAATTTGTTTTATCTGGTCGAATTCAAGTACGCCAAGGGTATGTTTGTCCATAAAAACACCATATTCGGATTAGATAGATTTCTAGTTTGCTAAAGTCCGCGTATATGATATTATACTGATTCGGCTGTTTACGTCTAATACATTTTTAATTATACCGGGCACTAACTAACCCTGTGCCAATAGAGAAAAGGATATAAAAATGATTGTAGTTATGAAACAAGGCGCGTCACAGACAGAAATCAACTCCGTGATCAAGGAAATCAATGATTTCGGGTACGCCGACCATCCTATAGTCGGCGTAGAGCGAACCGTTATCGGAGCGGTCGGCGACGAGGGAACAAAATTCAAACTGATGGAGATATTGTCGCAACTTGCCGGCGTAGAACAGATCATACCCATTTTGAAACCGTACAAGCTGGCGAGCCATCAGTTCAAACAGGATAAGACGATAATCGAGCTTGACAACGGGTTGAAAATCGGCGGCAACGAAGTGGTTATCATGGCAGGACCCTGTTCTGTGGAATCGCGCGAACAGATTATGGAATCGGCAAAGGTAGTCAGCGAATGCGGAGCCTCCATTCTTCGGGGCGGAGCATACAAACCACGCACGTCGCCATACGATTTTCAAGGGCTGGAAGGAGAAGGGCTTAAGCTACTTCGTTCCGCGGGCGATACCTATGGACTTCCGGTGGTTACCGAGGTGCTTCGCGAACGCGATGTCGAACTGGTTGCGCAATACGCTGATATTTTGCAGATCGGGGCGCGCAATATGCAAAACTACGGGTTGCTTAAAGCTGTCGGACAGGTCGACAAGCCGGTTCTGCTCAAACGCGGGCTCGCCAACACCGTAAAAGAGTTCCTCATGTCCGCCGAATATATCCTTTCTCAAGGCAACTACAGGGTTATGCTGTGCGAAAGGGGCATACGCACCTTTGAAACGGCAACTCGCAATACACTCGATTTGGGAGCTGTGGCGGTACTCGAACAGGAAACCCATCTGCCGGTAATTATCGACCCGAGCCATGCCGCCGGACGATGGGGGCTTGTGGCGCCGCTTGCTAAAGCCGGGATAGCCGTAGGAGCGGACGGGCTTATCATAGAGGTGCATCCAAACCCGCACGACGCCATGTCGGACGGCCTGCAGTCTTTGATACCGCAGAAATTCTGTTCTCTGATGAAGGAACTTTCCCGAATCGCGCAAGCATGCGACAGATCAATTGCCGGATTAAATAAACAATGACAAGGGCTACCCTGAAATCATATTTCGCCGTTGCGCTGATCTTGTTTCTGGGCGTTATCGCTTACGGTAACAGCCTTGCCAACAAGTTCGCCTTTGACGATTATTCCGTTATAGAGGAAAACGAACTGATCGGCAGTATGTCGAATTTCTCAAAACTTTTTTCCCGCGAATATTTTTCGTTTTCCGGTGAAAAATCGTACCGCCCGCTGGTTACTCTGACGTATATGCTTGACGCGGCTGTTTGGGGCAAGAACGCGGCAGGGTATCATCTGACCAATCTGGTAATGCATCTGCTGTCTGCTCTGGTGCTGTTTTTTCTTGCCGTGAGGATTGTGAAAAGCAAAACCGCGGCCTTTGCCGCTTCGCTGATTTTCGTTTGTCATCCTCTTACAACAGAATCGGTATGTTCGATTACGTTTCGCGAAGATATTTTATGCGCGTTATTTTTATGGGTTGCCCTATACTGTTACATTCATTACCGTCAAACCGACAGGCCTGCCATGACCGGATTATTACTGGCGTCATACCTGTTTTCTTTGTTGTCCAAAGAGATGGGGCTCGCGTTTATTCCGATTGTCATTATCTTCGAGATTTTCAATAGAAAACGTCCCGAATCGCTGAGCGTATTCGTTGCCTGCGCGGCATCCATAATGGTAATAACAGGATTTTTTTTGCTACTGCGGTTCAATTGGATGAAGAACCCGGACGATTTTTATACCGCGCCCGCTTTTTCCGTGATTACCTTGATAAAAACCCTCCTTTTGTACTGGAAGTTGTACATACTTCCGGTCGAGCTTAATGTGGTATATTATACGGCGTTTATGTTCTATTACTGGGTTCAATGGGTTTTACTGCTGATCGTAGCGGTGCTGACCGTAGCCGGTTTTATAATTATGCGTCCGGCAGAGCGTATACAGGCGTTGTTTTTGTTGCTACTCTCACTCGTGGCTTTTGTTCCGACCCTGAACATATATCCCATTCGTCATCCCATAGCGGAACGATACGCATATCTTCCGGCGTTCGGGGTGATGATGGTTTTCGGTTTGGCAGTGGTATCGATTATGAGACACGTCAACAGGCGCTGGGTGTTTGCCGGTTTGATAGTTTGCACAGCAATATTTACCGGACGCACCATGGCGCGCAACGCTGTATGGGAAAACAATTTTACATTATGGTTTGAGACCACCGCACGCAACCCGTGGGCGGTAGAGGCGCATTACAGCCTCGGACACGCATACCAGGTGCGAAAAGACCTGCCGTCAGCCATGACGGAATACCGCCGCGCGCTTAAGCTCGACCCAAATTATTTTGATGCCCGTGTCAATATAGGCCGGGCGTATATAGAGATTAACGAACCGCACAAGGCCATAGAAGAATATCTCATAGCCTTGCGTATTAATCCTGATAAAGCTATAGTTCATTACAATCTTGGCGTGGCTTACGGTAAAGTTGACGACCACAAAAAATCCGTGTATCATTATATTAAAGCGATAGAACTTGATCCGCAATATACGCAGGCTTACAATTCGCTCGGAGGTTTTTTCGCGGGAATCGGAGATGTAGAGCGGGCCTCGTCGTATTGGCTACAGGCCGTAACCGTAGATCCGTCGTTCGCACAGGGGTTCGCCAATCTCGGTAGTCTTTACGCCAACGCCGGCGACTATCAAAAAGCCAAATTCTACTGGCATAAAGCATTGCAAATTAATCCGTCGTATGAGAAAGTAAGAAAAGATTTGGAAACACTCGAAAAATCCGTACAAAAATAGAAGCGTTTGAAACATAATCAATCGGAAAAAGGAGACAGCATTTATGACCAGTAACGTACTCGCGATTATTTTAGGCGGAGGAAGAGGCACGCGATTGTTCCCTTTAACCAAAGACCGGTCTAAACCGGCAGTGCCGCTAGGCGGCAAATACCGGCTGGTGGATATTCCAATAAGCAACTGCATAAATAACAACATAAGGAAAATATATATTCTCACCCAGTTCAATACAGCGTCTTTACACATGCATATAAACCGCAGTTTCAATTTCGATATTTTTTCAAACGGTTACATTGACATTCTTGCCGCTGAGCAGACCCCGACCCGCGAAACATGGTATCAGGGCACTGCCGACGCAGTCAGGCAGAATTTACAGCATTTTTCCGACCCGTCTGTCGAATATTTTCTCATACTGTCCGGCGATCAGCTTTACCGCATGGATTTTTACAGCATAATGCAGTTCCACATCGAAAAGAAGGCCGACGTTACCGTGTCGGTACTGCCTGTCGAACGAAGCAAAACCTCCGGATTCGGTATTTTAAAGGTAAACAACAACTGCCGGATTACCGAATTTGTGGAAAAACCCACAGACCCGCAGGTGCTGGACGCCTATAAAGTAAAAGACCTGAGTATTTTCGGCAGTGAAACCAAACTGGATAAAGAAAAATCGTATCTCGCATCCATGGGTATTTATGTTTTTAACAAAAAAGCCATGTACGAAGCGCTCGACAACGATATGACCGATTTCGGCAAACATATCATCCCCGCATCTATCAGCGAAAGAAAAGTTTTCGCGTATCCGTACAACGGGTACTGGGAAGATATCGGGACAATAGACGCTTTTTACGATGCGAACCTTCTTCTTACAAAAAAAGACAGGCCGTTCGATTTCTTCGATCCGAAAAGCCCTATATTCACACATCCGCGGTTTTTGCCTCCATCCATATTGACCAATTGTAATGTCACAGAATCATGTATATGTGAAGGATGCCATTTGAGCGGTTCGAAAATACACAACAGCGTGGTTGGTATACGGTCGGTAGTCAAAGAAGGCTCTGAGGTATTCGATTCTATCCTGCTTGGAAACGATTATTATGAAACCGCAGACAAAGTTAAGGGTGCCGTGCCTATGGGTATAGGCAGGCGGTGCAGAATAGAGCGGACGATCATAGACAAAAACGCATGTATCGGCGACGGAACAATTATCCGCTCAAAAGAAGAGTGTCCAAACGAAGACCACGACAATTATTATGTGCGCGACGGCATTGTTATTATACCGAAACATTCGGTAATCGAACCGGGCAGTGTCATTTAACCGGCTATAATGTAGCGCAGTATGAACAGAAGTGCGAATATGTACAAGACAGGGTGAACGTCGCGCCACTGGCGAACCGCTGTCTTGAATACCGCGTACGAAATAAACCCGAATGATATACCTTCGGTAATGCCGAATCCGAACGGCATGATGATCAGCGTAAAAAACGAGGCGAGAGCCTCTGCCGGTTTGTCCCATTCGATACGCACGATGTTTCGCATCATCATAAACCCCACCATGATAAGCGCAGGGGCTATCACAGGGTAAAGGGTTATGCTGTCCGCGCGGTGTATGCCTATGCCGATCATTTCCACCAGCGGCGAGAAGAATAACGCCAGAAGCATTAGTATTCCGGTAACAATGTTTGCCAGTCCGGTACGCGCTCCGCTTGATATACCGGCGGCGCTTTCTATGTAGCTGGTTACGGTGGATGTTCCGCATACGGCGCCGGTTACTGTTCCTATGGCATCGGAAAGAAGCGCTTTGCTTGCTCGCGGAAGAGTGCCGTCTTCCCTGATAAATCCAGCTTGCTCGCTGACACCTATTAGGGTGCCTATAGTATCGAACAAATCGAGAAAGAAAAATACGAAAATGATAACCGGAATGCCTACTTTTATTGCGCCGATGATGTCGAGTTTGAAAAATGTCGGCGCTATGGAAGGAATATCCGCAGTGACCAACCCATGATATGGAATAAGCCCTGTGGCTATGCCGGCTGTCATTGTGCAGATTATACCTATCAAAATCGACCCGCGAACCCCCATTACCGCCAGCACTGCCATGACAATCAATCCGAATACGGATAGATACGTATAAGACGAAGCAGACTTAAACGAAGTCAAGGCAAGTAGCGTACCCGGATTGGATTCTATTATGCCGCTCCACTCAAACCCGACCAGCGCTATCAGCAGTCCGATTCCCACTGCGATGGCGTTTTTCAGCGACGACGGAATAGCGTTTACTATAGTTTCCCGTATACCGAAAAATGACAGCGCAATAAACAGTATACCGGAAATACATACCGCCCCAAGTCCTACAGCCCACGCGCTGTGCGGCGACCCTTCGCCCAATTTTGCCGCGATCAGCGGAACAGCCACAAAGGCGAAATAGAAATTATGACCCATAGCGGGAGCCAGAGCAATGGGATAGTTTGCTAAAAAACCCATTGTCAGTGTCGCTATCGCGCTGGATATACATGTAGCCACAAATACCGATGCGCTGTCCATGCCGCACGCGGCAAGAACTGCCGGTTGTACGAACAGAATATAGCACATAGTCATAAATGTGGTAATGCCTCCGACCGCTTCTCTGGTTATGGTTGAATTATTTTCGCGGATTTTGAAGAATCTGTTTATCATTCGTTCCTCCTGCGGCAGTTGTATAGTGTTGATCATATTATGTATATATTTCCGTGCAATATGTTGATTATTAAAACAATCAGCTATAGAAACAAGCGTATTTTCGTGCCGGATCGATTAGTTCGGAAATTCTTAAAGATCAGCCGGAAAGCGTAATAGGCAATATGCGAATTGAGTTTTGCGCAACGCTGTATTGTCTTTAGACGTTCATTATCAATAATTATAGAAACTGGTACTTATTTTGCAATAATTAAATTCGGTACGCTGACAGCTAAACCATAAACCCACGGATATATATGATTAGGCCTGCTCAAGATATTTATCACGCTTCATCGGTTCTGGAATTTTACAGGAAGATAAACACCTGCACTACCGCCAAACAGGCGCTACGGCTGTTTCATTCGGTAATAAAAAATTTGACTGATATGAATGAATTGTCGCTGTATGTGTTTGACAGCGATAATCCGTTCATCAAAGAATCGTTCGAGGTGTCGGGAGCATCAGGGCGCATACGAAAAGACGTGCGCTCGTATTTAAGCCCGCAGGACATCGATTTTATATGGGAATGCAAAGAGGTCGATCTTATTGAAGCCGGCAGACTTCATTTTTCCGGCAAACATCCGGAAAATATCGATTATGTGATACCTCTTGCTGTAATGGCGCAGTGCAGGGGGTTTTTGATATTGTCGGTTTTTGACAAAGATAATGTGGATGCGCAGATAAAGAACACATTGCTTCAGATGTCCGGCTACTTGGCGTATTTTTTGATGTGTGTTGAGAAATCCGCTCTGATAGAAGAAAAAAACGAGGTTATATCGCAAACCCGCGAGTATGTGTCGTCAATCCTTGAAAATATGGTGCACGGAGTTATCAGTATAGACAACAACGGCGAGATAACCACGTTTTCGCGCGGTGCGGAGATTTTGCTGGAACTGAACGCCGCCGACGTTACAGGGCATAATTACCGGACAGTGTTTCCGTCACAAATAAGCGCGCTGATAGACGATATCAAAAAAAATCTGCGAACTGAGCAGTATATAGTTGAGAGCGAGACCGAATACATCATGCAGGGAAAATATTTTATCCCTATAAAATTCAGCGCGTCGCTTCTTAAAGACAAACAGGGCAACGAGGCAGGGTTACTGCTGATATGCAAGGATTCGTCCACTGTCAAGCGTATCATTGCACTGCAGGAGTTGCGCAACATGCGGTCGGAGTTTTTGGCCACAGCGTCCCACGAGTTCAAAACCCCTTTGAATCTTATTATGGGTTCCGCCGGAATTCTGGCTGACGGCATGGTAGGTGAAATGACAGGCCAGCAGAAGCATCTGATAAAATTGATTCAGGAAGGCGGAAAACGACTGCACAGCTTAATTAACGACCTTCTTGATATGTCGAAAATAGAAAGCGCTGAATCCATGCAGGCCGGCACAGTGAACTTGGCGGATGTTCTGCGCGATTGCCTGTCATTGCATGAACAAGCCGCGCTGAAAAAATCTATATCCATAATAACATCTGTTAACGACCCCGACCTGTGCGTGCGCGCGGCGCCCGAATCGGTGGCAAAAATTTTAGACAACCTTTTGAGCAATGCCATAAAATATACGCCTGACGGCGGCGAAGTCAGCGTCAGTATAGATGTTGTAAATACGCAACCGCTGTCCGGTCAATTTTACAGCTTCGAGCAGGGCGACATTTCCGATGAAAACGAAAATTCGGCCAGAATTGTTGTGTCCGACACCGGTATAGGTATTTCGCCCGATGACTATGAGGTTATCTTTGATGATTTTAAGCGCGGCAGTGCGCCTTATGTCAATCAAACCGAAGGGACAGGGCTGGGTTTGGCTATAACCAAACGAATCGTCAAGGCGCTAGGCGGATCCATTGCTGTTGACAGCGAGCTTAACCGGGGAACATCGTTTACCGTGTGCCTGCCTCTGGAATCCGCTCGGTCTTCAGTCTGCAAATAACTATTATTGACGGTAGATTAAATGATGTCGTTTTTCCTGAACGACAAGGTGTTGCGCGCTTCCTGAACCGTCCTGGGCAGTACGAACAACATAACCGCCAGTTCTATGAACATTTCATGCAAAGAAAGGGCGTCCTCTTCGGTATACTGCAGGATATCATGATCGAACGTTCCGTCGCGTTTTATTATGGACGATTCCCGTATGAGATACGAATTTTCCTTGAACGCTTCGTGAATAACCATGCCCAGTTTATTGCGTTTGCTCAACAACGACCGGAACTCGCTGGTCAGCGTACCGGGATTAGCGCCGAGAATGTCGCGGGTTATCAGATGCAAAGCCCGTTTGAACAATGCCGCCGCCGCGGTAGGGCAGTTCGCCTCAAGGCAGTTGATTCCTTCGGTATACGCCCGTCTGAGTCCGGGCGGATGATCGGGCAGTTCAGGTATCTGACTTTCATTCTTAGGGATTGCCAGTATGCGGTAGCGCTCTATATGTCCTTCGCCGTCGGAATTTTGCACGTAAATATTCTGAATGATCCATATTTTGAAACTGTTGCACATCGGGCATTTCAACATAAGAGGTTGCGGCATTTTGTATAAAAAATGCATGTGTTCGCGCTGTAACGGGATGGTTTCTATGGTAAACCCCATTGTGGCCTTGCACAGAGGGCAATAGTCCCTGATATGGGAATTGTTGATTATTAAAGAAGATATATTTGTGAAATGTTCTTTGACAAATTTAAAATAATCTTGTTCGTTAAGCATATCGAGCCCTTGAGAAAAAAGAGTTTAAGTCGTATATTATATTTCGCCATCCAGCTTAAAAAAATTTACAATTTTTTAAAATAATTTGTTTGTTGTCAAATTGGAACTATCAGATACGCGGATGTTTTCTAAGGATGTTAGGGTCGATGGAGAATTGTTTTATTTTGCGTTGAAACTGCTGGCGCGCTATGCCCGCTTTTTTTGCCGCGGACGATATGTTAGCGTCGCATTCCTTGAGTATCTGAATGATATAGTTTTTCTCGAACATCTCTTTAGCTTCGTTGAATGCGAGATGATGCAATGACGCAGGCACGCTGTTTAGCCCTGAATCTATCAGTTCGGGCGGCAGATCGCATTTTTCTATCTGGTCGCTGTTGGATAGAATGACAGCGCGTTCTATGACGTTTTCCAGTTCGCGCACATTACCCGGCCAGCGGTATGATCTGAACAGTTCGAACGCTTCGGCGCTTATTGTCCTGACCGGTTTGTCGAACCGGCTGGCGAACCGCTGTAAAAAATGGTCGCATAAAATCGGGATATCATCTTTGCGCGCGCGGAGCGGAGGTATGTTTACTGTTACGATATTGATTCGGTAAAACAAATCCTGTCTGAACCTGCCGTGTTTGACTTCCTGAAACAGGTCTTTATTGGATGCCGCAATAAGGCGGATATCGGTTTTGAGGGTGGTGGTCGCGCCGACTTTACGTATCTCTTTATGTTGGAGGGCGCGAAGAAGTTTAGCCTGAAAATTCAGGCTGGTGCTCGATATCTCGTCAAGAAACAATGTGCCGCCGTGCGCCTCGTCGAACAATCCTTTTTTTTCGCATACAGCGCCGGTGAATGCTCCGCGCGTATGGCCGAACAGTTCGCTTTCCAGAAGGTCTTGGGGTATGGAACCGCAGTCGACCGGCACTAAAGGAGCGTCTTTACGGCTACCGGTAGAGTGTATTGCCCGGGCGACGAGTTCTTTGCCTGTACCGCTTTCGCCCTGAATGAGTACGGATGTGTCGGTCATGGCTACTTTGCGTATAAGGTCGTATACCTGCCGCATAGGTTTGCTTTTTCCGATGATTCCGCAAAACGAATCGCCGGCTGGGTTGAGCTGATGTTTGAGCATTCGGTTTTCCGTCTGAATTTTGGCTTTTTCCACCGCTTTTTCTATAACGATGCGTGTGCGTTCCAGATCGGTAATCGGTTTGGTCAGGTAATCATACGCTCCTATTTTCATGGCGGCAATGGCTGTGTCTACGGTCATATATGCTGTGGTCATGATCACTTCGATTTCAGGATAATGCGCTTTTACTTCTTTGAGAAGATCCATACCGGAGACGCGGGGCATCTTCAGATCGGTAATGATCAGGTCGAAATCATGGCTCTTGAGCTGTTCGAGCGCACTATGTCCGTCGTATGCGTTGGCAACCGCATAGTTTTGTGCCTCGAGCATGATCTGGAGCATTGATACGGTTGACGGGTCGTCATCTACCAGTAAAATGTTTCCATGCATCAGGTTTATAAAATCCTCGGGTCTTTCGGCAATATGATAGTTATTTCGGTGCCATCGGTTTTATTGCTTTTAATAGTTACCTTGCCGCGATGCAGGTCGATCACCTTTTTCGCAATGGTCAAACCGAGTCCGATTCCTTCCCGTTCAAGTACCTGCGGGTCGTCGACGCGATAAAATTCGTCGAAAATCACCTGTTGTTCCTGTTCGAGTATTCCTATGCCGTTATCTTTGACGGTGATTGAAACGAATTTCGCGGATTTGTCTTTATCCCACAGGCTGACGGTTATATCGACATATCCGCCCGGATTATTGTATTTTATCGCGTTGCTGATTACGTGATGCATCATCTGTGCCAGTTTTTCGTTATCCGCTACAATTAAGTCGATTTCGTCGTTGAATGCGGCAGTCAGAGATATGCCGTGTTCTTTGAGGATGTGTCCGTACCGGTTGACCGTAACATCGATCAAGTTTTTCAATGAAACCGGTTCCAGTTTGAGATGCCCTTTGCCTGCCTCCA
Organism: bacterium; assembly: GCA_018435605.1. Lineage (GTDB taxonomy): Bacteria > Auribacterota > Auribacteria > Auribacterales > Auribacteraceae > R3-B46. The sequence continues at coordinate 71,904 of JAHDNF010000011.1, read as the reverse complement.
GTTTCGCCAGATCCAGCAGGCTTTTCGTGAGCACCATCAGACGACTGCTCCCATCGCGGATGAGCTTTACCAGTTTGAGCTGTTTTTCGTTGAGCGAACCGACAAGGCCTTCCTGCAATAGATTCGTAGAGCCGAGAATCAGATTCAGAGGGGTTTTGAATTCGTGCGATACTGTAGCGACAAAATTCGATTTCAGTTTGTCCACTTCCGCCAGCGTTATAAGGTCTTTGCAGTTGGACAGACTTTTGACTAGGAATATTGTGCCGGTACGGTTTTCGTCTATATCTATTGATGATGCGGTTATGCTTATTCGCAACAGGGTGTTATCGTGGAGCGTCACTTCGAATTCCCTGTCCATGACTATATCTTTGCCGGCTAATTCGTGTATAATATCATTGAATATCCCTGCCGTTTGTTCGGGGAACAGGTTACTGTAAAGTTTGCCTACAGCGTCTTTGTGTTGAAGGTTGAAAATAAGATCCATTGTTTTGCTCAACAGGTCTATAGTTCCGTCCTGTTCTATAACCATAATTCCGTGTATCATGTTCTCGAATACGCTGTTGAGGTAAAGTTCCACCTGATCGAGCGTATGATTGTTGCGTTCGATGACAGTATTAAGCGTAAACGTATGCATGATGTTCGCCGCGTATCTGCCTAAGATCGAAAACATTCTCTGCTCGTCCGGTGAAATGGATTCGGGGGGAGCGGGAACGATAATCTGTATGAACCCCATGATTTTTCGCTGGTATTCCAACGGTATGTTTATTACCGATACACCCTGTTTTTTGCGGGTATTATTTCTAACCTGATCTATCTGGACTGTTTGATGCTCCAAAAGCCACAGTAACGTTTCATCCGGAGTCGCGCGCAGGGGGTATTCCTTGTAAACTTGACTGCAAACGGGTTTGAGCGAACCGGATTGCTCGTCGCACATATAATAATATACAGCGTCGCAATGCCACCAATCCGACAGACAGAGGTTCATGACGTTCATGAATGACGCCATATCAGGGGTTTCATTCAATTTGCTGGTTATATCGAACAGAAACGAAACGTCGATGGCAGAGCGGTTGCTGACGCCTTTTTTAGTGTTGTTCAAGCTATCACCTTTGTGTTATGAGCCATAAGTACGCTTACGATTCAAAAAAACACTTCACCTTTTCTATTTCGGACGGTCTGGAAAAATTTTTAGCAAATATATGGGTATCAACAGAATATTTTTACAGGAAATAAAAATGGATAACATTTTGAAAAGCATGGTGTTATCAAAAAAAATCCTGCCGGCGGGTCATTATATTCAACCTGCTGGCGGCCACAACAACGCACGACGACAAATTACATAACCCTATAAGTATCGCCGTATGAGCGGATCCAAATAGCGGAAGGATGAATGTTCCAACCAGTAGCGCTCCGGCAAATGCCCCGAAATGATCGGCGGCGTCAAGGATTCCGCTGGAGAACCCGCCGCGCGGCTGATCTATGGAAAAAAGGTGAACTGCCAGAGGGAACTCAACGCCGGTCAGAATACCTCCTGTAGCTACCAAAGAGAAAAAAAGCAACCTTATATGCCATGCCGATGAAAATGTTGAGGCAACCTTTATCGTCTCAGGCAGGGCAAAAGCGAATAGCGGTATGACAATCTCTATAATCAAAAGCATATTAAAGACGTTTTGCATTGTGCGCAGTTTGCGTATGCCGTACATCCCGGAAATGACACCGACAGTCAAGCCGAACATGAAAAGAGCCACTATAAACCCTATCATGGAATACAAATATCCGAAAATATTCTGAAACGCGAACAGCAGTAGCAGTTCTATACCCATTGCGGTAAAACCGGTCGAGCATATTACCCAAAACAGTACCGCACGCAGGCACGCTGTTTTACGGCGCGCGGTTTTCGCCGTAAGCGACGGTATCAATATTCCCAATGTCAGTATAAGAAGTATGCCGGCAAACCGTGTAACGGAAAACCGTTCTATGAATTTAAGCGCGCCGGACAGGCCTGAACCGGAAAATTCGTCCCAAAGATACAGATTGTAATAATATGCTACAGGATTGGCGTCTGTGTTTGCCCGTGTCGATTGCGCCAGTTGTTCCAGATTGGCGCGCACGAACTCCAGCCTCGAAGCGTTCATCAGATCGTAAAATACCTGCGGTATGAATGTATCACGCTCTATGCTACGTTGGTCGTAACGCCGTATCAGCTCTACAGGATCGGAGGTTATGGAACCGGAGTTTGCGGATGCTACAAAATACATTATCTCGCCGTGGGTTACAATTACCTGCCCGAATACCTTTGAAACGGTTTTGTATATACTGCTGTTGTACCTGCCTACCGTTTCGCCCAAGTAGTTGGGCGCGGAAGTCAGATGAAACGCGATTATGCCGGATGGTTTTAACACCGTTTTCAGTTCTTTGAAAAAATCGAGGGTATAAAACCGGTTTAGCATTGCAGTGTCAGGGTCTGGAAGGTCGATGATAACAACGTCGTAACGGCGTCCGGTTTGTTTTATGAAAAACCTGCCGTCGGCGAAATATATGCGCACTTCAGGATAATCTACCTCTGATCTTACCGCATCGGGAACAGCTTGCTCTATTGCCTTATAATAACGGTCGTCCAACTCAAGAACGTCGATACTAGAAGGGTTATGGGAACGGCACGGGTCTATTAATCCGGAAAAAACTCCCTGAATTATCAGGACGCTTTCAGGGTTCGGACTCTGGCACATTGCGTACTGAGCAAAGGTTTCGTTTGTGTAAGGGTCGGGAATGGATCGTAAATATTTGAGGTTGGAGTAAATATCCAGCTGATTTCCGTGGGAGCTTAGGGATATGTTTTGGTATTTGGTATCTACCGATCTATCCAGTGAAAACGGGCTGAAAAAAGCGTCCCATCGCGCGGATATGCTCAATCTGTCAAGCACGGACGGGTATGAGCCTAGGAAAAATACCACTGCCGCGATTATGAAAATCAAAAAGCCGGCAACCGTCCGTGGTTTTGATACGCGCGATACAAACAGCAGGCATACCGTGCATGCCATACTAATCTGTATGAACGCCATCTGAAAATGGTTGAACACGGTTACGAAGAAAAACGTGAACAGGCATCCGGCTGTAAGCGACCCTGCCGCTTCCGCGAAATAAATCATGCCGCTGGTTACTCCGCCCTGAGAGCGTTTATAAATGGCGCTACAGGCCATGGGAAACAGCATGCCGGACAACATACTTATAGGGACAATAAACATGAATGCCGCCATGATGAGGCGCGCGAAGGGTATATACTCGCCTCTGCCGGCCATAAAAATCGGTATGGATACTCGCAGTAAAAAAAGAGCCGGCACGAACAGAACGTGCATGGACATCATCATAATCAAAAATACAGGTTTAACCAGACGTCCGATACGGTCGGCGATACGCGAACCAAGAAGCGCCCCGCAGGCAATTCCGAATAGCCATAATCCCAGAATAGCGCCGATACACAGCTCGTTTCCGTAAAAAATAGTAAGGAATTCACGCAGGAAAACGACCTGAAATATCAGGCTCGAAAACCCTACCGTAAAAGCGGCGATAAAATATAGCGCCATAAAACACCTGAAAAAACTTGATTGAACTAAGATACTATTATATATATTACCTATAACGGTAAGTATGATGTTTTTCAAAAAAAAAGGCAATGCTTGAAAATGAATCTTTCCAAACTTTTTTACGGCATGGTAGCGTTATCTTTAATTATGACGTCAGGTTGCGCTACGCGGCATGATGTAACTTTCGGGATACTGCAGTCTCAACCGCATCCGGTGCGCAAAACCATAACCTTTGATGAACTTATACAGTCCGTACACGCGAAAAATTCTCAGGTAGAGCGTTTTAAAGCCGATCTGAAACTGACCTTCACAGATACAATCCGCTCTAAGGGTAAAACCGTTCATTGCGACGGGAAAATAGCTTTGGAAAAACCTGACAAACTGCGTCTGTACGGGTCACAGCCGCTGTCCGGCAAAATTTTTGATATAATATCCAACAGCGAGCGTTTTTATATATACTCGCCCAAAGAAGGACGGGTTTTGACAGGGTCAAGCAAACAGCCTCTCGATTCGCTCGAACCGGCGACGAAAATACGTCCCAACGACGTTATGCACGCTTTTCTTCTGTATGATATAAAAGAAATGTGCGAGCGTTACGTCTGCTTTTTTGTCCACGAGGATGCGTCATACGTCTTGTATTTCCTTGAGGAAACCAACGGAACCTATTCGCTGGCAAAACGGGTGTGGGTGGACGACGATATGTTTGAAATAACTCGCCATCAGACTTTCGACCACAGCGGCGAACTTGATTTGGACGTGAAAATAACCGATTTTTTTATTTTTCCGGAGTACGGCTATTTCCCCAAACGCATGGAAATAGAAAGTCCGTACCGCCAACTTCAGCTTATAATGGAATTTTCAAAAATAGAATTGAATCCGGCGCTCAATCACAACGTCTTTACTTTTACCATAAGCGAAAACATTCAAGTGATAGAGATGGATAGATGAGACGAGTTTTTTTTATCGCACTGATTTTATTGTTTGCCGGATTTTTCAGCGGATATGCTCAAGATAACGAACAAGCCGTTGTTTCCGACGGTAGCGGACTGCTGGATGTTACCGCTATTATGGATAAACTGGAGCAGAAACGCCAGAGCATACATCATTTCCAATCCGAATTCGAACAGATAAAAGTCATAATGCCGTTCGAGGAAACCGAACGGTCTACGGGTTTGTTTCTGTTTAAGGCTCCGGACAGGGTTATATGGGAATTTAATCAACCGGAACGTACAAAAGTTCTTGTCAAAGGGAGCAGAGGGTTTGTCATATCTCCAGCCGTCAAACAAGTTCAGATTTTCAGAATCGACGAGTATAACCGGTTCGACTTTCTGCTTGCAGGACTCGGAAAACCTATCTACCAGTTTCTCGACGATTTTTCGATGCAATGCGCCGGCGATACCCTTGAAGACGGCACGCCGGTTTATGTATTTGTCATGGAACCGATAAACGAAAGTCTCTCAAGCGTGGTCTCTCAATGCGAAATTACTGTGTCTGCCGTAGAGTTAGTGCCGCTGTCCACAAAAATAATTGAGACCAGCGGCGACATTACCACTCTTATTTTTTCAGGAATAAACATCAATTCCGATATGGATGATTCATTGTTCGAATACGTTATCCCGCCGGATTACGAAGTGATTGATTACCGCTGACCGGTTACCTTCATTGCAAAAATTACATTTCAACGCGACAAGCGCTGTCGGATAGACAAAACCGAATGGCTAAGCAAAATATTAAGCACAATTTTTCCTGAAACGCCATCCGAGTAAAGTAAACCCGATAAAAGATAATATAGCGGTCATCGGTTCAGGAATGGGGGCGTATTGTTCCGCAAAAGTAACGTTGCCTATAATATCATATCCTATATCACCCACTCCATCGGCAAATCGTTGAATATAGAACGTATTAAGATTATAGTCGGATAATGTTGGAGGTGCTACGGGTAACTCGAGCGACGACAAGGCTGTTCCGGTCGTGTCGCTAAGGTGCCAGTAAAGGGAAGAAAGCGTCATGACCTCACCAAAGAAAATATTGCTGGCATTGCTAATGAAACTTAATACATCAGGAATACCTTCAGGACGGTCATTGGTGACATTGATACGCAACCGCCCTCCGTCAGGATTTGTCATAAAAACTAATCCATTTAGTTCCACCGTTATAGCGTTCGGATAAGTATTGTAAACATAAATCGCCAAATTCGGATGTTCAATCAATGTATATGATGAAAAATCATAAGTAATTGATCCGCTGAAAGTATCACCTATGTTAACTCGGCCGTCAATAAAATTGTCGGGGTCGAATACTTGAATGATTGTACCTCTGAAACCGATTGTCAAAGCGTGTAGTGACGGTGCGAAAAAGAATAACATGACAACAGCTATCAATTTTTTCATTTTCACATTTCTCCTGAGTTTTATTGATCTAATATAGGAATACAAAAAAATTATATATGAAGATTACAACCAAAATCGCGAATATATAATATCTATACATAAAAATATTAGTATTGTCAACAAAAAACTTGCCTGTTTATAAGCTGGATACAGGCACAACAAATGCAGATAGCAAAATATTCAATTGTTTTGTATGCGGCTAGCTCTTTTTCTTCTTTTTTGCTGTTTTGTGGTGAGATGGTCCCGGCGCGGGCTTCTTTTTAGAATTATGACGGCTTGACGATGAGCGTTCATGACGTCCTTTACCCGGGCGGAAATAGCTTTTTTCTCTTTTCTCTACGGAAACATCTTTTATATGAGCGTATCTGCCTTCGTCAAGCTGATGGGAAAACGAATATTGCAAAAACGCCGCCAGAACTGCCGCTGGATCGTTTTCTTCAAGCAGTTCTTTTGCCATATCGCTGTAAGTCGGTCCGGGTTTTGAGCCGATAATCGCGGCCAGCAGTTTTTTTATCTTTGCTTTTTTTGTATTGATAATATCGTCTACACCCGGCAAAATGGCTTTGCGGATATCGGTTTTTGTTTTTCTGCTGATAAAATCCAGCTTGTGGTATTCCAAGGGGGTGATGAACGTTACTGCGTTTCCTTCTTTGCCAGCCCTGCCTGTTCGCCCTATACGGTGAACGTACGATTCAGGGCACTGGGGCAAAGAATAGTTGATAACGTGTGTCAGGTCTTGCACATCTATTCCTCGCGCCGCTACGTCGGTGGCGACTACGATATTAAAAAACCGCCTTTTGAATTTCAAAAGAATTTTTTCGCGGTGTGATTGAGACATATCGCCGTGGAGAGCTTCGGCGTCGTATCCGCGGTCCATGAGGTGGTGCGCCACTTTGTCTACGTCTATTTTTGTACGGCAGAACACCAGCCCGTAGAAGTCGTCTTCTATGTCTATTATCCTGCACAGAGCTTCGAATTTATCCGACTCGTTGACCACAAAATAAATCTGATCGGTCTGGGCGATGGTAAGCTGTTCAGGGGTTACTTTGAGTGTTTCGTAGTCGCCCAGATACCGGCGGGCGATCATCTCTATTTCCCGCGGCATGGTTGCCGAGAAAAGCATAGTTCGTTTATCTGTTGGAGTCGCTTCGATAACCGCCTGAACTTCCTCGATAAAACCCATATTTAACATTTCGTCGGCCTCATCGAGGACAAAATATCGTATTTTACCCAGTTTCAGAGTTCCGCGGTTAATATGGTCGATTACCCTGCCGGGTGTTCCCACAACTATATCCAAACCTTTTTCCAGAGATCGGAACTGCAATCCTATAGCTTGTCCGCCGTAAATGGGCGCGATTTTTAAATTTTTTTTGCCTTTGAGTGACTGGAGTTCTTCCGCCACCTGTATTGCCAGCTCGCGAGTGGGGGTCAAAACGAGCGCCTGCGTGTGTCCTGTGTGTTCTTGGAGCATTTCTATGATAGGTATACCGAACGCGGCGGTTTTTCCGGTTCCGGTTTGGGCTTGTCCGACAATATCTTTATCGAGTTCGAACATTGCCCTGATAGTTTTCTGCTGAATCGGCGTGGGAAGCTCGAAACCTTTGTTTTTGAGGGTTTGCAACATTTGTTGCGACAGGCTTAAATCCGCGAATGAATCCATTTAGTGATATCCTTAATTCCTTTTGTTGTGCGCAAAAAACGCGCAGTATGTAAAAGCAAGCAGTATATCATAAAAAAACAAGATTGGATACAATTTTTAATCGATCAAGGTGTGCAATATTTTTTTTGACGGTATTTTTTTAAAGCAAGAAATGATTTCAGCGCAGTTTGCTGAAAAAATTAAACTGAGTCGCTCCGGAAATAGCTTCCGATTCATCGTATGCCGTGAAAAACCTTTCCCATTCACCTGTCGATGGAGTTATGTAGGACAGGTCTATAATTATTCCCGCCAGATCAGAAGTTTTAAATTTTGCTATAAGATGCGTAATCGATACGGGTGCGGAAGGGAGCAGAATCGTGCTTTTGTTTTCGCGAATAACTATAAACTGTCCGCCTTTGGTATCTTCTATCACTGAGCCGGACTGTAAATGCGCGGAAAGATCGATTCGCGAGCGCATAATTACCGGCACGAAAAATACGGTTAAACATAAAGCGCAACTGGTCTGATGTGATGCCAGCGCCTGAAAATTCACGTAATCGGCTTCAAGACAATATGTGGCATAAGATATTCCCTGTTCCCGAAGAAATAAAACCGACTGGCGGTTAAGGCAGGTAATGTCCGCTCCGGCCATCAATGTGACATTCTTGCCTTCAAATAACGGCAACTGCCCTATGTTGTTTACGGCAAACGAGCGGTATTGTTGCGCAAGCAGGTATTCTACAGCCTTTTTATAAGCGGGCAGGTCTGTATCGAAAATAAGGGGCGGTAGCTCGAATACCACTTTGCTACGATGCTTTTTCCATTTTTCCGCGATGCTTTCTATATTGCCTATATATTCCGTATTCATTACGAACGTAGCGTAGTCTACTGTGTTGTCGTTTAGTAGAAACGACCACTGAGGGTTTTCGAACCGCGCGAATACCATGGGCTTGTCGCCTTTGCGGGTTGCGTCTATTTGTTCTTTGCGCATGTCTTCGACAAACTGCCTGCGGCGCAGGTGGCGTTCGGAAGTGAGTTTGCCGTGCGGGTCTTCGACCGTATAATATTTATAGATACCTGCCAGTTCGTTTTTTATCGCTGAGTTGTCCCATGACGCGGCACGTATTAGGTAAACAGGCGATCCGGGAGGAAAATATCGGTTAAGAATAATAGTGTAGCACGTATCGCTGTCTTTACGCAGATCGGATACGGTTATATCCGAATATGCTTCAAGCGTGTTGTCATAGATGACTAAAGTATCGCCTTTATGTATAGAATTACCGTCCGACAATTCTATTTCCAGTTTGCGTTGAGTAGCCCTGAGAACAGAACCTATGTATTTGCCCGGACAGGCGGTTTTGACGGTTTGGGCGGTGAGGCTATTGCCTGCGGTGTAATATTCCTCGTCAAAAACCCGAGATAGGCTGTTTTTAAGGCGGGAAGCCATGTTTTTATGGATCGGGCGGTATACCGGAGTGCCTGTAGCGTCTATAGCCGTCCTATATATCAGAGCTATTTTTTCGACGATATTCGGCATATCGGAGTATCCGCTTATGGACATGGATGTTATGCCGGCGTCAACCAGCCGGTCAACGCAGTTTATCGCGCAGATATCATGTCTTGACAGATAAAAATCTTTACTGCCGTTTATAGACCACCGGTTACGGCATAACCTGTCGCATGATGTGAATTTAGCGCTTTTTCGTCCGGCATAACTGCTACATTGGCATAACCCGGGCGACGAAAAACAGGATTCGCCGTGAATAGTTACCTGATATTCAATATTATCCGCGGCTTTTGCTATCTGTGTTATTTCCTCGATATTCAATTCTTCGGATAGGATAACGCGCGATACCCCCATTTTTGCCAGCTGGCGAACTCCGTCGGCAGTATGGATATTAAGTAGCGGGCCGCCGTGAACAGGTATCTGGGAAAAATAGCGCAGTGCGATTCGCAAAACGCCTGTGTCGGATATTAGAAAACCGGATGCGCCATTGAGTTGAGCCCATTCGAGCAATCGGAATACGTCCTGCAGGGATCTTTCATTGAATATTTTATTGAGATACAAATACCATAACCGGCCTTCCTGCCGGATGTACCTGCATAATACAGACGCTCTTTCCGTAGTTGTCCCGCACACTTTCGCTGTTGCGTTGTCGATACCCGCGTCGAGGTAAACGCTGTCCGCACCCGACCGGATAGCGCTAAGAGCGGTTTCATCGGTTGTAGCGACGGCGCAAAGCTCTATATTTTGACGTGTGTCATAAGTTTTTTGTTTAGAAATAGATGTAGTCATAATAAAAATATTTTGACGTTTTTTTAAAAAAAATAATATTTTTGTTGACGTATTTTTTTATATTTAATAGTATTGTAATTGTAATCTGTTTAAGATTTCCTCTTTCAACTGTGAAGACCGTATTTCATCCTCCTCTCGCCTGGATGAAATACGGTCTTTTTTTATATAATCATGTAATGAATTTATCTCCATATTTACCTAACAGAATGTTTTGCGTTATGCGCAATTTTACGTTGCTTTGCTGTTTTTACTGTTTTGCTAAAATATCCCTCGGATAAATATCGGCATAAAGGACGGTTTGTTTTATAAATCAATCTGCGCGCGGGTATAATGTTGAGAGCCGGAATCGTAAGCTACGCAAACAAGCCGAATGCGGGAAAAAAGATCAGTTCGCGGAAACTAGCGCTTTAAAATTATCCCGTTCGCATGTGGGGCAAAAAATTTCCAGACAGTAATCGCCGTCCGATACTTTGCCGCATTCAACGACAATTCCTGAAAATTTACAGTTGTCGTCGCGCGAACCGCAGGAGATAGTAATCTCGATTTCCCTAAATAACGGAACATATTGGTCTACATGACAAGTCAGCCCGTGATGAAACAAAGAAAAATCGTTGTCGATCAGTTTCGGACAGGTTTCCCTAGCGATAACCTGTTCATCTAGCGGTTTTCTTGGATGACGGCGTTGCTCGTGATTGTTCGGCCAAAGTTTTCCATCCCTATACAGCGGCAGTGAATCTATAAACCCGACCAGCGGTTGAGCGATGTCGGATTGAAGAATATCGTCGAGGAAACGCAAACCGACTCCGATTTCTTTCCTGTTGCGGTCTTCAGGGGGGAAATGGCGCACTACTTGCGCAGTATAAGGACGATCCGCGATCATGATTTCAAGCAATGTTCCTTCATAGAGGGTTCTGTCGGTGTAACAGCTCAATCCGGATTTGCTGATATCGCGTAGCTTAACTGCGAAATCAACTGCGTTTTTTCGTATGATGCCAGGTATATGTAATTCCATAAAAAATCTTTCTCAAGCTAATAATTTTATTGTATCGAATTTTATCTTGCGGTTAATTTTCCCTACCAATAATTACTATACCATAAAAACTACAACTTGTCAATAGCAGGCGATTTTTTTTGTTAAAAAAGATCACAATTATCAAAATATGAAACACAAGTGCCGCCGTCATACAATTTCTCGTTATGCGAGTATATATTAGCGTGTTCGAGCTTATAACAAAACAGATACAACCCTGCAGGTACCCGAATGACTGTCCCGCTATGGTAAAACATTCGACGGAAGATCGCAATAAAAAATTGACATATTATATGATAGTTGACAAAAGTAGTTGATTGTCAACTTCTTGGAGAGGAAAATCAGTTTTTGCCGAAAAATTTTGACTGTTTATGGCCGACCTGAATATCACCGTAGAGAATTGTTACACGCCAGTCTTCCACTTCACCGCGATTATAGTAATCGTCGCCGGTATTTCGGAATTTGAAAGTGTACCGTCCCGGCACTATTGTTTCGTATGGTTCGGAAATTCTGTAAATTTTACTGTCAGCGTGATATTGATAGTCGAAGTGTAGAACTACGGGTGCGTTTTGGATTGCCGGTCCGTCGTATCGCCATATAACCACAATTTCTTCGCCACGGTCCTTGTAGTCGAGGCTTACATCTTGGCCGAAAACATCGTGCCTGCGTTTTGTGCCGATAACTTCGAATCCTTCGCCCAGTAAGTTATTCATGCGCAAGAACCTGTTTACTTTGACCACGCGAAAAGAACCGGTTTCGCCCGCAGTGTTGGATTTGTGCGCGCAGGAACACAATATGACGCAGGAAAACAACAACAGCCCCAGTATAATACCGATATTTGATCGTTTCATGTGAGTAACCGCCAGATTAGTTCGATTGTGGAACCGGCCAGATGGCCGCATCGGATTAAAACGAATATTGTTTCTTTATATCCTAATCGAATAAAATCCGCAACATAAAAATTCGGCGACAGAACGCTCAGAAATAATCCGTTCCAAAAGAAAAAAAAGGCGTATATTGCCGAGAACGAAAAAAACAGCCCTTCCTGCTTCAGTTCGCTCTGTTCCTGAACGACCACTTTAACTGTGGTAACGATGTGCCAGCCGATAATAAATCCAGCTATGCAATATTCCGTATACCGCACCCATACGGGAATTGATCCGGCAATCCACAGGATCAAATGAACCGCGGCCAGCAACGCCATAGGTATGGAAAAGAAATACGGAGCGAACGCCGCGATAACAGAATAGTTTTCCGTTTCCACATGCCCGCCTGCGCGGCTGACGTAAAACATCTTTACCTGATTGCCGGTAACCGCGCTCCACATGGCGTGATTCAATTCGTGTAGCAAAACGTATACTCTTCCTATATAACCTTTTTTGATTACGAACAACACGGCGAGCATAGCGCCTCCGAGAAGGCACGCAGTCATTGACGGCGACGAAACGCATACCGCGACAAAAACTTTTCCCAGCGCGTAACAAAAAGGAAGTAAGGCTATACCGATTATAAATTTAACAAACCGCATCTGTTTTATCTTGATTTACAGGTTGCTTTTACCTATTCTTTAAAAAAAGGAGGTTTTATGCGTATTTTAATAACCGGCGGAGCCGGATTTATCGGTTCGCACCTAGCCGAGCATCTGCTCGGCAAAGGCGATCACGTTACTGTGGTGGACGATTTCAGCACCGGTCGTATGGAAAACATACACGGACTCATGTCCAACCCTCGGTTTACCCTTGTCCGCGATACCATACTCAACGAAAAGCTAATGCATATTCTTATCGAGAAATGCGACCTTATATATCATCTTGCCGCGGCGGTCGGGGTGAAACTCATCATAGAAAAACCGGTGCACACAATATCAACCAATATAGCCGGCACCGAGGTAATGCTTGATATCGCCAACAAGTTTAATCGCAAAATCATCATCATGTCAAGTTCCGAAGTGTATGGAAAAAACGTGCGTGTGCCGTTTTGCGAAAACGACGACAGGTTGATGGGCGCTACTATTTACAGCCGCTGGAGTTACGCATGCTCCAAAGCGATAGACGAGTTTCTGGGGTTGGCGTATCACCGTCAGTACGGATTGCCTGTTATTATTGTCCGGTTGTTCAATACGGTAGGTCCCAGACAAGTTGGACAGTACGGCATGGTTATTCCTCGGTTTGTGCAACAAGCTCTTGCGGGCGAAACGATCACGGTATACGGCGACGGCATGCAAAGCAGGTGTTTTACCTATGTTTCCGACGTGGTAGGCGCACTGGTGGCTCTGATGCAGTCCGATAAGGCGGTAGGCGAGGTGTTTAATATCGGCTCGCAAGAAGAAATAACCATTATCGATCTGGCGCGGAAAATAAAATCGAAAACCGGCAGTTCGTCGCCTATTGAGAAAATCCCGTATTCCCAAGCGTATGAAAAAGGGTTTGACGATATGCTCCGCAGAGTGCCCAGCATCGAAAAAATTCATAACGCTATCGGGTATACCCCTAAATACTCGCTCGATCAGATACTCGACAGCGTCATAGATTACTACCGCTCAATCGGCGGGCGGTAAAAAAAATGCAGGAAAACGGTTTTTTCTGCTGGCAGTTGAAATTTCTTGTTGCATTTTTCGCGGAAGGTTATATATAATAACGCAATCATTTTATGATTCATTCCTCTGGGGCAGGAAGATGCCGCAGATCAGGGCCCATAGCTCAGTTGGTTAGAGCAGCGGACTCATAATCCGCGTGTCCAAGGTTCAAATCCTTGTGGGCCCACTTTTCTTTTTTGGGTCAAAAAAGAAACAAAAAACCGGATCGGCCTCCTGCATACCGCAACCTAAGCCTTACATGTGCGAAAAATTATTCATTTCAATTTAAGATCGATGAAAAGCCGCAAAAGAATCTCATTGCGAAACCTCGAAGTGGTTTTGGCACAACAAATGGGGTAAGGGCAGTTTTTATGCACTATAGTTGAATCTATGTCTTGATCTTTTGTAAGTGAATGCAATACTTAAACATGTAAGCAAATAAATGATGATAATGTCATAAAGAATATATAGTGGCTTCGGGTATCTAAAATGGATCATCGGCATAAAAGCTGTTGTCAGGATAGACATGAAGATTACTAATGCTTTTGTTATAATAAAAAACATTTTTTTCCATTTTTTATTATTCTTTGATACTAATTTGACCCACCAAAGGTAGATGTATAAGAAAATAAATATAATTAAAGAAAACCAAAGTCCCCCCAAGCATGTTGTCAAAAAAAACAGTATATGGCTTAAGCCTAAGCTCAATTTCATGTCTCTATTTTTTAAGAAAATGTTATAAAGAATAATTGTAAATATTGCGCTAACAAAATTTACAATAAAAAATATAATCATGTTGACCTCCTGTACTAAAAAGACAATTAACTTGGAAAAATATTTCATCATATTCATTTTTTAAACATAATTGCCAAAAGTTGGTAATGCTTATCTTGTAGGGGGAATTATGGAGACATTGTCCCCGTATCTAAGAGTTATGGAGTTACCCGTTCTCGTCGATGATGAATTATTTTTTTATTCACCAGATTAAAGAATTATTATATGATTAATTCTAGAATTCTTAATATAAAACAATTAAAGAGTAATCAAATATATGAATAATGTTAAGATTTTAGTTTTGGTTAAAGATTTTTTTCCTAATGAGCAAGTTGACAAAAAATCGTTTATTAATCTTATTAAAAGACTAAGTTTAACTGAGTGCCTCTTTTTTTGTTCTCGTATTTTAATCGTTTTATTCCAGAATGACTTTTCTGATAAAAAGAAAAATGGTTTTTCGTCATGGACAGAACCTTACACACAATTAAAGATATTACAATTTTTAAATATATCAATTAGCGAAGAAGTAGAAAAAAATTTCAAGAACAATCTTTATTCAGATATACTCAATGGAAACAGGAAGATGTTTTTTCATGGACAGGTCTTGGAGCTAATACGATGGTTAATTTTATATGGTAGTGATAAAACAAATGATGGTGAAACATTTAATATTGATGATGTAAGAACAGATTTCTTTAAAGCTCTTCTTTATGCCTCAGAATTCTGGAGTTTATCGGCAAATAAAGTTCTCGCCAAATTATCTGCACAAAAAACAAATATAACTGATAACACAAAAATTCAATCTTTATTGATGTGTCGATTAAATAACTTTGCTAGTGAGCACTTTCCTGGCATCAAACCAGAATTCGCGCTTGAAAGAGGTAGCTATTTTTTCGGTGAATTACAGAAAAACTTGTATAAAGAATTACCTTATAAGAATTTTGAAAAAACATTTTCTGATAGTACAGGTCTCTCGATTTCAGAGTATGAAGATAGTTTATTTCTTTTAGGATATACTCAATTTGTATTATCACCTCCCGATTCGATTTTATCTCCAGAAAATAAGTTTATTTTTGACATAAAAAATTTTTTATCTACTGTCCCAAATTATAATAAAAAATTTCAATCAAACTTTGAAAGATATATCAATCTCGAATCACAGACAATAACAGATATTAAGAACCATGCTACAGACATATATGATTTTATTTTATCTCTAAGAAGAAAACCTTTATTTAAAACAACAGATGGCAGATTTTCTATTTTATCTCCTGTTTTTTTCATTGAACGAGCAACAGTAGGACCATTATTTATTGTTTTGAATCAAGATTGTCAAAACACTGAAAATATTTTCAGCAATTTTGGGAAAATATTTGAAAAATATGTTCAAGAAATATTCGAAAGAACTATTCCTAAAAGTGCTATGTTAGCAAATATTCTACATGCACCATATAGATACAGAAATACTGAGATAGATGCAGTCTTAGATTACGGAGATAAAATAATTATTATTGAAACAAAATCTTCATGGGTTAAAGATGATGTTATGTATACATCAACATCAGAAGAAGATTATTTAAATGAATTACGTAAAAAATATTGTGTCAGACAATGTAAAGGGAAATCTCATTACGGGGGTATATATCAATTGGCTGGCGATATTTATGGTTTAATCAATAAAAAATGGGGGGATGAATTTTGTCGTGCAAATGTCATATACCCTATCATGATAATTCATAACAGGTTTGATGCTTCGCTATTACATTCTTATTTTTTTAACATAGAATTTATCTCTCGGTTAACGCAATTATTAAAAAAATCTAATGACAAATATATTATCGAGTATAATGGATATATTATAAAATCATTAATTGTAATTACTGTTGACGACTTAGAAGCAATTGAATCAACCATTAAGTCAACGCAATCTCCAAAACCATTTATTGATATAATGCTAGAATATGATAAATATTCTCCTGACCGTAATGAAACTTTACATAATTTTCTCGCATTGCGCCAATATGCTACAGAAAACTTCTTTTTACGTACTAAAGTGAAAGAAAGACTAGACTATTTTTACCATTTAATTAAATAACCTTGAAGAATTAGGTGTCCCCTTATCTTACATTCTCGTCGATGACTTATTTTTTTTATGAAGAATTATGGGGACATCTCACTTAATTATTCTTTGAGGCGGTAATTAAGTCCCCTTATCTTCCGCTTATTATATCTCTCTGTGTGTATTATAGCAACACGTTGCCGTGTTGGGCGTTGGGTTTATCTATCGCCGCGCCGTATTATCCCTCTCTGGTACGAAAAATGCTTTAAACTTAGGATGCCGTAATCTATTTTCCTATCCGCGTTACGGCGATAAGTCAAGTAGGTTATAGGATGTTATCTTGTCTATAAAAAGATTAAAATATAAATGAGGATATATTAAAAAAAGGCGTTATTGTCCCTCTTTTTTTCTTTTTATGTAGTGGCAATCTAAAATATAATTACTTTGGTTGTCGAGCCGATTCGTATCGCAATTATGAACTAGAGGTTACTTAGCTTCTACTGCAAAAATGTAAGGAAAAGAAAACCTATGCAGTCATATCCTGAAATTATCCATAAAACACCAAAAGAAATAAATTGTGAGATAGATGAATTGATTAAGAATATCCGAAAATCATCTACTACGGGGATTCATATTGGGTGTGGTAATACTATAATTCCCGAATTAATAAATTGCGACCGGTTCAACATTGCCGCTGATATTAACCTTGATGCCATAAATTTAAGTATCTTCCCCGGCTCTTCGGTAGACCTCATTGAAAATCATCATATTATAGAGCATCTTTCTTTTGAGCAGGCTAATATTGCCTTAAGAGAATGGTCGCGTGTATTAAAACCAGCTGGATATTTGATAACGACCTGTCCGGATATAGATCGGATTACGCTTTTATGGTCTCAATATAAGGGCTCCGCTAGCGATACGGAATTCAGTGATTATATTTTAAAAATGATTTTTGGCTCACAGGAAAATGAAGGAATGTTTCATAAAAGTGGTTATAATATATCTATTTTATCCAAAATGTTAATTGATTTTGGATTTACAGTTGATTTTTCTTTTTCGCCATATCCTGATCGTACAACCCCATCCCTGATTGTTATAGCCAGAAAAAAGGAAGGTAACTTATTCAAAAACGATAGTTACAATAACCAAACTGTTTATACCAACGAGTATTTTATAAACAAGCGTATGTCCGGCTATATTACTTCTTATAAAAAATTCAAAGACCGGATTGTACAAAAAGTCGATGAACAAAAACAAGACGGCTCCATTGCTGTATATGGTAGCGGTGATTTATGTGAAATAATTATATCAGCGTTGAAAGATTTCGATATCCGAGCTATCGTTGACAGTAATACTCAAAAATGTTCTACATCTTTTTGCGGATTACCTGTTATACCGCTTGCAGAGATAGGTTCTTATGATATCAAAAATATTATTATCGCGTCGGTAGCGCACAAAAGGGATATATACGAAATTCTCAGCCGAGAACTTAAAGAGAACAATATTACGATAATCCCTCCGAATTTTTAATGTGATTATGAATTGATACTATATGTTATAAACCCGTAAAAATTATCTTTATCTGATTATTTTATATCCTCGAATATAAATGTTAAAAAGATTATCATCATCATCATAACCAAACCATTGCAAATTTCTATCGGAATCCGGTTGAAAAAATATCCAACCTGAAGATCCGACATTGTGAAATCCGAATATCCCCATAGAATTACCTGCATTATCAGAAGAAGCAACCAATACTTTTACTGTAGCATTTACATCTTGTCCGGTAGCCCAAATTGAGATTGCATTTGCATTTACAGGAGTATAATCAGAAGCATTTAAAAAGACCCATCCACCTGTAGGATTTCCATTGGTTAATATTTGTGTGATGTTGCCGATATAAATATATTTACCCTCGGCATCTGTAGTAAATTGCTGTATTGTAGCACTACCAGCGGGACTCCAGACTACACCGATACACCTGTCATTACTGTAGTACCATCCTTGTTTTTCATCACTCCATGAAGGCGCAGTTGAAGAATCGGTAAAAGAAACTGTAGGATATGTAGACGCAGTATCATCTATATAAATATAATGAAAGCCTGCTGTAGAGGCAAGACTTGTTACCTGATGTGGTGTATCGAACCATAGTTCCCAATACTTTCCATTGCATTCCCCATAACCCGTTTTTATATTAACCCAACCAGAATTTTCATATTCTATGTATGCCCGATGAATGGTACCTTTTGGAACAGGACAAAAATATTGTGCAAAAAGAGAATTGGTTACGAACAATAATAATGATAACAACAATAATGCTTTTTTCATAAATAATGCTTTTTTCATAATAAGCTCCTTTAAAGTTCATTTTTGGTAAATAGGTGTCCAGCGTCAATAGGTTTTTCCCTTATCTTATGTCCCCATATCTTAAAGTGATACAATGCTTTATTATTTTTTTTCAAAATCTAAATGTTGGAACCCCAACTGTTCAGCCCACATAAACAAACGGTCTGCCGGATGCAAATATTCTTTTTGATGACCTTTAAAAAACATATCATGCCATTGGTTAGGCTTAACCCAAAATAACACATTTTTAAGCAAATTAAAAATAGGATATGGTTTTGAAGTAATTGCCGTGCCGGACGGTGTGCCCAGACAAATGATATCGCCCGATTCAAGAGTAATTTTTCCGCCCGCTATATTGGCTAGAGGATTACCGGGCCGGACGATTTCACGGACAATCTGAGGCAGGTTCCAAATCATAGAATCGTTATATATTGCCGATTCGGTAATCATACCGGCCTGCCTTAAATAAAGAATATCAGGATCATACTTCTGTATAAAAAAATTTCTTTCTTTACCATAACTTCTCGCGGAGATAAAGGGAATATCCTTTAACGATGATCGATCATTCGCCGCTACAAAAAACGGGCCTACCGATAAAAAGTTGTTACATGTAGCGGCATAACTCCACCATCTGCAAGTTTGGTTATCCCAGATACCGAAAACATTATTTAACATTATATCATGAAAGTTATAATGGTTATCGTGATCCGGTTGTTTGCCGTGTGTAATGATTTTTAGCATTACTTGCGGATTACGAGCTTTTGTGTCGTTCACAAGAACGTATCCTGCAACAGCCGCATAAATATCTTCGTCTGTCATTGTCTGCAAAGATTCAAATGTTATTTGTCTACCGATAACAACTCCTATTTCCGCTTCGTAATCGAGCTTGAAATTTGTAGTTTTATAGGGGAAGGCGGGGTCATCCGACGGTATGAATACTTTATGATCATAATAGATTGTATCATATGCACCGAGAAACGAATCGTGATCGCTTTTTTTATCTGATATCTCCTTAACCGGCGGTGCGACAGGTGGATATTTAAAAAATACACGCGGAGCCGCGTTTTTCATTTCTTTACGTACTTTTTTATTTAAATCAAAAGCCAAGTCATATTTTAAATGGCTGGGAAAATTCATGGCAACCGCAAACACATGGTTAGATACGGGAAGCGGCGCACCATACATTTTTTCTCTGATAGATTCAGTTAAATCAACTTTTATAATTTTTTCGGTCGTCCGATTATCTAATGTTCCGTTGTTGTAATCCTCGATCAATTTTTGTAATTCTCTACTATACGCAGGGTTCATAGTTATATCCACAGGAGACATATTATCCCCAATCGGATAAAAAACAATTTTGTTTTGCGGTATGTCGCAATCAATAACAAGACAAAAAAAACTTTCGTGGTTAATCCTATAGTTTACAAATGTTAGATTTTTATCAGGTTTTATGCTTTTTAACCATAAAAGGGAGGGGGTTAGTATAACCCTGCTAGAGCGCTTATAATTATTGAGTACTTTATTTTCATTTAAAAACGCTTCATAACTGTTTAATATTTGTTTTTGATTATGCGTATTGTCGATTTTCAAATAAAAAACTATTATAAAAAGGAAAAAAAATAAAACAAAAATTTTTTTCATAAGAGCCTTTATGTATATATCTATTTGATTTTGGTGTTTATAAAGCTCTAGAATTAAGGGGACACGGTTCACAAGGCAAAATCCTCAACGATTCGTGAACCTCAGATACAATCGGTATCTTAAATTTTTCGACAAATAATCTCGATAAAAGATATGTTACACTATACGGATTTGATGTGTAAAGATGAAACCCGCAATCGTCTTCTATGCCGTTCCGGATTTGCCGGCGCATATCCTGAAATTCTCTGTACCATTTTTTATCGTAATCGATAACCACTTGCGATATTTTCGCGAAAAAAAATAATTTTGCCCGCGAAGCATAATCTTTTTGAATATAATTGGGTAAAAGAGAAAAGAACCTAAAAAAACACAACGGAGAGGGGGGGATTCGAACCCCCGGAAGGAGTCTGAACTCCTTCAACGGATTAGCAATCCGCCGCCTTCAGCCTCTCAGCCACCTCTCCGTTATAAATACGGTATGAAAAAAAATAATATATATATGGCAGTCAGTCAATCGTTTTTATACGGCAACACAACGGAGGGGGTGGGATTCGAACCCACGGAACCTTTCGGTTCGCCGGTTTTCAAGACCGGTGCAATCAACCAGCTCTACCACCCCTCCATAAGGTATATCGGACGAATCGTATCAGAAAAACAGAGTTTTCGTCAACGTAAATCTATACGTTCTTTATTACCCATATACGGACGAAGCGCTTCGGGTATCACAACAGTTCCGTCCGCCTGCTGATAATTCTCCAAAATAGCCACAACTACACGCGGTAAAGCCAGTCCTGATCCGTTCATAGTATGGACAAACTTAACTTTGCGCGATTCCGCCTCGCGATACCTCAATCCCATGCGCCGCGCCTGAAAATCCTCGAACGTCGAGCAAGACGATACCTCCAGATACCCGTTTTGTCCCGGCGCCCACGCTTCGATATCGTAACATTTTGCCGCGGCAAAACTCATATCGCCCGAACACAGCTCGATTATACGGTAAGGCAGTTTAAGTATCTGCAAAATCGTTTCCGCGTCGACCAGCAATTTTTCCAGTTCCGGATACGCATCGCCTTCCTTGACCAGTTTGACCAGCTCGACCTTGTCAAACTGATGCACACGAACCATCCCGCGGGTTTCCTTGCCGTATGACCCCGCTTCACGGCGATAACAAGGCGTATAAGCCACAAACCGTTTGGGCAGTTCGGATTCCTCAAGAATTTCCCCGCGGTGTATATTTGTTACAGGAACCTCGGCTGTGGGAATAAGGAAAAGATCGTCCTCGGGCAGTTTGTACATATCAGGTTCCATCTTCGGCAACTGGCCTGTCCCGAACATACACGCAGATTTCACCATAAACGGAGGCGAAACCTCCAGATACCCGTGGCGCGCGGTGTGAATATCGATCATAAAATTTATCAAAGCCCGTTCCAGCAACGCGCCCATACCCTTGAACAGGATAAAACCGCTACCGGACAACTTCGTCGCCCGCTCGAAATCAAGTATCCCCAACGCCTCGCCGATGTCGTAATGGGCCTTCGGCTCGAAATCAAACTGACGCTTTTGGCCCCACTCGCGCACAAAAGTATTTTCCGTTGAATCTTTGCCGACCGGCGCGGATTCATGGGGGATATTCGGTATCCAGACTAGTAAGTTATCGATTTCCATGGTTATATTGCGTACTTCGTCGTCAAGAACCTTTATTTTGTCGCCGACGTTTTTCATTTCCTCAAAAATATCGTCGCACGGTTTTTTCTCTTTTTTTAGCAATCCTATTTTTTTGGATACATCATTGCGGTAACTTTTGATGGTTTCCACCTCGGCAAGCAATGCGCGCCGTTTGGCGTCCAGCGATATCAACCGGTCTATATCGATATCGGTATTTTTGTTTGCCACTCCCCGTTTGACCAGATCGACATTCTCTCTGATGAACTTGATGTCAAGCATAATTACTCCTTCGTATATTAATTTGCCGCATAGTATTTGTAAGATTGTGTAGCTTGAAATATCCGGCTACACAGATAATAAATGCTATAGTTTATTTTTTTATGAACAGGCATGTTCACTACAACAACAATATTAAAGTTTTCTTACACAAAAATTTTTCTATCCCTTAACGACTGCCAGCGGACGAAGACGTGCGACCTTTTTTGCCAACCCTGCGCCTACTACCGCGCTTGTTACGTCGTCGATATTTTTGTACGCCTGCGACGATTCTTCAACCACTGTGGATTTGCCCTTGGCAAGAATCACGATCCCTTTGTCTTGGAGTTCCTTAAATATCCTGTCAGCGGAAAACCGCCGTTTTGCTTCGCTTCGCGACATACTCCTGCCGGCCCCGTGGCAAACCGATCCGAAAGTTTCATTCATAGACGTTTGAGTGCCTACCATGACATACGACGCCGTACCCATATCGCCCGGCACCAACACCGGCTGGCCGTAATTGCGGTACTGTTCGGGCAGTTCGCTGTGACCTGCAGGGAACGAGCGTGTTGCTCCTTTGCGGTGTACGCACAATTTTTTCTGTTTGCCGCCGACTGTATGGGTTTCTATCTTGGCGATATTATGCGCCACGTCGTACACCAGAGTCAAGCCCAACCGACCGGCAGACGCGCCGAATGTTTTTTCGAACACTTTGCGCACCAGCCCCATAAGACACTGCCGATTTGCGAATGCGTAGTTTGCCGCGGCGCATACCGCGCTGAAATATTGTTGTCCTTCAGGCGATTTGAACGGCGCGCATACCAGCTGGCGGTCGGGCAGTGAAAACCCGTATTTCTGCGGTACGTTGCGCATGGCGTGTATATAATCGTCGCACACCTGATATCCAAGTCCGCGGGACCCGCTGTGTAACATAACTACCACTTGATCTTTAGCCAATCCGAATGCCCAAGCGGTTTTATCGTCATAAATCTTTTCTACAGCTTGTATTTCTATGAAATGATTTCCCGACCCGAGCGTGCCGGACTGTTCAAGCCCGCGGTTGACAGCCCTGCTACTGACCGATTCCGGATCGGCGTCCGGCATACATCCGTTGTTTTCGGTGTAAACCAAATCTTCCGTCGTTCCGAACCCTTCTTCTACTGCAAACTTGGATCCTTTTTTCAACATCTGCCGGAGCCGTTTATCGGTCAGTTTGATAGACCCCGACCCGCCCACTCCGACCGGAACTGTGGAATATATTCCCCGTGCGAGGCTGTCGAGTTTCGGTTTGACTTCGTCTACCGATAATGCCGTTCGCATAAGGCGTACTCCGCAGTTTATGTCGTAGCCGATCCCGCCGGGCGATATCACCCCTGCGTTTTCAATGTCGGTTGCGCCGACACCGCCTATGGGAAACCCGTAACCGGAGTGGATATCCGGCATGGCAAGGGAATATTGCACTATTCCCGGCAAACAGGCGACGTTGCGTACCTGAACGAGCGAATCATCGTCCTTAATTATTTCTATGAGGTCTCTGCTGGCATATATACGTCCCGGCACGCGCATTCCGGCATTCGGTTCTATTTCGAAACAGTATTGCGATACTTGTTTGAGTTGTTCTGTGCGCAAGTTTCTTTACCTCCATAGCGAGTCATTCCGGCATAGCGCCGGACAATGCGTCGATACTGTAAATTTCTATCATAAAACCCAATTAATAGAATAGAAAATAATATTAATCCTGCGAAAAAACTCAACAGGAGTTAGAGAACTTTATAGTCAAGACATCTGCGTAACCTATTTTACAGTGAATAGGCGTGCCTGAGATTAGTGGTAACGAAAAGATCTAAATTTTTAGGATAGGTTTTGTCGAATAATTTCCGGTGCAGGCAAGCCTATTTGTTTTCGACCATGGAGAAAAACATATCCGCTTTTTCGATGGCGTCGTCGATCTCGTCGTAGAACTCCTGCATTTTAGATTCGCCTAGGGTGGTAAGTTCCCACGCATCTTGTTTCAGGTACGGTATATGGTTATCGCCGCCATTACCTATATTTTTTACGCGGGCGAAAATATCAGCCAGATGCACGATGCTAGCCAGAATTTTTCCTTCTTTCGCTTTAGCCGGTTGATGATGGCAGGCAATGGCTTCACGCAGGGCAATAGGTAGCGACCATTTTTCCGCCAGCCACGCGCCCATATCGTCGTGCCCGCATTCCATGACTCTTCGTTCAGCGTCAACGAACAGGATATCGTCTTTGTACACTTCTTCCATGATGCACTGCAGATACACATGGAGAAACTGATCGAGTATCACTTTGCCGATATCGTGAATCAGCCCTGCGACGAACGCTTTTTCCGGATCGGCAGGCAGATATTTCTGCGCGATAAGTTTACTGATAACCGCTGTGGCTATGGAATGTTCCCAGAACCTGCGCCGGTCGAACCGCCCCGCTTTCGATTCCATCTCGAACAGATCGAAAACCGACGTGGACAACGCTATTGTCTGAACAGTGCTGAACCCCAGTATTACTACCGCGTGAGTTACTGTGCTTATCTGTCCGGGAAACCCGTAAAAGGCTGAGTTGACCAGTTTTAAAATCTTGGCGGTCAACACTTGGTCGGACGATATGACCCTGTTGACTTCTTCCGCAGAGACATTCGGGTTCTCAAGCATTTTCTCAAGTTTAGTCACCACATGGGGCAGTGTAGGTAGCGACGATATTTTAGCTACCAGATTCACCAGTTTCTGCTGTTTCGTTTCCATGATCGCCGTACTTTCTTATCAAATGTTCTTTTAACGTGGTTTTTACCATCTGCAAAACAGGGTCGTCCGATACGTTTGAAAACCGCAGTTCGATTTCTTCCAGCAATTTTTCCACATCGCCGTCCTTACAACTATATCCGAGCACGGATTTCTGTTCGCTCAAGGTTTCCGGTTCGCCTTCTACATACACTATATCGCAACCCCATTCGTCAAGCCGCGATATAATGCGCGTTGATAGCTTGCATCCCTGTGCCAACAGAACTTTTCCTTCTATATTGTGCAACGGCTTTGCAAGTACCATTCCGTCTTGGACTTTATCAATGGTCATTTTTCTCATTTAACGGACATCCTGCGTTTATGTGTCTGTAAACTCTTTCATTAATATTATATCGGCATATCGGCAATGAAAGTTAATCGGCATATCGTAAAAATTGAGAATTGCATGAAGGACAGGCCTGCCGGTACACGTATTTACCGCCGGCGGACAGGATAATAGCCTGATCGTAATGACCGTTTGGAATATCGAAAATAAACACGCCGGCAGTATCAATGAAACAGATATTCCCGCAGTTTCATTATATCCGCCGGATGACGGTTAAGGTTAACATGAGACATAAAAACCTGCTTGCGAGAACAGTCGACAGGTATTATGACCCCGCTCGACCAGCCGTTCATTTCCTCGCAACCGCGCTTGAGAGTTTCTATCACATAGGATATATGCTCTATGCGGTCTGCCACAAGAATGAAATAATGCCCGACCGGAGCTAGATGACGGCGGTATGTATTTTTGCAAACCTGCACAACATCGCCGGTATTTTCGCGGGTGAGAACCTGCGTTTTTTTTAGGTACAAAAAATTTTTAAGGAAAAAATCGTTCTGCAAGACCGCGTCGAAGTAGTGGTCGCACTGACCGGTTTGAGTCCATTTGTCGGATGTCAGCCGCGCGATAAGTTTATCCAGCGGGTTTCTGGCGCTATGGGCGTGGTGCGGGCGGTCGCACAGCAGAACGCATCGGCATACCCCGCACTGTACCATGGTGTCGTCGCGCAGTTTGTTCAACATAATCCTGTTTGTAGCGCCGCAACCGCCGCAACGGATATATTTCACAGCTTGCGCGTTACTGTCTGTCCTATGCTCGCTACCGCCGTACCACTGGCGTATGCGCCGGTCTGCGATACGCCGTTTTAGCGGGTCTATAAGGTTGCTGTACGCCTCGTTTATACGCTGGGCAGTTTCGGTACTGCCTCCGTGGTCAGGATGGTTATGCAGTTCCTTCATGAGGGTTCGGTAAGCGGCTCGGATAACCGCCTGGTCGGCTTTCGGATCAATCTGAAGCACCTCGTAATAATTGATCATAAAACAACCTCCTTGTGCCACCGTGAAAATTTTGCCGTTCCCGAGCAAATTTTTCCGCATGTTATGTGCCAAGATAGATAAAATTTGCCTATACGGTCGTAAAATATTATAAATAAGATTGTTACGCTTTATGATTTACATGCGTCTGCGTGCGGTCAATGTTGCCCTATAATACTCAAAATCTACTAAATCAGCGTGTAACTATCTTATATAAAGGTTGATATACCAACTGCAATAAAATGTTGCGCCTGCAACAAAATGTTGCGGGCATGGCGAGTATCTTCAATGTCGAAATTGCGTTAAAAATAATTGAAACTTTACTGCCATTGCTGTAAAAGGTTGTAGTGATTGAAAAATATTTTAAAAAGGCCGTAACAAAAAAATCAACCAAACATACAGGAGTATTTCAATGAGAAATAAAATAGCGGTTATCGGTAGCGGTTTTGTAGGCGCAACCACAGCCCAGCGTCTGGCAGAGAAAGATTTAGGCGACGTGGTGCTTGTAGATATTCTTGACGGGATCCCGCAGGGAAAGGCGCTCGATATGTACGAATCCGCGGCTATAGAACTTTTTTCTTCCCGCGTACAAGGCACCAACGATTATTCCGATATCGCCGGCTCGGATATCGTAGTCGTCACAGCAGGGTTGGCACGCAAGCCGGGTATGACGCGCGAAGACCTTTTGTTGAAAAACGCGCAGATCATAGAATCAATATGCAGGGAAATCGTCCGCAACGCTCCTGACGCTATAGTCATCATGGTTACCAATCCGCTTGATATAATGACGAGATACGCACTGCATATAACGCATTTTCCGCTACAACGAGTGATCGGCATGGCGGGCGTACTCGACGCGGCACGCATGTGCGCGTTTATCGCCATGGAACTCGATGTGTCGCCGGTCGACGTCAACGCCATGGTACTCGGCGGGCACGGCGATGCAATGGTGCCTCTTGCCAGATACACCACCGTAAGCGGTATCCCTATTACCGAACTCCTTGACGAAACCGCCATAGAACAGATTAACAACCGCACTCGCGACGGAGGAGCGGAAATAGTTAAACTGCTCAAAACAGGTAGCGCCTATTACGCCCCGTCATCGGGCGCGGTAAAAATGGTTGAAGCTATTTTGATGGACAGCCGGCGCATCATGCCTTGCAGTGCGCTTCTTAACGGGCAATACGGCCTTGACAATGTGTGCATCGGCGTGCCGGTAAAACTCGGCAGAGACGGAGTTCTGGACATTATCGAGCTGAATCTGACCGGCGAGGAACGCGCCAGTCTGCACGCTTCGGCAAAAGTTGTATCCGATAATTTCAACGTGTTGATAAAAAGGTAACCCGCGGTTTGTTAAGACGAGGTCATGGTTTCAAAGATATCTGAATTTCACAAGCAGGCCGCCGGCAAAGGTTTTTTTTACGCAATGTATTGCCGGTGGATGAAGTTTCTTCGGCGAAGACGGGTTATGTACGTTTTACTGCTTGTGCGCCGTCTGCGTATACTTGGTTTGCATCGGTTTGCCAGAGATATTTTGAATATAGGGCGGTTCGCTCTGCTGTCCGGCAGATCGGAAAACGCGCCCGATCCGTTATATATACAGATAGAGCCTACGTCGCGGTGCAATTTGCGTTGCAGAATGTGCGTCCGCAACGACCCTTCACACAGTCCGCAAGATATGTCTTTCGACCAATTTTTGCAAATATTGGACAAACTGCCGTCCGTGTTGTTCTGTACGATTCAGGGTAACGGCGAGCCTCTTTTAAACCCTGAGGTTTTCGATATGATCAGGTACGCCGCGAACAAGGGTATTGCGCCCATCACCTGCACTAACGCAACCTTATTGGACGAACAGACAGCAGTCAGGCTGGCAACCGGCGGGCTGTACGAATGCGCCGTATCGCTTGAATCGCCGGACAAAGAAAAATTCGAGTATATCCGGAAAGGATCGGATTTTGACGTTTACCGGAAAAATATAGAACTTCTTTCAAATACGCGCGACCGCTTGAACCCGCGGCTTGTCCTGTCTTTTTGGGTTACCATAACAGGGTATACCAGCGCGGATATTGAAGATTGCATAAGGTTCGCAGGGTCGGTAGGTTTCGATCATATTGTATTTCAACAGATACAGGGAAAAAAATCGTTCCGCAAAAACTACGGCGCCACTTTTGACAAATCGCCTATGCCTGCGAAAAAATATGATAAACAAAAATTTATAAGGCGCTATAAACATGCGGGAGCGAAACACGGTGTTTCCATCTCGTTTCCAGAACGGTGTTACTGGCCGTGGAGCGGTTTTTTTGTTATGGCGAACGGCGACGCGACTCCGTGCTGTGCTATTAACTCCCAAGACGGCAACATCATGGGCAATATGTTGACGCAATCTTTAGCGCAGATATGGGACAGTCAGTCTATAAAAAAACTGCGCCTTTCTTTTATTGAAGGCAACCCTATGCCATGCTGTAAAGAATGCAATTTTTCATAGGTAGCGGATTTTTTTTACACGACGAGAACTTTTTCCAGATGATTGAGGTTGCGGTATCCGCCGTGCTCCACCACGATCAAGTCTTCGATCCGCACGCCGCCGTAATCGCGGTAATACAGTCCGGGTTCGACGGTTACAACATTACCTGCCTCAAGCGTTTGATCGCCAGTGTATAGGCGCGGTTCCTCGTGGATATCAAGCCCAACCCCGTGTCCTGTAGAATGAATGAACCCCTGAATAAAACCGTTTATCATGCCTGTGGCAAATCCCTTTTGGGCAAAAACATCGCAACACGCTTTGTGCGGTTCGGCTACCGGCACTCCTGCTTTTATGGTTTTGATTGCGCTCGTTTGCGCTGAAAGAACCGCGTCGAACATCGCTTCAACGTGTTTGTCAGGCACGCCGCGCACTACTGTTCTGGTCATATCGGCGAAATACCTGTTGGTCATGGAGCGGGGGAACACGTCGATAATTATAGGTTTGTTAGCAGGTAGCGGCCCGCTACCCTGATTATGCGGATCGAACGACTGTATGCCTGCGGCAATGATGGTGTTTAACGCCAGATACCCGCGGTCAAAAAGCCGTGAGGCGATAAAATTTTTCAGTTTTTCCGATGTCAGAACAGAGTCGTTCAGGTAAAGTAAGTCTCCAACAATACTGGCTTTCCTTATCAGTTCTATCGTATCGTAAACTACTATTTCCGTATCACTTACAGCTGTTTCTATAAAACCTGTCTCCGTAGCGCTTTTTATTGCCCTCTGTTGGATAAACCGCCCTTCCGGATAAGTAATATCTATAGACTGTGAACGCAGATAATCCGCGTAAATTACCGGAAAAGATGCGGGCACAAAAACCTTAGAAATGTTTTCTTTTCTCAGAACCTCCAGAACCGCCCGCACCGTGCCCGGTACGGTTTTGCGTTGCGGGCTTTCGGGGTCAAGCAGTTGCGCCATGCGCAATACACGGTCTGCGCAGGCCTCTACGCGCGCCCGTTCGTATTCAAGATCGCTGACAATGATTATCTTTTCGGTTCGGGTTATCAATGCTACAAACGGGTCGGGCGCTAAAAAACCGGTCAGATAATACATGTCCGAATTTTGTTCCGAATCGGCTATTATAACAAGCGCGTCAGCCTGTACGTTCGAAAAAAGGCTTGATACGTCCATAAAAAATCCTCTTTTAAAAATTACCGTTTATGAAAAAACATCTAAAATGTATTCGTCGAAAAGTTATTACCAACTGTTTGAAATGTCACCATGAACAGCATGGTTCAGTCAAGATAATTTTTAAGGTTATATCATAAGTTTTTGGCACAATGTAAATAATATTATTATATTGTATAATGTTGATTATGAAATATATATAAAACTGGCACGCACGAAATGACGTATTTTAGGCTGTAATAACGGCATTTTTTTCTTGCGCGCGCTTTGTTGGTATACTATCATGTATATTGGTAATGTGTCATTTTTAAACGGACGTAGCAATGACATGAAAAATAGGAGATTATTATAGTCATGGAAAAAGAACGTATTTTAAATGATGATGTGATCAAGGTGCTCCGCTCGGAACACCACGATCCTTTTTCCGTGCTGGGCGCCCACGTCACGGAGGTAAACGGCAGTCCGGCAGTGGTGGTACGGGCATTTCAACCCCATGCCAAGGAAGTACTCATCAAACGCGGCGACGAAGAAATACCTATGGAAAAAATCCATAACAGCGGTTTGTTCGAGAAATATTTCGAGGGTTATTCGCAGGTATTTCAGTATCAGTACAAGATAGATTACAACGGCAACGGCATTGCGATCAAACATGATACATACACGTTTCATCCTGTGCTTAGCGACTACGATTTGCATCTTTTCAACGAAGGAAACCATCACCGCATTTACGACAAACTGGGTTCACATCCAATAAAACTCAACGGTGTGGACGGGGTTTATTTCGCGGTGTGGGCTCCCAACGCCAAACGTGTAAGCGTTGTGGGCAACTTCAACCAGTGGGACGGCAGGGTACATGCCATGCGAAACCGCGGGTCGTCGGGCGTATGGGAACTATTTATCCCCGAATTGCGTACCGGCGAACTTTATAAATATGAGATCAAAGCCCAGAACGGATCAATACTGCTCAAAACCGACCCGTACGCATTTTATATGGAAAAACGCCCTAAAACCGCGTCTATCGTTTACGAAGACCATTTTGTATGGAACGATCATGACTGGATAACCCATCGCGACAGCATATCGTCTTACGACAAACCAATGTCGGTCTACGAAGTGCATCTGGGTTCGTGGATGACAATACCGGAAGAAGACAACCGAATGCTGACCTACCGCGAACTGGCGGCTAAGTTGATTCCTCATGTTAAGGAATTGGGGTTTACCCACATCGAGCTGTTGCCTGTAGCCGAACATCCGTTCGACCAATCGTGGGGGTATCAGGTAACCGGATACTACGCGGTCAACAGCCGTCACGGGTCGCCGGAAGATTTTAAGTATTTTGTCAACGAGTGCCATCTCAATGGAATAGGCGTAATAATCGACTGGGTGCCGGGGCATTTTCCAAAAGACGGGCACGGGCTGGCATGGTTTGACGGAACCTGTCTTTATGAGCATTCCGACCCTCGTCAGGGGGAACACCGCGACTGGGGCACGCTGATCTTCAATTACGGACGGGCGGAAGTGCGCTGTTTTTTGCTTGCAAACGCCCTGTTTTGGCTGGACACGTACCACATCGACGGGTTGCGCGTTGACGCTGTGGCATCTATGCTGTATCTGGACTACTCGCGCGAGGAAGGCGAATGGATACCCAACCGTTACGGCGGCAGGGAAAACCTTGAAGCCATAGATTTTCTGAAATATCTAAATACGGTGCTGTACGAATATTTTCCCGGTATTTTGACAATAGCCGAGGAATCCACGTCGTTTCCGGCTGTGTCGCGTCCGACTTATCTGGGCGGGCTGGGGTTTGCTTATAAATGGAATATGGGCTGGATGAACGACATTCTCACTTATTTTTCAAAAGAATCGGTTCACCGTAAATATCATCATGACCTGCTGACCTTTGCCATGATATATGCTTTTCACGAAAATTTCATTCTTGTTTTGTCCCATGACGAGGTGGTGCACGGTAAACGGGCATTGCTCAACAAGATGCCGGGCGACATGTGGCAACAGTTTGCAAACCTGCGGTTGTTATACGGATATATGTTCGCTCAGCCCGGAAAAAAGCTGTTGTTTATGGGCGGTGAATTCGGGCAGTGGGTGGAATGGCAGTCGGATCAAAGTCTGGATTGGCATCTGCTTGATTACGAACTGCATCAGGAATTGAAGCATTATCTTACCACGCTGTTGCACCTGTACAAATCCGAACCGGCTATGTACGAGGTTGATTTCGACTACACCGGATTCGAGTGGATTGATTTTCACGACACAGACAACTCCGTCATATCGTTTATCAGGTATGCCAAAGACCGCAGTAAGTTTTTGGTGTTCGTCTTTAATTTTACGCCGGTACCGCGTGAAGGTTATCGTATTGGCGTTCCGACCGGCGGGTATTATAAAGAAGTCCTAAACAGCGATGCCGAAAAGTTCGGCGGAAGCGATATGGGCAACAAAAACGGAGTGCATGCCGATGCTCTACCGTGGCAATGGCGGGAATTTTCCATACAAATAGATATTCCGCCCCTGTCTGCGATGGTTTTCAAAGTGGAATAAAAATATCTTACATAAGACGAAGTATGCGGCAAAATAAATGTTGCGTACTTCGTCTTATGTGTTATACAGTTTACCCAACTTTATTTCATAAAATACATAACTTTAAAAGGAGCATACCATGGGATTGAGGGAAAAAATACGTATGCTGGGCATTGTGATCATTACGGTCGGGCTTTTATGTATTCCTATCGGGCTGGCGTTTTCTTCGGAAACAAGCTCTCTTTTCGCAAGGCTTACCGACGCAGATTCTGTCGGAGGTCTGGGCGCGTATTTTTCGGCATTCGGAGTGATGTTACTCATAATATCTTGCATACTTCCTGACGCATGGGTAAAACACTGATCAGCCTCTGTTTACGACCGTAAATCTATCAGTCTTCATCGCAGTATCGATTCGCCTTGCAAATCCTAATGATTGTCTCGTCAATTCTGATTTATGGTTCGGATTTATTCCCTTATCATTATAAGTAGCATCTTGAACCGGCTTTTTGCTTTGACGGCATGAGGTTTATTTGCCGGCATGATAATCATTTCCCCTTCGTTGACAATATGATTCCGCCCGTCTATTGTAATTTCCGCTGTGCCGTGGATTACCTGCACGACAGCGTCGAAAGGCGCGGTGTGTTCGCTGAGTCCCTGTCCGTCATCGAAGGCGAAAACAGTGAGAGTGCCTTTCTGTTTATCGACCAGTGTCCTGCTTACCACAGATCCGTCCTGATAATGTATCAAATCATTTATATTTAACGCTTTGGCGACGATGCTATCGGCGCTCATAAAAAACCTCCTTATGTTATGCGCGGTTGTCTGATAAAAGACTCCGAAATTTTTACAGCAGTTCAATTTGTCTATCTATGGCAAAAAACTGAACCGCCGCTTAGAATTTGACGTTCAGGTCTATCTGTAAGAGAGTAAACTTTTTGCCTTGATGATCTTCCAACCCTGTTCGGTTTAAAAACAAAGCGGAGCAAAGTTTCGTATTTTTAGACAGCTGGTATCCTGCCTTAAAACAATTCCCTTTGCTGTCCGTCATGCCTGCTCCGAAACAACCTTCGGTGAACGCGCCTACAATTGCATCGGCTTCGAGCCGGCGATAAAAGTATTGAAATTCCCATGACCCCGGTTTTTTGCATTTGTTAAGTTTTACGCCGAACTGAAATGCGTTGTCGTCATCTTTTGTTGCCATATTTGCGACAAACTGGCCGTAAACGATCCACGGCATTTCAAACATATTCCAGTGCAGTTCCGTAAATCCTTCGAGAATCTGGTAATCGAGCAGATAGCGCACAGCCGGATCCAGCGGCTTGGAATAAGTTGAGTTGCCGCTTGCGGTGTATACTGGATGATCCTGAATCGCTCCGTAATCATAATATGTCATACCGCCGACCAGCTTTATGCCTTCGTGGATTACAGGCGCTTTGAAATATCCTTGAATACCCCATAGATTGACGTCCACATCGCGTTCCTGTTCGTCAACCCAGAATCCGCCGGCGGTGGCGCATAACTCTACGCAGTTTATCTTAGTCGCATATGTTCCGGCGATACCTTCAGGTCGGACACTGCCGTCCCATATCATTTCCGAGTCAACAGGCGTATAGAAAGGATTCTTCATTTTACCGGCATACGTTTCAAACCCTTTTGTATTGACTGAAAAAAATTCTTCCGGATGCCAGATTACATAAGCCAAATCGACATATATGTTTTTACTTTCAAAAAATGTGTCTAAAGTTTGATGTGAAGTAGCAGGAGACGACGACCCTGTAGCGAGCTGAAAAATGAAATCTATATCTTCGTTTATTTCGGCATGCAACGCCACACGCGCGCGGATTCGATGACGGTTGCGAACAGTTGCGCGGCTATCGCGCTCGGCCTGCGTGGTATTGTGCCGTCTTTCATCAACGTCTATAAGTTCGTGGCGATACCGGAAATCCCCTTTGATTCTCATTCTTTCCGTCCATTGCGCCTTTGGAGCTATCTGCTCAAGATTAGAAGGCAGAGCGACGGCAGTCGTATATTTTTTTTCTTCGAGGGATTTAACTTTACCCATCAGTATATCGATCATTTCGGATTGCTTGACAACAGTTTCTTTGAGATCGGAAACATTTGTTTGAGCATGTACCGACGCCGGAGCCGAAAGAAGAAATACAGCCAAGCAATAAGCCAGTTTTTTCATGATTATGCATAACTCCTTGTTGTGTTTTTTTTTAGATTATCTGGTTGTGTTTTTTTACAAATTCAACCGGAATTTAGCTTATCAAACACCCCCTTCATCTCGTGTTTTACGAAAAGTTAAACAGGATTTTCGGAAAAATTTTTAAAAATAGTGTTCGAGCGCCGTACAAAGGGGATAAAAGCAAATGTTAGGTAACAGGGATATTTTCCGTGACAAAAAAAGTTTATCAAAAGATATCCGATATTGCAATCCTCTAACCATTTTATTTAAAACAGATGTTACAGGGATCAAAAAAATATTGACAAAAATAAGACTGAATGCTAATTTAGTTAAAACATAAATCCACTGCGAAGTAGTGTGTTAACATTCTTATTATGTTCAATTTATAAGAATAACTGAAGCCCGTTTGAAAAGAAATATATCATGGTTAAGAAATTATATTGCTTTGCGGTCTGTATGATAGCAATTTTTCAATATATTGGGGTTTTGTCGGCATACGATATCATCCAAAGTGAAAATTACTCTATGCTATCAAATACAATAGACAGCGGGTCGATCGGTGTATCTGTAAACTATGATATCTATATATCGGTGTCGGCAATAGAAAAACCTGTGCCGCTTAAAACCGAACCATACGAAATATCGGTATGTTATGCAAATTTATTTGTCAATTCCGATACCGACCGCATGCCCGACTGGTGGGAATTGTTCTACGGAACAAATATGTCTGCCTTTGACGAGAACGAAGACCCTGATAACGATGGACTTCTGAATATCACGGAATATATCATCGGAACCGACCCGAACAATCCGGACACCGACGGCGACGGTATGCCGGACTACTGGGAATTCTTTCACGGAACCAATCCGTTAATTAACGACAAGTATTTAGATTATGACGGCGATAACCTGCTTAACTTAGCGGAATTTATTTTCGGAACCGACCCGTTAAACCCAGATACCGACGGCGACGGTATGTCGGACAGTCTGGAAATACTCAGCGGCAGGAATCCGCTTGTCGCCGATATAACATATAATCTGGATACTGTCCAAAGCGCAAATTATTCTATCTCGTTTCAAAGTTTTAATCTGTCAAGTGTCGGTATATCTATGAATTATGATTTGATTTACACTATGGAAACCTTGAAAATGTCCTGCCAAACCAGCTTAAATTACTCGCTTATAAAATGGTTTGAAAATCTATTTGTCAATTCCGATACCGACCGCATGCCCGACTGGTGGGAATCGTACTACAGTACAAATATGTTTATCTTTGACGAAAACGACGATCCCGAAAACGACGGACTTCTGAATATTACGGAATATATCATCGGAACCGACCCGAACAATCCGGACACCGACGGCGACGGTATGCCGGACTACTGGGAATTCTTTTACGGAACCAACCCTTTAATTAACGACCGGTTTTTAGATTATGACGGCGATAACCTGCTTAACTTAGCGGAATTTATTTATGGAACCGACCCGTTAAACCCAGATACCGACGGCGACGGTATGTCGGACAGCATGGAAATACTCAGCGGCAGGAACCCGCTTGTTGCCGATATAACTTATGATCTGCACAGAGCAAGCCTGTTATACAGTATACATATAGAAACAATCAACTTTGCCGGTACTGTTCAGGCAGTGTCCGCCAACTATGACCTGATAGATTCTGCAAATATATGGCATGCTATGGCGGACACATCGCAAAGCCCGCATTACAGCCTTCAATCCGGCATCCTGCATATCCTTGTAACCGATACCGACGGCGACGGTATGCCGGATTACTGGGAAACTTTGTACGGCAGTAACCCTTATGAAGACGACTCGTGGTTTGACCCTGACAACGACGGATTGCCCAATATTGAGGAATATAAGTTTGGTACCAATCCGTTTTTAGCAGATACCGACGGCGATGGGCAAAACGATCTTTTTGAGATTATCGCCGGTACCGACCCGCTTGATACGAACTCAAAATTTTATTTCGATATCGTTATGAATAACGGGCAGGTCTGCCTTATGTGGACAGCCCGCTCCGGACGCACTTACACAATTATGACTAAACATTTTTTCGATGAGGATTTTATAGTCTATATGGATGATATACACGGCGACAACCCGGACTTGCCCGGGTTGCATATGTTCACAGATACCGGACTCAATGAAAACGGCGATCTTACAGGAACGGGCGATATACCGGATCCGGCGTCAAACGATGTTAATCAGCGTATGTATAAGATTATCATTAAACAATAAAAAAAGGAGGAACTTATGAAACATTTATCAAGAACGGTTTTTGTAATCTGTGTATCGTTAATATGCTGTTTTACGCAGAACGCCGCGGGTGAGGAAATTCCTAAAATGCTTAATTTTCAGGGACGGGTAGCTGTAGGCGGCCAACCGTTTACCGGCAACGGTCAATTTAAGTTCGCGCTGGTGAACGCCGAAGGAAATCAGACGTTCTGGTCAAACGACAATACCAGTGTCAACGGCTCGCAACCGGTATCCGGCGTGGCGGTGTTTGTCCGCGACGGAATATACAATATACTGCTTGGCGGCGGAGCTATGCAGGCTATCCCCGAATCGGTATTTGCAGACCGCAGTGATGTTTTTCTCCGAGTCTGGTTCAACGATAATACACACGGATTCGAACATCTCGAACCCGACCAGCGTATCGTATCTGTAGCATACTCTTACCGTGCCGCTGTTGCCGATACGGTAAAACATTCCGGCAGAACCGTTATCACCGGCGAACTGGATTCACGTCTGCCCGGTGATGAATATGAAGATATGTTTTTTTATACTCGAGAACAATGGCCATTGCCTCAAAGAGATATTTACATAAGATTAGGAAAAATAAACATTCCTGTAGCCGATCTTGATATTACCGATATGCCGCTTACGCAAATATACTGGGCGGCAACGGAAAACAGCGATAAATGGCATGATAGTTTAAATAGTTTAAGTGGATTATACACGGAGCACACGGAGCGCGCCGCGGGTTTTTTAGCAAGTTGGTTTATTTCTCAATATTTTAGATATAGGCTATCCAATGGTAAGATACAGTTATGGTATCCGCATTTGCTCGACAGGGATGACCTTAACTCGACGCCTTACATGTCTTATATAGGCGGGTCGCCGTCATACAATGTGTTTTACAAGATAGTCATAATGAAATAAAGAAGTTCTGAGAAATTAAATGCTGTCATCGCGATGAGTGTAGCGACGACGCAATCTCGATGGTTGTTGAGCTTAGATTGCGAGCAAACTTCGTTTGCTCGCAATGACAGATATAATGCGTTGTCATTGCGAGCAATGAGGCTGAGCCTAACGACGAAGCAATCTTAAATGTGCGCCCTTTTGGACAACTTCATCGGCGTAGTCATTAAAATCAATATCATAACTTAAAAAATAAAATACCTGTGGCAAAAATATATTCCGAATCAATGCTGAAAATTTTATTTACTGCCGGACTGGCGCTTACAGCGCTATCGCTCAGCCCGTTCAGGGTTGATCCCGTGTTTTCTATCAAAGAAGATTTTTTCATACTGGTAAGCACATTAATAATTGTAACCGGTTTATGGTATATATATTTTAACGGATTAAAGTTAACCATACCGATTATTCTATTAGGCGCTTTCGCGATGTTGGCTGTGACATCTATTCTGTGGGCGTCAAACCGGTACGAAGGATTTAAAGAAGCGTACAGGTGGTTACTTTTTTTTGGCGTCGCGCTGATTGCTTTTCAGATTCGTTATACGGGATATATAAAAAATTTTATTTTCGCGGGCATGATAACCGGCGCTATAACGGCGCTACTTGGTATTTTTGAATACTACGGATTGCGGTTATTGTTCGCCGAAGAAGGCAAAATCATTTCGTTGTTCGGTCATCAGAATCTGCTTGGGCAATACCTGTCTATAGCGTTTGTGTGGTCGGTGTGCATGGTCTTGTTTTATGAGAAATTGCGATGGTTAAGTTTTGTATGCGCGCTTATAACTCTTTACGGGTTATTGATCACTGTTTGCAGAAGCGCGTGGCTGGGTTCGGTTGCGGGGCTGGGGTGTGTATTTATCCTTTACGCATTAAACCGGCGGATTGCATTAATCGCGCGGAAATTTTTGTTGTTTTGCCTGATCGTATTTATTGCTTTAGGAGTTTTTATTTCCTTAGAAAAATTCTTGCCTGCCGGTTCTGATATAACCGCAGTCGGTTCGCGGGTTGCGGACGGTTCCCTAAAAACGGTTCGTGATGTGGTAATCAGCGATAATATTTTATCTGACCGGCAGATTATATGGAAATCTACATTAAAACTGATTTCGCGGCGTCTTTTTTTCGGGCATGGTATCGGCAACTATTGGATAATGTATCCGTCAACCGACCCTGAATTTGTGGATTTTTCTAAATACGCTCATAACGATTACCTGCAAATCTTATCGGAAACAGGGGTTGCGGGTTTTTCGCTGTTCGGTTTGTTTCTTATCATTTCGTTATGGAAAATTTTAAGGTATTTGCCCCGCGCAAACTTTAGACACGTTTATTATCCGTTGACCGCCGGCGTGGTAGCTGTATGCGTAGACGCGGTATTCAGTTACGGATTTTTTATGCCTGTACCGTCGTATGTTTTCGCCGTATCTATCGGCGCTCTGCTGGCAATGTTGCCTGTGCAAGGTTTATCCGCTAAAACTTTTAAATCGGCAAAGATAATCGCAACCGGTTTAAGTTGCTGGTTTATTCTTGTGGCAGGATGCTATTTATACGCCCGCAACGCCGGTTATTATTACTATTACAAGGCATCGTTAGAAATTGCACGCGATTATGAGGCAAAAGATCTTTCGCGGGCTAAAAAGTATATTGGCAAAGCGGTGTCGTATTTGCCATACGAACCGGAATTAAAATTTTTTGAAATTATGTTTGAACTGCAGGAAGGAAATTTTTCTTCTGCCCGTAATATAGGATACGTATTGCTCGGGCTTACTCCTTACGAGAAAAAAATAATTTTGTTTATGGCTAAACTGGAAGCTGTCATGGGCAATAAAGGAAGCAGTGAAAAATTGTACGCGCGCATGGCGGCGTCGGATACGCCTTTAAACAGTGTGTACGTGCAAAATATGCTCGAGCATTATGATTCGTTTTATGAGCAGATACATTCATCCGCGCTAACCGTCGAAGCACATGAGGCCATTATATCCGAACTGAACAATACTTTGGAAAAACAGCCGGATAATGAGTTTGCCCGGTTCATAAGAGGCTCGTTATTATTGAAATCCGGTAATTGGAGCGCGGCAAACGATGATCTTACGTTTTGCATAGAAACATGCGAAAAATATCCGCTGGCGTATCTGTTGCGGGGGATGTGCAATGCCCGCACAGGCGACTTAAAACAGGCGTACCGTGATTACGAGCGTTACGCGGTATTCGACCCGAAAAGCGAAGCCGCAATTCTCGGAATCGCTATTGTGTCTCAGAAAATGGGGTTGTTTGAACAAGCGCAACACCACCTGCAACATGTGTTGCGCCTGAACCCAAAAAACGCCAAAGCTCTGCGTAATATGGGAATCCTGCAATTGGAAAAAGGCAACGAACTTTTAGCGGCGGATTATTTTGAAAGGTCTTTGCAAATAGACCCTCGCCAAACAAACGCCGACGATATTCGAGCCGTTATCGAATCTATCCGGTAAAAGTTCCGATTATAGCCTTTCATTATATCCACTTTAAAAAATATGACGTTAAGTATTGACAATTAACGGATTAGTGTGATATAGATTAAATAGTTAAAAAATGTCATCTCAAAACCCGCGTATAATCTAAAATTAATTATAACTTTGAGGGGGTAAAATGAGAAATCTACTTTTTGTATGTAGCGTGTTGATTTTGTGTTGCGCAACGGCGCAGGCTTCCCCGTCTTTTTTTGTCACCGGATCATATTATGACAATGTCGGATTAGGCGTTATCGACCCCGAAACAGGGGAAGGAACGAGAATAGATTCTGACGCAAATTATTATTTCTATGACGTGGCGCGTTTTGACAACAACCATCTTGTTACGGCAAAACAGAATACCATAGGCATTTATGACCTTAACGGAAACCTGACCGCACAGTTTACCGATACCGAAAATCCTCGGTGTGTTACAACTTACAACGGGGAAGTATATTACGTTACCAACAACGGTAACGTAAAGAAACTCAATGTGCAGACCGGAACGATAACTTCTTTATACAATGTAGGTACTTCAAGTTATCAGTATAACGCTACTTATGATATCGCCGTTAGATCCGAAACGGAAATTTTTGTGAGGAAAGACTCTTATCGAATTCTTCAGGCGGGAGTTGAAGGTTATATTCATAATTCCAATATTTACTATGGCATTTACGATTTAGTAGAAGGCCCGAACGGATATTTATTTTTCTCCACTCAAAATATCATAGGGGTTATTGACCCGCAAAACAATGTTTCCATCGGCTGTGAAATCGACATTTCGCAAGCCGATCCGTGGATTGCTATTCAGGGTATTTCTTACGATGCCCAGAGCGGAATATTGTATGGATTGGGGGCATATTTCCAAGGCCTTGCTTACGGCGGATATTACATATTCCAGTTTGATTTCGATCAGCAGACGGAAACTCTATCCATGACTGTCATGGACACGATGTTAGACGATATGTTCGTTTCTTTAGTAAGCGAATTTGCCGTTCATTATACCCTTGACGCCATTGACGATCAGACCATTCCGGAGCCATGCACTGTGCTTTTGCTAGGGTCGGGGCTGGTTTGGATACTCAAGCGCAACCGGCGCGTTTGACAACGCGGGCGTTACACGTCTTAAGTCTATTTCCTCAGTTATTTTACCGCTACGGGCAGTCTGCGTGCAACCGGCGCAACTACAATCGATTTCTCTAAAAGCATGTATAGAAAAAATTGATTATTGTTGCCCGTCTGAAAAAGATAATATAAAATTTGTAATTAAAAGTTTCTAGGTTTCTATTTACGATGTCGCCACGGCGTGGCGATCTAAAAACTACTAGGTGAACAAACCGCATTCGCGGCTTTGCAATGACGTCCTTTTGATATTTTTTATAAGGGGAAATAATAAATGGTAAAAACGGTATATTTCCTTTGTATTTTAATGATCTTTATATATTTAGCCGGATGTTCGTATGTGTTGCATAAAAGAGAACCGGAGAATAAAAAAACTCATGATCAAGGAAGTGAAACGATATTCAAATTACAAGGTCCTAAAGCGGTAATACAGTATAATTTTTAATTTGAAATTCGCTAACTGTGCATGCCTTTTCGTCCTTTTGTGTTTTAAAAAGGAGCCGAACATGTTATAATCTTTAAGGTTCCAGTTAAAACTTTTTTTAAGAGGCGCTCATGCACAGATTAATAGAATATTTATTTTTTTTGATTTTATCTTGTTTTATATACGGTTGTATGTCAACGCCCGACCGTCAGGCGCTGATTCCATACAACGACAGTATCCAAAATACAGTTTCGCGTCTGCAAAAAATAAACTCGTTGGACGATCTGCGGTCATTACCAGCCACCGATTTCGATCTGGCGCAGGCGGTGTTATTCATCAACCTCCAGACACAGCCGGATATAGATGTCGACCGGTATATCGATTATATAGACAATCTGTCGGCTGAATTGGCGTATCATGCCCGAAACAAAAAAAGCGGCAAAGAAAAAGCGGCGCTTATAAGCGATTTTATCTGGGAAAAAGGGTTTATATGCGATCAGCCCTACTGGATGTCGTTCAAAACCAATCAGTTTTATGAGATGTGGTTAATGGATTACTCCAATTTTGTAGCTTTACTGGATACAAAAAAGGGCAACTGCATGACGTTTTCGCTATTATACCTTATTCTTGCGCAACGGGTAGGGTTTCCTATCTACGGCGCGCTTATACCTTCTCATATTTTTGTCAGGTTTGATGACGGCAACTATGTCTGCAACATGGAACCCACAAATAACGGCCATTTTGTTTCCGACTATGAATATTTCAACACTTTCCGGAGCGATTTCGATCATCTGGCTCCGTTGAACGGTTCATTTGAAAAAAAGTTCTCGGTTTATTATCTAAGAAACCTGACAAACAAGCAGACGCTCGGATGTTTTCTGATGAACGTGGCTATGGTAACGATCAACAACGACAACTTCGACGACGGACTGCGGCTTCTTCTGCTTGCCAATCAACTCAACCCTCTCGACCCTGACATATTAAACAATCTGGGAAATGTTCTGGCCATGAAAAAAAGGTATGATATCGCGCTGGACGCATACAACCGCCAGTTGTCCGCAACCCCTTTCAAAGCCAAGGCGTATTACAATATCGGCGCCGCCTACAAGGAACTCGGCAATCCGGTACAGGCGGAACATTCTTTTAAGCTGGCTGTCGAAGAAAAACCCTATACTTTTCATGACTACTGGTCTATAACTTTGGCTCACTACGAATTGGGCGACTACGATACAGCTCTTGCGCGTATGGATAAAATCGTCCATTTCGACAACAAACATTGCCGCGCTTGGTACTACAAAGCCCGCGTATCCGCGCAACAGCAAGACTACAGCAAGGCTATAGACTGCCTTTCCAAGGCGGTTACAGCCAATCCAATCAGCAAACGATGGGCGGTGCGCGACAACGTGTTCATTCAGATGATCGACGATCCGCGATTCCGCCGGATAACAGAACAGTGAACCATAATCCAAAACAGTTACAACCCGGACGGCATTTAATCATATCTCGGCACAATTTTTTGCTTGGTGAATTGCCTGCTTATGGGTACAATATCATTTTCCCATAACCAAACGGTAACTACTAAAAACTTTATGGTGTGTTTCATGGATACGATTTACGTAATTGATTTCGGAGGGCAGTACGCCCATTTAATAGCAAACAGGATCAGACGTCTTAACGTGTACGCGCAAATCAAACATCCGGATGTTGACGTAGCGGAACTGGAAAACGCGCGAGGCATTATACTTTCCGGAGGCCCCAAAAGCGTATACGACAAAGATTGTCCGGTTTTTAACGCCGATTTGCTGAAAATGAATGTTCCGATACTAGGACTGTGTTTCGGTCATCAACTGCTGGTTCATTTGATGGGCGGTATTGTCGAACAAGGATTCAAAGAGTACGGTAGCGCGCATATGCGTATCAGGTCTAAAGAAGATATATTCAAAAACCTTGCCGATTCCGAACTGGTCTGGATGAGCCACGGCGATTCCGTGAAAAAACTGCCCGACCATTTCAAGATAATCGGGTCTACAGAAGACTGCCCGTTTGCCGCCATACATTATCCGGGCAGGG
The DNA here is from genome assembly GCA_018435605.1 of bacterium. GTDB lineage: Bacteria > Auribacterota > Auribacteria > Auribacterales > Auribacteraceae > R3-B46. Next base: position 27,846 of record JAHDNF010000011.1, on the reverse strand, counting down.
ATATTTTCGGGTTTCAGTTTCATCCGGAAGTAAGCCATACGACTCACGGTATGACAATGTTAGCTAATTTCCTCGATATTTGCTCGTGCAGGCGTAGCTGGACAATCAAGAATTTCATCAGCTCAATCAACGACACCGTAAAAGAGCAGGTCGGCGACCGTAAAGTTTTCATGCTGGTATCCGGCGGGGTCGATTCCACAGTAGCCTTTACACTGCTCAACCAGATACTTGGCGAAGACCGGGTTCAAGGGTTGACTATAGACACCGGTTTCTGCAGAAAAGAAGAGATGGCCGAAATCCGCGAACTGATGCGCAGTCATAAACTCCATAACCTTCTTATACAAGACCATAGCGACACATTTTTACAGAATCTCAAAGGCGTCTTCGAACCGGAAAAAAAACGGAAAATCATCGGCAAAACGTTCATCGATGTCGCTGATAAGGCACTGCGCCAGCTTAAACTCAATCCCAACGAGTGGCTCTTGGGGCAGGGAACCATCTATCCGGATACCATCGAGTCGGGCGGCACGAAGAACGCCGCAGTCATCAAAACCCATCACAACAGGGTAGATATAGTTGCCGATCTGGTAGCCAGAGGGTTGGTTGTCGAACCGCTGGCTCAGTTGTACAAGGATGAAGTCAGGGAACTTGGCATAGAACTGGGATTACCCGAGAGAATGGTGTGGCGACATCCGTTTCCCGGTCCGGGGCTTGCGGTGCGGACACTGTGCAGTACGGGCGAAGAGGAAGAAATAGTGCCCATCGGATATCAAACAAAATCGTTTTGCCAAGAGCACGGGTTTGGCGTGGCGGTTCTGCCGATTCGAAGCGTCGGGGTACAGGGCGACGTGCGCTCATACGCTCATCCCGCGGTGCTTTACGGCAAACAAGATTGGACGCTTCTTGAAAAAATGTCCACATATCTTACAAATAAACATCAGTCGGTCAACAGGGTTCTCACACTGCTCGCGCCGTCTGAAATGCCGAGTCTGCGCCTCAAAAAAGCGTTTCTCACAAGAGACAGGCTTGACCTTCTGCGTGAAGCCGACGACATCGTAATGCGGTTTATAGAACAAAAAAACCTCGACCGCATAATATGGCAAATGCCTACAGTGATTCTTCCGTTAACCTCGGACGGCAAGAAGGAATGTATCGTACTTCGTCCGGTAATAACACGAGATTTCATGACCGCGCGGTTCGCTGAAATACCGTTTTCAGATCTTTCTGTATTGACGCAAAAAATTATGGATCTCGGGGGAATTGACGCTGTGTTTTACGATATCACCCACAAACCGCCCGGCACAATCGAGTGGGAATAGAGGCTTTTTTAATCATCGCGATTCTTTGATATTAAATAAAAAAAGGTTACTCTTTCAAAACCTCTGAAAAAGTGACCTTTTTAATTTAACCGATTATAATTCTTTAGGACATATCGGAAAGCAAAGATTCCAAGTCTTCCTCATGTTCGACTTCATCTTCAAGAATCTCTAATACTATGCGGTAAGTAATAGGATCTTTATCCTTAACAAAATCAAGAAGTTTCCTGTAGGTTTCAATCGCGCATTGCTCGCCTTTAATGTTTTGCTTAAGCAATGTTTTGGTGTTCGGATCTTTAGGCGCGTCATACCCGCAATTTGTCTCTTTCAACAAATCTTGCGGAGTTAAAAGAGGAGTGCCTCCCAGTGTGATGATTCGTTCCGTAAGCATTTGCGCGTGCTGTAGTTCTTCATTGGCGTGTTCCATCAGTTCGCCGGCGACTATGCCTCTCATCCTTCCGCAAGCGACTTGCGAGCCGACCCAGTATTGATAATATGCAAGCCACTCGTCGGCATAGGCTTTGTTCAGCATATTGAGCAACTTGTCTACATCGACGCCTACTATTGCTTTTCCTTTTGTACCCATGTTTATTCCTCCTTTCATTAAGCTGTAACCCGTATTTGCCGGTTCAGGCAATACCTGAAGCATGTAACTTTTAAAAGTTATAACTAACCAACTATATTTCAATAAGAGTATTTGTCAATATATATTTTCCCGCCTGTATGTTCGCTGTTTCGCTGTGGTTGACAGAGATTTTTTAATCTGGACTGAACACGGCAACGAGCGAGAATCCGGAAAGTGAAGAGAAATTGCCATTCAGCTTAATGGGCGGATATCGTCAAAAACCGCGTTTTATCCTGAACCTGCCGAAAAGGGCGGTCTGTATATTCTTGATCGCGCGGATCGTTCCGTATTTCAGGCGGTTATAGATAGTTGCAAAATGGGTACGAGGACTGTTGTATTGCCGTAACTGCAGTTTGAGCCCTGTTTTTTCCAAAGCTACTTTTATCGCGTGATTTATATGTACTTGATCCGTACCTCGGTAAGGATCGATACAGCTTAGTTTTCGAGACCACTCGCCCATGGACGGTATCGCTATCTTGTTTTTAGCGGATTTGAGATTTTCGACTTCATGCGGGTAAAGTTTTTTTATCACGCTACAGGTTACCAACATAGGATTGTTGTGCTTATCGCGCTTGGCGGAAAACCCGAACAACCTGCATAGGCTTGCCCGATAAGGGTATATAGTGCATTTCCCGTTGCCGGGTACCGATAAATCCGGCTGGTAAAATATACATCGCGACTGGGCGGGCGTGTTGTTAATCTGCTCTATGATTCGTTCAGCTTTGCCCGATTTCCACAGATATTCGGCAATGGGAAACATCTCTATTACTGTTGCGTAAACATGGGGGTTTTCACAGCAGTGGCCGCAGTTATGTTTGCAATTTACGCCTGTAGATTTCTTGAACACCGCGATCTGCCGGTCAATTTGAGCATATATTTGTTTGACTTGAGCAATAGTCTTGTCAAGGTCATTTCGCTTGAAAGGATTAATATTTAAACGCATTGCGCCCGCACCTCTTTCGGACATAAAAAAACCCGCGGCATTATAAAAACACCGCGGCTCTCTAAATGATTATTTTATCAGCCAATGCCTGATTTCAGGCATATAACATTTTATACAGACAATATTATAATTTCTTTTCGGCCGGCTTAGCAACTAAAACATTCTAAACATACTAAAAAATGAATAAAAATTTACTCATCTTCGCGTACGTCCTGCTTTTAATTCATTGACACGAATTTGATCACACAATACAATTAGAAAAGTATATACTATTCGATCGGAAATATTTATTTTGCAAAGGAGTACCGAAGATGCAAAAATCACTTCTTGAAATAGCTCAATTGGTTAACGGCGAAGTAGATGGAAACTCAGCCACCATGATATGCGGAGTATCGGACGTGAAAGCCGCCCTTGAAGGAACCATTGTTTTTGCGGAAAACGAAGCGTGGCTTGACAAGGCCGAGCAATCGCCCGCTGTCGCCGTTATCATACCTAAAACGCTGGCGCGCAAAAATAAACCTGTTATCAAAGTCGCCAGCCCGAAGTTCGCGTTCGGTATGCTTATGCAAATGTACTGCCCAAAAGTTGAATATAAACCGGGTGTGCACCAAACCGCTGTGATAGGCGAAAACGTGGTCATCGAAGACGGGGTGTCCATTCAGCCTTACGCGGTTGTACAGGACGGCGCGAAAATAGGGAAAGGTTCGGTTGTCGGCGCGTTTTGCTTTGTCGGCTCCAAAACCGTCATAGGACACAAATGTATGCTAAACCCCGGCGTTGTGCTGTACCCTAATACGGTTATCGGAAACCGTGTGATTTTGCATTCAGGGGTAGTTGTCGGGTCGGACGGGTTCGGATACGTGCCCCACGACGGCAAACAAATAAAAGTTCCGCAAATCGGCACGGTTCTTATCGAGGACGACGTGGAAATCGGCGCCAATACCACCGTAGACTGCGCTACGCTTGGCAAAACCGTTATCGGACAGGGCACTAAAATTGACAATCAGGTTCAGATCGCCCATAACGACGTAATCGGCAAAAACTGCATTATATGCGCTCAGGTAGGCATATCCGGAAGTTCGACCGTCGGAAACAACGTGATACTAGCCGGACAGGTCGGTCTTGCCGATCATGTAACGATCGACGACAACGTAATCGTAGGCGCTAAAGCCGGCGTCGCGGTTAACAAACATCTCAAATCAAACAAAGTTTACCTCGGTTCGCCTGCCAGAGAAATAGACACCTTTAAAAAATCGTTTGCCATACAGCAGAGAGTGCCTAAATTGTTTGACAGGGTCGAACAACTGGAAAACGAACTCAAAGAGCTTAAACGCCAGATAGCTGAATCGGTTTCCGCGGATACCGTCTGAAACCAAACAAACACCGCGTTTCAGCGGCAGTAATGCCGGAAAAAAATATTGACAAAGCGAATGCCATCATCTAGTATCTTTTAATTACTTATCCGCTCGCGCCTGAGTGTATCTATACTCAGGCAGGACTGGAATTTTATTTAAACATTAGGTTGCTTTGAAAACTGCGTTCGCAGGCTGTAATACACAATCATTGAAAAATATTTTCAGCGTTTCCTAAAAAGTGTGTAAAGTTTTCTTAAAATATTTAGTCGCAGATATAAATATGGGAGTTGCGAATTATGGGTATGTGGGTAGGCAGAGGCCGCAAGGCACGAAGATGTTATGGATTCGATGAGATCGCGCTTGTTCCGGGCGATATTACCATAAATCCCCGTGAAGTAGATACATCATGGGTAATAGGCGGTATGAAATTTTCCATTCCGATTTTAGCGGCCGCCATGGACGGTGTGGTCGATACGGCTTTCGCTATAAAAATGGGCAAAATGGGCGGTATCGCAGTACTGAATCTGGAAGGAGTTCAGACACGCTACGAAAATCCTGATAAAGTGCTAGACGCCATAGCCACTGCAACCAAAGAAGAAGCAACCAAACTTGTGCAGGGTATTTATAACGAGCCGATCAAAGAAGAACTGATAGCCAAACGCATAAAGGCAATCAAAGCCGCCGGCGTTCCGGCTGTGGTTTCGTCTATACCGCAAAGAGCTGAACAATTCGGCAAGATAGCTCAAGACGCCGGTGCCGATATCTTCGTAGTTCAGTCTACCGTAACCACGGTAACCCATATATCCACGGAATATGAAACCCTTGATTTTGCCAAATTTTGTAAAAATATGAAGATACCTGTCATCGTCGGAAACTGCGTTACCTATAAAGTGGCGTTGTCGCTCATGGAAGCCGGTATCAGCGGTTTGCTGGTGGGTATTGGCCCCGGCGCGGCGTGTACTACACGCGGCGTACTGGGAATCGGTGTGCCTCAGGTTACCGCCACAGCCGACTGCGCCGCCGCGCGCGATTTTTATTTAAAACAATCCGGCAGATACGTTCCGATCATCACTGACGGCGGTATGAGCAACGGCGGGGATATTTGCAAAGCGTTTGCTTCCGGTGCGGATGCTGTTATGGTCGGATCGGCGTTTGCCCGCGCTCAAGAAGCGCCGGGACGCGGGTTTCACTGGGGAATGGCTACTCCGCACGCTAATTTGCCCAGAGGAACACGTATTCAGGTGGGTACTACCGGCACTCTCGAACAAATTTTGTTCGGTCCTGCCAGCCTTGACGACGGTTCTCAGAACCTTGTCGGCGCTCTTCAAACATCTATGGGCAACGTGGGAGCGAAAAATATTCGGGAAATGCAGTTGACCGAAATTATAATCGCACCGTCAATTCAGACGGAAGGTAAAGTATTCCAAGCCGCTCAACGGGTCGGAATGCGCAAGTAAAAATCTACGGAGAAATTTCTTTGAGAGATAAACGACTTGAACATCAGATCGAACAGGTAGAACAGTTTGTAGAAATGTGGAAAGAATTTCACCGGCTGTTTACCAAAGCTCTGGGACAACAAGAAATTACGCCGGACGACGAACAGCTTTATTTTGATATCAAGACAGGTATCGCGCGCAATTATAATGTCCTTATGGAATCTCTGGGGATGCAAAAAGAGAAAGATTCCAAAGCGCTTGATATTATCACACAAGTCGTAACTCTCGCGGACGCTTCAGCTTTATCGGAAGGCATGGCAAAACGGGTTACATCGGTTTGGCATGAAAAATATATTGAGTTCCAGAAAATTCTAGGCGCTCTTGAGCATAATCTTGATGAACTGGCTCATATCAATAGATTTACATTGTTTCTCCGAAAATTGTTTTTCAGCCCGATAAGTATTGTCATTTACGTTTTGATTATCGCTACAGTAGTTTATTTCATATTCTTCAAAGAAAAATTCCCGATTTTTGAAAATTCTTCATGGTAATCCTGCCGGATATTCCGGTTAGTGTTCCGAATTCTAATAAACCTGAGCAAAACCGCTATATATCGAGTATCCTTAAGGTCAACTGCTAATCTATTTGTTCCGGCAGTTGAAACAGGGCGGGAATCTTGAATGTAATTTCGCTCCCTTCGCCTTGCCGTGAAGCAATATCAAGAGAGCCTGCATGTTCCGATATAATTTTCCGAATTACAGGCACACCGAGCCCCGTGCCTTTTGACCCCTTCGTACTGAAAAATTTCGACATCATGATTTTCTCGATTATCTCCGGCGACATACCGCAACCGTTGTCAGCAACCTTTACAGTCAGGTTTTCGCGGTCGAAATGAGAACTGACAGTAATAACCGGATTTTCAGTATCTTTGCATGCGTCAATACTGTTGGTCAGCATGTTGAGCAAACATCTGAAAATACCGGTGCAGTCGAAGTACGCGGGCATCATAGCCGGATCGAGCCGGCTGTGCAGGGCAATACCCAGACTGTCGGCTTTTTTATCACACAGCTCCATTGCTTCCGCTATTATGTCGTTGATGTTTTTGCAGGTGTAATCGGGTTTCCTGTCTTTAGAAAACTCAAGCATGTCAAGGGTTAATGTGGATATTTTGTTGATGCTGTTTTCCAGAACCGGCCACATTTTTTGTATTCTCCCATGGTCGTTATCGCGAAGAGCGATGCCGATAAGATGGCGGGTTCCCTCCAGTCCTGTAAGAATATTTTTTATGTAATGCGCCAGCCCCGCTACGGTTTCTCCGATTGTAGCCAACCGGTTGACAGTCATGTTCTCGTGAATGAGGCGAACACGTTCCAGCGCAAGAGCGACCTGAGCGGCAATCCCTTCGGCAAGCAGAAGGTCACGCCTGACGAACCCTTGCGGATCCTTCCTGTTGACAAGCTCAAAAACACCTATTGTGTGATTTTCAAGGGTCAGAGGTACTGCCAAAATCGAACGGGTAACGAAATCAACGGAAGTGTCCACCCTTGAGCAAAACCGCTCGTCATTGCTTAAATCGTTGGATAACACAGGCGTAGAATTCTGATAAACCCACCCTGCGATACCCTCGTCTGTATTTAGCACGATTTTTTTAAGGCTTTGCGAACATTCCCCTGTACTGAAATGGAAAATCAGCTTGTTGATCGTTTCGTCATGCAAAAGCACCGATGCGCCTTCCACATTCATAACCCGCGTGGAAAAATCCATTATCTGCTCGATCAGCGGGTCGTAATGCATGGCGCTGTTCATCAGTTTGCATACATCGACGATCGTCATCAGGTCATGGCGGTCGAACTGTGTATTTTCAGGCTCGGCATTATGGTTCGTCATAACGTATCCTCGTTTATTCCAAGAAATTATCTATGGTTACGTGTTGCATGTAGTATTGTTGAGCCTTAAGAAACTCATTCCTGTCCCAGTTCTGCAAGGGTGATATTCCGGACAAGCGGTCAGCTATGGCGTTGAGTAGCTTTTTATTCTGCGCGTTGAAATAATGTTTTTTTCGATAAACCGTGCCTGTTTGTATATCATGAAGAAGAATAAATGTATACGACTGGCCGGCAAGCAATCGCAAAAGCCAATACCCGGCACTGCTCATATCCTGTAACTGAGGCGGTATTTTGTCGCAGGAAAGCATAGTTTCGCTAAGACGTCCGCCGCGTTTGCCGGGATCGATTATCAGATACGCGCCGGCTATGAGCCCGAACGGTGTGTCGAGAAGTTTTATATCGATGTCTACAGTAGTTTTCTTTGACAAAACGCAATATCCCGGTTCGCAATGGCGAAAAAAACCGACTACCCTGTCTACGCAGTCTCGCATTGAAACAAGCAGAGTTCCGCCTCGAGGCAGATTGGCGAAATGCTCGGGCAGTTCGCCAATGTTATCGCGCCACGCCGGATAACAAAAAGGCGAAAACCACCTGTCCGGATTCTCCGCGAAACCTTGCGCCTCGGTAAAATCAGGATACAAGCTGGCTATATTGCGGATGGATTCCATACCTGTGGCGTACCGTCCCTGCGCAATCGCAAGACATGCGTCTATATACTGCCAGCGCGGATTATCAGGCTCGATTTCGAGAACCTGCCGCATACAGTTTTCAATGCCGGAAATATCCGCTGATTCCCACTGCACGGTAAGCACATCGCCGTGTATAATGTGTGTTATCGCCCGATCGGCTATGGTACCGGCTGTTTTAATATAGTCACTAACTGACGGCATAATATCCCCATAAAGATTCTACCTGTTTTCGATATTTTGACACAGGGAATCGTCATACGTCAAGAATGATAATGACAAGATAAGAATACTCAAGGTGTGTCAATAAAGCAGTTTCGATCTCAATTGGCGCATGGGAAACAGCTTGCCCGGACATTCCGTGTACTCTTTCGGAATTTCTCCGTGACCGATTACCCTCTGCGCTTGAATACCGTATTGTTCCTGAAGCACTTGCACAAGCACTTGCAGAGAATAAAACTGGCGATCTGTAGGAATATATTTCATAAAGTTGCCTACTATGCAAATACCTATGCCGTAATTGTTGTAGTAGTCCGATTTGACATGGCCGCCTTGTATCTGCTGTGTCCAGCGGTTGCCAACCTCAATTTCGCCGTCGCGCGATTTGTTGCCGTTGGTTATGACGAAATGGTACGCCAATCCGTTTGCCATGTGCCGCTTGAACTTATGAAACGAGTGGAAACTTTTTGCGTTGCCTACATCGGTAGCGCTGTGGTGAACTACTATGTACTGCCATTTACGCGCCTCAACTACAGGGGAAACGGCGACAAGACGCCGTACAGCCAGCTTCATTTTTTCTACGGAATTGAGAGATTCCAACTGAGCCGGCGTCATGGGTATAAAAAGCACCTGCCCTATCTTCAGGCTGTCTGGAGCAAGAATATTGTTCGCTTTTATAATTTCTTCAGCGGATACCTGATAGCGTCTGGATAAATGCCATAATGTATCGCCTTTCTGCAGACGATGATACATACCCGATTGACCGCTCGGGTTAAGCGTTGCGGATTCGGTTTTAGACGGGACAACAGGAATAACCAGCGACTGGTCGACTTTGAGTTTGTTTATGTCTGTAAGTTCGTTTACCTCTATCAGACGGCTCATGGGAATCTTGTATTTGATTGATATTTCCCATAACGTTTCACCTCGACGTACTTTATGTATTAGAGGGCTGTCCATTGTAGTGGCGGTTACACGGCAGGACAACGCGGATATCAAGACCGACAAAAAAAGCGCGGCGGCAAAAAATTTTCGCTTAGCGATAACTGTCTGAAAATCTTTCAGTTCCATACGCATCCCGATATTGTTGGAGTATGTGGCATCATTATTATACAAAAAAACAGCCGGTTCAAGTCTTTTTTTTAAATCGTTCTTAACGGCTTACAAGATTAAAAATGGAATCATGTTTAACGTGCAAAACGCCAACATATTATGAAATAGCTGAAAATCAATAAACGCTATCGATTTCTCACTGTCACCTTAAAGCAGTTAGCGGGCGTTTTCTAATTCCTCTATTTTTTGTTTCGCCTGTTCCTGCAGATACGCCATATCAGGGTCGGTATACTGAATAAAAGCCCTGAATGCGTCAACTGCGGACTGTTTGTCGCCGGATTCGGCGTACGCGCTGCCAATAAAAAAATGAGCAAGGATATAGTCGGGGTTAAGCCGTAAGGCAGTATCAAAATCCATAATCGCTTTTTCATATTCGCCTGAGTAAGTGTACGCCCTCCCGCGTAAGCTGTATACGTTTGCAAAGTCAGGGTTAAGCTCCAAAGCCTTGTTGCAACTCTCTATCGCTTTTTTATACTCGCCTTGCACGCACAATGTGTTGGCCTGCTCAAAATACTGAAAAGCATCGTTTTGCGCCTGCTTGATATCGTACTTCCCGACTGATTCCGTATTGCGGTCGCATCCGGCAGTCAAAGTTATACAAATTATCATTAACAATGTGGCAAAACGATAATCAGTCATATCAGTGTCCTTTATTAATCATTGTATTGATAGTTACACCTGCGCCGCTGTGCGGCAGTGACAGCCTTTATTGGGATTATAGTATATATTTTCTACATATTCAACCGGTGTATTGAGCGGGTTACTCTTTTTTTTCCATTGTACGCAGTTTTAGTTCCAGTTCACGTATTTTTTTTTGCGCCAGAGTTATGTCGGTTTGAGGGGCGCCTTGTACGCCGTATATAAATACACGGTATACCTCTAGCGCTCTGGAAACCATGCCGGTTTTTTCCAGTATTTCCGCTTTGTTGAAATATGCCTCAGGCAGGTTAGGTTTAAGGGAAATCGCTTTGTCGAATTGCGCTATGGCATCGCTAAACGAGCCTTTTTTATCCAAAGCCAAACCGAGGTTGATATATGTTCCCGCATCATACGGATCGATATCCAGCGCTTTTCGGCAATATTCCATAGCGGTTTCCGGTTTATTCATCTGTAAATAGACAAATGCTGTGCTGTTGAGAGCCTTTATGTTTTCAGGGTCGCGTTCAATTGCGGCTGAGCAATCGTCAAGGGCTTTGTCGAATATTCCTTTATGGGTATATGCCACAGCGCGGTATATGTACGGCTCTACCTGCGATTTGTCGAGTTTCACAGATGAGTCTAAATCGTTTATCGCGTCGTCATAACACCCCATAAAAAGATACCCTATGCCGCGGGTCAAATATATAGCCGGAGTTTTCATGCCGAGCTTGATAGCCGTAGCGCAATGCTGGGTTGATTTATGGAACTGTCCTTCATCCAGATACAACACCGCAAGACGGAAATGCGCCTGCACATGTTTCGGCTTAAGCTCGACGAGTTTTCTGTAATCCTGCGCCGCAGATGAAAAATCCATTTGAGATTCAAGCAGAGGAGCGCGCCGTTCATAGGCCTCGGCATAACGCGGATTCAGATCTATAGCATTCGTATAACTTGAAATCGCTTTATCAGTATCCGCGAGGTCTTCGTATACGAGTCCACGGTTATAAAACGCCTCCGCATACCCGGGCCGAGTCTGTATCGCTGAAGAAAAATCGGCGAGCGCCAATCCGGAATTTCCCTGTTTATGATAAGCGATTCCTCTATAAAGATATGCCTGCGCCAGCAACGGGTCCCGTGATAACATTGCAGTGCAGGTTTTTACCGCGTGTGCATACAATCCGGAATCCAGTTGTTTCTCCGCTTTGCGCAGTTCTTTCACAAAAGACGGCGGCGAACATGAAAGTATTGTTGCCAGCATGGCTATTCCGACTGACAAAATAAGCGCGGGATACAGTTTTTTTTTCATAACATACAACTAATCGAGCGTTTCTATCTTTTCTTTAGCTAAAGCGATCGTTTTCGGACTGGTATACGGCGGTGCGCATTCGATGAACTTTTGGTATTCAAGCAACGCTCTGGTTGTGTCGCCTGCCATCTCGCACATTTTCGCCATGGCCAGATGATCGTTTGCCGATTCAGGGATGAGCTCCAGCACCGTTTCCATATCGGCTATAGCCATATCCAGTTTGTTGATTTTGCGGTATAATGCACTGCGGTACTGGTAAATAGTCGGATTGGTCGGATTGAGCTTTATCGATATGGCAAAATCGTTGAATGCCTCATTTATTTTACCGACCAGCACATACACCGACCCTCGAAACAGATAAGTCGTCGGGTCGTTAGGTTCTATGCGGATACATCGGGTAAAATCCGTAATTGCGTTCTCGTATTCTCCTGTTCCTACATAAGCGGTCGCGCGGTGAAAAAACGCTTTGGCGTTAAGCGGATTTTTGACCAGCGCCGATGTCAGGTCGTCAACTGCTTCCTTAAAATTTCCGGTAGCTATTTTTTCTTTACCGCTGTCTATTAATTCCGTACCGTCTTCTTTTTTCGAACACCCGCAGGCTGTTACCAGCGCCAATATACAGACAGTTACCAAAATTTGCTTATGCATGGCATATCCCCGTGGTTTCATGGTTGACATTATTATCCATAGAGTGTATATCGGCATGTTTCAATGATCGGTATAGTATCTTTTACGGGGATTTAAGGCTGGAAGGGCGCGGGCGATGGATTTTAAAACCGCATCGCCCGCATTCCGGTCGATTTACCATTCGATTTGCTCTTCAGTTGACAGAAGAGATTGAAGCCTCTGCTCGATGATTTTGTCTCTATTAGAGGCGCGGTATTCCAGTTGTTCCTTGGTTTTTTCCAGTTTTCTTTCCAGAAACACCAGCCTTTGCGCGCGTAACTGTTGCTTGATGTCGAACGACTGGGAAACCATATCGCGAAGCTGGGCGTTTAAGGCTTCAGCGTCGCCTTGTTGCGGAGCAGAAGCGATTTGATCGGACAGAATAATAGTGTTGAGTTCGAGTTTGATATACTGGGTAAACAGATTTTTTAGGTCTGATCCGCTGTCCGGATGATCTACTGCCATTACATATCGCCCTTCACGTGCCAGCTGATGCAGAAATCTGCGCGAACGCTTGCTTGTGGACTCTTTTACCTGATCGAACAAGTCTTTTATTTCCGGATCGTATTCGGACAAGTCGTCCATGTACGCCTCCATCTTTTCCATCCGGTCGCGCATTTTTTCCATTTTTGAATGTTTGTCGCCGAATCTGCGCATACCCTCAGGCGGATATTCACCATGTTGGGCAAACCCTGTGCCGGTCAATACTACTGCCATAAGTATGGCGGCTAATGCGGTTAAACGTTTCATAGTGTGATCTCCTTTACTATTGGTGTGTTATGATTACCATTGTGGTTGCGCAAGCCACTGCAATTGCATTTCCATTATATATAAATTTTGTTCAACCTGCGGAATAGCGTAAAGCGTGTCTTCCATATCAAGTTCCGCCGGATCAAGTATATCTTCCCATGAATCCGATTCCATATACCAATCCGATTCTTCCAAAACCTCCTGCCGAGCTACGGCAGGCACAACAGTCTCCGGGGCAGGAGCAGGCACGCCGACTATCAGCACATATAGACTCAACGACACAACAGCCAAAGCGGCGCAAACCGCGCTTGCGGCAATTATTGCATGACGCCTGCGTATATTTGCAGGTATTGCCTGTACCGCCTTTAAATGATCGTCGGAAAACCCTTTCCAGCGATATTCGCTCGCATCGGTTTGAAACAAGGTGTCTTTATGCGACCGCAACTGGTTTAGAATTTGTTCTGACGTAAACCCGCGAGTTTTCATGACTGATCCTCCTGTATTTGACGCGACGATAAGAACTGCCGCATTGTTTTCAAAGCGTTATGGATTCGGTACAGAACGGTACCGGTCGGTATACCCAGATGGACAGCGATTTCACGGGCAGTAAAATCGTGTTGAATTTTCAGCGCGATAACCGCTTTTTCTTTCGCAGGAAGTATAGTTACTGCGTTATTCAAATCGTGCAGTAAACGGCTGTCTAATCCGGATGACGAACCTGTCATGTTGCGCTTGATTTCGGTATGCGCCAAAGCGTGAGTGCGTTTTTTGCGGTATAGGTCTATGGCGCGGTTATAACCGGTTTTATACATAAACCGACGCGCGTGGTTGATGTTCTTGAAAGTATGAAATTTTTTAAATAAGGTAAGATATGTATCCTGAACGATATCAGCCGCATCGTCTATGCCGGTGATGCGAGCGATGAAACCGGTGAACATGGAATGCCACCGGTTGACCAATTTGTCTGCGGCGGTTACATCGCCCTGTCTGATTAAATTGAATAATGTCGTATCGTCAATAACGCCCATAGCAGTTCCTTTCTTCATACACTATAACGTATGTGAAAGAAACTTTATTGAAACTTTTTTCAATTTTTCCAGATCCGCTACTTATTCGCCCGATTTGGCGAACATAGATATGTTGTCCGATTCGTCTTTCTTTTCGTAACCGGAATCCTGACGGTTATGATTGACCTTGTTCTTCTTTGTGTAAAGATCGAAAACGTCATCGGCGGTTAACCCCGCTGTCTGTGCGAGCGAAATAAGAAAATGGAACAGGTCTACGATTTCCACTCTGGCGTTTTGTTTGTCGAATGTCTGATATTTAGCCCACCATTTCCACGGCACGCTGTCCACCAGCTCGGCAAGTTCCTGACCGAGCGCGCGGGAGTAGTTTAGAATCCATTCTACGCGCTTGTCGTCGTCCATGGAATCGGTGTCCACACCGATTCTCTTATTCAGTTCTTTTTGAAGTGAAAACATTTGCGAAAGTTTGTCCATGGTATATCCCTCCAGTGTGAAAAGGTATTAAAAGCGGGTAAAGTTATCCAGTACTATATCATATGACCCGGAAAAAGAGGACAAGAAAAAACAAAAAAGCACGGATTCGGTAAAATTACCGGACTATGAAATCCGAAACAGCCTCGAACAGCCTGTCGAAATCGGTCAGGCGGGGAAACTGCGGGAACTCGTCAGCGACGTTTTGCGGAGCATTGAACAGGATACCGGCATCCGCTTCGCCGAGCATTGTCGTGTCATTGTAAGAATCGCCTACGGCCAGAACTCGGAATCCGCATTCTTTGAGAGCCTTGACCGCCGTGCGTTTACCGTCCTGCTTTCGAAGCTGGTAGCCGGTAATGGTTCCGTGCTCATCGATAATAAGGGAGTTACAGAACAATGTTGGATAATCTAGCTTCTTCATCAGCGGATACGCGAATTCGTAAAACGTATCCGACAGCAAAATCAACTGGGTTACCTTTCGAATCCTGTCGAGGTAATTTTTCGCTCCGTCAAGCGGGTCTAGCGTTGATATTACTTCCTGTATATCTGTAATAGTAAGCGAATGGGATTTTAGTATATCCAGACGCCCGCGCATCAGCTTGTCGTAATCCGACACGTCGCGTGTTGTAAGGCGTAAAGCGTCTATTCCGGTTTTTACGGCGACCGCTATCCATATTTCAGGAACAAGCACGCCTTCAAGATCCATAGCTATAACAGGAGGTTTATGCGTCATAGTTCACCCTTAATTTTTCGGTTTATCGAGCCGAACAGACTATATCTCAGCTTTCTGATAAAATCAAGCATTTCCGTTGTTTCGTGTGTTTTTTTAAGAGCTGATCTCTAGGCCGTATTTGCCGCCAATCGATTCATAAATATTTTTACAACCTATTGATTATCATCAGTATCAGTGCTATAATTCCTATAAGAATAAAAAAACAGGGCAACAACTGCCGGGAGGATTTTATGATAAAATATATATTATGCGTTGTTATCTTGATGCAAGCCTGCGTCGCCTATACTTTGGATAAAGATTTTATAGCGTGGCGGTATGACAACCCGACAGGTCAACAGGGTGATTACTTAGTCCGCGGGCCGGGCATAGATGATACAAACGGCTCTTATTATAACCTGCAATACTGGAAAGGCACTGATTTTAGAGACGGCGATATTATTTTTCGCAGAAATCTTACTGCAAACAGTATCACTACATTTTTAGGCGATTATTCATCGGAAATCAAAGTAGCCATTTTCGATTCTTCCGTGAAGGAAGATTACCTGACGCTGGTTATGGGAAGCTGGCAGTCTTCGGGAACGGAAAACATCGTATTTAATTCTGTTGAAATACGTTACCACAGCACAGGCGGTTGGGAAGACTGGATTGACCTGAATGTATCGTATGTTGTGCCTGAATCAAGTGTTGCCAACATACAAAAATATTCGTTTGAATATTATTTAAGGACAGATGCATTTGATATGTATGAAATAAAATATAACTTAACTGTACCTGACTCATCGGATAACAGAGTTTATCATGCTACGCTTGAGTTCAATTATAATCCGGTTCCGGAACCAATTACCGCTACTTTATTTTTAAGCGGCCTTCTTTGCCTTGCTTTTAAAAAACGCCGGTAATCGATTTTTTAATGAAAAGAATAAAAGTCGCCGGTGCTTTTTATAGACATCTTCGTAACCTGCTTTCTGTTTTTGTGCCGAACGCAATCAGTTCTGTACGCATTGCGGGTAAAAAATTACTGCAAAATTATCTTGGTGATTATGATGTCGATCTTCAAAAGATGCGGTTTTGCTGAACTTGCCGTAATCTGCAGACGGGTTACCCTAAGCGCCTGCTGAGATATCTGCAGATCGTATATAAAACGGGACAGCGCCATTATATCCGCTTCGCCTTCCAGCTCGATTCGGTAAAATTTATAAAAATCCTCATCCAAAATTTGCTGGGGTTTCATATCGTTGATATTAACGCCGTTATTTCTTGCGGACGTTTCGATTTCTTTTAAAATCTGAGCAGTTTTTTCCTGATCCGATCCATGAAACTTCAGTTTCTTCTCGTAAAAAAGGTATTCGTTTACGATGGTGTCCTCGCGGCTGAGTATGATTTCATCTCGGTTAAGCTGTTTTTTAAGGTTGACTATTGTGACGCTACGGTTAACCCAAAACTGCCATAACGGCTCGATTACGTAGATATACAACCCGACCGAGCCGAGTATTAATACCGTGATTGAAAGCAGTCTTCTTTCCCGTTGTGTCAATTGTGAAAATATGCTCATTCAGCCTTTTCCTGTCTGGGTATTTTTCGTTGACGTACAGCTTCCGGTATTCCCGGCAGTTGCTTGAACCCCGAATACGGGTCGGGAGGCTCATCGACCCCCTGTTGCATATATTTCTGCCTCAGCCGTTCCCGAAGTAGCTCCTGTTGTTCGGCGGGCAGGGCGCTTCCTTGGAACCGCCGAAACTCTTCTTCCTCAATAGCCTTTAGTTGTTCTGCCTTCATCCGTTTCACTTCTTCCGGCAAAAGTTCCTGTTGCTGGTCGGTCTGAAGTAAAATAGCTTTTTTTGCCGGGTCCTGCTCGTCTTGTATAATTGCGTCGATTTTCTGCTGTTGAATATCCTGTACGTCGGCAGGCACGGTTTGAGCAGGTTCAGGCGGTTTAACAGGTTTAACCTGCTGTTCCGGTTGCCGGACTGCCTGCGCGTCCGTTTGATCGCCGGCAGGTTTACGCGCGGTCTGCGCCTGCGCGTCTTCTTCTTTTATCAGTGAACATTGAATTTCAAAATCCACGACTTCTTTCTGGCCGACTTTACGGCGTTTAACCCCTCGTGACGAAACCTTTTCGAAAAAGTTGGATTCCTCTATTTTCGGTATTAGATCGAATACGTTGGACATGGTTTCCGCCGTGCCTTTGATGATGATGTATTTGGTTTCATCATAAAGAAACCCTGCAAGAGCGATGTCTTCAGGGATAATGAGGTATAACTCGCGCAGAAAATCGAGGCTCATGCGCGTTGTGCCCACATGATCTCTGATAAGATTGATTTTTGTCCGCATCTGTTCGAGTTTTTTTACTCTCGGAGACAGCGCATCGAGTTTACTTTGCAAAAGCGCGATTTCCTGTGATTTTAAGTTGACCTCGGCATAGAAATTTACCGCTCCCACCGTAAGCAATCCTGCCATAATCAGCGACGCTACAGCGAGGCTTGCCATTCTGCGTTTATTTCTGCGTTGCCGCTTTATGTAGTCCGGTATCATGTCAAGTTGATGATAAGGGTCTTGCAGGAGCATGCCTATTGGCGCTAAAGGTGAAATTTCCTTGCCCTGTATAGTCAGTTTGTCTTCAAACTTTTCAAGTCCGGCAATGTGGTCGCGCAGGTTGAAAACCTCAACAGGAACTTGAAACCGTGTGCTGATATTGCGTTCGATATTATGAAAATTGGATACACCTCCTGCAAGCACGATTTTTTCGATGAACGCGCCTTGCTGTTCTCGGGAAAACACTGCGAAAGACCGGCGAAGTTCGTCCATAAGTTCGGACTGCCAGTTGATATTTGCCGATTCCGCCTGAAACTTTTTTTCTTTAAGAATCAGATGCATGATACCGTGCATTATGCCGCGGGTAAATACAAGCCGGTCGCTACCGGTGATCTGTATGTTGGTCTGGGTATAATCTATGTTGATGAACGCAACATATACAGGTTTTACCTGTGAAACGGATGAATCCTGCCGGTTGCTACCGGTTGCGGCTTGAAGTGTATCGCGGTTTTTAAAATATAGATATGTCCGCAAAGCGGCCTGCGAGTTTATATCTATACGGGTCGTAAGGTAGCCCGCGCCTTCTATGGCGTCAATGTGCTGGTATATTACGTTTTTATGGACTATGGCAAGCAATACGTCGGAATAGCCGGTTTCCGATTTAGAGACGATTTCATGGTCTACAATCATATCTTCGCGGTTGTACGGGATTTGCTTGATTGCCTGAAACCCCACCATTTCCTGAATTTCTCTATGGTTGACCGATGGCAACTGCATGAAACGAATAGTACACAGGTTGCGCGGAAAACAAGACACTATTTTTCTTTTCTTAAACCCATAATCTCGCATAAAGTTGCGAAGCAGTAACGGCACTTCGTCATAAGTAAAATAACTCAACTCCGTGACCGCCAGATGATCTATGACAAGATCGCCGTTGGATTTTATTCTAAGTTCTACGGCTTTCGCGCATACGGAATCCAGCTCTATACCTATACGCGGCGAACCGGAACCCTTAGGCCGTTGAGTTTTTTTACCTGCGGCTTTTGTGATTAATGAATTGGACGAATCTATACCCATAGTTCCTCAAATTGAAGGTTTGACACAGTGTATCATAACCGTTATCAATCTTCAAAATATTTTAATATTTGCATGACGTCAATATCTTCATCAAGTTTTCGGTCTGTTACGGTTACTGTCCGCGATTTTTTTTTGTCTTTTTCCGATTGTTTTATTGCGTAGTCTTTAGAACGTGTTACTACAGCGTTTATGGTTTTATCAAGGTTTCTGCCGGGAAACGATACCACCGCATTGATACGAAAATAATCGGATGTTACCGAGATGAGTTTTTTGGTGCGCAACCAGTTGAGCATACTGATTTTTTTTGCGTCACGGGTTTCTATGGCTGTTTCGATGTTGATATCCTTAAATATCTGGTCGTCGGTAGTGCCCGGCAGTCCGTCGTCGCCGTTGCGGTATTCGATGATCAAGCGCACCAACTCGTCGCGGTCGGAACGCGGAAACTCAGTGCGCGGACCTTGGCTGACAAACAGCGCCTTTAGCACTTCCGATGGAGCTGTGTTCATGTTTACCTGACCGGGCCCGTAACAGGTAAGTATATCATACAATTTCTTACGTTTTTTATTTTTTTCAGAACTAGTCGAGGCAAAATTCTTCATAAAATGCATTTCCTCAATTATTTGAAGCGGAGCGTGACGGGCTTTGTAACCGTATGTGGTTTTATACCAGTTATCGAGGTCTTTGTCTTTTTTGGTGTCTTGACGCCAATGTGTGATTACGGTTATCAGCTCTTCATCCATAGCGAACTCTTCTTTCCAGTAATCCGATTCGAGTATTTCCTGAGGGATGGTATTGATATCTATCTTGCCCATTTCATCCGACGCGCCGTATAGCTCGACCTTTTCCCTGTCATTATTTTCCGTGAAATGGACAACAGTAACCTTGGCGTCTTCGTAATCCGCCTCGAAAAACAGGTCGGGTGAGTTTCCCCACGGTTCGTTATAAGCGTCAACATTACGGTCTTGATCGTTTGCTATGTGGAAAAATACGGTATACACCGCTTCCTGTCCCAGATAGGTTGCCCTGAGTTTGCTCAAATACATGCTCGTCAGACGCAACTCGATGGAACTTCGGTAGCCTAACCCAACGGCAAACAGCGACAAAATGGTCAGTATCCACATAACCATAATCAGGATCATGCCGCCGCTATGTTTTTTTTGCCGATTTTTTTCCATGCGCGTCAATCTTCCTCTTCGGGGTATTCTTCAAAGGTTCCTATAGGTATGAATACCGTACGCTCAAAGGTAATTTTGTTTTCGTCGGATGTTCCCGGCTGATCCACCAGCACAAGTTTGATCTTAACGCTTCTGGGTATTTTGTTTTTAACCTTCCAGTCGGTTTCCCAGTAAAGGGGCGAATCGAATTCGGAAAGCATCTCTATCTCTTCCTTGCTTTTTATATAAATGTATTGAAAACTGAGTTCATCTATATCATCGGAAAGGACTTTAGCCTCGCGCCTGCTCTCGTCAAGGCTTTTGAGAAAAGTTTCCTGAAGCCTCATGAGCGACTTGTATTTATGCCGGTAACTTGTTTTGTCCATAAAATACGTTATTTTAAAGATGCTGGTGTCAAACACGGTTTTATCCTTGGACGTAACTTTGGTTACCGGAATAGCGACCGGAAAATACACTTCGTTCGCTTGGCCGAGAAACTGGATGTAGTCGAAATATACGCATTTTCGTATGTCGGTTACCATGGTATCCAGTATAATTCTGGCGCGTTGATGAAGGTTTGAACCCTGATCGCCCCGTTTCCATGCGACAATACCTACAGACAGCGCCGAATAAAGCGAAACCATTATAGTGGCGAACAGGGAAAGCGCTATAAGCAATTCGAGAAGCGTAAAATTTCGGCGCGCCTGAACGGTGTTCATTTTATTCTCCTCAATCAGTCGAAAAATCGTCGAGTTTCTCGTCTTCGGGTTGTTTGCGGATAACTGCGGTTCGCTGTGTCAGCTGTTTTTCATCCTTGCGGTATGTCCATTTTACGGAAACTTCTATTTTATAAAGAATATAGATCGGTTCTTCTTCCTGTACGGTTTGCACTGCGCCGGGCGTTAGGGGCGCGGTAGCGGGAATTTCCGCGAAATCCGTTTCCGCGCTGAGTTCGGGCATTTGTTCCTCAATTTGCACTGTAAACGAATAATTGTCGTAAGGTTTGTCAAAAACACCTTCAGTAACAGCGGAAGAAATTTCCTTAAGCGAAAGAATATCCCAGAATTGCCGTTCCAGCAAATTCGCGGCGACAACGTATTGTTGCGATATGACACCGGCGGCGATACTGTTGGAATATGTGCGCATTATAACGCTGGATCCGACGGAAATCATGGTTATGGACAGCAATACCTCAAGAAGCAGAAAACCGGGCGATTGGTGTGATCTGGCGATAAACGATCTTAAACTCATAATCTCTTTTTCTCTTGATACAGCTTGACGAACCCTGCCGACGATTTTGTAGTAATAGTATATACCACGTTGCTTTTTCCTTCGATATATATGACGCATTCGTCGGCGTTGCCGTCGGGATAGAACGTAACATAATCTTCTTTCGGTTCGGAAACGTCGATAGAAATATCTTTTGGGAAAAACAGTTTCTGCCCTATTGAGCCGCGTACCATTTCGTATTTTTCCGAGGATTTAGATTTGCTCCGCCGCCTGCGTGCCCCCGACTGCTCTTCTTCTTTTTCCGGTTCAGTTACGGTTTCCAGACAAAACGAGCGGTCGTGCTCGAAAAAATGTATTCGAAACGGTTTGCCCTCGATAATTGCTCTGTCGCGGGCATAGTTCATTATTTTTACCAGATTGTACACCGTATTGCGAAACAGTATGGTTTCGTAAGTGGCTTTGAATTTAGGGGTAGCTATCGCCACAATAATGCTTACTACCATGATTACCATGGACAGCTCTAGTAAAGTAAAACCCCTTCGGTTATTCGGAATGCCAGTTGGTAATATCATCGCCGCCACCTTCCTGACCGTCCGGCCCGTAAGAATACAGGTCGTAATCGTCAGCGTTTTGGGTGCCCGGGCTTCTGTATTGATACGGATTGCCCCACGCATCATTAAAACTCTTGGTTTTGATGTAAGGGCCTTTCCATCCTTTAATCGAACTGGTTTTAAGAGCGTTTAAACCTTCTTCGGTAGACGGGTATCTTCCGCAGTCGATCTCAAATAACTGTAGCGCTGTACCGTATGCGCCGGCGATTTCGCCTTTGGTTGTCTGTATCTTGGCTTCCTGTGCTCTTCCAGAGAATTTGACGACCGCCATAGTGGCTAGTACTCCCAGAATAATAACCACCAGCATCAGTTCCACCAGTGTAAACCCTTTTTGCGCTGTTCGTCGTTTGTGCATAATACCTTTTCCTCCTTATTGGTTTAAGTATATAAATACTCAATTCGCGATTTTAACAATTCATATCAGTATGTACTATTAGAGCCGATAAAGCAACAGTTATCGGCTGTTGCGTATGCTTTCTATCCATTTTTGTTCCAGCGCGTTTAGGGAATCAATGGTCCCTGTGTACGTAAACCGCAATGCTTCCTCAACCGGTTTGCCTTGCCGAAGTTGCCGTATGAATTCAGCGAACCTCTTTTGTCCGTAACGCTCTATCATGAAGGAAATAATGCTTTTGGACTGAGCGTAGAAAAGCATTACCTGCGGGTCGGAACCCTCATGCTTGATAGATCGTATGGACATGAGCCGTTCCATAGATATCAAGGTTGCGTTACGTTCCGCAGAGTCCAGTATAGCCCTCATGCGCATATCGGCGTTTCGCTCATAGTACTGCGCGATTCCTTCATCTATCCATAACGGCACTGCCGGATTATTCTTGATATATTCCCGAAACACGATATGAGCGATTTCATGGGGCAGTAAAACCTCCAGAAAATTATCTGCCCACGGAAACGTATGTATGATCTTTTTTTCGTAATCCACACATCCGCCCGACCATTCCGGCATACCGGTTTCGTTGCGGTATGCGTCCTGAGTATCGTAAATAATTATATGACAGCGGTTATCCCATGTCCAGAACCTGTCAAAACGGTTGAGTTCGAGTCTCTTTTCTATTGTATGGTAATACATTTCAGCCAGCCGTGCCACGTCTTCGATAAATGCATTGGCTGTCCGGTATTTTATAATGAAGTGATCGCTTTTACGGGTATTCCATCCGTCATTGTTAGGCCTTCCTAACAGCTGTGTGGCGGCAGTCGAAAAGATTATTAAGAAAATAAGTAGTAAAGATATATATATGCTTTTCATAACGCTTATTTGATTAATAAATAGTATAATCGGTTCATCATTTGGCAATATTGCTGATATCGAATATCGGCAGGATGATACTGATGACAATTGCCCCCAGCACCGCTCCCAGTACAACAATCATCACCGGTTCAAGCATGGTAGTGAACACCTTGATCGCCCGGTCGACCTGTTTGTCGTATGATTCGGCGACTTTTTCCAGCGATTTTTCCACATGCCCGCTTTCTTCACCGACCGCCACCATGTTTATGAACAAAGCAGGGAATATTGTCGACCTGCGCAAACATTCGCCAAGTTTCGCGCCTTTGGATATGTCGTCTATTGCGTCTTTTATCTCTGCGCGTACTACGCGGTTGTCTATGGTGTCCACAATAATGGACAGAGACTGCAAAATGGGTACGCCGTTATTAAGAAGGGTACTCAGCGTCCTCCCGAAACGGGCGATTTCGTTTTTGAGTACCAAGTCGTGTATGACGGGAATCCGCAGTTTCAGTTTGTCTATCATGTACGCGCCGGTATCGGTTTGTTTCCATCGTTTGAACAGGTATATCGCAAGGGCAATTCCTATAGCTGTCATCCACCAGTATTCGGACATAATTGTGGATATGGTTATCAGAATCTGGGTTGGAAGAGGCAAAGCCTGTCCCATATCGGTAAATAATTTTACCAGCCTCGGAATCACGAAAGTCAAAAGGATGACGATCATCAAAATTCCGACCGCGCCCATAAGCATAGGGTATACCATTGCAGATTTTATTTTTGAGCGCGTTTCGTCTTCCTGCTCTGTAAAGTCGGCAAGGCGTTCGAGCACTGCTTCAAGCATTCCGCCTATCTCTCCCGATTTGACCATGTTGACAAATAAAGACGAAAAAACTTTCGGATGGCGGCTTAACGATTCATGTAACGTATTGCCGTCTTTTATGCTCTGTTGTATTTCTCCGAGCACTTTTTTAAACGGCGGGTTTGTGCACTGCTCGTATAGAATCTGTACCGACCTGTAAAGGGTAACTCCTGAATCGAGCAGGTCTGCCAGCTGACGGGTAAACGCCCCAAGATCGCGAATGGTAATTCGTTGAAACAAAGCAATATGCACAGACCTGTCTTTAGGCTGGCCAGCCGGTTTGCCGGAAGATTGAGGAACCGTTTTTTTCGACGGAGCGGATTTCCTAGACACCGCTACCCCTGAACCTGCCGGAGTCACCGAAATAGGGAAATACCCCATGAACGTCAGTTTGTTTATAGCGTCGGCCTGATTTTCGGCATCTATGGAACCTTCCACAACGTTAGAAGGACCCTTTTTAGCTTTATAGATGAATGTAGCCATGATTAATCGAACAGTTCCTCCTGCGCCACCCTAAGCACTTCGTCCACTGTGGTAATGCCCCTCATAGCCTTGATAAGTCCGGTCTGGCGCAATGTCAGCATCTTTTGCGATTTTATTACTTCTTCCTTTATAACATTGGCGGGTACGTGTTGTACAACCATTTCACGCAGTTTATCTGCCATAATCATGATTTCGTAGATAACTGTCCTGCCGCGGTATCCCGTGAACTTGCAGGCCTCGCAACCGGCGCCTTCGTAAAGCTGTACGGCGGACTTGTCGAAATCGGGTATCCCTTTAAATTCCCGTTCGTAGATCGGCTTGAATTCGATAGGTTGTTTGCAAGATGGGCATATCACACGCACAAGACGCTGGGCGATAATACATTCCACCGACGACGACACAAGGTACGGTTCGACTCCCATATCTATAAGACGGGTAATCGAACTTGCCGCGTCGTTGGTATGGATAGTTGAAAAGACAAGGTGTCCGGTTAAAGCGGCTCGGATAGCGGCTTCCGCTGTTTCGTAGTCGCGGATTTCTCCGATCATCATTACGTCAGGGTCGTGGCGGAGCATAGAGCGCAGAGCCCTAGCGAACGTCAGGTCGATTTTCGGCAGAACCTGAATCTGCGATACGCCGTGCATGCGGTATTCTATAGGGTCTTCGATAGTAATCACTTTCATTTTTGCGCTGTTTATGGTTTTAAGACAGGCGTACAGCGTAGTCGATTTCCCTGAACCTGTAGGACCGGTTACCAGAATAATTCCGTGCGGTTTTTTTATTATGTGGTCGAGTATCTCGAGTTCTTTGTCGCCGTAACCGAGCTGGTTGAGGCTGAGTAGCTGGTTGTTGGCGGTCAAAAGACGTATATTCGTGGTTTCTCCGTAAGGCGTCGGCAGGGTAGATACGCGAAGGTCCATTTCCGTTTCGCTCATCTTTAGTTTTATACGCCCGTCCTGCGGAAGACGCCGTTCGGCTATATTCAAATTCGCCATAATTTTTATACGCGACACTATGGCCGACTGAAACCGTTTTATTGTAGGAGGCACGTTTGTTTCGTACAAAATACCGTCTATGCGGTATCGGATACGCAGTTCGTTCTCGAAAGGTTCTATATGAATATCCGTGGCTCGGTCTTTATACGCTTCCAAAAATATCTGATTGACGAATTTGATGATCGACGCATCCGCCGCAAGGTCTTCGCTGTCTATGGCGGCTTCCTCGATTTCCGGAAGTTCCATGGTGTCTACGTCTTCGTCCATCATCTGCTCTACGGTTTCCGCGCCCAGTCCGTAATACTGCTTGAGCGAAGCGATAATCTGTTCTTCGCTGGCAAGATAGGCGGTTATATCGAATCCGAGCAGAAGGCGCATATCGTCGAGCACATGTACGTCCAACGGGTCCATGGTAGCGACAAAAATACGTGTGCCGTCGAGCCTTACCGGCATGATTTTGTAATGATGGGCGAACTTAGCGGGTACTTGCGCTACCGCGTTGGGGTCGATTTCGGTTTCCTTGAGCGACAAATACTCTACGGCAAGATGATCGGCAAGAAGAGGCATAACTGTTTTTTCGACACACATACCCAGCCGCACAAGAGTATGGGCGAGATATTTTTCGTTTTCATGGCGTTTTGCCATCGCTTTGCGAATCTGGTCTTCGTCAACTATGCCCATTGAAACTAGCATATTGTTGAAGGCTTTTTCGTTCAGTTCGCCGGAATAATTCATGCTGTTGGCCATGGTGCGCAGATATGTTTTTTCTATTACCTCGAATAAATCGTGTATTTCAAACGGTTTTTTTATATATTCGTCTGCGCCGTCAAGCAGAGCTTCGTTCATGCTGTAACCTTTTCCTGTCATAAGTATTACCGGCAGGTTGGGATATGTCATCTTGATTTGTGTAAGCAGTTCAAGGCCGGACATGCCGGGCAGTTCTATATCGGACAGCACGAGGTTTATCTGGTTGCTACTCAATTTGGCGACCGCATCTTCAGCGGATTGCGCGGTAACTACCTTGTAGCCTTGTCCTTCAAGGGCGTTTTCCAGCATGAAGCGGATATCTTCTTCATCGTCTATAAGCAATATTGTAAATGCCGCAGATTCCATACAAAATGATCCTCCTGTTGTACTATAGCACACATACTCCGGCCGGTACAATTACGAAAATACGCATGATATTATTATATTTCCGGTTCTCCGAGGTATCTCTATTTTTGCTCAGGCAGTATCTATATCGGCAAATTATCAGGATGTAATAGTCTGTATCTTTGACCGCGTTATTTTTCAAGATTTTCCGGACTGCGGCGCCGGTTATTTACGCTAAATATGATACACCGGCTTGTAGTATCGTTCAATCAGGTAACATCTAAAAACTATCCTGTAATTCTTCTGTCATTGCGAGCAAACAAAGTTTACAAAGCAATCTCATTGTATATTGTATATCGACAGATCGTCACGTCGCTTCGTTTCTCGCGATGACGTTTTTGATATTCTACTCATAGCACGACACTAGAGTGCCTCCGACATCTCAGATAATAAGAGCTTGGTTCTTGCGTTGATGAAGTCCGCAAGCTCTACAAAGAATTGTATCCATGGATAAACGATGAGGCATCCGGCTTTCATGTCTATATGGACAGACCCGATAATTTCTTGAAATATTTTTGTGTAGAATCAAGGTAAAGCTGAAAAAAAAGGTTGCAAGTCCTTGCAAAAGGCGAAAAAGGATGCTATAAACTTAGTAGGATATAGGTAAGGGGCTCCTGAGAGAAGGAGCTTAGAAATGAGAAGACATCGGGAGAAAATGTATGGAGCGTTGCTTGTGTTGCTGTTGAGTGCGGGTAGCGCGGGAGCAGTGAGTTTTGACTGGGCTGAAGTCGGCAATGCGGGAAATGCGGCGGACGCACAAACAGGTTACGGAGCGGTGGGGTACGAGTACAGTATAGCGACAACGGAAGTAACAACAGCGCAGTATGTGGAGTTTTTGAATGCTGTGGCGGCGACGGACACGTACGGGTTGTATAATACGAATATGTATAATTCAACGTATTATAAAGGGATAAAGCGAACGGGCAGTTTGGGTTCTTATGTTTACAGCGTGAATACGGATTTTCAAGCTGATTGGGCAAACCGTCCGGTAGCGTACGTATCGTGGTACGATACGCTGAGGTTTGCGAACTGGCTACACAATGGTCAGTTGACAGGAGCACAGGATGCGACAACAACGGAATATGGGGCGTACGATATGTCGTTGGGAGCGTCAGTGGTGCGCCTTGCCGGAGCGGACTACTGGTTGCCTTCAGAAGATGAATGGTACAAAGCGGCGTACTATTCACCGGGCGGAGTATATTACGACTATGCCACGGGAACGGATAATACTCCGAATAATAATGACCCAGATGGTGATCCCGGTGATACAGGCAATTCTGCGAACTACTATGATGGCGGATATACGCTAGGCAGTCCGTATTATACTACAGAAGTAGG
>JAHDNF010000024.1 GCA_018435605.1 bacterium | reverse complement strand
TTGTGTTTGCAAAACCGGTTTTTTCATACACAAAGTTCTGGCAGATGATCGGGCGCGGCACACGAATACTCGATCCGGATAAAATCAAACCATGGTGTCCGGAAAAAGATAAATTCCTTATCATTGATTGCTGGGAAAACTTCGACTATTTCAAGATGGAACCGAAAGGCAAAGAACCTTCTCCCACATTACCCTTGCCTGTCCGGTTATTCGAAGCCCGTATAGACAAACTGGCCGCCGCCCAACTGCGGCATGACGCACACATCGAATCAAAAACTATCGCGAAAATCAGGGCTAATATCGCATCACTGCCAGAAAACTCGGTGGTTATTCTGGAAAATCAGCATCATCTGGATCAGGTCAAAACCGATACGTTCTGGAACAATGTTACGGAAGATAAACAAATCTATCTTCGCAACTATATAGCGCCGATTATGCGTGTGTTGTCCGATGCCGATTTTAAGGCAATGCGGTTTGAAATGGATATAATAGAAGCGCAAACAGCACGGTTGATTCACGATGATGAAAAATATGAAATGCTCAAAGAAACAGTCATAGAAAAAGTCGGCGAGTTGCCGCTTACCGTTAATGTGGTGCATAAAGAACGCGAATTGATCGAAAAAGTGCAGACAAACCATTTCTGGATAACCTGCACAGATGATGAACTTGATATCGTAATCGAACATCTGGCACCGCTTATGAAGTACAGAGAAACGTTGCGAATACCCGAACGGCAATTAAATATCCGAGACCTGTTGACGGTGAAAGAAACAGTCGAGTTCGGCCCTGAACACGAAAGCATGAATATCAATAAGTACCGCGCTATGATTGAAGAGTTCATCCGAGAACTGGTGAAATCAAATCCGGTACTCCAGAAATTGATCCGTGGCGAAGATATTTCTGACGCGGAAATTCATCAGCTGTCCGCTATCTTGCGCGACCAGTATCCGCATCTTACAGAAGATATCCTGCATCAGCTGTACGATAATAAACATGTGAGTTTTATACAGTTTATCAAGCATATTTTAGGCATTGAGGAAATCGCCACGTTTACGGAAACTGTATCTATCGCATTCGATACTTTTCTGCGAAACCATACTGATTACAGCGAAAAACAAATACAATTCATCCTCACTCTAAAAACATTTGTTCTACAACGCGGGCAAGTAGCTAAAAAAGATTTAATCAACGCGCCGTTTACTCAGTTGCATCCTGAAGGGATTCGAGGTATATTCACCAACAACGAAATAGAAGAAATTCTGGGATTCACTGAAAAAATTGCAGGCTAATTAAGGAGTTTTTATGCTTACCGCGCCAATGAAATCGCTCATCAATCAGCTATGGGACAAATTCTGGGCTGGCGGGATTGCCAATCCGCTTACCGCGATTGAGCAAATATCGTATCTGTTGTTTATGCGCAGGCTTGACGAAAACGATGCGAAACGGAAAAAAGATGCCGAGTGGACAGGTCAATCCTGCGAATCCATTTTTGACGGCGTTTTTAAAATCAATAAGGATACCATCGACCGTGCAACATTGCGGTGGAGCCACTTCAAACACATGGAAGGCGGTGAAATGCTGATGCATGTGCGCGACAAAGTATTTCCCTTTATCAAACAGATGAACGGCAAAACCAGCGCGTTTACCAGATACATGGAAGACGCGGTTTTCATGATCCCAAAACCATCGCTCCTTGTCGAATCGGTCGCCATTATCGACGATCTTTATGCTGAAATCGATAAAAGCATCAAGAACGGTCAGACCTTT
>JAHDNF010000033.1 GCA_018435605.1 bacterium | reverse complement strand
ATCCACATGCGCATAATGTCGCTTATCTGTCTCATACTCAACATGCGCGGTCGCTATCGTTATCCCTCTCTCCTTCTCTTCAGGAGCATTATCTATCGAATCAAACGTACGCGCTGTCGCTTTCCCTTCTTTCGCCAGCGTCAATGTTATCGCCGCTGTCAACGTCGTCTTACCGTGGTCCACGTGCCCTATCGTTCCGATATTCACATGCGGTTTTGTCCTCTCGAACTTTTCCTTGGCCATACAATGCCTCCTTTGTATGTTGCAATCTCTTCGTCGTTGCTTAGTAAAAAATAAAAAAACAGAGCCCTCGACCGGGATTGAACCGGTGACCTCATGCTTACCATGCATGTGCTCTACCGCCTGAGCTACGAGGGCAGGCAAAACCTTCCCCGGTTATAAAAATGCTCGGATATTATATAAAAAGTCCGCAACAAGAGTCAACCTAAAAATATATGCAAAAAATCCGTATACAATCTTTTTCCCGATCTAACAGGAACATAGACTGTGTCACCGGTAAAGCTCAAATATTGTTACGACTGTTAACCAATCCATAACAGCCTTATAAAAAAAAATGGAGCGAGCGATGGGAATCGAACCCACATGTCTGGCTTGGAAGGCCAGGGCTCTACCATTGAGCTACGCTCGCACAGCCAGCACGCCAGCTTCTGGCATGTTTTATGTAAATATCTTTTATAGAATTATGGTGGGGAGAGGAGGATTTGAACCTCCGAAGGCATACGCCGTCAGATTTACAGTCTGATCCATTTGACCGCTTTGGTATCTCCCCACACGATGATATCGGGATTAGTTTAACAAAGCTGGCGATGGGACTCGAACCCGCAACCTGCTGATTACAAATCAGCTGCTCTACCGATTGAGCTACGCCAGCGCATTATCTGCTACGCATTTAATGGTTTGTTGTTATACATAAATACCAATCACAAAGTCAAGATTTTTTTATTGATTTTTATGTTTTTATTTTACGGCACAGAATTTCGTAGTGCTATTATCGCAACTATTCAATATGGAGCGACGTCGCCGGCAGAACAAAATTTGATTCATGACGAAACATTTTTTCGCCGAAATAAACGCTTTAAGCGGGCGAGTATTGAATTATTCTGCTCTACGTTGCCTGAGGTAAGCAAAGTAGCAGATACAGAGTGATGTTCGCCGGCAGAAATAATAACTCTGCCGACCCACTGTTGTGATAAAACCGGAGCAACCAACGATACAGGAGTTTGATATGAAAATTTCAGTTTGATATCCTTATTCTTCGGAATGACTATTGTAATGGGGGTAGCAAGAATGACAGGAACCGATTCGGCAATGCCATCGATAACAGGTATGGCAATTTCATTTGGCAATTGCGTTATAGTTTTGTATCCGCAGGTTGAAAAGCCGTAATCCAGCATACGGCTGGCTATAGAAAAACGTTCCTGTTTGCTGTTTGCCCCCATGACCACAGCAATCAGATTAAAATCACCCTGTCGTGCCATATTTACAACGCAAAATCCCGACGCGCGGATATATCCTGTTTTGAGACCGTAGACATCGTCGCGTTTGAACATCAGGTTATTGGTGGTGACCAGTTCGAAAGCTCCGTTACGAATAGTATCGTTTTTTATGGTTGTATACTTAAACATCTCAGGATAATAGAAAAAAACATGGCGTGCAAGAAGGGCAAGATCATAAGCGGTGGTATATTGTTGTTCTTCCCCGCTCTTGCCAGGCAATCCATGTGAATTATTGAAATAAGTATTTGTCAAACCCAGTTCTTTTGCTTTATCGTTCATCATGGCAACGAATCTGTCTTCCGTACCCGCAACCATCTGAGCAAGAGCATACGCGGCGTCATTAGCCGAAAAAATAGCCGCCGATTTGATCAACTCCTCAACAGTGATGGATTCACGTTCTTTGAGGTATATCTGTCTCCCGCCGATCAGGCTGGCTTCCCTGCTGACTTTCACAACAGTATCGAGAGAAATATTCTTTTCTTTTACAAACTCAAAGGTTAAAAGTAGCGTCATAATTTTGACTAGACTGGCTGGAACTAGGCGTTTATGCTGATCTTTCTGATAAATCACCGTACCTGTCCGCGGTTCCATGAGTAATGCTGAAGGGACAGCAACATCAAAATTTTTTTCTTGAGACAATGTTTCGCCAACAGACATTTGCAGGATAGCCAAAAGAACTAACAATGAATAGGAAATATATACTTTCATTACCACTCCATTTGTCAAAATTGAAAAAGTTACACATTAAATTATATAAGAAAATATTATAAGACTATAAACTAGGCGATCAGCAAGCCTCTACTGCAGATGCTTATTTTCAAGGCTTTTCTTACGCAATCAAGCGTTTTCTTATGCGTGCAACAGCAATAAAAACAACTATAGGAATACATATCAATAACCATACCAGATTACCTGCATGCGCCATAGAAACCTTACCTAAAATCAGCCCTCGTATCAGAGAAACGCTATGTGTAAGCGGCACCCAGTATGATAATTTCTGCAAAAAAACCGGTAGTTCACGGATAGGTATAAAAATTCCTGAAAGAAAAAACATAGGGGTACAACATCCTGTTACATAAAAATTGAAATTGTTGATATCTTTGACATACGAGGTTACTATCAAACCGAGCGCACCGTAAACGATACCAGTCAGACCGCCTACCAAAGGAGCTATGAGGCATAGCGGAGAGTACACCATCCCGAACAGACTTATAGTCAGCAGAACGGCTGTAGAGAAAAACACACCTTTGCTTCCGGCCCATAGAATTTCACCGACAAAAGCGTCAGTCAGCCCAACCGGTGTTGATAAAATAGCATCGTAGACTTTTTCGAACTCCATTCGTATATACGTCCCATAGGTCAGTTCGAAAGTAGCGGTGAACATAGCGGTAGAAGCAAGCAAACCGGATGCAACGAAATGACTATACTTAATACCTTCTACCGAATCGATATGCCGTCCAAGGCCGATACCAATAGCGGCAAGAAACAGCAAGGGTTCCACAAAAGGAGGAAACCCATTTGCCAATAAATGTTTGCAGTAACATTTCTGATGCCTAAGCCAAATGCTTGAAATACGCCGTAAGATACCCGGAGCCGTTATAGCGCTCATTCGTTCAATCCCCTGCCGGTAAGTTTCAAAAAAAGATCTTCAAATGTTGCGTTGCGAATGATTTTATGTTGTATCTTTGCATTTTTACATATATTAGCCAGCACGCTGTCCGAGTTGGAATATATGTAACAGCGGCTACCATAGGTTTCGATCATACAATCGTACTTTTCTCTTATAGTGCCCATATTGAGGCATGATCCGTTGAGACTGAATTCCACAACATGTTTTGGAATATGCTGTTCTACCAAATCATGAGGGTTACCCATAAGAAGAATTTTACCCTGATCCATAATAACCAGCCTGTCGCAAAGTTGGCTTGCCTCTTCCATATAATGGGTTGTAAGAAGCATGGTCACGCCTGAAGTTTTTAGTTCGCGCAATTTTTCCCATATCAGATGCCGTACTTGCGGATCAAGCCCGGTTGTGGGTTCGTCAAGAATCAAGATACGCGGATTATTCAGCAGGGCACGCACCAACACCAGCCTGCGCTTCATGCCGCCGGATAATTCTTTGATCCTGCTTTTAAGTTTTTTTTCTAACTCCATGAATGATGTAAGCTCATCTATACGCGCTCTGTACTGTTTGCGTGACAACCCGAAAAATCTTGCGTAAACAATGAGATTTTCTTCAACTGTCAATTCAGGGTCAAGGTTATCGTCCTGAGGCACAACCCCGATAATGGATTTTATTTTGGAGGCGTCGGTCTGTGGGTCCATACCGTAAATGGTCAACGACCCAAGTGTCCGCGGGCTGATGCAATAGACCATCTTCATGGTTGTAGTTTTGCCTGCTCCGTTAGGGCCTAAGAACCCGAAACATTCGCTGTCATCGATCTCAAAATTGATTGAGTCGACCGCGGTGAAATTTTTAAACTGTTTTGTGAGATTGTATGCGGCGATAACTGCCATCGAAAACCTTTTTTATTATGTACAATTGCATAAAATGACCACTTATGTTATAGTTTCCTTTCCAGTAAGTAAAGACTCTTTTCTATGCCGGGCAAAAAATATTTCGGAGGATATATGCTGTCGAAAAAATTTTTATATTTTATCATTATACATTTGACAGCCTCATTTATAGTATTAAGCCGACTAAGCGTAACGCATGCTCTCCAACCGGACGAAGTTCTTGTGGTGTACAACAGCTATTATACAGATTCAATTTATCTGGCTTTGGAATACAAAAAACTTCGGGGGATACCCGAAAGAAACATGTTCAATATTGTATCCGGATCATTTCACCGCATATCAAGGGAAACTTACAACGAATCAATAAAAAAACCTATTGAAGCATACTTGGAAGAGCAACAACTTAAGGACAAAATTCTCTGCATTTTATTGGTTTATCGTGTACCGCTGACCATCGACGATTCCGATAAACAGAAAAAAGTCAAAAAATTGGAGCAGGAACTAGACCAGCTTAAAAACCGGATTATACAACTACGCGATGACACGCTGGTTCAAGAAACATCAGGAAAAATAAAAGAACTGGAAACGAACCTCACTAAAGTTCGGAAAGAACGTCCTGAGGCATCGGTTGATTCCGAATTGTGCTTGCTGTTTCGCAATTACCCGCTCGACAGGTGGATAACCAACCCGTACTACATAAGAAAAACCGGATCACTGCGCCCATTTAACCGGTCATACCCTATGTACATGACAGCACGTCTGGATGCACCCAATCCATCTATAGTCAGACGTATTATGCGAGAAACTATTGCTACAGAAAAACACGGTCTCTACGGTAACGCCTATATAGATACCAGAGGATACAACAACCCAAAACCGAAAAGCGCATACGAAACTATGGATGCCATTCTGCTCCAAACAGCCGATCTTCTGGAAGAAAAAGGAATCAATACAATTGTAGAAAGAACGGGAAAACTATTTGCGAAAAATTCCTGTCCCGATACCGCGATATATTGGGGGTGGTACGCTTTACAAAATTTTCAGGATTCCTTTACTTTCGTTCCGGGCGCTATTGCAGTACATATTGCCTCTACCGAGTGCCTAATGCTTCACGCTACAAATGGTTACTGGTGCCCGAACCTTCTTGTTAAAGGCGCTTCGGTTACCATAGGGCCGGTCGATGAACCGTACCTGCAGGCATTTCCCAACCCTCTTGTATTTTTTTCTGCGTTATTCGAAGGTTTTTCTTTAGCTGAAGCGTATCATGCGTCACATCCGTTGCTGTCATGGCAAATGGTTCTTGTAGGTGACCCTTTGTACCGTCCGTACAAAACCGGCATTCCCCTAACTCCTCCCATACAAAAAGACACGTCTGATCCGTCAACCGGACAGACCGACGAAAAATCCAATCCTAATTTATGGAAAAACATTCCTTATCAGTAAACACATCATTATTTCGACCATGTCTTTTCGAGAAATGAATCTCTACCCGATCCGTAACGATACCGCTTGTAATCAAAGGAACATGTTTTGTAGTAATCCTGATGATACGCCTCGGCAGGATAAAATTTAGTTGCGGGAAGTATTTTTGTTGCAACAGGTTTATCGAACAATCCCGACTCGTCAATTTTCTTTTTGGATTGCAAAGCGATTTGCTGTTGTTGGTTGTCATGATAAAAAATTGCGGT
The DNA here is from genome assembly GCA_018435605.1 of bacterium. Classification (GTDB taxonomy): domain Bacteria; phylum Auribacterota; class Auribacteria; order Auribacterales; family Auribacteraceae; genus R3-B46. The sequence continues at coordinate 23,328 of JAHDNF010000033.1, read as the reverse complement.
TTGATATTGTGTACCCCTGTCAGCGAACTGTCCTTCAGGGTCTGTAGGATCAATCTGACGCCAGAATGTTTCCAGCAATTTTTCATAAGACACCACATTAGGGTCATAAGTTATTTGTACTGCTTCGTAATGACCTGTTTTACCTGTACACACCTGCTCGTATGTCGGATTGTCAACCATACCTCCTGTATATCCTGAAATTACATCATGCACCCCATCCAATTCTTCGAAAGGCTGTTCAAGACACCAGAAACACCCTCCGGCAACTGTCGCTTTTTCCAATATTTTTTCGCTATTATATGATTTCACTATCCAAAAACCCCCAATAACAACTATTGAAACCGCTATTAAAAAACGCATACATGAAATATCCTTTTATATTTTAAGATACTCAGTTTATCTGCAGGTTCGCTATTTTAAAATTTTTACCGCTTTACAACCCGTCCGGAATAACAGTATAGTTTTCGTTATTATAAAAGCTACAGATTATCCTTGTCTCATCCTCAGGTCATAAACGAAAGGAAAGATACATGCTGTATCTCGATACTAATTTCGTCAAAAAGTTAATAGAATTTTGCTTGAAAAACGGTACAAAATCACATTCATGGATAACCAGATTCTCAATGTATGAAGACCTGAAAACCCGTTTAAAAAACGATGATTCGTCCGATAAAACCTGCCTTAGCATTTCAAATTCACTTAGGCTTTTTCAGACACTCGGTCTTTCTAAAACTAAGATAACCAACACGACATACCCTGAAGTAAACATGATTAACATGCCATTTGACGATAACACCTTCGATTTTTGTGTTTCCGATCAAATATTGGAACACATAGAAGGCGATCCTTTCACTGCGGTAAAAGAAAGCGTTCGGGTAGTAAAACAAGGCGGTATAATAGTGCATACCACCTGTTTTGTAAACAGGTTGCATGGCGATCCAAAAGATTTCTGGAGATTTTCAACAGACGCTCTGCGCCTTTTATGTGAATCCGGCGGGGCACAGGTGGAGCATCTCGGTTCATGGGGCAACCGCATGGCATGGCTTTACTGCCAGCTTGGATACTTGCCGGAATTAATCCCTGCTGAAAGCGACAATCCGATTAACGAATTGGCTCGGTTCAACGAACCGGAATGGCCTATATGCACATGGGTAATCGCCAGGAAAAAATTATGACCGCAAAAATCGGAATCGGAATTTCAACATACAACAGACTGCACCGCCTCAAATCGCTCGTCGATGACATCAGGCGGTTTACCTCATCGGATTTCAAACTGTTCGTAGCTGACGACGGCAGTACCGACGGTACACAACAATGGCTCGATCAAAACAACATCCCGTATAAATCCGGAGTTAATCGCGGTGTGGTATATAACAAGAACAAAATTCTACATCATTTCAGAAACCACGATTTCATAATTATCTTTGAAGACGATATGTGCATCAAACAAAAAGGATGGGAATCGGTTTTCATACAATCGCTCATACAGTCTGGAGAAAACCACTTATCATGGTTTAACATCTACAACAAAAACGACCGTTGCGATGTACGGCGGTACGGAGCTGTTTTTTTACAGGATATGGATATCACCAGCGCTCAAGTACAGGTTTTCACACGAAAATGTATCGATACGGTCGGCGGATACGACTACCGGTTCCTCGGATACGGACACGGACACACACAATATACCGAACGCATATACGATGCAGGGTTAAACAGCATAAAATACGGCAGAATCGGTCTTGGCGATCAATACGTTGCGCAGGTTCTTGAAAAAACCATGCGAACAGACGCAAAAACAGCATTCGACATGAATTTTTTTCCTTTTGCCGACTCACGCTACTATCAACGGGCAGGGGTTGAACCGCTATACTCGCCATTTTCTCCGTGTCTGGATTCTTTCGGATTGCCAACAGACGGAATAGGCGTAGGTATACTGGTTCATCCGCAACAAACAATTACAGCGGAGATGATAATACCTAAGGTTCATAAATCTGTGAATGGAAAAGTTTTTATCTGTGTGCTTCCCTATCACTGCGACCGTCTGGAACGAATTTTAAGTTCATATTCCATTGATTACATAGTATCAAATTCACAGCACGCCACATTTAACAAAAACCTCCTTTTATCCACTCTTCATCAAATGAAACATATTGTTATTATCGACTGCATGATAGAAATCGTCGATCAAGATTGGTTGGCTAATGCGATAGCCATACATAATGAATCAGACAACGCGGCCTCTTTTTTTAAGGTAGCCGATTCCTGCGGCGAACCGGTATCCCTGACATTACCTACAATGACCGAGGGATTCAAAGCTGTCAGGCAGATACGACTTCCCTTTACACCTATTTCCATATTATCACAAGACGCGCTAAGGCAACTAGGCGGATTTTCGCTCAGGCTTTTTGGGTATGGTAGCGAAACTGAAGATTATATCAAAAGAGCACGATTTATCGACCTGCCGGTAGGGTTCATTTCGCCTGAAATATCGGAAAAATTTTTCGTAACGCAGGTTAGGGCTACAGATACAACTTCGTACCAAGCGCCTGTTGCCGACGTTCACTATCGCAATGGACGATATACTGCTATAGCGTACGAGTTGATCGAAAAGGGATTTTCTATCCTTATCAACCAACCTATACTAGATCCTGCGTGGCTTGACTGCAATAAGACTATCGAATTTTGCCGGTTTTAAATTCAATTTAACAATTTGATTGAAGAAGAAAAGTTGCTGTAAGCTTTTTTAACAGCCGGTTTATTGGGAAACACAGCTACTCAGAGGATTCCGATTCGTCGAAAGGATCTATATCAAAATATTTTTTCATAATATAAATAGTTTTTTTCTGTTTCCATTTTTTGATGTTCCAGCCACGGAAAATGAACACAAAAAAGAAATGGTAAAACAAACCTATACCCCATCCCATTATCGGATAAACCGCCCAAAAATAGTCCGGTTTATGCTTTAGATTACAAAAAACCATCGCAAGATTTGTCAAAATATATACTATTAAATGTATATAAAAACTTGCTCTGCGGGCATATCTCTCTATTTGCATAGGATTTTTACTGAAGACGTCTACAAATACATACGCGCTCGAGAAATGTCCTATAAGGGCTATCGCCCAGAATACGGCAGGCCATACAACCCAGTATGCTCCTTTGAAATTCATCAAATTTATGATAAGCAAAAACATTATTACAGTACAATATAGGGATACATGGAAAAAGAAGACCATTCTATTCTGGACAACTTTTTTTGCAATATTATAATACTTCAGCTTATCGGCGTGATTTTCCTGAAGATTTCTTTTTAGCGGCATAATTAATTCATCCCGTGTTAGAATAGGTCGCATTACACAATGCTATATTTGACACTATCTTGAGATTAAAGTCAACACGAAAAGGCATATTATTGTGCTTTGCGCTAATCAAAAAACAAATTCCGTATATAAAATATTTTCCTTTTTCTGCGATTTTTTAATAAGATTAGTCTTGAGAAAATGAGTATAAATTTTATACATTTGCCGAATCATCTTCTTGCTTATAAAATGCTTGTTTGTTAAAATAATATTTGCTACAGTTAACACTCAATTCTACAGCATTACTTATCATACAGGTGAGACTACGAACGGGAGAACTCTATGAAAGAAAAAGATTTAACCAAATTAAGAAGTTTCGCTGTTGTCGGACACAGTCAATCCGGTAAAACCAGTCTTGTGGACACAATTTTTCATGTAGTCGGTGAATCAGACCGTTGGGGAAAAGTCGATGACGGAACATCGTTTTCCGATTATTTCGAAGAGGAAAGAGAACGCAAAACCACCATCCACAGCAAAGTCTTTGCCTTCGATAGAAACGGCTATCATGTAACTATCATGGATACTCCCGGCTATAACGACTTTTTCGGCGAAACAGTAGGTGCCATATCCGGCGCTGATTGTTCCATTGTTGTTATAGATGCAGTCTCCGGTGTTCAGGTACAGACGACTAAAGTAATGCGACTGCTTGAAAAAACCGCCACTCCCACATTAATATTTATAAATAGAATGGATAAAGAACACGCCGATTACGGCAAAAGAGTTGAAACTATCCGTGAAACATTCGGTAATATATGTGTTCCTGTAAATCTACCGGTCGGACAACAGTCTAGTTTCAAAGGTGTGGTTGATCTGCTTAAAGAAACCTGCACCAACGATGCAGTCAAAGATATGTACGAGCTTTACCGCGAAACCTTCATGGAAACATTGGCCGAATCAGATGACGAGTTAACCATGCGATATCTGGAAGGGGAACAATTTTCGAAAGAAGAAATTGTCAGTTCACTGCAAAAAGCCGTACGGGGACGGAAGCTAATCCCCATCATGTGCGGGTCGGCGGCGGCTAACATAGGTATAGAAGAATTAATTGAGTTTTGCTGTAATGATATGCCATCGCCTGATATGTTCCCTCAAAAAAAATCCGCGGACGGAACTAAAGAGCGCAAACCTTCTTGTTCCGAACCATATAGCGCCCAAGTATTCAAGATAGTATCTGATCCATATATAGGCCAGTTGACCTACATTAGAGTACTATCCGGCGTGCTGTCCTCGGACAACGACCTGTATAACGTGACTACCCAGACCAAGGAACGTGTAAACAATCTTTTCTCTTTTAAGGGAAAAGAACAAAAGCAGGTACACGAGGCGTTCCCTGGTGAAATAATAGCTGTGGCAAAATTGAAAAACACACATGTCGGAAATACGTTTGCAGATCCTACCGACACTATTGAATATCCGTCTATAGAATTTCCACGGCCTAATACATCGTTTGCCGCGCATGCAAAAAAATCGGGCGAAGAAGAAAAAATCAGTAATGGACTACACCACATCGCCGCCGAAGATCCTACATTGCGCATAGAACGCAACACTGAAACCAAAGAACTGGTTATCTCAGGGCTAGGCGATCTGCATATCGGCGTCAAGATGGACACACTGAAGAAAAAATATGGCGTCGATGTAGAATTAACAACACCTAAGGTCGCTTACCGTGAAACCATCAAAAAACCGGCGGAAGGCCATTGCAAGCATAAAAAACAAAGCGGCGGACGAGGACAATACGCCGAAGTTTTCATCAAAATAGAACCTATGGAACACGGCGCCGGTTTTGAATTTGTCGACGAAATTGTCGGAGGGGTAATCCCAAGAGGATTTATACCGGCGGTAGAAAAAGGTATAATAGCGGCTCTCGAAAAGGGTGTTTTTGCCGGATTCCATACACAGGATGTCAGAGTCAGATTGAATTTCGGATCTTTCCATACTGTCGATTCTTCTGAACTTGCGTTTAAAATTGCAGGTTCAAAAGCATTCAAGGAAGCGGCGGCCAAAGCGGATCCCACACTGCTTGAACCGTATATGAATATAGAAGTTATTGTAGGAGATGACTTTATGGGACAGGTTACCGGTGAAATCAATGTTAAACGCGGACGAATAATGGGTATTGAATCTGCCGGATCGGGGTTGCAATGCATAAAAGCTCAAGCCCCGTTGGTAGAAATGTACCGTTTTCCTACCGAACTGCGTTCCATCACAGGCGGCAGTGCCGCATTCTCTATGGAATTTTCTCATTATGAAGAAGTCCCCGCAATGATTGCCAAAAAAGTACAGGCAGAATTTTCGCGGGAGGAAGAAGAGGAAGAATGATAACTATTTTATCAATAAGGAGATCAACACGTGTCAGGTCATTCTAAATGGGCTAGTATAAAACATAAAAAAGCGGCTATCGACGCAAAACGCGGAAAACTATTTTCCCGATTCAGCAAAGAAATCACGGTTGCGGCTAAATGCGGTGGCGGTGACCCCGACATGAACCCTCGTCTAAGAACGGCTATTATAACTGCCAAAGCGGCTAACATGCCCAACGACAACATTGACAAAGCCATCAAAAAAGGTACCGGAGAACTGCCGGGCGTTTCATACGAAGAATGTATTTACGAAGCATATGCGCCGGGGGGCGTTGCTATTCTCATCGAGGTGATGACTGACAATAAGAACAGGACAACCGCTGAACTGCGAAGTATAATCACAAAACGCAACGGCAATATGGCCTCAGCGAATGCAGTAGCGTGGATGTTCGCTAAAAAAGGTTTCATCACCATCGACAAAAGCGCCGCAGATGAAGATACGGTCTTAACAGCCGCTCTCGAAGCCGGAGCGGAAGACGTTAAAACCGAATCCGACAGCTACGAAATCATAACTGCGCCGAACGATCTTGAAGCAGTAAAAGAATCTCTTGAAAGCAAAAATATCGAAATTTCTTCGGCTGAGATAACATCGATACCAAGCACTACGATACCCATTAAGAACGAGAAAGATGCGAAACAGCTACTCGATTTCGTAGAAGCGGTCGAAGATAACGATGATGTTCAAAACGTGTATGCCAACTTTGATATCCCAGACGATATCATGGCAAAACTTGAAGAAGAATAATTCGCTCAACGCATTTAGTGGATGCTACTATAACCTCTTTATTTAGATAAGGTATTCCTGTGCGAATAATTGGCATTGATCCCGGAACATACCGTACCGGATACGGAATAATAGACTCCATCCGAGGCGAAAATTTTCTAGTTGAATGCGGGTGTCTGGAAAGCAGAGCGGAGCATACATCTGCGCGGTATTTTTCCATTTACGAACAACTCGTATCAGTGATAAAACAATTCCAACCGCAGTGTTGTTCCATTGAGAGCACCTTCTATTATAAAAATCAGAAGGTAGTAATGCGTTTGGGCGAAGTAAGGGGTGTACTTATTTTGTCGGCTGTGCAAGCCGGTTGTGATGTGTATGAGTACAGTCCTCTTGAAGTCAAACAATCTGTTGTAGGTTACGGACGGGCAGATAAAGATCAGGTTAGAAAAATGGTCAAGGCGCTACTGTCGTTGAGATCCCTGCAAAAGGAAAGTGACGTTTCAGATGCTCTGGCGCTGGCGTTATGTCATGCGCATAACAAGAATTCTATTCGATACCAACTCACAAAAGGAGCAAAAGTGTGATTGCGCATCTTAACGGCACACTGGTTTCATCACAACCTACACGTTGCGTCATAGACATCGGCGGGGTGGGTTTTGATGTCAACATACCTGTAAGCACTTTCGACCGGCTTCCGAAAAAAGGCGAAAAGTTGTTTCTCATGACCCATATGATCACCCGTGAAGACGGTATATTTTTATATGGATTTGCGACCCATGAAGAAATTGATCTGTTCCGCCTGTTGATCGGTGTATCTAAAATAGGTCCTAAAGTGGCTCTAGGTATTTTGTCCGGCATACCGGTTAAAGAATTTAAGTCCGCTCTGATAAATGGCGATGCCAAACGGATATCACTTGTTCCGGGTATCGGCAAAAAAACCGCTGAGCGGTTAATATTGGAATTGAAAGAAAAAATACCCGCTGGCGAAGCGATTGCCGTTGATATTTGCGGAGACGATCTTCAAAAAACCATTGTTACCGACACTATACTCGCGCTGGTTTCTCTTGGTTACACTCAACAAAAGGCGCAACAGGCTGTTCGCACAGCGGTAAAACAATTCGGAACGGAATCAATGGCCATAGAAAAATTGGTTAAACAAGCGCTTAAGGTCATTGAATGACAGGTGTTTATAACATGCATGACAGATTTATAGACGAATTTCTGGAAAAAGATATTCAGCTTGATCAATCGCTCAGGCCGACGGTATTCGATGATTTTATCGGTCAGGAAAAAATCAAAGAGCGGCTTTTGCTGTTTATCAAAGCCGCCCGAGAGCGCGGAGAGTGTCTTGACCATTGTCTTTTTTCCGGTCCGCCTGGATTGGGTAAAACCACTCTTGCGCATTTGATTGCAGGGGCCATGGGATCAAGTATCAGGGTTACTTCCGGACCTGTTATCGAACGCCCCGGCGACTTGGCGGGAATACTCACCAATCTTGAGGAAGGGGATGTGGTATTTATTGACGAAATACATCGACTAAACCACATAGTTGAAGAATACCTCTATTCGGCAATGGAAGATTTCAAGTTGGACATCATTCTTGACAAAGGTCCTAACGCCCGTAACATCCGGCTAAACTTACCTTCCTTCACCCTAGTCGGAGCAACTACGCGCAGTGGTCTTTTGACCTCACCGTTACGTTCACGGTTCGGCTTGAACAACCGCTTATCGTATTACAAGCCTTCTGAGCTTAAAAAGATTATTTTGCGTTCAGCAAGAATTTTACAGGTGGAGATAGACGACGACGGCGCAATGGAAATAGCGCGCCGCTCACGGGGGACTCCTCGTATAACAAACGGGCTCCTAAGGCGCGTCCGCGATTACGCACAGATCAAAGCAAACAATCGAATAACTGCACAGGTAGCTGACGCCGCCATGAATATGCTTGATGTCGACGAACAGGGTCTTGATGAAATGGATATCATGATTCTTGAAACTATCATACATAAATTCGCCGGCGGACCGGTTGGAGTCAACTCTCTTGCCGTCGCGGTTGGTGAAGAACCGGACACCATTGAAGAAGTATACGAACCGTTTTTGATTCAGGAAGGATACATTCAGCGCACTCCGAGCGGCAGAAAAGCCACGCGGCTTGCATACAAACATCTCAAGCTACCTCTGCCTGATCTTCAAGGCGGTCAGGGAACCTTGTTTTAATAAGGAGCAACCATGGATATACTGCGTCAATACGGAGTACTGTTCATCATCGCCGGCGTTATATTGATTGTCTTGGGGCTAATGGTTATTTTCGTCGATTTCCACGGTTTCGAAGGAATATTGCCCGGAGATATACACATCACCCGTAAAAATTTTTCTTTTCATTTCCCGTTGGCGACCTGCTTGTTTATAAGCCTTATTCTGACAGCAGTGTTCTATATACTTCGCAACTTTTTCTCAAGCCGGTGAACATAAAATATTTTCTCTCATGGTTTATATGTTTAATGATGTTGACGCCGGCAAGCTATTGCCGAGCGGCGGGCAAACGTGTTGAACGCAAAAGCGTTACGGTACGGGCTCAGCTTGTTCATGATTCTTCGGTTTCATTGCAAATCGACAACGCATTTGAAATAATAGATCCGCAAACCAACAAAACCGTTTTTCGCGCATCACGCTTCAATGAAAAAATCCACATAACGAACGGCGCATTAGCATTCGGCAAAAGGTTGACATTTCCTCCGGAACTTTTGTTCCAACCGACCCGTGCAGAGTTTTTTCGGCTCAACGGAGTTCTCTACCGCGGTTCGCTGAAACTGATAGTAGATCAAAACAAGATTCTGGCAGTAAATTATTTACCTATGGAAGACTATATAAAAAGCGTTGTTCCAAGCGAAATATCCAAACTATGGGATTATGAGGTCCTTAAAGCACAAGCCGTAGCGGCTCGGACGTTTACCTACCAGCATCGCAACGTCAATTCCGACAAGCATTACGACATACCTTACGGACTTCAGCAGTATAAAGGAGTAATAGCGGAAAATGCCCGAACCTCATGGGCTGTTGATGTAACATTCGGTCAGGTTTTGTTTTATCATGACAAAGTGTTTCCCGCATTCTTTCATACGGTTTGCGGCGGTTATACAGAACAGGGTGAAGCTGTCTGGCCTACCGCTAAAGGATTGCCCGGTGTAACTGCCTGCTCATATTGCAGTAACAACAGCTATTTTATTTGGGAACATAAATTTACCCGTAAGGAACTTGCAGATAAATTGAATAAGGCTGGATATAAAGTCAACTCAGTGGATTCCATAGAGCCTCATGAAAAAGCGCCTTTTTATCCTCGTATCCGATCATTGACGGTACATGCCGACGGTAAACGAATCGTGATACCAGCCAACAGGTTCAGGGCTATCTGCGGATACAACGTCATAAGAAGTTCTCTATTCACTGTCACACTTAGCGGAAATACTTTTACATTTAATGGCCGCGGCTGGGGACACGGGGTAGGGTTATGTCAATACGGCGCAAAAACACTTGCCGAACTTCATAAAGACTACCTTTATATTCTGGAATTTTATTATCCGAAAACCGAATTGAAACGGGTTTACTGATGTTGACTGCTGAATTCGACTATACCCTGCCATCCGCTTTGATTGCCCAAAAACCGACGCTCAAGCGAGACCACTCACGTCTTATGATTTTATATTACCGGTCCGGAAAGATCGAGCATGCGCAGTTTTACGGTATAGATTCATATCTGAAATCAAATCATTTAATTGTAATAAACAACACACGGGTCTTCCCTGCCCGGTTATACGCAAAAAAAATGACCGGCGGAAAACTGGAAATTTTGCTTATCGAACCGACCGAAGTTTTTTCACGCTGGATTGCTATGGTCAAACCGTCCGCACGCATTCCTGAAGGTACTTCCGTAACGCTGGACGGTACTTCAATATCTTTAACTATCGGAGAAAAGACTCCGCACGGCAACCGCACTGTCGATTTCGGCGACGGAAACGACCCTATAATGATTGCAGAGCGATACGGACACATGCCTCTTCCACCGTATATAAAACGCTCCCGCGATACCTATGAGTTCGATTCCATAGACCACGAACGATATCAAACGGTATTCGCCAATACAAACGGGTCTGTAGCCGCACCGACGGCAAGCCTTCATTTTACAGATGATATACTTTCTCGTCTAAAAAACCGGCGTATAGACATCTCGCAAATTACCCTGCACGTTGGTCCCGGCACATTTCTGCCTGTAAAATCGGACAGGATAGAAGATCATTATATGCATTCCGAATCATTTTCAATAGATACTAAAACCGCAGAACACATAAACAGCTCTATCACAGCCGGAAAAGAAGTTGTCGCAGTGGGCACTACGGTTACGAGAACTCTTGAGTCGAATACCGATAGTTCCGGCCGCATTACCGCCGGATCCGGTAAAACAAATTTATTTATATATCCCGGATACAAATTTAAAACAGTAAACAACATGCTGACGAATTTTCATCTTCCAAAATCGACACTCCTTATGCTAGTATGTGCGCTTGCCGGTCGGGAATTCGTTATGGAAGCGTATCATGAAGCGATTCGAGAACGCTATCGCTTTTACAGTTATGGAGATGCAATGTTATTGCTCGATAAATAATTATGAATTTTACTCTACTGAAAACAGATTCAAAAACACATGCACGGCGCGGACTATTGGAACTTCCTCACGGAACCGTGCAAACACCTATATTCATGCCGGTAGGCACACAGGCAACCGTCAAAGGGCTTACACCTGAAATACTGATGCAACAGGGTGCCCAGATAATTCTTGGCAACAGTTATCACCTCTATTTGCGACCGGGGCTTGATATAATTGAGCGGGCAGGCGGACTTCATAGATTTATGGGCTGGGATAAACCTATTCTCACCGATTCCGGAGGTTATCAGGTTTTCAGTCTTGCTAGACTCAGAAAAATATCCGTTGAAGGGGTAGAGTTTCAATCGCATATAGACGGATCGTATCATTTCATAACCCCGCTGGACGCAATGCATATTCAGGATATACTCGGAAGCGATATACGTATGGTGTTCGACGAATGCGTCCCTTATCCGTCCGAATATGATTATACTTGCAATTCAATGAAGATTTCTATAGAATGGGCGAAATTATGTCGGGCTCATCATGAAAACGATACATCGAAACGAGGGTTGTTCGGTATCGTGCAAGGCGGTATATATAAAGATTTACGAGAACAATGCGCTCAGGCGCTTATCGATATCGGGTTCGACGGATACGCAGTCGGAGGTTTGAGTGTTGGGGAACCTCAAAATTTGATGTACGATGTGGCAGGGTTTACCGCGCAGTGTCTTCCACATGATAAACCGCGCTATTTTATGGGATGCGGCTATCCGTGGGATTTACTGTACATGGTATCGTATGGTATAGATATGTTTGACTGCGTAATACCGACTCGTTTCGGCAGGAACGGCACCGGTTTTACCCTTGACGGAAAGATAGTTGTGCGCAACAGTATTTATAGAGAAGATATGCGTCCTCTCAGCTCCGAATGCGGGTGTTATACTTGTAGAACATTTACCCGTGCATATCTTCGTCATCTATTCAACACTAATGAGATGCTCGGTCCGATTTTATTAACGCTACACAACACGTATTTCTTTCTTGATTTTATGCAGAAAATCAGGGACGCAATAGATTCGGATACCTTTTTATCGTTTAAAGAAGAAATGTTAACAAGAATAACCGCAGGAGACACAGAATGAACTTTTCGATTTTCGCACAGGCAACACCCCCGGCTCCACAGGGGATATCAATATTCAGCATGCTACCGATGTTTTTTATGATCATCCTTATTTTTTATTTTCTGGTTTACCGTCCTCAACAAAAAGAACAGAAAAAAACACAGGAAATGCTGTCAAAGTTGAAGAATGGCGACCATGTCATTACCACCGGCGGAATTCACGGCATTGTTGCCGGGGTAAAAGATACCACAGTACTTCTAAAAGTATGCGGCGATGTAAAAATTGAGGTCAGCAAATCACATATATCCGCAAAAGATTTAAAAAACGGTAGCGAGACAAAAGCTGAAGCCAACAAATCTTATGCGCTATCAAAAAAATAAAGTTTTTGATAATATGAAAAAAATGCTGTAAACGAATCGATATTGTACGATATAATAGGTGGACTTTTATTCGGATTTCATTTTTTTACATACAAAGAAAATAACTCAATCTGGAGGACAGCATGAAAAAGGATCTTGTCATCAAATCCGCGGTAATCACTGCGGTCATTGCCCTTGCGGTATATTTTTCATATCCGCCGCAGGAAAAAATCAATCTCGGTCTCGATTTAAAAGGCGGAGTGCATCTAGTATGGCAACTTGACAGCGAAAAAATCGAGCAGATGGGCTTGACCGCTACGATGAAGCAAGACAGTATCCATCGTGCTGTAGAAGTCATTCGCAATAGAATAGACGCTCTTGGAGTACGCGAACCTTCAATCCATATACAGGGCAACGACCGCATAGTTGTTCAGTTGCCCGGCATTGACGATCCGGGCGAAGCCATAAAAACTATCGGCGACGTGGCGTTTTTGGAATTTCGAATCGTCCACGACGACCCGCAGAAACTTACCGAAGCAAGAAATGGTAAACCGCCGCTTGGTTGGGAAATAAAATATAAAATAGACCGCGACGAACGTACAGGCGAATTAGTGGAAACGCCGATGCTTGTAAGAGCAAAACCGGCTCTTACCGGCGACATGCTTACCAGCGCTTACCCGACTGCCGGCGGAATAGGTATGCCTGAAGTGGGTATTGAGTTTTCGCGTGAAGGATCCAAAAGATTTGCCACGGTAACTGCTGAAAATGTAAATAAACAACTCGCTATCTTGCTTGACGACAAAATTGTATCCGCACCGGTAATTAAAACCGCAATCTCTGGGGGACGCGCGGTTATTCAGGGACAATTCACAAGCGAAGAAGTACAGCGGTTATCACGTCAGTTATCCGGCGGCGCGTTACCTGTACCGCTTCAACTGATAGATAACCGTTCAATAAGCCCAAGTCTCGGCGCTGATACCATCAGACAGGGCGTTTCAGCGGCAATAGTCGGATTTATATTAGTAATTATCTTTATGGCAATATATTATATGATCTCAGGGCTTATAGCCGATTTCGCGCTGTGCGTAAATCTTATTATTATTACCGGTGTGCTCGGCGCACTTGGATTTACTCTTACATTGCCCGGTATTGCTGGTATAGTCCTTACTATCGGTATGGCTGTCGACGCAAACGTGCTTATTTTCGAGCGGATTCGTGAAGAAATGTCATCAGGAAAAACAATACACACATCTATTGATGCAGGATTTAAAAGAGCTTTCTGGACAATATTTGACGCTAATATAACCACATTGATTACAGCGGCATTCCTGTTTAGGTTCGGCACAGGGCCGGTAAAAGGATTCGCTGTCACCCTGTCCATCGGTATTCTTGCCAGTATGTTCACCGCGTTATTTGTAAGCAGGGTCATATTTGATTTTCTTGCTACTAAAGTTGAACTTAAAAAACTTACCATGTTGAAAATCGCTTCTAAGACTAAAATAGATTTTATCGGCAGAAAAAACATAGCTATAACATTATCCGCAATCATTATTGTTATAGGGATGGGATATTTTCTATACCGCGGCAATGGAAATTTCGGTATCGATTTTACCGGCGGAACTCTTTTACAAATTCATACTGAAAAGCCTTTAGCGTTGGAATCCGTAAGAAGCACATTAAAACAAATCGGAGAAGAAAAAGCGGTTATCCAATATTTCGATAAAGATAAAGAAAGCATATTGATTCGTACGACCGACAAGGGTTCTACAGAATCTATTTTCGATACATTAAAGAAAGAATACAGCGAATACAACATAATCCGAGAACGTACCGAATACGTAGGGCCATCAATCGGAGCAGAACTTCGCCAACAGGCGTTGCTGGCAATTTTATTCGCTCTGGCTGGCATATTGATCTATATCAGCTGGCGATTTGAGTTTAAGCTCGCCCTCGGCGCAATTATTGCGCTGGTTCACGACGTTCTAATTGCCCTCGGATTATTTTCTTTAAGCGGCAGAGAAATTTCTTTGCCGATAATAGCCGCACTGTTGACTATAGTCGGTTATTCGCTAAATGATACCATCGTAGTATTCGATCGTATCCGTGAAGATTTACAGGTATACAAAAAACTTGATTATGCCCATATAATCAACCTGAGTATCAACCAGACATTAAGCCGAACCCTCTTGACATCGATAACTACTCTTATTGTGGTAGTTATTTTGTATTTCTTCGGAGGGGAAGTTATCAACGATTTTGCATTCATGTTGTTTGTAGGGATTACCGTAGGTACATATTCATCCATATTCATAGCGAGCCCTATATTAATTTTTATGCAAAAAAAACAACCTGTTAATGCTTAATGGACTCTTATTATAATAGATATTAATTACATTAACATATAAACAATTTACAAATCGAGACACAATGAGGAAGCGATGGATATTATATCCGGTCCGCGAAACCTTACGAGATCAGATTTCAAGAAGATTCGAGCTGAGCAGATTTTCTGCCCAGATACTGATTAACCGGGGGCTGGATTCAGTTGAAGAAGTAGACAAGTTTCTTAATATTTCATTAAGAGATTTATATGATCCTTTTCTACTTGATGGTATGGAAGAAGCCGTAGACCGTATTTTGTTTGCTGTCGAACGTCAGGAAACCGTTCTTATACATGGCGATTACGATGTCGACGGCGTAACAAGTACAGCATTGTTATACGATGTCTTGTATCAGCTTGACATGCCTGTTCATTTTTACATACCAAACCGGCTGATCGAAGGATACGGGCTGGGAGTAGAAGGAGTAGAATGCGCGTCACGTATCGGAGCATCTTTGATGGTCACCGTTGATTGCGGTATCAACGCCATTGACTCTATCAACGAGCTAAACAAACGAAATATTGACGTGGTTATAACCGACCACCATATGCCCAGCGACGAGCTTCCCAAAGCTCAGGCTATAGTCAATCCCAATTTAGTGGACAGCACTTACCCGTTTAAAGACCTTGCCGGCGTAGGGGTTTGTTTCAAGTTAATGCATGCATTGCTCAAACGCGCCCGCGATAAAAAAATACGTGCTTTCAATCATTTGAATTTGCAAGACCACCTTGATCTTGTTGCGCTCGGCACTATCGCCGACATGATGCCGTTGGTAGACGAGAACCGTATTTTCGTCCATTACGGACTAAAACGCCTGTCTCAGTCAAGTAAAGTCGGATTATGTAAACTCATGGAAAAAGCAGGTATACCTAGCAACACCAAACTCAAGACAACCCACGTCAGTTTTTTAATTGCTCCTCGAATCAATTCTATCGGACGGCTTAAAGATGCTGAAATTGTTGTTGAACTTTTACATACAAAAAATGCATCTAGCGCGGAAAAACTAGCTGATCTTATGGAAGAAAACAATAAACACCGTCAACTGCTTGAGGAAGAGGTTTTCCGCGACGCGCGCGATATGATAGAAAATAATCCTGTTTTAAGAAACGAAAAAATTCTTGTAGTGGCCAAAGAAAATTGGGCGGTTGGTGTTGTAAGTATAGTTGCCGCAAGGTTGACTCGTGAATATTACAAACCGGCTATAGTGCTGTCGCTTGAGGATGGCATAGGACGTGGTTCTGCACGTAGTATCAACGGATTTAACCTGCTAGACGGATTGAAAAAATGTCAGGATATGCTCATGGAATTCGGCGGTCACAGTTACGCGGCAGGACTGTCTATAAAAAGCGAATTGTTGCCTGCGTTCATAAAAAAACTAAACAGTATCGCGGATGGTTCCATATCATCTGATGATCTTTTACCGGAGTTATACATAGATTTCAAACTGAGTTTATCGGAAATAGGCGATGAATTGATGAAAGAAATAGAAATCATGGCTCCGTTCGGCCAGAAAAACAGCCGTCCTATGTTCCTGTCACAAGGATTGACGGTACAAGGATTCCCGCGATTCTTCGGCAAAAATCATGTTAAATTTATTGTTGAAGATGAAAACGGCATTATTCAGGAAGTCATCGGGTTCAATATGCAAAAGCAACTGAACAGTCTTACTAAAGGCGATAAAATAGATATAGTATACTCGCTAAATATGACAGATTATACCGGTTTCCAGACTATCCAGCTTCAGCTTGTAGATGCCCGTATCCTTAAATAATCTCAAAATATAGCGATTATCCAGATATACGGTTTCTAAATATAATTTTTTGAAAGGAAACGTAGTATATGATCTATATTCTGCTTGGGCTAATCGCTTTGTTGATTGTTCTTCTTGCCGCGGTATCGTTATACACCCTTGCAAAGATAAATAAAATTAAGGAAGACAGCAGGAACGATCAGAGTTTTCTGCTTCTGCAAAACCAGATTAATTCTTTTTCGCAATCTATGGAACAGCGGCTGGGCGATTCCAATAATCTGCTTCATCAGCATCTTGTAAAAGGGACAGAACTGATCGGTACAATCACCGAGAAACTAACCAAACTGGACGAAACCAATACCAAAGTCATGGGGTTCACCCAGCAACTGCAACGTCTGGAATATGTTTTGCGCAATCCGAAACAGCGGGGCATTTACGGTGAATATCTTTTAGAAAATATTCTCGGAAACGTACTGCCGCCTGGTCAATACGAAACGCAGTACCGGTTCAAAGACGGTCAAATTGTCGACGCAGCAGTATTTATAAATGATGCCATAGTGCCGGTAGACGCAAAATTTTCTCTTATAAAATATCACGAATACGTCGACTGTCAAGATAATGTCATTAAAGAACGCATTGAGCGTGAAATATGGATGGAAATAAAAAACCGCATCAACGAAACAAGCAAATATGTAAGGCCTGCGGAAGGCACTACGGAGTTCGCCCTGATGTTCATACCCGGCGAGGGGATTTTTTATCATCTGCTTGAATCTATAGGTAAACGTAGCGGTTTATCGACGCAGAACGATCTTTTAAGTTACGCATTTTCCAAACAGGTCGTACTAGTATCTCCCAGCACTTTTTTCGCGTATCTGCAGGTAATCATGCAGGCGCTTCAGACGTTAAAGGTAAAAGAATCTTTAGACGATATTCTAAAAAATATTCGGAATATGGTTACTCATTTTCGGAAATACGATGATTGCATGCAAAAGCTCGGCAAACATATACAGACACTGATAAGCAGTTACAATACCGCCTGCCATAACCTTAAAATGCTAAACAACGATATTTCCAAACTGATACCCGAATACAATGCCGACATGGCGCCCCTTATGGTAGATAAAGAACAGATCGATAATACGTTATAATTTGTCGCTCGGACTGCAAGAACCGGATATGTATAAAAATTTAAACCAGTTCTTTTTGCATCCAAATGACATCGAAAGCAACTCCTTTCTTTTCCCCGATAGAGCTAAATTTTCCGCATTCGAAGAACCCGTTCTTTTTGTGGAAAGATAAACTTTGTTCGTTTCTTGATGAAATACTGGCAAGGATAAACTTTATCCCTTTATTTTTAGCTTCGGACTGTAACTTTTCCAACGCTATAGTTCCCAATCCTTTCCCTGTATACTCGGGTTTTATAAAATACGATATTTCAGCTGTCTTTTTAAAAACCGGAAATGGGTTGTAAGGGCGTAAAAAGCAGAATCCGACTATTTCTTGAGTTGCTTCGTCAATCATCACAAATGCAGGATATCCTTTGGTCATTTCGATGAATTTGGCGAAAAACTCCACCGGCAAACTTTTTTCAGGATAAGCGGAAAAACCGTGCTCGACGTAATAATTAAATATTTCCATTACACTGACGCCATGTTTTTCCGTCATCGCCTCAAAAAGTATTTTCATTTATAATCCCCTGAGTTCAGGTTATCCATTTATTGAAACCGTCAAATTCAAAGAAAACATTCAAGAATAACGATTTGTAATAGCCTATGAGATATTGTTATTTATAATTACCGGATCGGAGAAATAAAGTAATGCTTGGAGACACCCTCTATTTCGCTATAAAAGAAAAACGTATTCTTATCTGTTTTTTCAATAACATTGACGATGTCAGGCAATTCTTCTTGAGTTAAAATCGCTTGCAATATTTTTACTTTATCTTTTGAATAACCGCCAAAACCGTCATGTATGGTATACGTTCTGTGAGGTAGCGTAGTCCGAATATCTTCTCCTATTTTTTCCGGTGTTTTTGTTATTACATTGATTAAAGCGAGTTTAAATTTACGGTAAAAGTTATTCAGTGTTTCAGCGCTCATAAATATGTAAATAGTAGTATACATCAAGGTATTGACTACAGGCTCGATCTGGTGTGTTTTAATAAAAGCTAACAGCATCCCGAAAACAGTGGACACAACAGCGGCAATAACAGCAATATTGCCTACCGGTCTTAAATATTTCATGGAAAAATATGCAGACGGTATATCTTCGTCACCAGTAGATGCACCGTAACGAAAAGCTATCGCTTTGGCTATTCCAGCAAGAATACCACCAAAAATGACCAGAATTATACGTTCATTTTGAGGTTCAGGGCAGGCAAACTGATATTCCGGAAGTAAGTTTAACAAACCTACCACTGAAGCGATGACAAGCATTGTTCTGAATGCGAATCGGAAACCTATTTTACGAAAAGCAAAAAAAATCAGCGCCGACTGAAAAATAGAATACATCCAAATAAATATTTTCTGATTATCAAAGAAATAAGCGACGGATATCGAAATACCTTCCGTTCCGGTCATAATTACATTTGACGGAAATACAAAATATTTTATTGCTACGGCATAAAGTATACCCGCAAAGATATTTAAAAAAAACTCCTTAATATGTCGCAATACATTTTTATATTTCATCTTATACAAACCTCAATATATATATATAAATCGTCGTTATCTTTCCGGAAAAAATCAAGCTCGGGCGTCTTTTTTTTAACATATAGTCTATATCGTTTATTCGAAAGTTATTTAGTTACATAACTGACAACTTTAGTGAAATTCTACTGTTATTACGCATATTACGCAAATCTTATCAATTAACACTGCTTTGAGGTTAAAATAGATAACAGACAATCATCCATAATGAATAACTAATATAGATTATCTGGCCTTTTTTAAAATTTTTACTTGGGGCAAAACTAAAACGGAGAGGCAGGGATTCGAACCCTGGGACCACGAACGTGGTCAACGGTTTTCGAGACCGCCCCTTTCAACCGCTCAGGCACCTCTCCGATTGATATATAGCTCGACAGGATGTTATTACGTAGATCAAAAAATATGTGATACTTTACTACATCACGAAAAAAAATACTAGATTTTATTGCGCAACTTCATAAAAAAAGATTGCAATAACTCACGAGACCGATCCTCCTTAACACCTCCGACAACAGCGATCCTATGATTAAGACACGGATTATCCGCCACGTCAAACACCGACCCTGCCGCGCCGTATTTCGTATCCGCCACACCATACACCAGCCTCGATACCCTAGCGTTCACCATAGCCCCCGCGCACATAGGACACGGTTCTTTGGTCACATATAGCGTAGTATCGATCAAACGCCAGTTTTCCAGCGCCGCGGATGCCTGCGTGAGCGCTATTATCTCTGCGTGCGCTGTAGCGTCATTGAGCATCTCCACCTGATTATGCGCCCGCGCGATTATACGCCCCTCATGCACGATAACCGCGCCGACAGGAACCTCCCCAAGATCATGGGCTTTCAGCGCTTCTTTCAGCGCTTCTTCCATAAACCGGTCGTCCGGATTGGTGAAAAACGACGCTATGTCCGTCTGTCCCATTATGTCCATAAATAAAAAATCCTCGCTTTGCGACATATATTATTATGAAGCAAATTTATTTCGCAATACATTCTATAAAAATTTTTCAAAGGCAAGATATAAATGATTAATCGGCAACCTCAAAAACCGCATAATACCGTGCATTTACAAAACTGGGATGTAGCCTGTCATCAGAAGTATTGATCGTATTATCATATCCGTCGCTGTCGCCGATATCATTATATGAATCGGAGTCTACCACGTCGACAAGGTTCCAGTTCGGATTGGCAGAATCGAAATCAATCAGGATATTGTCTGTAAACCATATGATATAGTGATAGCCTTGCCTCGCTTCCCATGTAATAAGTATCCCGTCGGATCGTGAAATGCGAGGCAAAATCATAACCGGCGTATTACTTGTTTTATTGACCGTAACACTAAACATAATTGACGACGAAGCGCCGTCATCGTCGTAAATTGTGATTTCTACATTGTATATACCCTCATCGCCATATATATGCGGTAACGCAATCAATCCATTAGAAACCGGTATGTTCGATTGTATATTCGAATCTCCCCAGTTGACATTTACGGTATGCGTATCTGCCGTGCCGGGATCGTAATAAGTTGTTGACACGTAAAACTCAGTATTTACAACTGCGGTTTGATCGGCAACCTGAATAATCTGCGGCGCAACATTTTGTATAACAACTGTGCTAAACGCTATACCGGCAGTACCTGATTGAGTATTTAAAGCCTTAACCGCTATGTTAACATTGCAGTTATCCGGCCACACATAATTGGCGGTTATTCCGACAGCATCATCAAAAATACCGTTGCCGTCAAGATCCCAAAGATAAACAAGTGTATTAATATCGGTATCCGGGTCCGTGGTGCCGCTGGCATCAAGCATTACCGGCGATCCTTCATAACCGGCATAAGGACCTGCGGCATTGGCAAACGCAACATAATCGCCATTCGGGTTTAAAGGAATATCGGTACGTATCAGTCCATGTGCATCTACGATAAACCATCTATCGCCGCTCTGAACACCGTCTCCCACCGCAAGCGAGTAAAGCGATGTTTGTCCATAATATTCAGCTGTAGCAAGATCTGATGTATTGAAAATTCGGACATATAACTTATCGCTATAATCGGAAAAATTGCAATACACGGAAAACCTCCCCCGCTCTCCTAAAAATACTGGTACTCCGACACCTATTCGACTTGTAAACAATATTGCATCGTCGCCTGTAGTTTGTCCTGAAGCTGTAGGAGGACTGATTACGTTATCGCCCCCGTCTATTATAAGTTGGACTATCGCACCGGATATGTATGTGCCGCTGTTAGGGTTATTGCCTCTCAGCATCGTAGCGGTTTCGTCACGTAACATTATATCTGCTCCTAAATATAATGTCGGTAACCGATAACTATAATTAGCAGGGTCGTAATCCGCCGCGGTAAGCGATTTGGAAAATACTAACACACACACAACAACCGTCATGCATTTGAAAAAAAAGTGCATGGAGTAACATCTTTCATATTAAAAATTTAAGATGACAAATTTGTTCTAATGGACGATACCCCGGGGCGGCTCGTTTTAAGACACCCCGGGGCAACCACTGCTTTATAACATTATTTCATACTTATAGCTGATTCAATCCAACACCATAAGTTATTTACGGCTCAAGCGTATACGTCGGTTTGGCGTACGGACGCTGTACTCGCCACTGCGTACACGGCGACGACGGCTGGAGCTTTATCAGGAACGATTCCCCAGGTTTCAACGTCTTCGTCGTCGGACTCTGATCGTAATTCCTCCATTCCCCTGTACCAGTAAAATAAAACACAGGCAAATCGTACCCTTGCGTCTCCGCATTCCAGAAATATACCAGATCCGCTGTCCTCGCTCGTGTATCACCCTTGAACCCGCTCTCTATCAAACCGCTGTCTCTCAACGACGATTCGTTTGCGTACGGCCATGACACCAGCGTATATACTCCAGCTTCCAAATCTATCAATATCTCGTCCTTTGTCTCTATTATACCTGCCATCGGAACATGCTTAGGCCCTATACCAGGAGGCAAGGTCATCATAAATCCTGCTCCCGAAAATAATGGATCTTCATTCACTACACTTTCAGCGCTACTGTCCATCCAAAATAGGTAGCCGGCATAATCCAGCACAAACGCTTTTTCCAATGTCTGGTTCTTAGGATAATCTATGTTTATTCCATCATGGAGCATCATAACATCCTTGCCTATCCTCAGAAAACGGCAATCCAAAGACTCGTTCAGCGTCTGCGAACAACCAGTCTTGCCTATAAAATTACGTCCGTCTACTACTACGCACGACAGATAATATCCTATCTGACCGGATGACCACGGTTCCCCGGAAGATATACTCCCCGACTCCAACACCCGGTAATATCTTACAGGCACTTCGCACGGCGCAGGTCGATCATCAGATGTTCCCCATTGACCGTCCGCTCCAGGACTACCCGCATCATTACATATCCCTCGGTCAGATACATACACCGTTTCAAGCAGACTCCATTCGCCTATATCTCCATAATCAACTATATCCCCCTCGTAATAGTAAATATCGTAATTCTTACCAGGTATACCGTTGAACAATATCGTCGCGCTTCTATCAGACTCTATTTCAACACTCAAATTAATCGGTATACGCCCTATCGTTACGTTATACGATTCCGACGCTTCCCCTCCGTCATCGTCACGCACTGTCACTGTCACTGTATAAGTTCCTTTGTACAAATACGTATGACTTCCGCTAAACGTACCGCCTGATACAGCACGGTTCTCAACGCTCTGGTCACCCCAGTCTATGGTTGCCGTATGGGTATCAAGTACGCCAGCATCGGAATACGTAGCGGTAAACGACACCGGCTCTCCTTCGTTCTCAAGCAGTTGTTCAGGGAATACTTCCAATACAGGAGATACATTGTTTACAACTACCGTCAGCGTATCGGATGATACTGCTCCGTCGTCATCGGTT
>JAHDNF010000013.1 GCA_018435605.1 bacterium | reverse complement strand
TACTTCTCCTCCCTGCTGTCGGGTAATTTGCGGATCATATACGTTATAAAACCGGACATACAGCTTAGTACTACCCTGTGAAGCATAGTAATCATAATCTACCGCAGGAAGAAAAATCTCTACATAACCATCTGCCATGAAGTTTGGCATACCGGCTCCCACATGGGTTATACCGATAGCCATTCCGTCGACATTTCTCAATAGTTCGTCGTCGCCGCCCGGAATGAAATCGGGGGTTATCAACGGATTGATGATTCCGTCAACTCCAGCCCATAATATTTCTACCAGATATCCGCTGGTAGACGAACCTTGCAGTGGAGTATTGCTGTGAAGTTCGATCAATTCGTAGGAATTGTAAAGAATGAGATTAACGCTTATGGCCACGGCAGGCTGTAAACGAAAAAATAAAACCGACAATCCGCATAATGTAGTTATCATTAAGCGTTTCATCCGCCCCCCTTTTTTTTATTTCGCTTTTATAGAAACAAAGAAAAATATTTTACTATATAACTGACAAACAGAATTTTAAATTTAATAAAATTATACATTATAATTAGCAAAAAATCAAAAAATATTTTTTCATTTTCAGGAAAACTATCTCTTGCACGATCATTTAGAGTGCGCTGAAAAATCTTGATTTTTATGCTGAGAAAATACTATTATATAACATACCTACATTTAATGAGTTAAATGTAGTAGATTTTTTTAACATTAACTTGCTCAGGGAAAAAGATAATGAGCAAAATGAATTGTAAAATTTGCGATAAAAAATGCGATGTCGCCGATACCGATGTGCTAGACTTTGAGTACGAGTCACCCGGAAGGTACACTTATTACCGGTGCGCAAACTGTGGGTTGTTCAATATAAGCCCTATACCGGATGAAGATATATTGAACCTCGCGTATCCCGTAACTTATCATGCATATCAGTCACAACCTACACGATTGGCACGGAAGCTCAAAAGCAGATACTGGCGGGATAAAGCGAGTCGTATAAAAAGTTTTTTGAATGAGGATTCGAGAGTACTCGACATTGGATGTGCGAACGGAGATTTCCTCTTAGAACTTAAAAAGATGGGTGTGCGAAATCTTAAAGGAATCGATTTTGGGTTGGAAACAGTGAACCGTGCACAGACTGCCGGTATAGACGCGGTTCAGGGAGATTTTGATACTTACGATTTCAAAGGCGAATTGTTTGATATTATAGTAATGACTAACTTTATAGAACATGTTTATGATCCCGTCAAAACAATTAAAAAATGCAGGTCTATTTTAACGCGGGGCGGTGTAATAGCCGGAGAAACGCCGAATACGGAATCGTGGGATTACAATTTGGGGCGAAGGTTCTGGGGCGGATACCATACGCCTCGTCATTTGTTTATTTTCAATGAACCGTCACTTCGTGAATTAGCCTGTCAAACCGGCTTTATCTTTGAAGGTATTCACAACATGGTTCAACCGGCGCACTGGGCGCTCACAGTACAAAATGCGCTACAAGGATCGCACTGGCGCATGAAACTTAAAAACGGGCGGTCGTGGTTGTTTACGCCTTTAATTTTGCTGTTTGCTCCTGTAAATATCGTGCAGGCTAAAATATCTCGAACTTCTTTAATAGAATTTATTTACAAAAAAGGACCAGATGATGAAAACCGTTGATGTGGTTGTTCCTCTTTACAATGAAGAAAACCTGGTTGATGAACTCGTCCGTAGATTGCAAAGCGCAACAGCAGAATTGAGCTACTCGTTCCGGTTTATCATGGTCGACGACGGAAGCAGAGACAATACACTTGCAAAGATCAAAGCTCATCAAGAACGCGATCAGCGTATCATTGTAATATCCCTTTCTCGTAACTGGGGGCATCAATGCGCGTTCAATGCCGGTATCGATTACGCCGATGCAGATGCCGTTATCCTCATGGACGGCGACCTTGAAGATCCCCCTGAAATGATATCGGATTTTATCAAGCATTGGGAAAACGGAGCGGATGTGGTGTATGCCAAGAAAAACTCCCGAGTCGAAAGCCGGTTCAAAAAATTACTCTATCGAATATTTTACTCGTTGATGCGCAGGTTCTCAAATGTAACCATAGAAAAACAGGTGGGTATGTTTTCGCTACTCGACCGGCGTGCGCATGCGGAACTGAAAAAGTGTAGCGAGCATAACAAATATTATGTCGGGTTGCGTTCGTTTGTGGGGTTCAAGCAGGTACAAATATCTTACGAACGCCACAAACGCTTTTCCGGCAAACCGAAACAGACACTCGACAAACTGCTTACCTACGGTATGAACGCAATCTTTTCATTTTCATTTTTGCCGATGCGTCTTTTGACATCATTTGGTATCTTTTTGCTAGGAACGATAGCAACAGTCTCTACGATACTGTTTTTCGCACGGTTGTTCAGGTTTAATTTCTGGCCGTTTTATGTTTTGCCCGGCTGGACGTCTCTGGTATTGATTTTATTGTTCATTTCATCAATTCAACTGATTTTTCTAGGTGTGATAGGCGAATACGTAGCACGTGTATATGATGAAACACGACATCGACCTCACTACATCATCAATCGAATATACACAGCGGAACACGCCCTTCAAAAATCCGACACAGAGGAGCTCGTAATATCCAGATGATAACTGAAACCGATCTTCAGGAACCGGTAGTTTCCAAACTCAATATCCATCAAAAATTACAACGGCTTAAAGATAACTTTACTTTTGTATTTCAACCGCGGCGAAAACCGAAACTATTCGCGCGTATTTTGCGGGCGTATTTGACCTATTCTCTCAACAGAGAATACCATAAACGTCCGTTACGCAACATAGATGTTGCGTTGACCTATGCGTGCAATCTCAAATGCGAACACTGTTCGTGCGAACTTATGAAATCTAAATCCCAGCCTCTGACTAAATCCGATTATATCAGATTTGCCCGCGAAGCTATGGATATGGGTACCATCTATTTTTCGTTTACAGGCGGCGAAGTTTTACTAAGAAAAGACCTTGAGGAGATAATTAAGGAATTTCACCCGTGGGAAAACCTGATCGGGTTACAGACCAACGCAGTGCTCCTTACTCCCGACCGGATAGATTCTCTTTATGATGCCGGACTTGATGCGCTACAGATAAGCCTCGATTCATTTGACCCTGCTGAACACGATAAGTTTCGCAACCAGAAGGGATCGTTTGAAGCGACTATCGCCAACGCCAAGCTCGCGCTCAAAAAGGGAATCAAAATCATTTTTTGTTCTACGATTACAAAAAGTACCTTGAGAACCAAAGAAATACGCAATCTGCTACAATTTTGCAAGGAGCTGAACTGCCCGATTGTTGTTTCTATACCGTGTCCGGTAGGCAATTGGAGCGGTAATTTTTCACAATGTTTTGACGACGACGACAGGGCGTACTTTGCGCAGTTACAAAAGGAGTTTCCTCATCTGCGGCGTGATTTCCATTCAAATTATGCCCGTATCGGCTGTTCCGCGGCGACTGAAAAATTGTATCTTACTCCGTATGGAGATATAATACCATGTCCATTTATACATCTGTCGTTCGGAAATATAAAGACTGAACCGCTACGCGCCATTCGAAATCGTATGCTAAACTTGCAGAACTTTACGCAATACAATCAGGTTTGCTTGGCTGGGGAGGATATGGATTTTATAGAAAAGTATCTGCGTCCAACATTCGATGCACATCATCTTCCGATGCGCTGGGATGATCATCCGGTACTTAAAGAAGAATTACGATAAATCATCCGGCATGGAAAAATCATTGAGGCTATTATGAAATGTACTTTTGTAGCTATGGGAGCTGAAAATATATCGTTGCAGGTGTTATCGGCATTGCTTAAAAAATACGGACACCAGACCGCTTTAGCCTATGACCAGGCGTTATTCGATGATAAGAATTATTTGTGCAAACCACGTATAGCAAAGTTGTTTGACCATAATAAAATAGTCTTGCAACAGGTAGTAGATTCTAAGCCTGACCTCGTGGCGTTTTCCGTTATGACCCCTACTTACCAGTGGGCGCTTGATATGGCATCGGCTATAAAAAAACTTCTAGACGTGCCGATTATCTTCGGCGGACCGCATCCGACACTGATGCCAGATCAGGTTATCGCAAACGAGTGCGTTGATATTGTCTGTGTCGGTGAAGGCGATTATGCGCTACTTGATCTATGCAACGCTTTGGAAAAAGGAAAGATAGACTATACTATAGAAAATCTTTGGTTCAAGAAAAACGGATCGATAATCGAAAATAAACAAAGGCCGCTTATAGCCGATCTAGACGAATTGCCTCTTCCTGATAAATCATTGTTTGAAGATCACGTTCCGATAAAGAATTACTATCTGGCGGTAACAGTGCGCGGGTGTCCCTATATGTGTTCTTATTGTGAATTGTCGCATTTCGCAAAAGAAGCTCACAAGTTAGGCGCTAAAAGACTGCGTGAGCGATCGGTCGATTCGGTTATCAACGAACTAAAAATTATGCGCGAACGTTACGGGTTCAAATGGGTTGATTTTCGCAATAACACATTTACCGCAACAAAAAAATGGGTTACGGAATTCTGTGAAAAATACAAACGGGAAATCGGGTTGCCGTTTAAAATATTTGCCCATCCTGCTACTGTTGACGACAATATGGCGAGCATGCTTAAGGATGCCGGATGTTTCGGCGTTCAGCTTGGTATTGAGTCATACGACCCGTGGGTTCGCAAACATATTCTCAATCGCCATGAGACCAACGAGATGATAGAAAAAACGGTTCGAGCTTTCGACAAAGCCAATCTGTCATATTCGCTGGACTATATTCTCGGATTACCTTGCCAGACCGAGAAAGAACTACAAGAAGCCGCCAAATTTTTTATTACCCTTGATCACTGTTACCGCATTTCTCCGTTTCTGCTTATGTACACGCCTCGTCTTGAGATGGTTCAAAAAGGGTTGCAGTACGGCGATTTAACCGAACAGGATGTTATCGATCTTGAGGCAGGTAAGCACAACCATTATCTCTCTACCGGTTCCGTGGGCAAAGACCCTGAGAAACTTCGTTTTTACACAGGGTTTAAATTGTTTTTCAGGATGATACCGTTTGTTCCCAAGCGGTTTTCTAGTTATCTGCTGGCTACCGGCAGGTATAAATTTCTAACATATTTGCCGGCTGATTTTATTTTTTCCATTATTGATTTTTTGATGATCTTCCGGCGCAGAGACCGTGATGCATTCACTTATGCCAAAAATTACTGGTACTGGTTTTTCAGCAGATTCGACCGTTCGCATCCGGCATATCGTAAACGAGGCGCATTGAAATGACAAAAGCATATATGCCGATAGAACATTACCGCGATCTGGACAGAAAAGAAACTTCCTACTGGTGGCATATATCGCGTTTGAACTGGGTAGAACAAATTGTCCGAAAAATTTGTTCCGACCCGAAATCTCTTCGCGCGCTAGATTATGGATGCGGCATGGGCGGGTTTCTTCATCATATAAACGAACGTATTGGGTTTGCTTGCGCAGTCGGCGTGGATGTATCTCGACAGGCTGTTGAAAATGCCGCAAAATATACTCCGCAATACAGATGCATTCAGCCGGGGGATGTTTCGTTAGCGCGCAATGCGGATATTGTATTTCTGATGGATGTCCTTGAGCATATCGAACACGACCGCAATCTTATTGAATCTCTTCTGGACGTAATGCCTGACGGGGCGTATATTGTAGCGTCGGTACCTGCATATCCGGCTCTTTTTTCAAGCTGGGATACAGTGCTAGGGCACTATCGCCGCTACTCCATGAATAATCTTATGTCATTGTTTAAACGGGCCGGGGCGCGAATTGTCGTATACTCTTACATTTTCAGTTATCTGACGCCTGGAATCATCTGGCGGCGAATATTTCAAAAAAACAGGCATACTAATGCAACGTGTGAATTTCCATCGGTACCTGACCGGCTGAACCGTTTTCTTATTCGTTTGAATAAACTGGAAATACAGGCATCCGGATTTATATCCATACCTTGCGGTAGCAGTATATTATGCATGGCGCAGAAAGCAGGATAAATAATTTCAATATGGATAAAAACTTAACTTTATAAGTAAATACATGTTATAAACAACAAATATTAATATGTAGTAAACTTTGAGGAGCTATAACAGCGATGTATGATTACGATATTTGTGTGGTCGGCGGATTGGGTCATGTGGGTTTTCCCCTTGGTCTGGCATTCGCTAACGCCGGCAAACGGGTTGTATTATATGATATAGACCAAAATAAAATCGATATGCTTGCGTCCGGCACTATACCGTTCAAAGAAGAAGGAGCACAACAAATTTTAAATCAGGTGTACGGAAAAAACCTTTACGCTACGCCCGATATAGAATCTATATCAAAAAGCCGTTTTGTTATAATCATTATCGGTACGCCGGTAGACGAATATCTCAATCCGAAATACACGTCATTCATAAACTTTTTCAACGGTATCATCGATTACCTCAAAGATGGTCAGCACGTTATTTTGCGAAGTACTGTGTATCCTCAAACAACCGAGAAAGTATACAAATTTTTAAAAGAATCGGGCAAAAATGTACGGGTTTCGTACTGTCCTGAACGTATCGCCCAAGGAATTGCGCTAAAGGAATTTCGTACTTTACCGCAAATCGTATCTTCGTTTGATGACGATGCGCTCGATGAAGTAAAATCGTTGTTTCTAGCCATAGCGGACGAGGTCGTGCCGCTTTCTCCTCTGGAAGCGGAATTGGCAAAATTATTTACCAACACTTGGCGGTATATTTCGTTCGCCACTTCAAATCAATTCTATCAGATCGCCGAACAAAACGGTGTCGATTTTTATAAAATCCATCATGCCGTAACCTATAACTATCCTCGTTTGAAAGGATTCGCCGGAGCGGGTTTGACCGCAGGCCCATGTTTGCATAAAGATACCATGCAGTTAGCGGCATTTAGCAATAACAGCTTTTTTCTCGGTCATGCCGCTATGCTGATCAATGAGGGATTGCCTAATTTTATCGTACAGACAATTAAACAGCGCAACAAGATGAACGATAAAACCATCGGCATACTTGGAATGACATTCAAAGGTGATATTGACGACAATCGAGATTCGTTGTCGTATAAACTGAAAAAAATTTGCAGTATCGAAGCAAAATCGGTCGTCTGTTCCGATCCGTATCTGGATGATCCGGAGTTTATTTCGCAGTCCGATTTGATCGACCGGTCGGATATTATTATAATCGCCGCTCCGCACCGCCGATACGCACAAGCCGATTTGCCGCCCTGTAAGATTGTGGTAGATATATGGAATATGTTCGGTAAAGGAACATATTTTACAACAACCTAATATGAGAAAGATAGGCGCGATATGGACAAAATACTGGTAACCGGATCGGCAGGGTTCATTGCCGGATACGTTATAGAAGAGTTGCTCGAAAACGGATACCATGTTGTGGGAATCGATAATTTTTCGAAATACGGCAAAGTTAAGAAAAGTTACGACAACCATCCTCATTATCGATTCGTTGAGGGCGATGCCAAAGATACTGCCCTGCTTAAAGAACTCATTTCCGATTGTGATCAAGTTATTGCCGGCGCGGCTATGATCGGCGGAATAACATATTTTCATGAGTTTGCGTATGATTTGATTGCCGAGAATGAACGGATCATCGCATCTACTTTTGATGCCGCTATATGGGCGCATAGACACAGAAACCTCAGGAAAATCAATGTGCTTTCCTCATCCATGGTATTTGAAAGTAGCTGTATGTTCCCTACTACGGAAGGCGAACAATTTAACTGCCCGCCGCCTCAATCTACTTATGGATTTCAGAAGCTCGCCTGCGAATATTTTGCCAAAGGCGCGTGGGAACAATATAATCTTCCGTATACCATAATCAGGCCGTTCAACTGTATAGGCATAGGCGAACACAGGGCGGCAAGTGAAACTCAGATATTGTCGGGAAACATCAAACTGGCAATGAGTCACGTGGTGCCGGATATTATAAATAAGGTTTTACTGGGGCAAGACCCGCTACACATTTTGGGCGACGGCAATCAAATTCGCCATTACACCTATGGAGCGGATCTAGCGAAGGGGATACGTCTGTGTCTTGAGACAAAAAACGCAATAAATGAAGACTTTAATCTTTCCACATCTGTATCGACGACTGTACTTGAGTTGGCGGAACTGATCTGGAAAAAAATCAATACGGATAAACCGTTTCGCTACGTATGCGACAAGCCGTTCGCCTATGACGTACAAAAACGAGTACCCGATGTTAGCAAAGCGCAACGCATCTTAGGATTTACTGCCACGACATCTCTAAGCGAAGCGCTCGATATTATTATACCGTGGGTTCGCGATAACATTACGGTACATGATATGAGGAGATAAACACGATGTATTATTCGCTGACAATTGTTATACCGGTCTATAATGAAAGCGGTTCCATCATAAAAACGCTGGAAAGTATCGAACGAAATGTCAGGCTACCGCATACCATCAATCTTATTTACGATTTCGATAACGATACCACCATTGCCCCTGTTATGGAATATAAACGCACGTACAACAAAACAAATATAAATATGGTTAAAAACAAGTTTGGCAAAGGTGCTCTAAACGCCATCAAAACCGGATTTTCAACATCCGATCACGACCCTGTGATGGTGGTTATGGCAGATATGTCAGATGACTTGTCGTGCGCCGCGGAAATGCTTGATAAACTAAATAAGGGCTACGATATCGTTTGCGGATCACGGTATATGACCGGCGGCAAGCAGATAGGCGGCCCGCTGTTGAAACGGACGCTCTCGCGCATAGCCGGAGTTTCTTTATACTATCTGACCGGTCTTCCTACCCATGATGTCACCAACAGTTTCAAGTTATACTCTAAAAAAGTTCTCGATACGATTAACATTGAAAGCGACGGCGGGTTTGAACTAGGTATGGAACTAGTCGTAAAATCCTTCGTCAAAGGATATGCAATCACCGAAGTCCCCACTGTTTGGACAGATCGCTCCGACGGAAAATCACGATTCAGACTCTTTAAATGGCTTCCTAAATATATGCATTGGTATATGTACGCATTGAAGAACAAACCGAAACGCAACCCTGCAAACAAACTACAAGAAACCAATGTATAGCCCTAGGCCTGTTAAAAACTATTTCAACTACCTTAAGAAATATATACCCTTTGTTACAGTGTTTTTCTTGTATATATGCATATATATATGCCTTATGCCTGATTTTGTACTTACAAAAAGCGACGATTTCGGAACTCTCGACAGTATTGTAAAAACTATCCGGCAAGGCAGGCTTGTTACAAGCGACTGGTTTGAACCATACTATGGATTTTTTACCGCAGTTTGTGTACTGGCATATAAAATTACCGGTAATTTTTATCTTAGCACTTATGGAATACTGATGGTATTCGCATTACTTAATTTTATTTTCATTTACGCGCTTTTAGTACGGCATACCGATACAACCGCCGCTACTTTGCTTACACTATTTATCGCCATTTTGCCGGGATACCTTTCAAAATCGCTCGATTTGGTAGGAGTCATTCCCACTATCACCCTTGCGCTGGGCGCTCTGATACTTTATCAGCTTGACAAAATAAACTGGATGTACTTTCTAACGGCATTCCTTGCTTTTTCTAACCGTCAAAACATGGCGATACTTATGTTTTTACCTATGTACCGACTCGTTAGCCGATGGTGCCGCGACCGCTACATAGACCGGAAGATCATTGCATATACCGGAATATATCTGTTTGCGGCATATATTTTTCATCACATGATGAACGAAACGTATGCTCGTAGCAACATAACCGAAAAAATAGCCTCACATTTCAACACAATTACTTTTATTAAACTAACATTTACCGGATTTCTTTTTGTTATGCTTTTTAAACTGCCCATCGAATTTTTTCTCAAAGGAAGGTTGATCGCCAATCTTAAAGAAAACATTCGCCGGCCAACTATTCCTATTGCGATGACAACCTGTTTACTGTTTTACCTGTTCTTTATAGACCGCTTTCAATTGAATTTGAGTAGCATAGTTCAGATGACCACGCCGATCTATTATTTTGGTCATTACAGTCTTATTTTTATTGCATTAAACACACTTTTTTTTGTCAGTATATGGCTATCAGATTACACGGTATTTCGGATTGACGGTCTCAATCTACTGCTTATTATGTTTCTTATAATGCCCCCGATTAGAGGCCAAATATGGCACGAAGATTATTTGCACATTATTCTTGTACTTTCTGTACTCACAAGTTTGACAACCATCTGTTATGAAAGGCGTATCTTTTTTTCTACCATAAATATCTCTATCCTGACAGTATTACTGCTTGTAAATCTGTTTTTTGCCTGCATGATTAAAATAGACATCGACAAAAAAGAAGTTGCTGTCATATCGTTCGAGACATTATTGCGGCAAAACAAAATATCCGTTGACGAATTGTCTTTCGCCAGTTTCGGATTCATCGGATGGAAACTGTTTGATTATTCTATACACGACACGACATACCCGTTTTCCCATCTGGCGCAGTTTTTACATTATATCAAATCTCAAAAGATATACCTGCAAACACATTTGCCTTGGCGCAACGAATACAAGGTACCGTTATCTGAAAAAGACATGGTTTTGCTCGAAGGAAGGCACAGCATCGGCGGTTTTCTTCTGCCATACAGGGTTGTGAGGCTACACGAACCTATACGCTGGACAGACCTATTTTACGAATTGGATAAAAACAATCTGCCGGATTCACCGTTTCCGCTCAATAACGACGAATGGAAAAAATTCCTTGCGGGCGAACGGTTGCTACACTAATATTTTTACTCATTAATCTGAAATACAACTTGCAGGATACTATGAATCGCAATAAGAACGCAACAATAACGAATATATGCTGGCTGACCGTACTGGCTGTATTAACTGGCTTATGTTACAGTTGGATGTATTACGCAATGTTCACCAAATTTCATATATACGATGACGAGGGCTATCTGCTTCTTACGGTCAATCAATTTGTTACGAATGGCGGATTATACGAACAGTTTCAAAGCCTTTACGGGCCTTTTTACTATTTTTACAACTGGGTAGTACACAAATTATTAAGTTTGCCGGTAAACCACAACATTACACGCCTGCAAACGGTGTTTGAGTGGATAGCGGTGTGCGCTTGCGCATCACTGCTTGTCAAACTGGTAACCGGATCAATCATACTGTCGATTATGGTATTTTTGCAGATGATTCCCGCCACATATAATCTCACTAACGAACCGGGGCATCCACAAGGAATATTGATCGTTTGCATGGTTAGTTTTTTCATAACCCTGTTTTTGTATATCAAAAATATGCAAAAAAGGTGGTTGCTATTGCTGGCTAGTCTGTTGTGCGTAGCTGTGTTTATGAATAAACTCCATATCGGCACATTTCTTTTCTGCGCCGTATTGCTGGCAATAATCTCTCACGGCGACTTTATGCCGCGGCTACGTGTCGTATTTAAATGCTTGATATCCTCTATGTTACTCATTATTCCATATATGATTATGCACCGGCATCTCGATACATTCTGGGGTTTGTCGTATTTTTGTGTGGTTATGGGCGCATTGATACCTGTTATCATTGCCGTAAATATTCAAACTAGCAGTCATTCTTTTACGATACGGGATATTTTTATATTTATAATATCATTTTTTGCAGGCACAGCGCTGTTGATCTTTTTCATCAATAGCCATGGGACATCATGGAATGGTATTCTACGGGGATTGATTCTAAAACCAATTTTATTTCCGACGATGAATGTAGACCCTGCTGTATTCTGGCCGAAATCGAGACATCTTGCCCTTTTTTCGATTGTTCTCGGATCAGTGTATTTCTTTATCATACGCCGTTTTGAACGAAGATCGTTTGTAGTGTGGATCATGTTGATAATTAAACTTTGTTTTGTTCTGGCGATCTTTACCGCGTTGCTGGAGCGATACTACCGTCTGCTAAACTACATCATGCCGTTCATCTGGGTAATTTTTACTCCGGCCAGTACCATAAAAGTAAATACCCGCTACCTGCTTTTCCTATCTATTTTTGTTTTATTCGTTGCGCTTAACGCCATACACGCCTACCCCGTATGCGGTTCTCAATATCAGTGGGCTACTTTCTTGCTGATACCTCTTGCGGCTTTTTGCCTAGCTGATATCCATAAAACTATCGGAATGCAAGTTCCTCATACAAAAGGCTCGCTTTTAGTTTTATCAAAAATAGCGGTTTACGGGTTAATACCTATCAGCTTCATAGCTATTTATATTGATTCATTACTAATTAATCCCAAATATACCAGAGATCAATATAATAATCTTATTTCTTTAAATTTGTCCGGCGCGGACAAAATACATCTATCAGCCGATCAGGCAGGCAGGTATCAATGGCTTACATCCAACCTCAAAGCACACAGCGATATGTTTGTTTCCATGCCGGGTTATATGAGCTATTATTTTTGGACTAATACACCCCCGCCGGATTATTTCACCAGTAGCGGATGGACAATAGTTTACGATGACTCCGAACAACAACGGGTTGTCAATGACCTAAAAAGATCGTCCCGCCCGTGCGCTATAGTCAATCAGGAAGGCATAGATTTCTGGGCGAATCCCGGTCAATCGCTGAGGCAAGGCCCGCTGGTTCGGTATATAAATGAATCATTCGCTACGGCGCTATCGTGTCCTCCGTTTGAATTGCGTCTCTTAAACGACAGGCCGCACACCGGAATATCAAATTACCTGTGGTACGGGACGATAACCTTAACCGGCAAACCACAGGATTGCCTTTCATGTCCACACAAAATAATAAATAAAGAGTTTTCAGTTGTATTATGGTTTAAAACCACAAAGTCCGGCGTCCTTTTACAAGTACAAAACCGGACTGATCTTATACCTGAGGCAAATCAACCGTTACTCTATGTGGGCACCGACGGGTTTCTCTACGGAAATTATCCTTTAGATGCACTATCTCTATGGAAAAGCTATAATCAGGTCAACAACGGTCAATGGCATCGTGTTGCGTACAGTTGCGACGGTTCGCGAATATCGATATATTTAGATAACAATGAACCAGCTCATGTAGCTATACAGCCGGTTTCTGCAGATATGTTTCCCTTCACCCTAATCGGTAGCGGGTATATGAAATCATTTCCCAATGCGCCTGAAGGATGGTTTCCGTTTACCGGTGAACTGCGCGATATTATTTTGTCTGACACCTATCTGAAATCCGGCAAATAGGTTAAGTATTTTGATGGTTATTGAGCTTAGATTGCCATGCAAAATTCGTTTGTTCGCAATGACACAAGAATTTCAGCAACCCTAAAAATAAACTGGGAGTGCTGAAAAAATTTCATTGCGAAACCCTAAATAGGGTTGGACAATCTGATTTGTGTTCTTTTTAACCGCGTCGCTTCGCTACTCGTGATGACAGACATTTTTTAGACTTTTTCAGCGCTCTCAAGCTGAAAATTCCCCTGTCTATAATTTTTTTTAGAGGATTTTTGCTCGGATTGTTAACTCCGGACATACCGGCGCGCATGCACGGATACTGGAACTACCGATTTTGCCATCAAATATTTCTTGGCTTGAAGGTATTTTTCAGCCGGTACGGTGAAGAAGAATACTAAATGCCAGATTAAAACACTGAAAGACAAAAAAAATCGGGAGAAAATTTCTTTTCTCCCGATTAATAAACTAACTATATATGAATTACTTATTGCGTTTTCTCAAAACCAATCCGCAAACCGCACTGCCCAACAAAATCATGCTCATCGGTTCAGGGATAACATCATCGAAATCAGGATCAGTCGGTGCAGGAACTTTGCCAGCCCAAACCTGACCGCCGTTAATAGTAGATGCCTCTGTATAGGCAGGCGGGGCCATACAGGTCAAAAACAATACTGTTGTCGATTCGTTTTGGTCCATTTTGGGGTCAAAATTCCACGCTACGCTTCTGTCGCCTACAGGAGTAAACTGTTGGGATGAGGGAACTACGAAAGCGCCATTAGCTTCAACCGTTTCACCAGCTACCAAATGGTTAAAAGGAGCATTGTCAATGCTGATACCGTTACCGCCTATATCGGTTATGTATCCGGCTGTCAGCACTACAAGTGAATCCTGCAGGTCGATTGTAAATCTACCTAAATCTCTCGTAGGATGAACATTTTCTAGCTGATAATAGAAAAAGAACAATGAACCGTTATAATCGGTAGAGTTACCGGTAGAATATACAAAGTTATAGCTAGCATCGGTTGCATCGATTATTGCTGTTTGAGATACTATCCAGTCGATCCTAGGAATGCTTGGAGAAGGATCCAAAGTAAACCATGCATCGCTTTCACCGTGAATCGGATAAGTTGCCGTAGCAAGATTCGGCAGTTGTGCATCGGGTAACGCGATCGCATTTCCGGCGATCAAAAATAATGACAATAAGATTGTTAGAATTGAAATTTGCTTCATGTTTAATGCCCTCCAGTTTGATGTAAATGAATGAATCAGTCTAAAACAACCCCCTCCTACTACTACATATGAATACTATAACATCAGTATTCATAAAATGCAAACAAAAAAAAATAATTTTTTTAGTTTTTTTTGTTATTTAGGTTTTTGATTCCCTCCGTTTAAGTATGGTTCATTTTTTTTAAAATATTTTCCAAAGAACAAAATTTAACGCATATTCTTTAACATATATATCACGCAATGTAGCATTTGTCAAATTAAATTTGTATTATTTTTGATAAATCAACATTTGACAAATTTCCACAATATATATATTATGACTCACTATTGAACTCTCTGAAAATCAAACCACCATAAATGATATCGTAGCGGTTTAAAGTAACCCGATATTAGTATATTTTCGACAATATTTATATATAAGGTTAATTTGCAGAGTGTTTTGATTGTTGCGGGCGGTTAGCTCAGTTGGATAGAGCGCTGGTCTCCGGAACCAGAGGTCATGGGTTCGAATCCCGTATCGCCCATTTTATTAAGTAAAAATTCATACCGATCAGGTACACGGAGCAATCGGAAATGGTAAAGATCCCAGAAAAGATGTATTACACCATTAAGGAAGCCAGCGAAATCACCGATACGCCATCGCATGTTCTTCGTTTCTGGGAAACCGAGTTTGAAGAACTCAAACCAAGAAAAAGCAAATCGGGACGGCGTATGTATCGGATGAAAGATTTGGATTTGATAGTTGAAATTAAACAGCTTTTATATATTGAGCAGTATACCATTCCCGGCGCCCGCCGATTTATGCAACTAAAAAAAGAACGCAAACTGAGAATTTCCGCCGACCACACAGCTACTACTATCCTGCATGAACTAAAACTGCGTCTTGCCGAACTCAAAAACGAGATTAGAGCAGACAAAAACAATCTGGCTTAATACATCTTGCAGGAATAAAATAGACATTATTGGTATTATAGATTTGATAACGCGCGCTGTTTTCGGCATTATCCTTTATAGTGTGTTTTAGTGATGATGGCGACCACTTTTTCAGAGACGAACGGTTTAGTTATAAACCCTTTTGCTCCTTCCCGCATGGCGTCGATGACTTTTTCTCTACTGCTCATGGAGCTGAGTATTATCACTTTGGCTTCAGGGTTTATCTGATGGATCAATTTTAGTGCGGAAAGCCCGTCCATATCCGGCATATTTATATCCATGGTAATGATATCCGGATTGTACTCTTTAAAAAATCTGAGGGCGTCGATACCGTTACGCCCAACGGCAACTACATCCATATTAGCTTTTTCCAAAATATCCTGTAGTTTACGGGTAACAAACTCGGAATCATCAACAATAAGCACTCGTATTTTATCCAGTTGGATGGACATTTTGGCGTTCTCCGGTATTTTATCGTTTACGATCGTTCTCTGTAAAATAAAGTATCTATATTAATAATGTGTATTTCTCTGCCGTCAATTTCGTAGTATCCGTCGCAATAGAGCCTCAGAGTGTCGTTTGTTTCAGGAACGCATGTCATTTGTTCCGGTAAAAAAAGCTTAACAAGGGCATCGACTTTAACTCCCAGAAGAGCTTCCCTGAGTTTGAATACGATGATACATGCTTCATCGCAGTTTAATTTTTTGAACAGCCCGAATCGTCTATTGAAATCGATTATCGGTAAAATCTCTCCGTGATAATTGACGATTCCAAGGATATGCTCTTCCAAAATATTTATCGGCTTTATATAAATTTTTCTTAGAACTTCTTTGATACAGTACAGCGGAGTGGCAAAAAAGATATTTCCACTTTCAAACAGAAGAAAATATATTTGTGAATCGTTCTTCTGTTCAATAGAAATTTCGCCGCTAATATCCTGAATAGGGGCGTATGATGATTTTAGATTTACAGATTTTGTAAGTACCGGCGCAAGAGCATATAATTTCTCGCAAACGGCGTCTTTTTCGTCCATACCGTAATCGGTATCGGGTAATTTTTCGAGCGCTGAGCTAAGAAAATCACAAGCGTTAAGCAGTGCATCTACAATTTCATTGGAAAAAATCGATATGTCGTCGAGCATGATTTGCAGTATTGATTCCATAGCGTGAGCAACATCTTTAATCGAGATGTATCGTATAATACTTGAAGAACCTTTGATGGTATGAGCGGCCCTGAAGATTTCTTGAAGAAGATTTTTTCGGTCGGCGCTGGATTCTATGTCTAGCAGGTTTTTTTCCATTATGCTTATATGCGAGCGTGATTCGGCGATAAACGTATCGAAAAAATTATCCTCGTTCATAATCGGAAATCCTTGATTCGATAGTGGATATGTCAATCAAATATACAATGGAACCGTCCCAGCATATTACCGCGCCGCCATATCCGGGTATTGACCCCAAGTACGATCCGAACGGTTTAACAACTACGTCGTGCATATCGAGGATTCTGTTGCCTTCCAGCGCTATAAGTCCGCTATCTATTTTAGAAAGTATATAAATACGCTCATCATTTTTAAAGCAGTCATCTTGTGAATCTTCGATATATGCTTGATGTGAAAACAGGGCTTTCAAATTGTAAACCGGTATACCATTGTCCTGATATTGAAGCGTTATTCCAGTACTGGCGTTATGGCATTGAATCTCTCTGGATGTCAACATTTTAAATATACTCTTCGTAGGTATGGCAAAAATTTCGCCGCCGGAGGAGACGAATACCGTTTTTATAAGCGATAACGTTTCCGGCAAGGTAAGCCTGATTGTCGTGCCTTCGCCTTTTTTTGAAAAAAGGTTTATTTTTCCGTGCATTTGTTTGACGGCCGTGTACACTACGTCCAATCCGACTCCTCTGCCTGATATATCCGTTACAATGCGCGAGGTACTGAATCCGGGCATAAACAAACATTGAAAAAGTTCATCTTCGTTCATGTTGCCGATTTTTTCTTCAGGAAACAATCCTTTGTGCAGACAGGTCGCGCGAATTTTTTCGGCATCCAAACCCGCGCCGTCATCGCTTATTTCAATGACAGCTCTTTCGCCGCGGTTAGATCCGGTGATGGTTATATTGCCTTCAACGGGTTTACCCTTTTTTTTCCGTTCTTCAGGA
Organism: bacterium; assembly: GCA_018435605.1. Classification (GTDB taxonomy): domain Bacteria; phylum Auribacterota; class Auribacteria; order Auribacterales; family Auribacteraceae; genus R3-B46. The sequence goes on along the minus strand of JAHDNF010000013.1, from coordinate 53,434 downwards.
GATTCGATACCGTGATCCATAGCGTTTCGTATAATATGCACCAGCGGTTCGTCAAGTTTGTCTATTATCCTCTTATCAAATTGAATACTGCCGTTATTGAGCGTAAGTTTGATCTGTTTGCCGGTTGAGCGACAATAATCGTAAATGATACGCCTGTATTTACCGGTAAGGGTATGCAGTGGCAACATTTGCATATTGATAGAGTTTTTATGTAGCGAATTAGTGAGTTTGACTAAAGACTGTACCGCTACGCCAAAATCTTTTTGGAATTCTTGTAGTTCGTTAATGTCGGCAATGTTTTGAAGATTTTGCTGTAAGTGTTGGAAACGGGATGTACAAATGTTCAGATCTGTTATCAATTTGTTTGTCTTATCCAGTTTGGAGAATTCAATATGCATAATTTGATGCTGTTGATGTTTCAACTTAGGCGGCCTGAAAACATCCTGAATTCTGAATTCTTCCGGCATAAAGCTGATGGCAACATTTTCGATTTCGTCGTCATTGAAAAATCTGTTATAGATCAGATCCTCGAAATATTTGCGGTTTCCGGGAGTAATGGTATAGAAAAAGCGGTAAAAACGGTTTTCTTCGTCTATAGTTTCGGAAAATATGCTTGGGACCGATTCGATGAATTCGCCTATGCCGACAATAAACTCCATTGCTTTTAGCGATGGGAATTCTACCCCGCCGGAAATAGCCACATCTACTTCCAGCAGTTCGTTTTGGCTGGTTTTTGCCTGCTGGATTTTCTGTCGTACCTCATCGGTAATGGGAATCGTATGTTTTTTCTTCATTCATAGCGCCGGATATATTTTATTTGTTCGCGTCGTAAAGCAGAGGCGTAATTTCATCGAACTGCGATCTGATCGATTTGGCGATATCCCGCAAAGGAACATTGTTTTTGCTGAACAAAGACTGCATAGATTCGCATTTCGATATAATTTTGTTTGCCTCCTCTATGTTTTTCCATATCATGCCTGAGAAAATACAGATTTCCATCAGGTAATCGCTGGAATTTTCCATACTCCGCTGTATGATTTGTAAATTTTTGATAAACCTTTTGACTTTGTTTAGTATATGCATGCTCGAATACATGGTCTCATTGATACCCGCAAGTACTTTTGATATAAGATATTCTACCTGATGCATAACTTTTTTTATGTCGTTGGCGGCTGTGCCTGATTGTTCCGACAACACGCGCATATCGTTTACCAACCCGTCATAATCATGCTCGGCATCCTCTTCGGTTCTTGTAGCTTCAAGTGAGGCGTTGAGCGCGAGCATTTTTGTCATGGTGGTATGGTTGATTAGCACATCGATGATATGATTGATATTCCATGAGTTCGAATTCAATGAATTGAATTTTTCAATAATGTCCCAGTTGGCTCGAAGAATATCCTGAACATAATCAACAATTGTACTGACCTGAGAAAAATCGGTTTTCAATGCTGTGGTCAATTCTTGTATTTGTTCTTCGTCTTTTTTAGATATGGTATTGATGGCATTAACGGTTTTACCCACAGCGTTCAAACCGCCTTTGAAATGAGCGCCTACAGTAGTCATTACATTCAAAGTATGAAACACATCTTCAATTGTACGCTCAATTTCCTGCGCGGAGTCGTTGATTATTTTACAATTGTTTATAATATCATTGTTTAGCGCGGATTTCGAATCGTCGTCGTTAAGTAGTTTGTCGGCAAAGGTGATAGTTTGTCTGTGCAATCCGAGTTCTTTTTCTATAACATTAAGCAAATGCATGCGTTTCGAATTAAGCTGGCTTTGCAAAGAAAACAACCACTCCGACTGACCGCTGATATCCCGTGAACTGGAAATACCGTCCCTGCTGAGGTTTTTCATTTTTTTGCCGCTGTGGAACAATGATTTCATTTTTTCATTTATCGACTCGAATGTCAAAATCGTTTGTTTGACCTTTTCAAGTTCTACGGTTACGGTATCTCCGGCTTTTTGCACATCGGTTATAACTGTTTGCAGATTCAATTGCAGTTCGCGTGTGAGAGTGGTTATATCTTTTGCGGATGACGCCGACGTTTCCGCCAGATTCCTGATCTCCTCGGACAAAACTGTAAACCCTTTGCATTCATCATCTGTATTTGTCGATTCTATGGCAACATTATACGCTAACAGGTTTGTTTGTTTGGATATCTGAATGACCGCGGTTCCCATATCCTGAATCTGAGCGGAAAATGTCTGAAGTTCGGCGATAGACGAGGTGGTCATATTGTTCTTTTCCGATAACCGGTCTTTGCCTTCGATGATTTCTTCTATTTCCTGCGAACTTTCAAGCACTTTATTTTCTATAAAATCCATTTTGGCAAGATAATTTTCGCAACTTCGCGCTATATCTTCGGAATCGCGCAGTATCTGGCTGATTAAAGATATATACTGGTCTTGATTATCGGCTTCCGATCCGGTATCCTGCCAAGTTTCGCTTATCAAATCGCTCAACTGTGTCAATGTTTTTGCGCCGGATTCAAGATAATTGAGTATAGATTGAATTGGATTCATAGCAAACTGTTCTTTAGCGTTTGGTTTTATCGTTCTACAAAGTCATATATCGGTTATAACCGTAAATCAGCTTACCAAAAATGAAAAAATTTTGTGGGTATACCGGATATGCAATTTACGAGCGACTACCGAAATACTTTTTGTCTCATGCTAAACGTTTTTAATAGATATGTTTGCAATGCAGGATGTTTTGTGCGATTTTGTATTTCCGAAGAATTTTGAGTCATTTAAAAGGCAGAAAAACGGTTGTCTAGTTATCTCTATGGGCTACAAACCCGGGAAAACAAACTTTAAGGCGGTGTAATGTATTAACATCATTACACCGCCTTAAAGTTATTACTCTGTTTCAAATCAAGCTGATTGTATTCCTTGATAGATGCAACAATTATTTAAAAAACAACATTTCCGCATACGTCGGCAACGGCCATAAATCAGCGCTCACGTTCAATTCAAGAGCATCGCAATACTTTCTCAATTCATTCATTGCAGGGATAACTGTATCCTTACAGAATTCAGCTCTTTCCAAAGCCTCGTGTATATCGGCAGATTTTTTAACACTTGCCTCAAGTTTTTTAACGGCTTCATTAGCCGACCCGATCAATCCGGAAACTATAGCGAGTATTTCCTTCTGAGCATCAGCGGAAATACCAACCGCGCTTACTGATTCGACCGCATTTGCAAGAATCAGCGAGTATTCCACAGCGGCCGGCAGGATTTGACGCTTAGCAATATTTAACATGGTAAGCGCTTCAATATTTTTCTGCCTGCCATACGTTTCTATCAGAATCTCCGTGCGGGCGCCTAACTCGGATTTACTGAGAACATTTTGTTTCTCGAAGAGTTCTACATGTTCTTTTTCCATTATGGTAGCAAGCGCCCCAACAGTAGAAGGAATATTGGGTAACCCACGCTTTTTGGCCTCTTTGACCCACTCATCGGTATAGTTGTCGCCGTTGAATATTATTCGGCTATGTTCCTTGGCTATTTTACTGAGGATTGTCTGAGCGGTAGCTTTAACGTCTTTTGCTTTTTCTAATTCATCCGCTACTTCTGATAAAACTTCGGCAACAATCGTGTTTAGTACAAACATCGGGCCTCCGGTAGATTGTGTAGAACCGACCATGCGAAACTCAAATTTGTTGCCTGTAAACGCGAACGGCGATGTCCTGTTACGGTCAGTACAGTCTTTTGGTAGCGGAGGCAGGGAAGAAACGCCTAATTTCAGTTCACCGCCTTGTTTTGATGACGTTGCGCCGCCTTTTGCCAATTGCTCGATAATATCGGTCAACTGAGATCCCAGAAATATGGAAACTATAGCCGGCGGGGCTTCGTTTGCGCCAAGCCGATGTTCATTGCCGCTGTTGGCAACGCTTGCCCGTAGTAGCTTAGAATATTTATCTACCGCACGAATTACAGAACATAACATAACAAGAAAAACCATATTGTCATGCGGAGTTTTACCGGGATCAAGCAAATTGATCCCGTCATCCGTAGACATGCTCCAGTTGTTGTGTTTACCAGAGCCGTTAACGCCGGCAAAAGGTTTTTCATTAAGCAAGCATACAAAATCATGCCGATTAGCAACCTTTTGCAATACTTCCATCGCCAATTGATTATGATCTGTAGCCACATTTACTGTAGCGAACACCGGAGCCAACTCGTACTGTGCAGGAGCGACTTCGTTATGCTGGGTTTTTGCAGAAACACCAAGTTTCCAAAGTTCAATGTTGACTTCATGCATAAACGATGCGACCCGTTCATGCAATGTCCCAAAATAATGATCTTCCATCTCCTGCCCTCTTGGAGGCATAGCCCCAAAGAGTGTTCTACCAGTCAAGACAAGATCGAGACGTTTTTCGAAGTAAGATTTGTCGATAAGAAAATATTCCTGCTCAGCTCCAAGGGTAGCTGTGACACGCTGTGAAGTCTGGTTTCCGAGAACTTTAAGAACTCTCATCGCCTGTTTATCTAACGCGCTCATTGACTTTAGCAACGGAGTTTTTTTGTCAAGAGCCAAACCTGTATAAGAGCAAAAAGCGCTTGGTATATACATGGTAACATTTTTGCCGTCTTCTTTGATGAAAACCGGTGAAGTACAATCCCATGCCGTATATCCGCGAGCTTCAAAAGTTGCTCTTAATCCCCCCGATGGAAACGATGAAGCGTCCGGCTCTCCCTGAAAAAGTTCTTTGCCGCTAAACTCCATCATGGTTCGGCCATCGGATGTGGGGGCAATGAAAGAATCATGCTTTTCAGCCGTTAAACCTGTCATTGGCTGGAACCAATGACAGTAATGCGTCGCGCCTTTTTCAAGAGCCCAATCTTTTATCGCGTTTGCTATCACATCTGCCAATGCCGGATCAAGATCCTGCTGGCCTTCTATGGTTTTCTTTATTGATTTGTATACCCCTTTAGGCAGGCGTTCTCTCATTACCGAATCATTAAAAACGTTTGCTCCGAAAATCTCTGTTATTCTTTCGTACTTTCCATTCATATCCGTTTCCTTTTCCTTAGTTAGTATATTTTAACCCGATTTCGTATCGGACTCATTTATGTGAAATAGATTATCACTTTTTTAAATTTTTTGTTAATAAATTCCTATTTCTTACTCAAGCAACAATGGAATATTGCTTTTAAAGCCATCCCAACAGCTTCGCCGCACAGATGGCATAAATATATAAATATTTGATATAACGCAAAATACCTTTTATTAGCCTGCTGGAATTAAATTTTCTTTAAAAGAAAACTTTTATAGACGAAAACATATAAAATAGTTTTTTGTCATACTTTCTTTTTTATTCTGATCGAAATAACCCTTGTTTGGTGATAGTATCCCTAGCCCTTTTTTTATAAATAACAGGGTACTGGAAAAAACAACGGGTGAACTATGAATATGGTTTGATATATTGCCATGATTCAAACTATCAATTACAAAAAATTTGTCCGGCCATTGATAATATGTTATTTATATGCTATCATCAAGTAGTGGATAAATTAATTATTATTAGTGAGCTATAATTCTATGAGACTATTCATTTCGTGCGGTTTGCTTTTTATCTGTACTTTGATGACTGCGCAACCTGCCCAACCGGCGGTTATTACATGGGATTACTCCACCAGATCAGGCTGGGGTGACGCAGATATGAACGACGGACAGCACGGTGTATGGAATTATATGTACACCACATCGAATAACGCTAACCATACCGCCTTTACCAATCTCGGTTACTGGGAAAACAATTCATGGAAAATATATGAAGGAGCCCGTCCTTCAGGACTTCCTGAAAGAAATGACTGGTATACCGGCTTGCAGTTTCTATTACTCCACCCCGGACAAAACTACGATGTAATCATTTCGTTCACCGCCCCTTTTGAAGGAACATATAGTCTGTCATTACAGGCTTTGAGCTATAATAACGGCGAAACCGCAAACGGCCAGTATTTTTATATCCAAAAAAATTCCGATATCCTTGATTCGGCATATAACGCTAATTTAGATTCGAAAACATTTAATTTATCGTCAATTGATCTTATGCCCGGCGATTCATTATTTTTTCGCGTAAACGCAAACGGAACACAGGAGAATTCCAATTATTTTGATGGAATCTCTATCATATCCTTCGTCATCACCGCCGATATTGGCGACGAACCGGTTATTATCCCCGAACCGTTGACTATCATAAGTTTACTTATCGGATGTTTTTCAATCTTCATCGGAAAACTTCGGAAATAAATCGATTCTTATATGTTCTATATCTGAATAAAGCAGGATTGAAAACACCCCCGACCATCGCCACTTTGAACTTTTTGTCAGAAGATTTGAAGATAATTTATGAGTTTCAAAGATGGGTAAAAAGTGCGTAAGTTATTACTAAATGAATCGTGAAGAATCAAAAAAATTTATATTGATGAAAGGCTTAATCTTTGTTGACATGGTTCTTCTAATCTTTCTTTTGAAATATTTACATATTCTTCAGAAATATCAAACCCTAAGAACTCACGATTTAATTTTTTCGCTGCTATAAGAGTTGAACCACTACCACAAAAAGGGTCAAGCACGAATTGATTTTCAATAGTAGTTAATTCAATTAGTGCTTGCATTAATTTTATAGGCTTTTGCGTCGGATGCTTACCCGATTCATTAGGTAAAAAACCACATTTTAAAATATTCTCTGGTTTTTTTGAATATTCCAATAAAGCTGATTCATTAAAAGCACCTATATCATGTTCTAAAACATTATCTGCAAGCGTACCACCAATTTTATAAGGTTTAACAAACCATAAAATTGGTTCAAATGAAGGTTTAAGATTGCCTACCCTCCAGCCAGACCATTTTTTAGCTGAATATTCATCTCCTCTGCGTTCATAAATCAAACTAATTCTTTGAGCTCTATGAGGAGCACGTTCTCGAACCCAAGCCAACATATCTTTTAAATTAAACCCGACATCTTCAAGTGCAGCTATACATCTATGAGAAAATCTTCTTCCTGCAAAAACTACTGCAGAACCGCCGGGCTTTAATATTCTCAACCAATCTTTAGCCCATAGAGAACACCATTCATAATATTGCTTAGGTATTTCTCTATCAGCTTCTGACCAACCATTAATTGGCTTTCCTCTTTTCTTAAAAACCGCTCCAGCCTTCTCTTGAGCAGGACTTTTCCCAAGATATGCAGAATTTGTGTTGTTATGTAATACATCCCATTCTTCTGCACCTATTCCATAAGGTATATCACTTAAAATGAGATGCAAACTTTCATCTTCTAAATGCTTAAGTGCTTTAATTCCGTCATGTAAATAAACATTATTTCTCACAAATTTCATATATCTAATATCCCATTCATGCTAACCGAGTTAATGGCTCTTATTTTATTATTTATTTTACTATATCTTATTATTTCTCTTATAGCATCTTCTCTTGATAATTTTAACATTCTTTCCCTTTCACTTGCCAAATAATGTAATGCTTCCTCTTTAGCAATATAAATTGATTCCGCAGATGCTTTTTTCTCTTCAAGCCAAATATCTCTAATTATTGGATCAAATTTAATAATAGAATGATTAATACTTTGCCAATAAAAAGAAGCACTTTTTGAAGGATTTAGAGCATCTACACATTGAAAGGTATTCAATAACAAATCAATTGCCTTTTGATTACTTTTAATTTTGGCATATCTTATAAAAACAATAAGATGTGTATAAGTGAAAATTAATACGCTTCTAGTTGCAGATTGATGATATATTTGACTTGTATTGCATGGCAGTTGATATACAGGACATACAACCGTAGCATAAGGTTTACCTTTCTTCCAATTATCCATTGCCTGTATTTTAAAATCTTTTTGATTTTTTGCAGTACGGCTAAGACGAAATGCTTTTGCGTCAGCCACAAAACTATAATCATTTGTAACACATTCTACATCTGCAACATCGGCACGTTCTTTAAGAACTATGCTAGAAATTCCCATCTCAGAAAAACCTTTTGAAATCAGTACATCTGTATATTTTGAATAAAGTTTTTCCTCACTTGTATCATGTCCATAATTTTCAGGGATAACTCCACATAAACGAAGATGTCCTATTAAAGAATCTATACCTTTTTTATTCACCTCTGTTGAAATTTCCTTTTCTACTTTATCGGAATCCGCTCCAAAATCACCGCTTAAATAAATTATTTCATCAATCCAATACTTTCTATTTTTTATCTGTTCTTCAGTAATTATTTCAATTTTCATTTTTTTGCCTTTACATATTATTTTTATAATAAAATTATTCTAAACTTTTCCATAAGAAAAACCTAAGAAAAAGTTTTTATTATTAATTCAGGCTTATCCATATATATATGAAAACCGGAAGAATCTTCATTGATATAATTGTAAATAGTTTTGCATAATTTTCGTAATTCATCAAGCCAAAAACCTATCTCTTTAACTATCTTTTTTATCTCTGCCATGGGAAGGATATTTTTTTGATTATGCCACAGAATCTACCTATGGCATCGATATATAGCACATCAACGCCAACTAAAATGCTGATAGATATGTCAAAAAAAATGTGTACTTTGAACTCAAATTGAGGTTAAAAAGAAAAGCACGCCCGACCAAAGCCACTTTGAACTTTTTGTCAGATGACTTGAAAGCGATTTATGAGCTAAATAGTCTGATAAAAAGTGCCTAGACAAAGTACATAAAAATATCTCTTAACACAATTAACCCTAAAATAGTAAATTGAATATATGAATTTAACAGAAACGCTATAATTTATTACAATTAAGCAAAAGAAAAATAATTCAACCTCTATCAACGAGAGAACCTTATGAATAAGATAAAACCATCACCAGAACAGGTAACTATGTATCTTGAACGATGGGATTCGCTGGACAATTATGTTTTACAGGAAAGTAGTCTTAGAAAATTGTTTACTAAAACGTATCCCCACAACGTTGATATGGATGATGTTCTGATTAAAGTTTGCTCGCTGAATGACTTTTATAGCACGAATATTTTTTCACCTTTCACTGTTGCTAAACATATTGTTAACTTGGACATAGATCAGCGTCTCTCAAGTTTTGATCTTACTCTTGTTAATGATATCGCTGTAGTTAAAGTTAACGGTCTGAAAACCATTAATTTCTACTCGTTTGCCACGAAATACTGTAGTCATCATTTTCCAGAAGCATATCCAATCTATGATAGTTTTGTCGAAAAAATGATTATGTACTTTAAGCAGCTGGACAAGTTCTTCAAATTCAGAAAGGATGACCTCAAACACTATCCAACGTACCATGAGGTTCTGATGCAATTCAGCAGGTTTTATGGGCTTGAAAACTTTACTCTTAAACAGATAGATAAGTATCTTTGGCAGGCAGGTAAGGACTACTTTCCTAAGCAATACTGAGCTACTAATATCATAATTTTTCCATTTCGCAATATCTTCCGATTGCTTTCAGAAACACTTCCTTTCAAAGACTCACATTATTCGAATTCTATATTTGTAATTTTGGCAACCGCATTACCTTCCTGCCATTCACTAGGCACTGATTCAGCTGTATAGAACTTACCTCGCTCCATTTGCCATATATAATTTGGCTTTAAAGGTTTATTATCTCGAAAAGAATATTCACTAACGAAAACAGGGTGGAAATCTTCTTCTGCAATAGTGTTGTTAAATGCGTCTTTGAAATATACTGTGACTTCAATTTTTGTAAGAGTCTTATCTCCCTCATTCTTTATCTTAAAGGTTACTCCGGGAGTGTTTTTATCCGTATAGGTGGAAAAATATTTAGCAGTAAACTCATAGAGTTTTACCTTATCAACATATGCTTGCTTTTGTTCAAAGTCGGAGATTTCCTTGTTCAATTCGTTCTCGCCTGACTTTGCTGTAACTTCTTCGCTATCTAACTCTACAGCTTCCTTAAATTCTATATCTGTAATTTTAGCAACCGCATTACCTTCCTGCCATTCACTCGGTACTGATTCAGCCGTATAGAATTTGCTTCGCTCCATCTGCCATATATAATTTGGCTTTAAAGGTTTACTGTCGCCAAAAGAATGTTCATTAACAGGACGGTAACTTTCTTCCGCAATTGTGTTGTTAGATGCGTCTTTGAAATATACTGTGACTTCAATCTTTGAAAGCGTCTTATCTCCCATATTCTTTATTTTAAAGATTACTCCGGGAGTTTTTTCATCCGTATAGGTAGAAAAATATTTGGCGGTAAAATCATAAAGTTTTACCTTATCAACATATGCTTGCTTTTGTTCAAAGTCGGAGATTTCTTTGGTCAATTCTCGCTCGCCCGACTTTGCTGTAACTTCTTCACTATCTAGCTCTAAAACTTCTTCATATTTTTTCAAGGCACCGCTGAGTTTTTTCTTTTCCCTTAAATTTTTTGCTTCTTCAAGTAGAGCGGATACCTTTTTCTGTTTTTCAAAATCAAGAAATACCTTCCAGCCTTCAGACTCATTAAGTAACTTGAATGTTTGAGTTGTTGTTGTCATAGGTATTTCTTTGTCTTTATATTTTTCCTCAATCATTTTTTTTATATCGTTTTCATTAGCACCACCAAAAGCAGACATAAAAGCTACTCTCATAACATCGGAAAAGACACTGCTAAAATCGGGTAAGGTTATACTAACAGTCGCATCCGCTTCATTTCCTGTTACGGTTATTTGATCAATTGTATAAGAAATCTCTGTAGCAAAAGCCTCAGCTATAACATTTTTATTCATATTTTGCTTTTCGACGTATTCATCTATACTCACTACTGATTTATCTTTTTGAGATATATGCTCATATGCTTCTGTCATCCGCCCATGAAGAAAAGCATCAAGATAGTTTGATAAAGTTTCATTTGGCGTTGCTATCACATTATTACAACCCGATAACATACAACCTATCCCAATATAAATCATCATTGCTTTGTACAAATAATTCATCTGTATCTCCTTTAAATTTGTATTCAAGACGTTTGCATAAACTTTATACTATGAAATTTTAATTAAATGATAAACCAATTTTTAAATATTTTAAAAAATTATCCGGTCTGTCCATATAGACATGAAAACCGGATGCCTCATCGTTAATCCATGGATAAAATTCTTTGCAGAGCTTACGCAATTCATCAAGCCAAAAACCAATTTCTTTAACTATTCGTTTTATATGTGCTATGGGAAGGATATTTTTTTGATTATGCCACAGAATCTACCTATGGCGTCCGTATATAGCACATCAACGCCAACTAAAATGCTGATAGATCTGTCAAAAAAAATGTGTACTTTGAACTCAAATTGAGGTTAAAAGAAAAGCACGCCCAACCAACGAGACTTTGAACTTTTTGTCCGAGGATTTGAAAGCTATTTATGAATTGCACAGATGGGTGAGGGGTGCGTGATTCTGATATATAACTAAAAACGGTTAGTTATATATCAGAGTTTTCTAATCGCATACCATGAAATCCTACCGAAAATAACCAGAGAGACCGTAGCAGAAACAAGTACAATGTAGTGAATCAATTTTTCATAAGATAATATGGATTGGTAATTAATCAATATTAACATAGCAAGAGAACAAATAATTGTCAGTAATGTGATGATTAGCCCTAAAAAAAATAGTTTTTTGGGGATAAGAATTTGCAATGATTGATATTGTATTAATGTATCCATAAATTCTTTTTCTTGGTTACCGATATTTTTTGTGTTTTTCAACTTATCCACTAAAACATCAATTTTTTCTAAAAATTTGCATTCTGGAGAATACTTCCCTACGTCATAAGCAAATTGATTTAAAATACCTTTAACCATATCCCTAAGATGAATCTTTTTCTGATTCATCCATTCGGTATAAAAAGTCAGTGCTACAATACCGATGCCGAGTACTGCACCGAGCGTTTGCGCTGTGGCACTGTAGAAGTATAGAATATAAGTTAAGTCGGATTCAGATGTCATTGGTGAATTTTTACTTTTGAGTGTTTAATTCCTTTAAAAACAACTATTAAAAATATTTTGCGAATTCTAATGTAATGAAACTGTTGTGTTCTGGATACGTTCTATAAAAGTTTTTTCTAATACTACTTTTTTTGTAAATGTTCTTTCGGTATTTGCTTCAATGAAAACATTTTCATAAATGGATTTATCGAGTTTAAAATTATTTTCATCCCAAAATTCAATGTGAATAGCAAATTCATTTCTTTGCTCATCATAATTTCTTATCGTTACAACCCACTCAAAATCGACATTAGAATATCGTTTTTCAATGGGATTCATAGTGAAGTTGACAATCTCAAGACCTTTTCCCATCAAAGAAACAATTGATTTTTCTGCTGATGGTTCTGGCTCTGGCGGTTTTATTTCAGTATATTTAATTTCTGCAATATCTGTATGTTTTAACTTTATTACAATGTTTGTCTTCATCATTAAGCGAATGTAATCATCTGTGTTCTCAAATATTTTGCCTGACATAATACGCCCATTTTTAAGTGCAACATCAGCGTTTCTAATGGAATAATATGATATATCTTCTTTCTTGATAGTTTTATTCTGAGAATATTCTCCTGTTTGGATTTTTATTTCATCATCAGATTCATGGATTATTATCCCCCAGAGCTCTTCACCTGTCTTGAATTTAACTATGTCAGCATAAATTGTGTTTGATAAAAACAAAGAAAAAATAAGTAGAAGAATTTTTCTATTTTTATTCATATCGATTTGCCTTGTAGAAAAATATATTAAATTTTATATGATTTCTATACCTATATATTTCAAAAGAATTACAGGTCTGTCCATATAGACATGAAAACCTGATGCCTCATCATTAATCCATGGATAAATAGTTTTACATAATTTCTTTAATTCATCAAGCCAAAATCCAATTTCTTTAACTATTCGTTTTATATGTGCTATGGGAAGGATATTTTTTTTGATTATGCCACAGAATCTACCTATGGCGTCCGTATATAGCACATCAACGCCAACTAAAATGCTGATAGATCTGTCAAAAAAAATGTGTACTTTGAACTCAAATTGAGGTTAAAAAGAAAAGCACGCCCGACTGGATTCGAACCAGTGACCTACGGATTAGAAGTCCGTTGCTCTATCCAACTGAGCTACGGGCGCGTATGAATTTATAAAATATTGGGATAAAACTTGTTGTTCAATATACCGGATCGCTTAGCCATTACCAAAATATATGGTAATCTTAATTATCAAACCGGATATTATATAGCATGTTACCTATCTGTTAATCAAGGATTTTATGATGTATCTTTTTTAAAGCGCAAAAGTATTCGATTCGCGATGCGGTGCTGTTGCGGACAAATCGTTGTTATAAAGCATTCGGACGCTCTACCCCTCTTTATTTTTTTATTGCTATTTCTCAAATTTACACTCTTTTTATACATAAAGCACGTATGATGGATTACTCAAAAATATTTACATTGCAAGATCATCGTAGTATAGTTCTTAAAAATATTTTCACCATAGAGGGCATAGATGAATTCGGTCATTTTACTGCTGGTATGCGCTGTCGGGTACGTTGTCGCTTATCGTACCTACGGACGATACCTCGGGCGAAAGATTTTTTCTATCTGTACTAACCATATAACGCCTGCTAACGAACTGCAGGATAATATAGATTTTGTGCCCACACGCCGGGAAATAGTGTTCGGGCATCACTATGCGTCTATTGCGGGCACAGGCCCTATAGTGGGACCGGCAATTGCGGTTATCTGGGGATGGCTTCCTGCTTTGATTTGGATTTTTTTCGGATCTATTTTCATGGGCGCTGTTCATGATTTCGGCGTACTGGTGTTGTCGTTACGCAACAGGGGCGAATCCATAGGAGAAATTTCAAAACGCCTGATCAACGACCGGGTTCGTGTATTATTCTCGCTGGTTATATTTTTTACTCTCTGGGTTGTGGTGGCAATATTCTGCATGATCATGGCTGTTCTCTTTGATATGTTCCCCCAATCTGTCATACCGATCTGGACGCAAATTCCAATAGCTGTGGCGTTCGGTTATTCCATGCGCCGTTTTCCAAATAAAATAACTGTTATGAGTATCGCCGCTGTCGCCATGATGTATATATCCATTTTTATAGGAAGCTATTATCCTTTGAAAATGCCGGCGATATTAGGCATGTCGCCGTTAACAGCATGGACAATTATTCTATTGATATATACCTATGCCGCATCGGTAATGCCGGTTTGGAAACTTTTACAGCCGAGGGATTTTATAAACTCCTACCAGTTGTTCATAGGACTCGGTATGCTGTGCGTAGGAATATTCGTATCACGGGCGCCGATAGTAGCTCCTGCCATAAACCTGAATCCGCCCGGAGCTCCGCCTATTATTCCGTTTTTATTTGTAACCGTAGCTTGCGGAGCTATTTCCGGTTTTCACTGTATGGTAAGTTCTGGCACTACATCAAAACAGCTTAGAACCGATAAAGATGCGCTGTCGGTAGGTTACGGAGCAATGCTTGTTGAGGGAATCATGGCCGTAATGGTGCTTATATCTGTCTCTGCAGGCCTTGGCATGATGTTGCGCACCCAGTCGGGCGAAGTGCTCAGCGGGTTTTGCGCATGGTCGCACTACTATTGCGACTGGGCGGCGGTACAGGGGCTTGGAGCCAAAGTGGGGGCATTCGTTAAAGGTTCGGCGAATCTGCTCAATTCATTCGGAATACCTTATACGGTCGGAACAACTTTGATGGGTGTATTTGTAGCTTCTTTTGCAGGAACAACATTGGATACGGCAACACGTATTCAGCGTTACATTATCAACGAACTGGCAAGGGAATCGAATATCGTTCCGCTGAAAGGAAGACATGGCGCTACGTTTGTCGCTGTGGCATCGGCGGCAATACTGGCATTATCCCAGGGAGGCGGAAAGGGCGGTTTGATTTTATGGCCGTTATTCGGAACATCCAATCAGCTACTTGCCGGACTTGCCCTTTTGACGCTTACCGTTTATCTGATACGCCAAAAAATCCCTTGCAAAGTTACATTCATACCGATGCTCATAATCATATTTTTTACCGGTTGGGCAATGATATACAACATCACGGTATTTATCGCGTCCGGAGAATGGCATCTGGTGTTTATCGGGAGTATCATTTTACTGCTGGAAATATGGATGATAGTCGAAACGCTTATAGTTTATGCAAATATAAGAAAAAACAACCTTTCGGAAAGTAACGGCTACTCTCAGGAGAATTTATAAATGGACATCCGTATTCTCTATGACGCGATTCTTACGGCCATTTTCAAACTGGGATATCAGATCGATAACACTGCACTGGGAAAATTTCTTGCAGGGCACGGAATTACACGCAACCAACTGCGCATGTTAATGCTTCTGCAGGAATATCCCGACGGATTAAGCTGTAAAGAAATCGGAGACAACCTCGCTTTAAAAAAAACAAACGTGGCTTTTTTTATAAAAAAACTCGAACTTGATAAATTAGTGACAAGAAACGCCAATCGGCCGGATAAGCGATTTGCTGTAATCTCTTTAAGCGACCACGGCAAACAGACTCTGGATAAAATCGCCAATGCCCGCTACTTTATAGAAAAGCAGGCTTTTGCGGATTTTTCAGAAACCGAGCTTTTGCAGTTTACAGCGTATCTGAAAAAATTGTCTGCCAACCTCGAAAATTTAAGCGGATAACAAACTCTTTTATGAAGAAAAAAATTGTATTCTATATATCGGGGCACGGATTCGGGCACGCAACGCGAAATCTAGCTATCATTCAGGCAATACAGCACAAATACATAGATGTAGATGTGTATATCCGTTCCAATGCTCCTGAATGGATTTTTAAAGAAAACCTCCTGCGGCCTGTCTATTATCATAACCTGCGCATAGATACAGGAACATATCAGAAAGATTTTATTCATCTGGATAAAAAGAAAAGTTTTACCGCTTATGATCAACTTGTACAAACCCGTGACCAACTGATTTACTCGGAAGTAATGTTTTTACATGCTAACAATATAGATTTGATCGTAGCGGATATTCCGCCGGCGGCGTTTTATATCGCCTCATCAGCCGCAATACCGGCTGTAGCGCTTGCAAATTTTTCGTGGGACTGGATATTTGAACCGTATCTGGACGAATACCCCGAATATTCTTATCTCATAGAAGATATGCGAGCCGGATACAAGAAAGCAGATATGCTTTTGCGTTTGCCGTTTGCCGGCGATCTGTCCGTATTTAGAAAAATAACGGATATCCCGCTTATACTTAGAAATCCTTTGTATACACAGCAAGAAGTACGCCGTGAACTCGGCATTTCCGAGGAAACCCGTCCTGTAATTCTGTGTTCGTTCGGCGGATTCAATACCAGCGATTTAGATATCGCTTTCATTATGGCCGCTTATCGGGATTTTTTCTTTATAGGATTCTCGTCGGAATATCAGCGCGGTGAAAATCACCTGCTTCTGCCATACAATTCAAATATAGATCACCCCAGTTTAGTGGCATGTAGCGCCATGGTAATTTCAAAACTCGGATTCAGCACTGTAGCGGAATGCGTAGGGACAGGAACCCCGCTTATGTACATCTCCCGCGACGATTTTCGCGAATACCCCGTACTCGAAGCAGGCCTGAAACCGCTGATTCCATCTTATCTTATCCCGCGCGATAACTTTTTTTCGGGATTTTGGCAAAAGCATCTGAATACTTTTATGGCGACCATCGCCGGTAAGCCAAAAGAGGTTCGCTGTCCTATAGACGGCTCCCAACAGGCGGCAACCCTGATCTACAAATCATACCTCTCTTAGATTTAAGTAAAATATATTAACTTTATTTTATAAATGTAAAATTACTTAATTATAAGTGGTATTTTATTTTACCATTTTAAATTTTATTTTAAGTAAAATATAAGCTCGAAAAGTAAAAAAATAAAATTTTCAAATAAATGGCACGGATGGTGCGTTAATGATATAGACGTAAGTGAAAAACAAAATAACTGCCGAACACCAAACAGGAGGGCAAGACAATGAAAAAGATTATGGCAATCGCGATTCTAACTGGAACTCTGATAAGTATATGCTCCATGGCCTCAGCATGGGAAGTGGTTGTACGCAGGGACGGGCATCATCGTCGTCATCATCATCATCACAGCTATTACAACAGCAGACCGCGTCCTACATACGTTACTTACGGATACCCTTCATGGGGATACTATTCAACTCCGTACACGGTTCGCCGCGTATATTATCCGAACTACACTGCTACCTATAGGGTTGACGAGGTCGTTGACACGTACTACTACGGGTATTGATGTTCGGTTCACATAGTTCTTCTTTGTCAGCGAAAAGAGCGGGGTCGATAAAACCCCGCTCTTTTCGTTATGCTAATTTCATCCGTTATACGCTAAAAAACTTATTTTAATCCGTTCCAAGTAAAAAGAGCGCTGTACTGTTTATCCATTTTGACTATATGATTTATCAGCCAATCTTTCAAAAAGTTCATCATTTCTATTGAAAGCGTTAAACGATTTGCCTTGTATTGCTCGATGAAATCATTGATTTTAGCAACAAATTGTTTATGTTGCGCTTCCTGAATATCACTCTGATCAAACTTAAATTTACGCATATAGTTTTCTTCAGCGCTGAAATGATATTTCGTGTATTTCACAAGCTCATCAAGAAGTTTATCGATTACCGTATTGCCTTTTCCCGCTTTCATGGCATCAAAAAGCTCATTGATGATATCTACTAATTTTTTGTGTTGTAAATCGATTTCTTTTACTTTAACGCTGTAAGTGTCATTCCATGTTACAATAGGCATAGTCACCCCTCCGTGATTACGTGATTTATGACGCGGTAAATTAATATCCTGAATTTTATATCGTCTATAAGTAAAAACAAGTTAGGGAAAATCGTGTATTGCCGGCTTTGGGAATAAAGGCTGGATCGTTAAAGAAGTATTGTCTTATAATGGAAAAACAAAATTAATGGGCGAAGCAATCCGAAACTGCGCAGATACAAATGCCGGATCGCTTCGCCAATGACGTTATTAATTATGAAATTTCATTTCTGCAAGTATTTAATCGAGAATCGCAAAAGCGTCTCTTTTTAAAGCGCTTTTACCGCCGGAATATGTTACTTTAACATTTCGGGTTCCTGCTTGAGCAGTAGGCGATATATCTATCACGGCGGTCAAGATATTATCGCTGACGATGTTCGTTGATTGTACCGTTATTCCTTCGCCCATATCGACAACAACTGCCCCAGACTCCCAAGATGTATTATAGCCGGATATAGTCACGCTGATATTCTGATTTCCGGCATAAGCCGATTCAGGAGTAACTGATGTTATATAGCTCATCATAGCATTGACTTTATACAGCCGGACTGCAATTCCGGAATCGCTCGTGTTGTCGCCAGTCCAGTTTACGGATGTTATTGGGAATTGGCCGGCAGGCTGGACAATATGCCAATCGGCGCTTTTCGGATCGTGGGTATAAACAACTTCATAAAAACAATTTGCTTTAAACGGAGTCCATTCTATGGATACCGTTGCATCGGTGTTCGTGTAAAATGCCGTTATATCATAACCGGTGCTATAAATCGTCTCAAAAACTCCGCCGGGTTCAAAATTGCCCGACGGGAAAGAACCGTTAAATTCGCCGTCAAGATAAAATCCGTTGGGTGAGCGCAGTTCGGCAATTTTTAATTTGAATAACCCGCGCGGAACAATTAGTCCGCTCAAATCGAAAACGATATAATTCGTATTGTTAGGGCTGGTTATAATAACCGGCAATCCGATGTCGTCGGACGTGCCGAATAGGTTATCTTGTCCGGCACAGATAAGCAGTATGTTTGTTGAGGTATCCGTGTAGTTGATATCGCGCGAAAAATCTACCTTTATATTTTCAGGCGAAACTGTTAAAAACCCCTCCGGTTCAGGTGTAAGGGCAGTCACCTGTAACAGCTTGAAAACTTGTATTGTTTTCTGCCGCCAGTGCGTCGCGCCAAGCCCTGCATCTGTATAGGTTGCTTTGAGAATAAACTGCGTATCGTTGTCCACAGGCAAGGTGCGAATCCCATTTCCCTGCATATACGCTACGGAAGCAGGGGTTATCTCCCATACTACCGAATCATTAATGGAAACCGCCCCTGTGGTGTAGTGGGCGTAAGCGTTGCAGGAATAAGTAAAACCGCGCGCCTCAGAATTTTCATAAAGCGAATCCGGCGATTCTATGGAAACATAGAAAGCCGGTTCGAGAACGGTTAGTTTTGCGGGGTTGGAGTAAACCGTTTCCGTGCCTTTTTTTATTCTGCAGTAATAATATGAATTGTTGTCAGACAACAGCGGGTCTTCGATATATAAATCCTTTTGGGTTTTCCCTGATAAGAAAATATCAGGCGTACCTTGTTTATACCACTGATAATCCACATCGGTATAGTTTGCTGTAACGGAAAAAGTTACCGCTTCATGGGCGTAGGTGGTCTGATCCTGCGGATGCGTAGTAACTTTCAGGTTCTCTATTACGGTTAGCGTAGCTGAATTAGACTGAACCGAGCCGTGCGAATCGGTTGCCACGCAATAATAAACCCTTGGAATAGGTGAATAGGACACGTCCTCCAGAACAAGTTCCTGTCCTGAACCGACAAGGACAGGTTTAAATCCTGCTAACCTGTACCAGTTATACGATACTGAACCGTGGTCGTGGGTGGATACTGTAAACGTCGCATCAGAACCTTCCTGAACGGTCTGCGAGACAGGATGTTCCAGAAAATACGGCCCGTTGTAAGTCAGTGTTTTGTAGAGAATAGCTTTGAGAGACTTTGTTTGATCACTGCTTGTCCATCCAATGAGAAAATCGGTACCGTTATTTGCCGCCGCAGGTTTTTCCTGATAACCGTTCAAATGGGTATTAATGATAAAATCTTCTGAAATAGGCGTTCCGTCTAAATCAAAAAATTTTCCTTCAATACTAGAAGGGATATCGTTTGTATAAGCTGTTCTCCATAAAACGAGGATTTCGTGCGAAGACGCTGTAATTTCAAGATCGGAGTAATATGTCACATTATCCTTGATTACAAATGCTGAACCGACAAACTCGCCGTCGGAATTTATTTTTTGCCCATACAAATTGGTTTCAGTCCATATAACAATGAAGTCTGACCCTGAAGAACAGATGTCAATATTATCGTTCGCGTTGCCATCGGACGTATTAACCTGAAAAACATTTCCTGCCGCAGTTCCTGCGGAAGTATATAGCTGTGCGCAGATATTGCCTGTAAAAGTGTGTATTTGTTGATACCATACAATAAGAAAATTTGAGCCGTTATACGCGATGTGCGGATCTGTATCGTCACCTTCTGATCGAGCGATTGTTAACTCTGCTGTGGCAAACGTGCCGTTTCCATTAATGATTCTTGCGTATACATCACTGCCGTCCTCATCATCCCATGTATCGGTTTCGCCGCACCATACAACAAAGAAACTGTTTCCGTCCGAGGCAATATCCAAATTACGGGCATAAGCCAGTTCAGTCTGGCTAATGGTAAATGCCGATCCGATCTTTGCGCCTGTTGAATCGAACAACTGTCCTTTAACAATATAGTCAAATAATTCTTCAAACCATACCGCGATATAATTAGTTCCGTTGAAAGCTACTTTGGAATTTATCATCTCATTGTCCGGCGCAGGGCTTACAACGTCTGTGGGAATAGGCTGGATCGGGATAAGTTTGCTTTTTAGTTTAACATGCCACGAATCATCAGAAGTCGTCGAATACGTAGTAAAAAAATTGGAGCCTCCCGCGCAAACTGCGGGATAGAGCTGTTTTTGAGTGTCGCTGAAATACAGATATGTTTCATCGCTTATCGAATATCCTAGAGGGGTTTTGCTGACATAAAGTTTGGCAGTTGTTGTGGTAATGGAACTTTTCTCATCTGAAACGACACAATAATACTCTCCGTCATTATCTGAAAGTTGAACGTCGGGTATTGTAATGCTGTCGGAATCCGCTCCGTAAGATGACCCGTTGTAAAACCAGTTGTAATGCAAAGCGCCGTGGTTAAATGTGGGAATAATTCTGCAAACCACATTTTCGCCTTCATACGCCCATTTATCACTGGCGTCAACAGTTAGAATCGGTCCGGTGTAAACGAGAGATTTAGCATATATGCCTTCACTCTGGTTGCTGGAATTATATTTTACCCAGCTTATTAGAAAATCCGACCCGTTAGAGCCTATAGCGATATTTTTAAGGGAATGAGAAGGATAATTTGAATAATCTATTATTTTAAACTCGTCGTCGTAATGTACGGTTGACCCATCGTGATAAAGGCGCTTAGCGCAAATCGCTTTGGATTTAGTGATGTCTAAATCCCATACTTCCCACGCAACAAGGTAATCCCACTGGTTAGAGCATACTTTAACTCCTCGCTCGCGACCGGATAAACCAAACTTGTCAAAAGTGAATGACTCTACAATAGCGCCTGAATTATCTATCAATTTTCCTTTAGAATCAACTCTTGAATAACTGCTGTCCCATTCTTCATATACGGCCAGAAATGTTGTACCGGCTGAGGCTACAGAAGGATGAAGTTTATGGTAACTCGAAAAAGAACCGGAGCTGATATTAAACTCATCGCCGCTTATAGTCCCGTTAGGCAGTACAAAGCGTCCCTGAACTTCATACGCGGAACCGGCATCAGTATGCCATATTACAAGATATTTCGATCCGTTGAATGCGATATCCGGTTTATTCTGGTTACCGGAAGTAATCTGGTTTATAAGTATTTCCGCTCCCGGGACAGTGCTTTCACTGGCGATAACACATCCTTTTATAGCATAACCGGAAGAATCGCCATTTTGCGATTCCCATACAACCAGAAACGAATTACCGTCGGTAGATACTGCCGGTCTTTTTTGATTATTTGTCCGATCAGTATTTACCCTGAAGTTTCCCAGAGGTGTTCCATCCGCTTCATACCATTGCCCGTAAATATCATAGAAATATGAATCCTGATACGATTCCCATACGACAAGATAAAACATACCGTTATACGCGATGTCAGGGTTGTACTGGTTATCCATATTATTTGATATGAAGAACTCCGCCTCGTAAGGGTTGCCTTCGTTATCTGCCTGACGGCCTTTGATATCCCACATGCTACCGGTCTGGTTGAGCATCTCCCATGCAATCATATAATGAGTACCGTTAGACGCTATCGCGGGTTTATCCTGTTTATCTGTTTTATTCTCGTTTATGAATTTTTTTTGTTTTAAAACGAATCCGTTTTCCAAGTGTTGGTATGTTGCGTTAGCAATAGATGTCACGGAACCGTGAGCATCTGTCAATACACACTTAAAAGAGATATTACTAGATCCTGTTTTCTGTATATTTTCCATTACTAAAACCGGTGAATTTGTACCTACAGGATTATTGGACATATACCACTGGTATGATATCGGCGGATAGGGCGAAACGGCTATAACATCAAACGCCAGCGTATCCCCATTTTCAAACACCTGAGGTTCAACATGTTGGGTGATAGTAATTCCCTTATACTTAAGTTCGCGGGCGTAAATACCAAATCCGTCGTTATCCTGCAATTCGCTTTGCCATACTACCGCGTAATTATTGGATATATCGGCGGTGGCGTATGGTGCAGAGAGATAAAAGCCAGTGGAATGATTGACTTGAAACGGCAAATCGATGAAATTTTCGTCGTTATCTATACAACATGCGTAAATATATTGTTCAGAGAGGGCTATTTCGTATTCCCATGCCACAAGATAACTTTTGCCGTTGGAAGTTATGGTTGCGTTTCCTTCGTTGTTTGCCGCTTCGCTTAAGTAAAATACATCGGACGGCAATGAGCCGTCGCTCGATACTCTTCTGGCTAAAATATCGTTTGTGGATGCATGCCACACAACCATGAATTTACCGTCATAAGAGGCAACATCCGGCTTGAAATGGTCGCGTTTTATAGACATTGAGCTGATAAATATGTGCGAGCCTATTTTTACGCCTGTTGTGTCAATTAGCTGTCCTACAATTTCTTTTCTGTAACCCATCGGCGGAGCGGGAACATGATTAGATTCCCAAACCACAAGAAAATGCGAGCCGTTATAAGCTACCCGAGGATTAATTTGATCGTTGGTGGTAGATGTATTTATTATAAATTCGCCGCTTGCGAACGAGCCGTCTTCATTGACGAAACGGCCGACTACGGCATACCCGTTGCCGTCCTGCCCTGAACTTTCCCATACAACAAGAAAAATCGACCCGTCGGTTGCCACCGCTGGATTGCGCTGGGTAGAACTTGTTGTACTGTTGATACAAAATGTAAGCCACATGCTATTCGTAGAACCGCTTGCGGATGTGATTCGCCCGAAAATACCGTCGCCGTCGCCGTCTCGGTCGTTTCCGCTTTGCCAAACATACAACATCCTGTTAGGTGTATCCGCCAATGATACATTTTTATTGACGTATGCGGTTTGCGAATCAATCCTACTTTCCGAATAGTAAGTTGTTGTAGCTTGCCGTTCGCATCGTATTAATTGAGATGTACCGCTGGCATCGGTTTCGAATGCGAATATAAAATTGCTGTTGGCAAGTCCTTTGGCGATCGGATTTTTCTGGTTGCCCGCGGTTTCCTTGTTTACAGGGTACTCCTCGGTAAACTCGTACTTGTTAGGAAAAGAATAGCCCCGCGAACACAAGCTCACAAAAAAAAGAAGTGATAACATCAAAGCTGTTTTTTTCATAAAATAATCCCAATCCATTTTAAAATTGTTTTAGGAGATGCTGAAAAATTTACTGTAAAGCCGTGTATTATCCACCCGCCGCGTCGCTACCTTGCCCACGACTACAATCTTTAATTTTCCCAGATGTTCCGTTATAAGAACTTCAATAATACAAGCAAGCAAAATAAATAAAATAATATCTCTTATAAAGATATAGCATGACTATATTTATTTGTCAACACATCGCTTTGCGACTGACTGAATATCCACGTTTTTTAATGGTTTCATAGTGATTAAATCCTCGAAGAATAGCTGAGTTCGAACAAATTCAACTGGTTATAGTAATATTGAAATAGCTTTTCTCGTTATCATAGAGTAGTTTAGTAAAAAACTCATACCATCCCTTCGGCGTATGCTGTTTTTAGAACGAATACTCCGAGCGATCTAAAAGGCTCTGGGGTTAGCTTATGACTTGGTGTATAACGATTTTTAACAGACTCGCTATTCGATTGCTCAAGGGAAGTGTAATACGGCAGATATCAAGATTCATTTAACTCAGGTTACTTCGGTATGGGACGGATACTAATCTACAATTTTTTCGTGCTCAAGGTTAGGTGGATTCTTGAATTTTTCCAGATATTTCTGAAATTTTTCACTCTTGCCGCAATTCAGCTTCACAATCGTTTTCAAACGTTGCATATCAAATATCGCCCCACGAGTAACCAGTGCCAACTCATTGTAATATTTCCAAAGCACATGATCGCGTATCAGATTTTTACCAGACTCAAGGCTTTCAAGATAACCACCGGGAACAACTCTTATCACATGACCTATTCTCCACTCTTCCGCCTCAAGCATAGGCAATCTTGCCAATAACGGATCAACCAAAGCGTAAATATCAACAATATACACCTGCGGGCCAGCATAATAGCCTACTATCCCGACAGCATAACGAACAGCAACCGTCGGGGCTTGAGCCTTCAATGCAAGCCCCATCTGTTTTAAATCCCGATGAGAGAAAATGAGCGGATACGGAGGGGCTATATCGCTTTTCAGCACCATCAAGCCGGTCGATTGATAGTAACACAATTGCTCGTCCTCTATACCATGCTCATCCATTGAAAGATTCTTATAATGATCGGACAATCCGTATGACCGCCCTTTGAACAATGTATTTGTCGGCGAACAGAACCCCAGCACAACAATACACAGTACACAGAGAACGAAAATCAACGATTTTCTCAGATACTTATCCACAGTATGAATTAATAAAACAACTGCCCAGAAGAATGGCACACTAAAAAAACGCCCACTCATAAAACAACCGCCAATCTTGACAATATAAAGCATATATAGGGCAATCCCTATTGCCAACGGCACCAGCTTCCTTTGGTAAAATGTAATTGAACCAGATAGCGCGCAACCTATAAGAATAAGAGTGATCGGATCTTTATGAAACGAATGATTATAATACTGCCGTGCCTTGATAAACAATTCTCCTGCAGGAATCCCGGCACCGAGTTTTGCATAAGCCGTATTTGGAAAGGGAAAACCATAATACACCAAAGCAAAACCCTCCCAGAGAATAAACGGAATAAATCCTAAGAAACAGAAAAAAAGTTTCTTTGATGAAAAGTCACGGAACAAACAAAACACAACGGCAGGCGCAAATAGCAGAAGCATATCCATCCTGTTGACAATAGCAAGCGATGCGAGCAAAGACAAATAAAAAATACTTTTTCCAGATTTGTCATCTTTAAAATAAATACAAAAAAATAAAACCGACAACAGATAACTCATCGGATTTTCAAGACCAGACGAGCAATATTCCGCAAAAGCGTTAGACATCATCAAAGCTGTCAGCCCAATCAATGCGGCACAATATGACGGTGCACAGCAAAATGAAAATATCGCCAAAGCAGACAATGAAATCACAAAAGATACACCATGAGCGGTGTAAAAAATGTTCCGCACAAAAAATTCTACAGCAATCAGAATAAACAACCACAACGGATGTGTATAGACCTGAACCCGCTCAGCCGGATTCCATCGCAATCCATACCCATTCAGAAAATTATCTACTGTCCGAAATGTAATATACGCATCATCGCCAAGCCAACTATTGTACAATAAAAGCACAGCGAATACCGTAAGCAATACGGTCAATATTGCGTAATGCAGTTTGTTTATAATCGTACACACAATGAATCATCTCCAACAAAAATTTTTATAAAAACCAAATTTTATACGAATTTAAAAACTTTTTCAAATAGATTAGTTCTTGTCCATTCCATCCGGAACAGAGCTTTTTTGTTGATTAATTCTTATATTCTGAAATATAATAAAAAAATATTTAAATCAACGGGAATTAGGTTTTATTTAATATCTTCTTATAGCCACAGTACTTCTAATGGCAAATATATATTTGATGTTTTACAAAAGAAAGTCCTTTTAAACGATGGTATATCTAAGGTAAAAGGTGATATATTTTGTCCATACGACATTACTTCTAAATAAATTTTTAGATAATACAAATTGTTGAGTGTCTGCCTATGAAACCGTATTTTTTTTGTTTATTTTTTTATTGCACTTTGACCTGCATACTTGCCGGATGTGCGCAACAACAAACGAAATCAAACCTAAATCAGCCGGTTGCGCTATCTACTGTACGCGCTATGGAACAGGCCTACGCGCTTGAACCGAATAACGAAGAACTACAATACCGGCTTATCAGCGCATATATCCGCAACGAACAGTATATCGAAGCACGAAGTTTGTTATCGCGCACACTGAATGTAAACTCCGATTCAATAGAAGCTAACTATCTCATGGGGTTGACTTACGGACGGCAAAAACTGTTTGAAGAAGCAAAAATTTTCTATAATAACGTGATAGAACAGAATCCCAACCATATACCTACGCTATTCAATCTTGCCGTTATAGACGAAAAAACAAACAATTATGCGCATGCCAAACGAAAATATGAAAAAATACTCACAAAAATACCCAACGATCCCGATACCAATTACAACTTGGCTCTTTTATACGACGAAAAGTTTATCGATCCGAGAAATGCCATTTATCATTATAAATTATACCTTAAACACGCCCAGTACAATGCAGAATTGCATTACAGAAAACCTATAATAGAACGCAGAATCAAAGAACTTGAATTTATAGAAAGAGAGAAAAATCTATGAAATCTCGAATCAGTTTAATTTTCACTTTTTCACTAATAATGTCAGGATTATCGCAAAATTGCGGCGCTTATCCAAAAGAAGGATACAATATACTCGAAAAAATATTTTTTGTTCCCGCGGCGGCAATACAATTTGTGGCTGTCGATATTCCGTCCGGAATTGCCTCGATGTTTAACCCTGTGCCTGCTAAAATTAAAAAGAATAAAAATGCGCTTCGGCAAAATGATTGGATAAAACGATACGAGGCGGTTAAAAATCTCGCCGCAATCAAGCATGAAGACGCCTATGCGCTACTTGCCGAGTCACTTACAGATAACCATACCGCAGTATCAATACGGGCATACGAAGAATTAACTCGCGTAACAGATGAAAAACTCACTCCCATTTTGATCAAAAATCTAGAATCCCACGATCCGTGGACACGCAAACTGACGCTCGATTTGCTCGCTAGTTCGGAAAATCCTGATATCGTCAAGAATCTGGTGTTCCTTGCGAACGACGAATCAAGGGAAGTCAAGCTGTCGGCATTGCTCGCCTTAGAAGACATATCTAAAGAATCGTTGATTTTCCGGTATTTTCCTGTTGGCGCAAGTAATGAACCGGCTGACAATATCGTCAACTGGTGGTACACCCGAGGCAAGATACTAAAAGATATAAAAAAAGGCACGGCGCAATAAAGACTTCAATCCATCTCAGAGACAAAATATATGGAACGCGGAATCAACGAATTTATCGAATCGATATCCTATAGATTCACCAACCGCGAATTGCTTGTTCAGGCGCTGACACATCGCTCATATGCAAGCGAACAGGCAAACCATTGCCCTGACAACGAACGCCTTGAGTTTCTAGGCGATGCAATTATCGGGTCGTGTGTTGCCGAAGAACTGTTTCGCATATTCCCAGAATACTCGGAAGGACAGCTTTCGTTGATCAAATCATATCTGGTGAGCGCTAAAATGCTATCGCAATTGGCCGAACAAATAAATCTGGGCAATGTTTTGTATTTGGGTATCGGTGAAGAAAAAACAGGCGGACGCATGCGCCAGACATTGCTGTGCAATACTTTTGAGGCTATAGTCGGAGCCGTTTTCCTCGACGGCGGGTATCAGGCCGCACATTCCTTTCTGTGGCCGTTGATCCGACCGAATCTCGATACGCTTGACGCCTGTGTCACTGAACATAATGTAAAAAACGCACTGCAGAACTATTGCCACAAACATTTTTCAGGGCTTCCAAAATACCATACAAAATCGATTGCCGGCCCTCCTCATCAACGTATATACACTATTGAAGTGCATATCGATGATACTATGCTAGGTACAGGCAGTGCTTCCAGCAAGAAAAAAGCCAGCATCGACGCGGCGCATAACGCCCTTAAAAATCTTCAAGTACTGCCCTGACGCCGTTACACGATATCTTAGTCGTCAACGCTTTCAAATATACTGCCGCCGGGGGTTTTTGATATTGTTTCGCGCAACTCATCCATGCGTTTCTTGACTTCGTCAATCGCTATAGATTTAAAAAACGCCTCCGTAGAAGTCAGCTTTTCCGCCGCCTCCTCGAACCGTTGCAATTTTACCAGAGCGGTAACATAATCCAGCATGATAAGCCCATACTCAATATCACTCTTTTTTATTCTACGATATTTTAGAGCGCTTTCGAACAGCGGCAACGCTTTTTTATATCTACCGTTGGACATACAGAACTTACCTTTTACATAGCTGATAAAATTCGATACCGGTATAGACGATTTCTCCGCATAAGCGAATTTTTCCATCGACTGGATCGACTTTCTGGCGGATTCCATATCGTCCTGACTTATGTAGTACAAAGCGTACAGACCCCATATCTCGGCAAGCAGTTCGCTTAAATTCAACTTCTGCGCCCGATCTAAATTAGCTTCTAGCATACTCTCTATTTTCGAATACCTGCCAAGATACATATACAGCCTTATAAGCTGATTGCAAAAGGTTATAGCGCCTTCAGCGTCGCCCGCCTCATCTTTGAGACGGCTTCCCTCCAGAAAATGACGTTCGGCTATATCAAATTTTTCCATGGAAATACTGGCAAACGCCATATTGATACTGGCAAACGCCATACCTGCATAATCGCCTATCTGCTTGCGGACTTTTAAACAATCCTCATGATACTTATACGCTTTATCAAATTCGTTCAAATTGAAATAAACATTTCCAAGCCCATTATAAGCACGCGCAATACCAGACTTATCCCCGATTTTCTTACTAATCTTAAGGCTGTTATAGTAATGCTCCAACGCCTCCTCAAACTCCTCTTTCGCAAGATACACGTTGCCAATATTGTTATACGACGCGGTTATAGCCGCCTGCTCTCCGATTTCCTGACTTATATTCAGGCATTGAGTATAATACTTTTCCGCGTTCTCGTATTCACACCTGTTGTAATATACGTTACCGATATTATTATAAGAATAGACTATACCCGACTTGTCGCCTATCTCTTCTCTAATGCGCAAACATTTATGCAGATGGTCTATCGCCTTTTCATAATCGTTCTGACGGTAATAGACACTGCCGAGATTATTATATGAATTCGCAACAGCGCGTTTGTCGTTGAGTTGTAGCGATATTTCCAAACTTTTAGTATAATATCCAATCGCAGGCGCAAAAAGCCCTTTAGCGTAATAAACCGTACCAAGATTTTTATATGCTTCTGCGGATACTAAAGATATGCTTTTATCCTCAAGACGCTGAATCGCCTTCTTGGCCAGACGTTCCGACTCGTTGAAATCACTCATACGGAAATATACATAAGACATGCTGGTTTCTATGCTTGCAAGGGTATGATCGCTATCGGTTTTCAATAAGGCGCGTTTGAAATGTTCGAGCGCTTCTTCATAGTTGCCTTTCTTGACATATACCTCGCCAAGATTCAAATCGACTTCGTAAAGCTTTTCATTCAGATTACCTGCTTTATTGAGCCAGTACAGCGCTTTGTCGTATTCGCCTATGATATTGTGCAACATACCCAGCGAAAGAGCGCTGGCAGTATAATCATCCGCATATTTTTCTTTGATATTAACGGGAAAATGATCATATAACTCAACTGTTTTGAGAAAATACGATATCGCTTCGTAAACAGCGTATGAGGCTTTGACTTTCTTGGCGCACTTATACAGATAGACAAACGCTTTTTCTTTATCACGGCTTAAATAGTAATGCTGGGCGAGATCCTCGTAGTGATCGTCAAGGTCATTTGCATACAACTTCTCCAGCGCTCTGGCTATTGTCAAATGCAGTCGTTCGCGTTTGCTCTCCCGCAGGCTGTAATAAAGCACTTCACGGGTTTTGCAATGGGTAAACGAAAATTTCTCTTCACTGGTGGAAAAATCTTCTTTGATTATATTCGCGTCCATACCGCAATCGAGAATATCCTGTATATGGCCTTCGTTTTTGTTGGTTATACCCGACAATAAACGCAACGAAAATTCCTGCCCGACCGTAGCCGCTATACGCAATAATTCCTGAAGTTCTGAAGGCAACTTTTCTATCCTGTCTATAACAAGATCGCGAATAGACGAAGGCATATTGATAGACTCGGTTGGTTTGAGTACTATGGCATTATCGACAAATTCAATCACTTTATTCTCTATAAGCGATTTAAGCAGTTCTTCCACGAAAAATGGATTTCCCTCGGTTTCCCTGAAAACCAGATCAACCAGTTCTTTTGGGTAACGGTGAGGAGCAAAAATTGAATTGAGAATTTCTTCAACATGTTTTTTATCGAGAGGCATCAGATTGAATCTCTCTATTTTGAGCAAACGGCTTATTCGATGAATGGTACTTGCCATGGCGCCACGCTCGATATTACCGTCAAGCACCTCTTCAGGACGATATGTCAGACAGATCAATATATGGCTGTCACGGGCATTTCTTATAAGATAACTAAACAGCTCCAATGACGCGGTGTCCGCCCAGTGGATATCATCAAGGAAAAGAACGAGAGGACTTTTAGCGGCGATCTTTTTAAATATTTGATAAATACCGTCAAATAAACGGTATTCATCCTGAACCGGATCTGGCATCATCGCGCTTTGAATGCCAAGCCGTTTTGTGTCTAAACTGGGTATGACCTTGAGTATCTCGACTTTTGCCGATTCGGGCAGAGTTCGCAAAATAGAGTATCCATAATATTCCTCACGTTCTATAAAATTGCTCAACGCCTCGCGTATAGGCTGATACGGCATAGGAATACTGGTATCGAAACAAACTCCCTGGAGAAATTGAACGTTTTCCTGTTTTATGGAATTGTACAACTCCTGTATAAGACGGGTCTTGCCTACTCCGGCCTCGCCATTGATAAGACATACCTGAAGCCCAAATTCAGCGGCTGTACGATATAAGGCAATAAGCCTCTGCAATTCA
Organism: bacterium; assembly: GCA_018435605.1. Classification (GTDB taxonomy): domain Bacteria; phylum Auribacterota; class Auribacteria; order Auribacterales; family Auribacteraceae; genus R3-B46. The sequence continues at coordinate 22,084 of JAHDNF010000013.1, read as the reverse complement.
TCACTGCGGCCTATGAAGTGAGATATCTTCCCATCAAAACTTATTTCGGTGATAGGACTGTCTTTGCAACTGTCCCCGAAACAAACCCTGTTTCTGCCTGCTTTTTTCGCGGAGTAAAGCCCGTGATCAGCTGTTTCTATCAATTCTGTCGCAGTTTCACCGTCATCTGGAAATGTCGATATGCCTACTGAAACCCCAACTGTAAACGTACCGCCTCCTTTCGGATCAAGAAAGGACAACTGCTTTGTTTCTTCCAAAATTCTCTGGGCTACCGGATACGCATCTTCACTGTCGGATTCAGGCAGAATTGCTATAAACTCATCCCCTGCATAACGGGTAACAACATCCATCTCACGCACACTTTTAAGCAGTACCTTGGCCACTACACGCAAAACTTCATCACCTTCGAGGTGACCGTATGTATCGTTTATCTCTTTAAAATGGTCTACATCGAGAATCAGCAACGAAAAAGGCCGCTTGTTACGCTTGGATTTACTGATTTCCTGAGACAGCCGATTAAAGAAATAACGGCGATTTAAAAGTCCGGTAAGTTCATCGGTTATAGATAAACGCCGCAAGCGCTCTATTTCGGTGAAATCATAGTTTTCAGGGGCATTATATGTCATAATTCAATTTATAAGGTATGTGTTTAAGTAAGTATCAACATTTCCAGATATTTGCAACCGATGAAGGCCGCAATGAAAGAATTCTTCGGCTGATTTACACAGACTCCTTAATATACACAAACTGCGAAGTTTTAATCCAGTCAGTTACCGCTTTTTAGGTATGAAAACCATCAAAATACCGTTTTCCATAACAAAAGTTGTACCTTCATTCAAACCTGGACCGGGTAAATCTATTACACCCTTAAAACTTATCGATTTAGAATTTTTATCAATAACGACATTATCCCATTCCGTCGAAGAAGATGCGGATTGTGTAGATGTGAGTTTCAGTTCAGACTCATCAACCTCAATAGATAAATCTACAGACAACATTTCCGGCCATTTTACCGTAACAATATAGCGATTTTTTTCCGTATCATCCTCAATATCCATTAAATATAATTCGGCAAAGGAATCGATATCACCATGACTGTCTTTGATTCGCTGATTTATCTGGTCGGTGAGATATTGAATCTTACGGACACTTTCGGCTGTGTGTTGGGCGACTTTATCTGTGTCTATCACGCTGTCTATGGCTTGTGTCGCAGGAGGTATATCTAAATCCTGTACACTAAACGGAACCCTTCCGGTTGGAGAGGCTTTTATGTAATCCTCATCGAAAAACAAACGGAATACCTTCCATGCAAGAATACTCCATACTGTTATAACCAATACTGAAGCCACAATTATTATTGCCCACTTGCGAAATTGCTGTGTCATCTGCACAACCTCCATCTTCAAATAGCTAGACGATTAATATATCGTATCGAATACAAATCTTTTAAAAATCATGTCGCTGTATAAAAAAAATTTTCACTAAGATACGTTATAAGATGACTACCGTTAGGCTGTTCAACAGCCTTTTTTGATTTTCATAGTTTTCTTTATAATATGGCAAATCAGCTTAACATATCAACGAGTTTCGACTTTTTTTTATACTTTTCACCGCTTCCAATCAATTTGCAATACCATTATGTTAATTATGCATATCTGGAAAGAAAACTCATATAACATTCTCGGTATAGATTCGTTTTTTCTTATAAAATCATTGCACGAAAATTCATATCATGCAAAAATAAACATAATCCAATACAATTTCAAACGGTCTAAACATAAGTAAACTAAAATATTTTACCGTACTTTACGGCAAAACTCAAAAACAGGAATTATTTGATTGAATTAGGACGCAGAGCATAATATAATATGTCTTATATGATTTGAATGGTGTTTTTGAAGAATGATTTATATACCAGCCAGGAGGCATAGATGGAATTTGACGATATAATGAAAAAAAGAATCATGGAACTGGAAGAGTTCCTCAGGAAAATGCTGGAAAACTCAGACAAATTCACCGAAATACGAGAGTATCTTTCAAATAACGGCTATAACGCCGTGCTATGCTTGATGACAATGATATACCGCCCTGAAGACAATTTTCCTATGCCGTTTGAAGATGAATTTTTTGAAGAAGAAATCGACGAAGAACTGGAAGAGGAATTCAATGTGACAATTTGCGACAATGATAAACTCTTTTTTAAAAAAATTCAGGATGAACTCGACTATTAACTAATTCATTAATATATTGACTACTAAAAGAATAGCTAATGAAAGAGTTACTAAAATCACCAGCAAATCTGCTTACGCTTGTAAAACAAATAAACACCTTGTTAAATAGGCGGTATGCCCTTCAACGCATTTTACATTGCCTTGTCGATATACTGCAACATAAACTGGCATCAAGGTATACAGCTATAATCCTAGCCGATACCGGCACAGAACATCTCAAAATTAAAATCGCCCAGGGCTTAAGCCAGTCTTTTATGAACCGCTACCAGCGAATTACGGGAACCGGCATAACCGGTAAAATGCTTTTAGGCGGCGAAAACATCATTATCAACAACATAGATGCGTCTTCCGAAGAATATAACGACCTGAAACTGGAAGACGATTTCACATCCGTCATAGCGGCCAGAATCGCGGCTCACGGTAAAACATACGGATTTCTAATCAGCCAGCGGAGTGAAAGCGACGCTTTTTTAGCTGAAGATATGTTATTACTCGAAATAGCGGCTCAAGCGGCGTCAATCGCTCTGTATCAGAACCAGCTTGTTGAGGAAAATAAAGAACTTACAGTGATAGACAAAGAATCCGGTACTTATAAATTCCATTTTTTCTGCGAACGGTTGATTCAGGAAATTGAACGCGCGAAAAGTTATAACGAATCTATCTCCGTACTGCTGATCGACATAGACAATTTTAAAGACTTTAACCGGCTATACGGCTACGAAGCCGCGTGTTCTTTGCTTTCAAAGCTGGTTACTGTCATCCGCCAGCATTGTGTCGGACTTGACATCATCGGACGCTACGGACAGGATAAAATCATGGTTTCTTTAATCAATAAAAATGAAGAACAAGCCGCCGAAGTCGCTGAACGAATCAAAGAAGATATGTACCAATTCGACTTTTACAGACCGCACAATCCGGTCTCCATAGGCGTCTACACCTGCTCTTACGAGGATGTTAACGATATCAACCGTGTTGCCGACTGCCTCGGCATCACTCTTTTCCACGCCCATTATCATAATGGCAATCAGGTTTGCAGATGGAGTACCTGCATGTATGGTTTCCCCCAATGACATAAAAAACGCTGATAAAGCTCTTGAGAACGGCTTTCTCGAAGAAGCAAAATCATTTTTCTCACACCTGCTTATGGACACCGACGATCCGGTTCTAGAGCGCATAGCGCAAAATCGTCTGGATACTATCGCTAAACGAATGAAAGAAGCAAATGATTGCTGTCAGCTACACATCGATCATACCGGTGAAACAGACGATTTTTTTATATGCACATTGACTGTCATTTATAAATTACATCATCTCCAAGCGGTCATTAGCGATATTTTTTCCGCATCCCACAAACGCGATTATCCGGAAGGTTCATCTATAACAATATATAAACCGGCGGCGCAAAAAATATGTGTCGAGCTTTCAGGATATAAGGAAGATGAACGGTGTGACTGGTGCCGGTTATTCAGAAAAAATCTGGTTTATTATATTGGTAAATATAATATGCTCAGAGTCGGACATTGTCCTTTTCTGAAAGAAGTGTGATAATTACAAAGGCACTACTTTTTCTTCTTCTACAACGATATTTATTCTATGTACCAATGTGTCTATGTCAAACGGCTTACGAATGATACCCTGAATACTGTAAGCCTGAGCCTCTTCAAGAAGTCTCGATTGTGTATCACCGGTCAGGACGATGATTTTTACGTCCGGCTTGATATTGCGTAAAATGCGGATTGTCTCAACTCCATCTATACCCGGCATCAACAGATCAAGCAATACCAGATCGAATTGACTGTTTTTAAACAAATTTATGGTAGTTTCCCCATCTTCTGCCTGTACAAGGTTATACCCTTCTATGGTCAGAATATCACTAAGCGCGTTTCTGAAATACTCGTCGTCATCAGCCAGCAAAATTGTAGCGGCCTGAGGATAGGGGCGTTGAGGTATGCCGTCCTCTCCCGATGCCCGCGTAACGGTTCTTCCGGCCATTGTTTCCGTAGTTTTACTGACTCCGGTATTCTGTTTCTTGGGTAAAACGATAGAAAATATCGTGCCGACATGCTCCGTACTTTGTACTTCAATAGTGCCCTGATGATTCTCTATTATTCCCAAAGATACAGATAACCCCAAACCGGTTCCCGGAGTTTTACTTTGCCCGTATGAACCTTTTGTGCTGACAAACGGATCGAAAATCTTATCGAGATACGATTTCTTTATACCTATTCCGTTATCGGATATCTTTATTAGAACGGTTTTGTCACAGTCACACGTAGACACAATAACTTGACCGCCGGTACGTTTATGGCTCAAAGCGTCTTTGGCATTTACGAACAAATTCAAAAATACCTGCCCCATCTGACCTGAATCCAACACAATAGCTGGTATATTCGGATCGTATTTCCTGATAACCGTGATGTTGGATTTTCTAAAATCATTTTCCATCAACAACAGAACCTCATCTATGGTCGCGTGAAGATCGGAAAGTTCTTTCAATGGAGTAATACGGCGCGCAAAGCTCAACAAACTTTCCGTAATGGTCTTTGCACGTTTCGAGGATGTCAAAACAACATCGATCAGTTTTTTTACGTTGTTATCCGTAGGTTGTTTGCCGACAAAATCCGCATACGCCTGCATAATCCCTATAAGATTGTTGAACTCGTGGGCTACACCGCTGGACAATTCCCCGATTGCCGCCATCTTATCGGATTGAATGAGTTTCATATTCACGTCTTTAATCTCTTTAAGAGCTACATTCACCTCGGTTGTACGTTGACGGACTTTGTCTTTCAATTGTTCGTTGTAGACACGTATCTTTTCCTGAAGCGTTTTGTGTTCGGTTATATCACGCGATACTCCGATCAATTCAACCACTTTACCCTGATAATCGTGAATAGGAGTACATGTCATGAGGTGATTTTTCCATAACCCTTCGGCATCGCGTATTTTGTATTCGAGATTCACTATTTTTACCGATTTCGTGAACAGCCTGTGCAACTTTTCTTTAACAATAGGCAAGTCATTTCCCTGAACATAATCAATCAAACAACTGCCCAGCGTCACAGATACAGGAAAACCAAGCATATTTTCCCACTGCGGATTTAAAAACGTAAAGCGGTAATCTGAATCGCAAGTAAAAATTATCTCACCTATATTCTCGATAAGAAACCTATATTTTTCCTCGGATTCAAAAATCTCACGCAAACGATGCTTTATTTTATTTTTCTCCGTGAAGTCGTTAAGCGACGACGACGTATTGTGAGTAACAACATCCTTCATGATATCTTCCAATATCTGGCGGTCCCTATACTGGATGATCTCATTTTTAAACGTGATATCATTGACATGATTGATTAAAAATTTATAGCGCTCGTGGGCTTCGATTATTTCAGATATGCACTCATGAATATTGTCTTCAATATTATTTTCAGGTTCACTTGGCATTATCTGGGAATGGCTTCGCAATATCTTGCCGCCGTGCATCATCAGATCCTGAAGATAATGGTGTAAATTTTCTCGCAAGAGCTCCCTCGGATTTTCTCTCATAGGAAGTAAATTACTCCATTTCATAAAAAAAGGTTCACATGCAGTAAACTACATGCTATACATATTGAGTACCGTTTTAAACGGTATGGAAAGATCGGATTACCGGTTGAAAAATTCTTTTTTTTCAGAGAGATTGCTTATTCTAATTTATTTTTAGAGAATTTAAACAATAAATGCAAGTGTTTTTATTATGAATCATAAAAAAAATAAAAAATTTTCACCATTGAAGGATCGCCTGAACGTAATCTACGAAGACGATTCTATTATTGTAATCGACAAAGCCCCGTTCATACTGGCGCAACCTGTCAAAGATTCAAACGATCAGTCGGTCATAGAATTGATCCGCCTGTACTGGAAATCCCGCAACGCAAAAAATCAATATCTAGGTATTGTTCACAGACTCGACAAAGAAACATCCGGACTTATGGTACTTGCAAAAAGTAAGATAGCTCACAGGACTTTGCATATCCAGTTTTCACATCACAAAGTATCAAAAAGATACATGGCGATTGTCGACAATATCCCTTATCAATCAAAGGGCAGACTGACCGGTTCAATATCCAGAGATCAAACGGGCAAACGTACCATAACCACCGATTCTCCGGGTAAAGAAGCTGTTACAAGATATAAAACACTCCAGATATTCGCCGGCAAAGCCCTTCTGGAACTTGCGCCCGAAACCGGCAGAGCGCATCAAATCAGGCTACAACTGGCTCATATACGCTGTCCGATCGTTGGCGAGTTTGTTTATACCAAATCTAAACAGCGGGTTGCCTGTTTCAACCGCATTGCACTGCACGCATCAAAACTGACTTTTTTGCATCCGCAAACCGTAAAACGGATTTCCTTCGAATCCCCTATTCCAAATGACATGCAGGAACTGATAGATTCACTTAAACAGGAATCCGACAAAAAAAATACATGAACTCCGCCAAGCCGTCATACCTCACTCTTTCTGAACAGGAATGGCAGGATAAAATCGACGCCGGTTTGGCTATGCTCGAAAAATGCGTGCTGTGCCCCAACAACTGCGGCATAAATAGAATCGCCGGTAAAACCGGTTTCTGCCGTACCGGTTTCTTTCCTAGAATCGCATCCGCATTTGCCCACACGGGCGAAGAGCCGCCTATTTCAGGATACAACGGATCAGGCACAATTTTTTTCGCCGGTTGTACCATGCGATGCATATATTGCCAAAATTATCCCTTCAGCCAATTATCGTTGGGCAGACCTGTTCCGCTGTCGTTCATCAAAGATAAAATGCTCGAACTTCAACAAAAGGGATGCCACAATATAAACTTCGTTACACCCACTCACGTAGTACCTCAACTGATTATCGCTGTGCATGAAGCCTCTAAGGAAGGCTTGAGCATCCCTATTGTGTACAACACATCCGGCTATGAATCAACAGCAAGCCTTAACCTGCTCGACGGTATCGTTGACATCTACCTTACCGATTTGCGATACGGCTCCGACGAATCAGGACAAAAATATTCGGGTGTCGGAAAATATTCCCAAGCCGCACGCGAAGCAATCAAACTAATGGCACAACAGACAGGACAACTGCGATGCAATATAGAAGGCATAGCAGAAAAAGGACTGATTATACGGCTTCTCCTGCTACCCGGACTTCTTGATGAACTTAAAGATACCATAAGATTCATTGCCGCCGAACTGGATTTCAATCCTCATATCAGCCTGATGAACCAATACTTTCCCACATGGAAAGCTCTTGACAATCCGGATATGAACGCCACCGTCGGTTCGGATGAATTCGAACAGGCCTTCCATCTTATGAGACAATACGGGCTTACCAACGGATGGATTCAGGATACACAACAATAATTAGGAATTACAGGACAGTCATGATTTCTTCTTTAGGTTTCCTGTTTTTTTCTTCGAATTCGAGAGGCTCCTTCGGATAACCTAAAACCACCAGCGAAACCAGTTCGTAAGACGGCGGCAACTTAAGCAACTCTCTTGCTTTATCCATATCAAAAGATGCAACCCAGCATGATCCCAGCCCTTCAGCAGTGGCAGATAATATAAGTTCGGTAAGCGCAATAGTCACATCGACCCACGCATACTGTTTGCCGTCGCATTTGCGTTTCCATGACCGATCCGGTATAGCGCATCCCGCAACAACAACCGGCGCATCGTAAAAACCCTGTTTAAAAAATACCGTGTCAAACTGCCGGCGCAAATCGTCCTTAATAATATAGAAATGCCACGGCTGACAGTTAGCCGCGCTCGGAGATCTTCGAATCGTTTCCATAATTCGTTCAAGTTTATCCGGCTCTATCGGTGCAGGCATAAACTCGCGCACACTTTTTCTCCTACCTAAAATATCATAAAACATCGATACGTCCTTGCATAACTGCGCAGTCATAACAATCCCTTTCGTATACTGATATTAATTTCTTAACACTAAATGAATTACAATTTTTTTGTGAAAAATACGCCCTAATTTCAATTAAAAAAGACATAAAAATTTTCATCTATTATTTAACTATATTTTAAGATATGACGATATAAAAAATACCATAACGATAAACATATCTTATATAAATATATCTAAAAAGGAGCAATAATATGAAAGTAATTGTTGTCGACGACTCTTCAACTATGCGCAGAATCATTAAAAACACTTTGGCCAGACTGGGTTATACGGATATTATCGAAGCCGAACACGGCCTCGACGCGCTGACAAAACTCGATGGCGTAGATATGATCTTTACCGACTGGAACATGCCGGAAATGGACGGATTGACATTTGTTAAATCGATTCGCTCAAGCGATTCGTACAAAAAAATTCCCATTATTATGGTTACGACCGAAGCCGCTAAAGAAGATATAGTTGAGGCAATACAATCAGGAGTAAACAATTATGTGGTAAAACCGTTTACTCCGGATATTCTAAAAAGCAAAATCGAAGCGGTCTTGAACCGATAACTAAACTATATTGATAATGGAGTGTATATAATGAATGTTGAGTATCTTAATCCCTTTATCAAATCTACCGTAAATGCGTTGAGCACTATGGCATGTCTGGAACCTAGCAGAGGAAATCCATACCTGCGTAAAACCGGACAGAAAATAGAATGCGACATATCAGGAACTATCGGCGTTGCCGGCGAAGCAAGCGGATCGGTAACGGTAAGCTTTAGCGAATCCGTAGCCCGTAAAATTGTCGAAAACATGCTCGGTATTCAGGTAGATAGTCTAAATGATGATGTTAAAGACGCTGTCGGAGAAATAGCCAACATGATCGCCGGCGGCGCAAAAGGTGAGCTGTCGGAAAAAGGATACTCATTTAAAATAGCTCTGCCAGTTGTTTGTATCGGTAAAGATCATTATACCGAATATCCAAAAGACATACCATGCGTAGTTATACCGTTCAGCGTTGAAGAAGGCGCTTTTTATGTAGAAATATGCCTGAAAGTGGATGATAACGGGAAATAACTCCATCAGGCAATTTTTTCTACATTTACCCATAAAACTCTTGTCATACGAAGAGTTGTCCTGCTTTTCCTTTTTATTACCCGAATAACCGAGCTGGAAATATTATTTATTACCGTCAGGAATATAAATTGCTTAAATCTATCCGGCGATTCAGTGTACTGCTACAAAGGAGGTCGCAATGCTACGAGTGTGTATGTTTTTATGCCTTGGGTTGTTGCTGTTTACAACCGGATGCGGATTAATGCAAAATACCGTAAAAACTTATTATAACGTCACGGACAGCGTATTTGTCGCCACCAACTATTTCATTCACCCTGAATTCGAAGATTTCAAAATCAGACGAGTTTTAATCGCGCCGTTCTCTAACGAAACAGGATTTCATAATGCCCAAGATACACTGGAGCCGATTTTCATATCGGAATGGATAAAAGTTAACCGATTTGAAGTAATCCCGTCAACCGGAGACGCACGCAAACAACTGGAATCGTTTGATATCAGAGAAAAAGGGACGTTTTACAAAATGCACCTTTACGATATCGCTAAACGATATAACGTGGACGCGGTCATGTTCGTTGCCTTGACCAGTTATTCTCCATACGAACCATGCCGCATAGGAATCAACGCGCAACTGATACACACCTATTCCGGCGTAGTGGTTTGGGGATTGAACGAAATATACGACGGCAGTCAGCGCAACGTGGAAAATCTCGCCACGCAATATTATTACGAAAATGTCCGGTTCTCACATCCGCTCGACGACTGGGAAATAATGATGATATCTATTAGATATTTCACTCAGATGGTAGCTTTTGACGTTGGAGGAACTTTTAAAGATTACTACGTACCGCCAAGGCTGGATAAAACTATTGTCAACGCAGTTAACCTAGAGAAAAAAATATCTGCCAAACCTTTATTCCCGTAAAATTAAAGACGCGAATCATACAAAATCCGGTTCTCTGCGCAACGGCCTGTCCATAAGCTCGCTAAACGCTTCCATGGCATTACGGTCTTCATAAAGAATTTCGTATACTTTGCTAGCAATAGGCATATCCACACTATATTTTTTCGCCAGTTCAACCGCTGAACAAACCGTCTTGACCCCCTCAGCAACTTTTTCCATGGTCTGCGAAACCTGCCGCAAAGTCATTCCAGAACCAATTTTTTCGCCAAGCCCTCTGTTGCGGCTGTGACGGCTGGTACAGGTTACTATCAAATCTCCCATACCGGACAATCCGGCGAATGTCATAGGTTTCGCTCCCATAGCAACACCAAGCCGTGTCATCTCAGCCAAACCGCGGGTAATAAGCGCCGCTTTAGTATTATCGCCAAATCCAAGGCCGTCGCTGATACCTGCGGCTACAGCTATAATGTTTTTGAGCGCTCCGCCTATTTCAACTCCTACCATATCATCACCGGTATAAACACGAAACCTGTCTGTGGAAAAAATAGACTGCACCATCTCGGATAATTCCAAACTGGTTCCAGCCGCCACCGCTACCGACGGTATACCGACCGCCACTTCCTCTGCATGCGTCGGACCGGATAAAACGGCAACATCAAGTTGCGGAAGTACATCATTTATAACCTCGCTCATACGCAACAACGTCTTGTTTTCTATACCTTTCGATACTGTTATGGCTACAGGCTCGGTTCCCGTCACCCGAATCATATCTTTAAGCGACAAACAGGTCTGTCTCATCACGTGAGACGGCACTGCAAGAATTACCAATCCAGCTGAACCGATACATTCGGCCATATCATCAGTCAATAATATAGACTCTGGAATGTGAGGACCGGGAAGAAACTTCGTATTCTCACGGGTACGCTTCATATGGTCTATATAATCGCTGAAATATCCCCATATACGAACCGAATAACCTGAGTCGTTGAGCAATAAAGCCAAGGCAGTACCCCACGCGCCATCGCCGATAACTCCTATAGTATGAATATCCATTTATTCACCCGAATTTATATTTATGTCAAGTTTCAGTAAATAGTTAAACGCTACTGTTTGAGCAGATCAATCAATTTTTCCAGTTTTTCAAGCAAATCGCCGCTATTACGAAAATCAACCTGCAGGCGGTCGCCTATCCTGCTTCTTTTTAGGAGGATTTCTTTATTCCAGTACGATTTGAAGGTCTGATCAACCTGACTGGATTGTTCAAACAACTTGCTTATTTCCTCCAATTCCAGTTGCCGCTTTGTTGCCTCATCTTTGCTTTTTTTGCGCGATACATAAAATTTCAGTTCGTCAACCGTCATGTTATCGCGAATAACTTTCTCAAATACAGTCAGAATTTCCAGTTCCGAAGACAAGCGCAACAATACCCTCGCATGAGCAAAAGTAATCATACCGCTGGTAACCGCTTTGATTACCTGCGTGGGAAGCACTTCTATTGTCCGGACATATTCGCTGATGATAGACTGGCTTTTACCAAGCGCGCGAGCTAACTCATGCTGGGAAAACTGAAACTGCTCTATCAATTTGCGGTACCCAATTGCCTGCTCAAGTGGAGTCAATTCACGCCGATTGAGGTTATCTACCATCCCCTTGAGAGCGGCTTCCTTATCGCTGACTTTATCGTATACCACCGCAGGAATTGTATCAAGACCGATCTGTTTGGCCGCCTTGAGCCGACGATGTCCGGCTATCAGAAGGTATCCCTCAGTCGTCTTTTTCAGCATGAGCGGATTTAAAATACCATTGGCGCGGATAGACTCTATCATCTCGGTCATGTCGTAATCTATTTCCACGCGCATCTGAAACAGGCTTCCTACAATCTTATCCACCTTAACATCTTGGATAGCAAGTTTTTGTCCAAACATATATATCTCCATTTAACCGATTTCAATAAACCTATGGACAGATACTACTACAAACCGGCGGATATTGTAAAGAAAGAAGAAGATTTCGGCGATTCACTAGATAAGGTGGTATATATAGAAGATACAAAAAGATTACTTGGCCATAGCTATGCGGCATTCGCCGTCCAAACACGCTAACAAATTAGTGCGCAGTCCATTCTGTACCATCTCCTTACTTAGGTACTGCGATTCTTTTTTGTTACGGGCAAGATAATGCAAAAGCACACGTATTTCTTTATTGGTCAGATGCGGATACTGCTCTTTAAGAAGAGAAGCGTACCCAGAAAGACGCGCGGATGATATTGACGTACCCTTCTCGAAAAACCACTTGCCGTCGGTAGCTATCTCGCCTGTGTTGCGGGCATACTCCGCTCTTCCGCCCCACATATTGACCGCCCCTGCGGCTATTACCTCGTCAATATTAGCAGGAAAACCGGTTTCTCTAAGATCCGAAGCGCGGTACACCATATTATCCGATTTAACGACAAATCCTGTTTTGCTCGAACAATTTCCCACCGCGGCAATAATAGTTACTCCCCGCTGAATCAACCGGCCGATCACCAGTCGAACTTCATCACTTTCGTCCGTTGTGAAAGAAAGATTTATCACATCGATATTATTCTCAAGACACCATTGCAACCCACGCGCAACAGTATGGGAAGAAAAATCGTAACTATGGTTTGCGACTTTGACTATAATAAGCTCACTGCGAGGATTAACTTCGCGTATAATCTTAGCCATCATAGTGCCATGCCCGCTTGGATCGTCAAAAGGTGAATTGCTGGTAAAACTCACTCCCTTGACATTCTCAAGAGCACAGCCTGTGTCTAACAAGGCTACACGGGTCGTTGCATGGAGGTTTTCATGCCATAATCCTAAAGTACCGAGACAACCCGAAATCCAAAGTAACGCGCACAAGTTTAACCGTCTCATGCTCATTACATCGGCATGGGATTTTCATACTTTAGAAATTACAGATACTCTTTATAAAAATTTTAAAGCAACCACTTGATTACGAATATATTATAACGCATCTTCACTTATATTATAACTCGACGAGGCAAGCCTTTGGAACTTTTCTACCGTAGATAATGCCCGTTTCAAATCGCTTCGATTCTTTTTATCCAAAGTGTACGGGTTGATAAAATAAGTGAGATTGGTGGAATTGCCGCGCATATAATCGATCTGCAAAACTATCTTCAAATAGGTCAAGATAATATAACTTTCGAGAAGTTCATCGGTAAAATACGGCTCGAATAATTTCATATCTTCCAACGCTTTGATGCGTTTCATCGTATTGGTTTCCCAAACATCATTCTCCAGAGAAAACAAAAGCGTTATCATAATAAGCGGAAGCCAAGCCTGAAATTTGATATTGAGCATATCTTTATATTCGCCCTTTTTTTCCGTCTTGAAATTTCTAAAAATCGTCAGAGCGATAGGCATAAGCACAGTTGCCTTCGCAATCGCCTTGAATGACGCATGATACATTTTTAGTACTTTTCTGGCTTCAGATATGAACGCCTGCGCAAGTGGATAATTTCCACCAGCGTATTTGGCATCAGTCAACACTATCAGATCAACAAGATTTTCGGAATCTACTATATAAGTATGTAGTTTGGCGCGCCATTCGGATAAAGTGCCGAACCACTTATCGTTGGTAGGCATAATTTTGCCTTTACAACGGTTAAATCCAATGCTTTCAAGATTGTTCACTGCACGGGCGGCAAATTCCTGATAATAGGACTTATCTTTCTTATTCTTATATACCAGCAGGTTATCCTGATCGGTAACCAGCGTTTGCTCGTCCCTTCCGGTACTGCCCATACGAATCCAAGCGAAGGCATTTTCAGGCCGAGCAGTCGATTTTTCCATTTCGCTTTTAGTTAGAGAAAGAACTTTCAATGTCAACTTGTCGCGATAAAATGTACACCGCTGATGCACGTCCATAACGGATTTTGTGTTAAGAAAAATATCGGCTGAAATGTTATTGAGAGTCTGATGAATAGACGCCAAATCGGTTATCGATTTGCATGCATGTATTTTCCTGAACCAAGCGTCATAACGCATATTTAATTCTATCAGTTCCTGATACTCCTGCTGACATTTTCTGGTAATCATCTTCAAAAAACTCATCCGTATCGAAGAAGAGGTTTTTTCGAACAAATACTCATATTGCCTGAAAAAATCGTCAGCCAGCCTTTGGAGTAACGCTTTGTCTAAATCTTCGTCAGTAAGGAATTTTAATTTTTTCATATAAGCACCTTCAATCAATATCGAAATAGGGCAAGAGTATACAATAACCGGCGGGATCATTCAAGCTATTTTCAAAACATACGGTTAACTCTTTAAGGCATAGTAACCCGTAGATTAAGCGAAAAACATAGTCGGAATTATTAACACAGCGTTTTTTGGTAATCTTTATGGATTAGTGAAAAAATCCGCTTGCCATAATTAGCTTTCCACAGAATATCCGATTCATTTATGGCTTTTAAATTCCCAGATTTCATTCCAATGTATTGCTTGATTTTATATATCGCCGCTGAATATTCCATTGGGTAAAAACAGAATCAGCCTGTGTTTTTATCAGTATAGATTCACCGGGATATATTTTCCTGTTACATGGAGTTTGATCATAGTTTCGCCATTCATTCAACGGCACAAAATAAAATACCGGCAACTCATACCGTTGCAATACAGGGTCCCAGAAATAAATCTGGTCGGATGTACGCGCCAGTAATCCGCCTTTAAAGCCGCTTTCTGCCAACCCGCTGTTACTCAATTCAACCACGTCAGCGTACGGCCATGCCAATAGATTGTAACCGCCTTGTTGTAAATCAATAGTTACAGAATCCGCCATCTCGACTTTACCTACCATCGGCACAAATTGTATCCCGCTATCCGGAGGCACGGTAAGTAACAATCCGTTATTAGCGTCTACATTTGTATCTGTAACATCGTATATCCCGTCATACCATGTTTTCGCGCCTTGCCCCTCCAACGTGAAAGCGGATTTTGAAACTCCGCCTTCCCAGTACGTAGCTAATACAGAAGAAATCATTGAAACTCCGCCCTTTAAAAACCGGCAGTCGAGTATCGCGTTGAGTGTATGCGTTTGCCCGGCGCCTATTTTAGCCGCATAATTACGTCCTTCGTAGAATAGCTTGGAATGATAAAATAAAATATCCTCCGAAGCCCACGGATCATCTAAAGCGACTGATCCTGCAAGCACAACCCGATAATAACGAGTATCGACGTGATATGGAGGCACCCGCCCGTCGTCATCGTTTCCAGCTATACCGTCCGCGCCGGGATGATCCGGATCGCCGTCATCATTATAAGTACAGCCGAAATCGTTGGAATTTACCGCTGTCACCGTACCCGCAACAATCCATGTAAAGGAATCTCCGAAAGTATCGAAAGAATCGTCGCTATACCATATTTCATATACTTTGCCCGAAACTCCGCTAAACGATATAGTCGCACTCAAATCATCTTCAGCCGATATTGATACTTCGATGGGTTTTCTATGCACAGTTACACCGATGGTTTTGCTGTCATGGCCGCCGTCATCATCGGTTATCTCGGCCATGATCGTATAATTACCGTAATCATAGTAAATATGACTTAGCGATATTTGACCGCCGGTTACCGGAAATTCAGCTGTGGAACCGTCCCCCCAATTAACTTTAGCCACATGAGTATCCGCACTACCCGGATCACTATAAGTAGTTGAAATAAGTTCGACAACGTCGCCTTCATAAACATCAAAATCACTATCTACTGTCAATGAAGGAGCAACATTAAGTACATTAACCGTCAGATAATCCTCGCCGGTAGCGTTGCTTTCACTATCGGTAACAAGAACGGTTACGATATATTGCCCGTTATCTGCGTATACATGGTTGGAGGACAGACTGCCGGAATCGACTGCTCCGTCACCGAAATCCCAAAAATACAGATAGTTTTCGGTACTGCTACCGTCAGTAATGAGAGCTTGAAATATTACCGCATCACCCTCGTTTACCGTCTGTTCCTCGCCGGCGTCAATACCGATTTCTGTTCTGATCACTTCATTTAGCAGGGTATCGGTATATACCACGCCATATTCATCCGTTACGGTCAAAGTAACAAGATATATTCCTGTTTGAGTATACGTATGTTCAGGTGTCAGTGAGCCTGACGAAAATGTATCGTCTCCGAAATCCCAATCGATTGTATAAGGGTCGTTGCACCCGTCATCAGTTATTGTGCCCTCAAACAAAACAGGCGTATTAACGTTGGTCAGCATATCAGCTCCGGAATAAACTACCGGTGTCATTTTGTCAATGCTGACTTCACCGGCAGGCGATGTAACAATACCTTCCCGGCTGTCGGAATCGACCGACATAACAAAATATTCGTATGTTTGATCCTTCTCTACCGTATCATCCGTATATATATTTACGGGATGGTCTACCGAATCTATCAACTCATTGTTTCTGTATACATTATACTTCGACACGCCTTCGCCTACAACAGACCACGTCAACGTCGCATCACACGGCGAACAGGTTACAGACATGATTTGAGGCGGTGTAGCGGATAATGTAAGATTGATATTTACTGTACCGGATCCGTTGAGCACATCTTCACCGTCGCGAGTTTGAGCCGCCACCATAATTGAACCGGGGAAAAGCCCGTTCACAGGATCGCCTGCCGGTAGCGGAGCGGATATAGAAATTGTAAAGACACCGGTTTGCGCATTATACTCACCGGTTTGCAACAAACCGTTTTTTACGATAATCATATCGCGAGTCATAGCCATAGAATCGCCAAACATTACGGTCAGTATATCTATGTCTTCAGGGGCTAGCGAATCCAATCCCCGCCATACCTCGAAACTGATAAGAATAGTATCCCTCAAAGAGGTATGTGTCATATTCTCTATAGGCGAATTTATCAACACATCCAGCAATCCGTTAAATTCACCTACCATAATCGCGCGGCTAGCTTCGTTGTTCAGGTTATTGCCGTCAGTATACGAGTCAGGTTCGCTATAACCTTCATTATCAAGATGAACCTCAATTATATACAGTCCGTCGCCCTGATTCTGCCACGACGTAACCACAGATGCGTTTCTCTGCGCATATAAGCGAGGTATTGTCTGGGTTGTGCCGATTTTGGTTATGGTATCCGTAGCAGGGTATATCTCAAAAAAACTTACCGGCACATCTTTATATCCTCCACCATCAGCCCAGACAATAGCGCCGATGTAAATCTCTTCGAATTTACCGGGGTTATCATTGCTAAACGCAATATCTCGCGAATGAACGTACGCATCATAAGGATAACTTTCAGGCGAATAACTTACACCTTGATATCCGGTTGTTCCAGCGCTTTCGCCTGTGCCGGGGTATATTTTGCTTCCAGTCGGTATGTCAAATCTAATACCGGCGCTTCGAGGATAATAACCTCCTCCTATGGATACAGTAGGATTGCTCCTTCCGGTATATCCTCCGCCCGAACCGCCGTAATAACCCGAACCGCCGTAAGGTGTCGGATCTTGAATATTAGGAATTCCATCTCCGTCTATGTCAAAATCATAATAATTTGGGATGCCGTCGCCGTCGATATCAGGATCGCCTTTATTTTCCGTTCCATGTGCAACACCAGGAGAAAAAGCAGGACGAGGTTCGGTAGCGGAATCATACACCTGTATGGCTACCTGAATCCACCCAACAAAAGTATGATCGGTAACCATTATTTTTGCCAAAGCGTATTCGCCGTCCTGAAAAACGGACGGAACCCGAAATGAAAGTTCGTATTCACCGCTTCTTTCTCCGCCGTATGTATAAATACCACCCTTAGTAACTACCTGTTCGCCGGTAACCTTTTTTATAAACAACGTTACCGAACCGCCTTTGACCGGATAGTCATACTTCATCTGCCCATCAATCTCTATAGCGTAATCAGCCCTGCCGGTTATTTCGACCAAACTTCCGATTTCTGCCCGAGAAGGCGCCACTGCGAGTACTCTGATTCCTCCGGATAGGGTATTTGCAGATATTCCTCCAACCTGAATGATTTTACTGACATCATTATTATACTCGTCAAGTTCATCTATGGCATCGTATGGATCTACATCAATCTGGATAAGTTTACGACCGGTTGTAGCAAAACTTACAGTCGTCGATACAACAGCCTCTTCTCCAATATCCAACGCAGGTATTGTGACCGACCCGGCTCCGACCGGCAAATTGAAACTGGCAAAAACAACCTCTATATCAGACGCCGGAGCAGTCCCGAGATTTTTAACAATAACCGACACTTCACAATCCTGACCGGAATCGGGATTTTCCGGATCAAATAACATGTCCTTAACGAAAACAACTATATCCGGTTTCGGCACGGGACTGATATATAAACGTAAATTTGAGTAATCCACCTCACCCAGCTCGGTTCCTTCAATATGCAATATGAGGTCTACCTTACTGCGTTGGGCTGTTGTAGTATCGACAAATACGTGTACCGTAGCCGATTCGCCTGCATTCAATATAATTTCAGAAGCATTTTCAACAAAATAAGCGTTTACGGAACTGTCTGTAAGTATTACTTCAAGTAAATCCAAAGATTTTGCAACGTCTGGATCGTTGTTTTTTATTACTACAGGCACAATATAAGTATCATGATCGACTGTTTTATAGATGCTACTCTGGTCAAACACAATATAGCTCTTGTAATCCGCAGAATAATCGACAGTTATATTGCCGATTGTAGCAACGACAACATCATTGTTGATCAAATCGGTTACAGTAGCCTCAATATGATAAGTATCCTCTGCTACAAAATTGCCGGATTCGTCTTTCCCATCCCACATTCCTCTGAAATAAGGCCGCTCAAGCTGGGCATCCCAGAGAGTCTTTATTACATTATCAGATGTATCTTTTATAACAACAGTTGAGTGAAACTGAGTGTGTTCGTCATAAATATTGAAACTGATGCGAGTTTCGTCATTAATCAAATTTCCGTTAGGCGATATTACCGCCGGCTCAACCTTTTTATAACCGACCACAGGAGGCGTAAGATCTAAAAGCATATATTTGGTTACATAACCGGTGTTGCCGACAAAATCTTTCGCCACTATCTGCACATAAACATTGCCAGACCTTTCTGCGCCGGTTACTTCATAAGTATAAGTAAAACTTCCGCTGTCATTGTCCTGAAAAACCGCGTTACGCCCGTCAATCTTAACAATAGGATTCGATTGCAGAAGTTCGTTTATGTCAAAGGTGATTGTTATTATGTCGCCTGTTCGCGCTTCTGCCGGATAACTATAATTTGAAATTACCGGCGGATATGGATCCCAAACCCGAAACATGTAATCACCTGTAGCCACAGCAAAATCAGGATTAGTTAAAATAATCTGCCTGTAACCTACAGGAGCTGAAGGCTGAATATAAATATTCGCCGATATCTGATTCTCATTAACTACGGTAAAACTGTTTAAATCGATTCCGGCTCCGCTTATAAATAACGAAGCGCCATCGGTGAAGTTTTCTCCATAAATCGTCAAAGTCTGTGTTAAACCGGGGCGCGACTCTGACGGTGTTACATCATATATATATGGTATCTTGTAAAACACATCGTAAGGAGCGCTAACAGATGATGGAATCTGAACATCGTCAACAGAGGCGGTCAATGTTATATCCAGCCCATTTAGGTTCTCTACGACCTGCATTGTCGCTGTTCCGTCGGAAAGCAAAATTTCGGGTATCGTCGCATGACCGCTGGCAGATTGAAGATCAATACTGTCATTACGGCCTTTAACCGGATTATAATAGTCGTCTACCAGATTGACTGTAACATAGAACGGTACGCCGACCAGCTCTACACTCGGCAAGCCTGTCTTGCCCGATACGGAACCCGGACGGGCTGTTTCTCCCGGCAAAAGTATTTGCAGTTTAGACGCATTACTGTTCAATACATTATAATTTGAGGTCGATGTATCAAAATAATGATTCGACTGGTCTAGTATTGTCATATCAATAATATTATTAGCTACATAATGGGTAACGGTAAAAACCAATGTGCCTGTACCTGCTGAAAACCTTGCGCTAGCCGGAGATATACTGGTAAACTGCTGACCGGATACAGGCTGAATCAGATGATTGATATCGGTTTTAATATTGTAACTGTCATCCACAGCTATGACAGTTACACTGAACTGAGCACCTGCCGTAATATCCTCCGGCGTACCGGATTTACCCGAACCGGCAATAAAAGTTTCACCGGGCATAAGCACGACCAATTCTTTCAACGGCCCTGCGACTACATTAAACAGAGCGCTTATCGCACCCTGAATTTGAGGGTCGGCAACATGAGCGGTTAACTGTCTGGCAGATCCAAGTTCCATTTCAGTAATGCTTACCGTAGCAGTACCGTCATTCAATGCAAACGAAGGTATTACCGCATTAGGATTGGAAGATACCAGCGTAACGACATCTGTTCTGCCCTGTATTTTATTGTAATACTGATCCACAATTCTGACTGTAACATTGAAAGGCACCCTGCCTATCTGATTAGCCGGACTGCCGGATACCCCGGATGAAGAACCTGCCGACAATGTTTCTCCAGGCAATATAATCTGCATTTTCGCAGGATGAGTAGGTATAACAGAATAAGTAGCGCTCGATTTGTCGAATCGATTGTCGCCCAAATTATCCAAATTTATTACCGTGGAGGTAGCGGCAACACACTCTGTAACTGAAAACATTACTTGTCCGGTTGTGTCAAATGTCTGTTGCGAAGGCAAAACCTGAGCAAAATTCTGGTTCGATAATAACCTGACCGTATGTGTAACATCGGTTTTTATATTATACAATGCGTCAACTGCTATGACAGTTACACTAAAAGGCTCGCCCGCTACATGTGATACCGGCGAACCCGATTTTCCTGTCGAAGAATTCGGATTAAATGTTTCCCCCGGCAGAAGAATTACCATATCATATAAAGGGCCTTCATAGTAGCCGGAAGAAGAAACCTGCAGGTATATTGTCCCGTTGCCGCCTTTTTGGGAATATCCGTCTCCTCCTTCCGCAGAAAGCTGTCCGGTAAAATAATATTCAGGACAAAAAATTGCTATACGCCCGGCTCCGCCTCCGCCGGCGCTGGAGTTTGGATACCGTGAGCCGCCATCAACCGATACTAAACCGGAACCTCCCATAGCGCCAACATTCAGCTTTATGCTTCCGCCTGAACCGGGTCCTCCAGCGGCATTGTATGAACCCATAGACGGCGAATTGAATCCTTTGGCAACAATTTGGCCGTTAAGAGCCAGCAATCCTTCCACATCAAGAAATATCGCTCCGCCTCCGGACGCACCGGAGTAATTATGATATGTATTTTTACCTCCGCCCGATCCTATTGAGATAGGATTGGTCATATCTCCATACGTTCCGCCACCGGTCGATGCGTATCCATTACTTCCGCTACCACCATAACCGCCGCCAGCTCCACCGCCGTATCTATCGCCAGTATTACCTCCCTTTCCGGGTCCATTTTCCTGTATATAACCTTTGCCGGAAACATTTACCTGCCCACCAGGCCGTATATTGAAATCCGATGACGTATGTACATTCAATTTATACATTTCACCACTGGCGCTGGTATCATTGTTGGAATGATTCATCACACCTTCTATAATAACCTCATTGAAATTTAAGACTTGGGTTGTTTCGCTCGTAAATGTACCACCGCTTCTTACTATCAAATTATTGTCAGAATCGAGAAACGCGCGCTGTGTTACAAAAGTACTCCCTCCTTTAACTTCAAGTATCTTATTCTGTATAACTATATTGCCGTTGTTTTTGAAATATGTGTTGGCGTAATTATACGCCGCAAAATTTATGTAACCGCCCGCGTTATTGTAAATCTGGTTCGACGACCCCGTTATTACAAACGACACCGGCGTTATATTTCCGTTATTATATAACCCCATG
>JAHDNF010000025.1 GCA_018435605.1 bacterium | reverse complement strand
GACAAAGGCGCTCAAAATACCGTTCAGGGCGCGGAAGGACTTGCGCAGGAAGCGGAGGTTCTACAAGCTATAGTGGAACAATTTAAGATATAATTTTTACGGCACAGCCAAATTCCCCCTCAATTTTGGCACAGCCTTAAAAACAGGCCGGCAATTTTACCGATTTAGCCATAGGTAACCTTGCCGGCCTGTTTATTTCTTTACGGTCATAATCCGCACAAAATTATTTTTTGGTTGCGGTAAAAAGAGAGTTTATTCATAATATAAATCTCGAGTAAATTAATCTAACCGGCTACTTCTTTAATCTTAATTACAGAGGCTTTTTTATGAGCAATCATCTGATAGAAGGCAAAGACACATCGGAATTGTTAACCATTAAAGAAGCAAGTGAATGGGCTTCGCAATATCTTAAAAAGAATGTTTCCGTTTCGAATATATCATACTTAATACAATACGGTTGTATCTCAAAAATAGGTAACAACGGTTCAATATTGGTGAGTGTCGACGACTTAAAGAAATATTACTCAAGCCATGTAATTTCTAAAAAGAACCTGTGGAAACAACAACTAGGCGATGATTTGAACTGGGAATTATCGTTTGCTAAATATAGAGAATCCGAAACGACTAAGCACGTTCATAGACTGCATCCATACAAGGGCAAATTTATACCGCAATTGGTAGAGTATTTTTTGGACACACACACGGACAATTTTAAAAGAGAAATTTTTTTTAAAGCAGGTGATATAATTCTCGACCCATTTTGCGGAAGCGGAACTACATTGGTGCAATCAAACGAATTGGGATTACATGCTATCGGCATTGATATATCGAGATTTAACTCTTTTATAAGCAATTCGAAAATAAAAAAATACGACTTAGCGAATTTAAGGATTTCCTTAAATGAAATCACTAAAAAATTGAAAGTTTTTCAAAACAACAGGCCTAACAGTATCTTTGAAAAAGAACTTTTAGAGCAACTTAAAATATTCAACGACAAGTATTTTCCTTCTCCTCAATTTAGATACAAAGTGCGCCAAAAACAAATTGATGAGAAAGTCTACGGAAGTGCGAAGGAACAAGAATTTATAGTAATCTATAACGCCTTGATCGCTAAACACGGCATTAAACTGAGTCAGAATAGAAATGATACTTTTTTAGAAAAATGGTTTATTCCTGATATCAGAGAAGAAATCGATTTTGTTTTTAACGAGATTAACAATATTCAAAATACCGCTTTTCGTGATGTAGCGTCTCTTATTCTAAGCAGAACAATGCGGTCATGCAGAGCCACAACACATTCTGACCTTGCCACCTTGCTTGATCCTGTAACATCTACATACTATTGTAAAAAACATGGGAAAATATGTAAACCGCTGTTTTCCATTTTAAGCTGGTGGGAACGATATGCCAAAGATACTTATGATCGTATCAGTAAATTTGACCGTTTACGAACGGACTCTTTACAAATATGTTTGACCGGCGACAGTAGAACAATAGATATCTTTGCAGAGCTGAATAAATCTTATCCTGACTTTTCTAAGCTATTGAATCAAAGTAAAATCCGAGGCATATTTTCAAGCCCACCATACGTAGGGTTGATAAATTACCACGAACAGCATGCTTATGCTTATGATTTATTCGGTTTTGAAAGGAATGACAATTTTGAAATCGGTTCTTTATATAGAGGACAAGGCAAAGACGCGCGAGATTCTTATGTGTCAGGTATTTCATCCGTTCTAAAAAACTGTAAAAAATATTTATCTGAAGACTACGATATTTTTTTAGTAGCCAACGACAAATTTAACCTATTTCCGGAAATAGCGGCTTTGTCCAGCATGAAAATCGTAAATACATATAAACGTCCGGTATTAAACCGGGTTGAAAAAGACAGAAATGCATATTGCGAAATAATATTCCACATAAAAGAACTCTAAAACCGTTATGCAGACGTTTTAAATGGGGTAGACAAAAATGGCTCTCTGTGATGCACAAAAAAGACAAATAAAGGATTTGTTATCTAAAAAAATATCAGCCAAATTACAGTCTTACGGCAGAGAAACAATATCAATGCCTTTTCTTGCCCGATTAATACAAGATAATGAAAAAATAGCCGCATATTCGTTTATCCATTCGTTGGCAACAACACTTGGAATGTCCATTTATGAGGATGTATCCGTTATAATCGCTTCAAAAAACTCAAAGGAATGTTTTCGCAACTATGGCGTAGGCGGGGCAATTTCAAAAGAACAAAAGTCTGTTATCGATAAAATAATCAAAGAATTAAGAAATGGTTCTAGAAAAGCAAATATAGATCAAGAAACTCAGGAAGTTTTAACCGCATCATCAAAGAACGGTGAATTTCAAAAATCAGGCAATATTGCCGACTTCTATATGTTTAGGGACGACAGAGAACACTATTTTGAAATTAAGACTGTAAAACCGAATATCGATGTTTTTGAAAAAAGTAAAACAAAACTTTTAGAATGGGTTGCCAGAAAACGAAAAAAGGTCAGCGTTTTTTTAGCATTTCCATATAATCCATATTATCCTAAATCATATCAACGATTTACTGAAGTTGGTATGATGGACTCCGGAAAAGATTTTTTGGTGGGAGATGAATATTGGGATTTTATCGGCGGTGAAAATACGTTTCAAGAACTTCTAGCTACATTTGACGAAGTCGGAAAAGAGTTTAAAGAAATTTTAAACGACAAATTCAAGAAAATAGCCCAATCTAAAATAGATTCGTATTAAAAAGATAAATTTCATGCAAACTAATCGGTTTATTCCGAAACCTGTATTTTAACATGTTTTTTTTGAATGGCTTATAACAACTATATTAACAACCTGTGGATAACCTGTTGGTTTACCCTATATATCTTGTGGATTAAATCTTTTGAAATATTGCCTTGTGGATAAACCGATTTTTATACACATCTTATCCACAGGTTATAAACGGTTTATTCCCTGCTTAATCGTTCTCAAAAAAAATGTTTTCCACACCCCCTACTATTATTACTATAGAATATTTTATTAATATATATATAATAGTAGTAATATATGGCCAAAATATGTATCATATAAAAATATTTATTCCGTCATAATCATATAAAAGAAACAGGGAGGATTCGTAACCATGCATTGTATTTGCGATAGGATTGCGCTCAACGAGGCTTTGCAAGTCCTGCAAAGCATAATAGGAACCAATTCAACACTTCCTATTTTAACCAATGTCCTAATGGAAATAACAGAAACCAAGGAACTGGCTTTAACATCTACCAACCTTGAGGTCGGTATCCAATTCAAGCTGGAAGCTGAAATAATAGAGCCGGGTATATGCACTCTTCCATGTAAAAAAATGTTCGAGATAACCCGCGAACTTATCGGCGACAAAGTGGAAATAGAGATCAGTTCCGATAACATCGGCATAATAAAATGCGCGAACGGCGTATACCGGCTTATGGGTATGGCCGGCGACGAGTTTCCACGTCTTCCCCGCCTCAGCAAGATCAATTCGATTAAAATAAACGAAAATACCTTAAAAAGCCTTTTAAAAAAGACTGCCTATGCCATATCCAGCGATGAGACCAGATATGTCCTTAACGGGGTATATTTCATCATTTCAAAGGGTGATATAGTGGTAGTCGCCACCGACGGCCGGCGTCTTGCCATGGTATCTAAAAAGGAAATAGCAGACCCGTCTTTGGAAGTAGACATAATCATACCGGCGAAAACAGTAAACGAGCTGATGCGGGTTTTATCCGGCGATGATCCTATAGAGATGCTTTTCTCGGAAACGCAGGTTGGGTTTCAGCGCGAGAACATGCTTATGGTATCACGGCTTATTGAGGGAAAATTTCCGAAATACGAACAGGTCATACCGAAATCTTCAAGAGAAAAGGTAAACTTAGACCGCGAGGAGTTTTTGAGCCTTGTGCGGCGTGTGGCGCTTATGACAAACGCCAAATCAAGCCAGCTTAGGTTTAGGTTTCACGACGGATGCCTTACGGTTACTGCGTCGAACCCTGAGATAGGCGAAGCGAAAGACGATATGGGAATCGAATACAAAGGGGACGATTTTTCAATAGCTTTCAATCCTGTGTATATGCAGGACGCGCTAAAGGCGCTCGACGACGAGAAGGTAACTTTAGAGTTATCCGAACCTACTTTGCCCGGCGTGATAAAAGTCGACGACACGTTTACTTACGTGATAATGCCCATGAAACTGAAATAAGGCGTGAGGCGCGGTGAGGCTTTTATCTTTGAGGCTTAAAAAATTTAGAAATTTTGATGCGTCCGCTCTTGGCGGGTTTGCGAAGAAAAATATTTTCGTAGGGCTGAACGCGCAGGGAAAAACCAATTTGCTTGAGGCGATATACTGTCTGGCTACCATGCGTTCTTTTCGCACTGCTCGCACTGCGGAGATGATACAGCTCGGTCAAGAGGGTTTTTTTATAAACGGTTCGGTGATGTCATCGAATATGCGCCGCGACATATCGATCTACTATTCTTTAAAAAAAAAACGGTATCCATTGACGGCAACGCGGTAACCAAAGCCGCCGGACTGCTAGGCACATGGTACGCGGTAGTTTTCGCTCCTACGGATATGTATCTTATAAAAGGTGAACCTGCTTTCAGGCGCAGGTTTATGGATACCCTTCTTGCGCAGGTATCGCCGTATTATTTAACTGCGTTGCAGGCTTACTCCAAAGCCCTGCGCGAGAAGAGCGCGGTTTTGAAGCGGGACCCGATAGACCCTGATCTTCTTGCGGTATACAACGAGCAGATAGCCCGCTACGGATCGAGGATAGTGCATATACGAAGCGGGTTTGTAAACCGGCTCAATAAGTGCGCCGGCGATATTTTTGAAAAGTTTTCTCGTAAAAAAGACAGTTTAATGATACACTATGAATCATTCGGTAAAAAATGTCTCGAAACTACTGAGCAGGGCGTCTACGCGGCATTTCTTTCCGCTTTGAGCAGTAACCGTCATACGGAAAAAAAAAGGCGTATGTGTCTTATAGGTCCTCACCGTGATGACATTCAAATTTATGTAAACGGCAACAGCGCAAAATCGTTTGCGTCCGAAGGACAGAAAAGGACTGCGGCGTTTTGTATGCGTTTGGCGGAATACGAGTTTGCCGGATCGGCGTTCGGCGAACCTCCGGTTATTTTAATGGACGATGTGTTCGGCGAACTTGACAACGAGAAAAAAGAAGTTCTGGCTACGGCCATAGACCCTGAATGCCAGCTGTTTGTTACTTGTACCGACGTAAAAAATCTGGGCGAATTCGCCGGTAACGCGCGGAGGTTTGCGGTTAGTGAGAAGAAGGTCGTCGAAATCGCATCTAAATAAACTCGATAAACCGGCGCAAATATCTTTTTGTATGGACGCTGTACTGGAAAAGATCGGCGGCAAGGATAAGTTCGGCGCGGCAAAGGTTTTTGTACATTGGCCTGCGATAGTTGGTGCTGTCATCAGTTCCAATACCAAGCCGGTTAAGTTCGAAAACGGGTTGTTATATGTCAACGTGCGCGACAGCGCGTGGCTTATGGAGTTGCGTTCCGTTTCAAAACATGATATACTTCGCGCGGTTCGCAGTCAAATGGGAACCGTTAAAATTGAAGACATAATATTCAGGCTAGGTCCTATCGACTGAACGTCGGCCGGGCTGTAACCGTTTTTTTATCTCAGGAGGTTTCACAGTATGTCCACGTATGATGCTCAAACCATTACGGTGTTGGAAGGTATAGAAGCGGTACGTCGCCGCCCGTCAATGTATATAGGCGACACCGGCGTGCGCGGACTGCATCATCTGGTATTCGAGGTGGTAGACAACAGCGTCGACGAGGCGCTGGCCGGCTATTGTACCCAGATAGATGTGGTTATCCGCGACGACAATTCCATCACTGTTATAGACAACGGCCGCGGTATTCCGGTAGAGATTCACACTACGGAAAAGAAACCGGCTGTGGAAGTGGTTATGACCACACTGCATGCAGGCGGCAAATTCGATCACCAGACATATTCCGTATCCGGCGGTCTGCACGGCGTGGGTGTGTCATGCGTGAACGCCCTTAGCGAATGGTGCGAAGTTGAAGTCAGCAGAGACGGACTTATTCATCATCAGCGTTACGAGCGGGGTATAACCGCATCCCAGCTGGAGGTGATCGGCAAAACCAAAGGAACAGGCACGAAGGTGTCGTTCAAGCCGGACCACAAGATTTTTCCAAATACGGAATACAAATACGATATTCTAGCCAACCGGCTTCGCGAGCTGGCCTTTTTGAATAAAGGCCTTAAAATAAGCATCAGGGACGAACGATCCGAACAGAAAGACACGTTTCATTATCTGGGCGGCATCATATCTTTCGTCGAACATCTTAACAAAAACAAAACCGCGTTACATGAAAAGGTTATATATGTCCACAGCGACCGCGACCAGATAGACGTCGAAGTGGCCATGCAGTATAACGACACTTACACCGAAAACCTTTTCTCGTTCGCCAACAACATAAACACGATAGAAGGCGGAACTCATTTAAGCGGGTTTAAGTCTGCTCTTACCCGTTCCATAAACGGTTATATAAAATCCAACGCGGCTACCAAAGATCAGAAAACCGGCATATCCGGCGACGATATACGCGAGGGACTTACCGCTGTCATAAGCGTCAAGGTTCCCGACCCGCAGTTCGAAGGCCAGACAAAGACCAAACTGGGCAACAGCGAGGTAGCCGGCCTTGTGGAATCCATATTGAACGACGGGCTGAACACTTTTTTGGAAGAAAACCCGGCTGTAGGCAGAAAAGTCATGGAAAAAGCCCTCACCGCGGCGCGTGCCCGTGAAGCGGCTCGAAAAGCCCGCGACCTGACACGCCGCAAAAGCGCGCTGGAAATAGGGTCGTTGCCCGGCAAACTCGCCGACTGTTCCGAACGGGATCCGTCGTTATGCGAGCTGTATGTTGTGGAGGGCGATTCGGCGGGCGGGTCGGCCAAACAAGGCAGAGACCGGCGGTTTCAGGCAATACTTCCTATCCGCGGAAAACTCATAAACGTAGAAAAGGCGCGGCTTGATAAGGTTCTCGGCAACGAGGAAATACGCACCATGGTAACAGCCATAGGCGCTGGTATCGGGCAGGAAGATTTCGACATATCCAAAGCCCGATATCACAAAATAATGATAATGACCGATGCCGACGTGGACGGCTCGCATATCCGTACCCTTCTGCTGACGTTTTTTTACCGTCAGATGCGTGAACTGGTGGAAAAAGGGTACGTATATATAGCCCAGCCGCCTCTGTATAAAGTCAAACGCAAACGCAAGGAGCGGTATATCCAAAGCGACAGGGAAATGGACGATTACCTGCTCGATTTGGGAACCGAAGACGTGGAACTTAAAGATAAAGAAACAGGCGTTTCTTATAAAGACGAGAAACTGCGAACCGTCGTTCGACTTCTCACCCGTCTTGAAGGCTACTCCCACATGCTAAGACGGCGGGGAATAGAGTTTATCGAATTTATGAAACTGTATAATCCGCAAACCGACATGCTCCCTATTTATCAGGTGCGGATCGGCGACGACAAGCATTACATCTACTCTAACGAGGAGCTTAAATCGTTTCTCGAAGATCAGGAAAAGAAATCGGGCGACCAGCTTGAAATGTTCATAGACCCCATGGCGCAGGAACAGCCGGATGATGACGACTCAGTTCAAGCCGACCTGTTTTTATCTGACGAAGATGACGAGTATTTAGACGGCCAAGTTCCGCAAGAAGATTACTCCTCTGGCGAAGATAATATTGATCAGGCGCAAAAACCTCTAAACGCCAAAGTGATAGAACTTCTCGAATCGCACGATATAAAAAAGGTTCTGGATAAACTGATGCAGAACGGAATCAAGATAGAATGTTTCCTCGGCACAGACGATATTTCTTATGAAATCACAGTCGAGGACAAAGAGACTATACCTGTTCGGGGCGCGCAGAATATTCTGCATTCGGTGCGTGAAATAGGCAAACGCGGGTTGTCTATACAACGCTACAAGGGTCTTGGAGAAATGAACCCCGACCAGTTGTGGGAAACCACAATGAACCCTGAAAAACGGACGATTCTCAAAGTTACCCTTGAAGACGCGGTGCGCGCCGACGAGATTTTTACCATACTTATGGGAGATCAGGTGGAACCGCGCAGGGAGTTTATCCAGCAACACGCGCCCGAGGTTCGCAATCTTGACGTATAATTCGATTCATTCACAATAAAAGGGGTTACGAAACTATGTTTACCGGCAAAGAGGATATCATAAACGTCTCCATAGAAGAGGAGATGAAAAAATCCTATATCGACTATTCCATGAGCGTCATTGTAGGACGCGCCCTGCCTGATGTCCGCGACGGACTCAAACCGGTGCACCGGCGTATCCTGTATGCCATGTACCGTGAAGGGTTGCTGTCCAACCGGAAATATTCAAAATGCGCCGGTGTGGTCGGCGAATGCCTCAAAAAGTATCATCCGCACGGCGACACAGCAGTTTACGATACGATGGTGCGTATGGCTCAGGCATGGAACCTGCGCTATCCGATGATCGACGGACAGGGCAACTTCGGGTCGGTAGACGGCGACCGCGCCGCGGCGTACCGGTACACCGAAGCGCGTATGGCGAAAATCGCCGAGGAAATGCTTGCGGATATAGACAAAAATACGGTGGATTTCAGTCCTAATTTCGACGAAACCACCAACGAACCCATGGTTCTGCCTTCGCGTGTGCCCAACCTGCTTATCAACGGGTCGGCGGGTATCGCTGTAGGTATGGCTACCAACATACCGCCTCATAATCTGGGCGAGGTGGTGGACGGCCTGATCGCCCTTATCGACGACCCCGACATCCAGCCTATGGATTTACGCCAGTACATAAAAGGCCCCGATTTCCCTACCGGAGGAATAATTTACGGCGAAGCGGGAATAAAGTCCATATTCGCAAGGGGACGCGGGCATGTGCGCCTGCGCGGCAAGGCGTTCACCGAGACCGCAAAGAGCGGTAAAGAAAGCCTGATCGTCAGCGAAATTCCGTACACGGTCAACAAGGCGTCGCTCATCGAAAAAATCGCCGATCTTGTGCGCAACAAAAAAATCACAGGTATAAGCGATATACGCGACGAGTCGGACAAAGACGGTATGCGCATAGTGATCGAAATGAAACGAGGCGAAATACCTGAAGTGGTGCTCAACCAGTTGTACAAACATACCCAGATGCAGATAACCTTCGGAGCCATTATGATCGCTCTCGATCACGGCCAGCCGAGGATAATGAATATCAAAGAAATATTATGCCATTACATAGACCACCGCAAAGAAGTCGTTGTGCGCCGGACACGGTTCGAACTGGAAAAGGCGGAGGCGCGCGCCCATATCTTAGAAGGGTTCAAGATTGCTCTGGCCAACCTTGACGACGTGGTTAAGATAATTCGCGGGTCGTCCAACCGCACTGAGGCGCACGACACTTTGGTAGCGCGGTTTGGCCTGTCGACCATTCAGGCAAACGCCATATTGGATATGCGCTTGTACCAGTTGACCGGTCTGGAACGAGATAAAATAGAAGACGAATACAAACAACTTCTCAAAACAATAGAGTACCTCAAGTCGATTCTTGCAAGCGATCAGATGGTGCGCGATATCATAAAAGAAGAACTTCGCGACGTGCGTGGCAGTTACGACGATAAACGCCGTACCGAAATTGTGGCGGACGCTTCCGAAATCACCATGGAAGACCTGATAGCCAACGAATCGTGCATCATTATGGTTACCCATACCGGTTACATAAAAAGAGCGCCGTTGAGTTTTTACCGTTCGCAGAAACGCGGAGGCAAAGGGATGCTCGGCATGGGAACCAAAGAGGAAGATTACGTAGAACATCTGTTCTCCGCCACTACCCACGATTATATATTGTTTTTTACCCGCGACGGTATGGTGCACTGGCTTAAGGTGTACGAGATACCGGAGGCGTCGCGTATCAGTAAAGGCAAGGCTATAGTGAACCTGCTTGGCATATCGCCCCAGTCCGGTATAGCGGCCATGCTTCGCGTGGACAATTTTGACGATCAGCATTACATTATAAAAGTTACCCGCAAAGGGATTGTCAAGAAAACCAACCTGATAGAATACTCAAGACCGCGCAAAGGCGGTATCCGCGCCATCAATATAGACGAGGACGACGAACTGATCAACGTTCGCAAATCTTCCGGCGACGACACTATTATTCTCGCCACTCAGCGTGGTATGTCCATACGGTTTGAGGAAGACCAGATCAGAGATACCGGACGAAGCACGCGCGGCGTCAAAGGTATCACTCTCGGAGCTAACGACGAGGTTATCGGTATGGAGATAGTCGAGGACGACGCCACCATAATGGTGGTAACGGAAAACGGGTTCGGAAAACGAAGCGATTTCGATCACTACCGCATCCAGTCGCGCGGCGGAAAAGGGGTTATCACCATTAAAGCAAACCAGCGCAACGGATGTGTGGTGGGAATTATGACCGTTCACGACGACCACGAGATCATGCTGATATCGCAAAAAGGCAAAGCCATCCGAATGAAGGTTGCGGATATATCTGTCATAGGGCGAAATACGCAGGGCGTCCGCCTGTTCAATCTGGAGGAAAGCGATAAGCTCGTAGGGTTCACGCGGGTATTTGCCAGCGACGATAACGGCGACGAGCCGGACGACGAGGATTTGCAATCCGCAACGGAAGAAATCCCTGAAGATTTTGTCTGATCTAGCGTCCATAAGGGTGTATAGAAGGAGAGACTAAAAGGGGCATTATCTGTTTTATATGTCTTTTTTCACCCTTTTTATCCTGAGATATCTGTACGTACACCAAAGTAAAGTGCATTTAAGGAGCGGGCATGGAACAGTCGGCTTTGGAAAACTTACTTACTAAACTTATAGGAATTTGGGAAACAGAGGTAATTGAGTTCAAGCGTGCTGGGGATGGGTACAGTACTCATGATATTGGGAAATATTTTTCGGCTTTATCAAATGAAGCTAATCTGCGAAATCATGAATATGCATGGCTTGTTTTTGGTGTAGATAATAAATCACGGCAAATTGTCGGCACAAATTATCGCACTAAGTCAGAACGATTACAGAGTTTGAAAATACAAATTTCTCAAGGGACTGAGCCAAACATTACCTTCAGAAATATACATGAGTTGAATTATCAAAAAAGTCGTGTAATTCTTTTTGAAATACCGGCGGCTCCTCAAGGAATGCCAGTTTCTTGGAATGGACATTGCGCGTGCAGGTGAAAGTTTAAATGCGTTGGGGTGGGACAAACAGGATGAAATACGTAATCAAACACGTGCGGTTGATTGGTCAGCTCAAGTCGTTGATAAGGCCAATATAAATCATCTTGATCCAGTTGCAGTGCAGAAAGCAAGGGAATCTTTTGCCCGAAAATATGCAAATCGCTTTCCAGAAGATGAAATTAAAAGTTGGGATACGAAAACTTTTCTTAATAGAGCGCGTTTGACTCAGGATGGGCATATAACTAATACGACATTGCTTTTATTAGGCAAACCTGAGTCGGCTCATCTTCTATCGCCTCACCCTGCTCAAATGGTATGGAAACTGGAAGGCACCGAAAGAGCTTATGAACACTTTTACCCTCCATTTCTTTTGAGCACAACCTTTCTCTATCACAAAATCCGTAATATTCAGATTCGTATTCTACCTGATGACGAACTGCTTCCGATTGAAGTTGCAAAATATGATCAAAAGGTTGTTTTAGAGGCATTACATAACTGTATTGCACATCAAGACTATACTCGTAATGGACGTATTATCGTTACTGAATTTCAAGATAAACTTGTTTTTGAAAACGAAGGCAGTTTTTTTGAAGGTAGTCCTGACGATTATATTTTCGGCAGTAAAATTTCCCGGCGATACAGAAATACATTTCTGGTACAGGCTATGGCAGAGTTAAATATGATCGATACCATGGGCTATGGGATACACGAAATGCATTTGGTACAGGCTAAACGATTTTTGCCATTACCCGATTATGATTTGTCGGAATGTAATTCGGTGCGCATGACTATTCATGGAAAAGTGGTTGATCCTGCATATAGCCGTTTGTTAATGCAAAAAAAAGATATTTCTCTTGTTGATACTATCGCGTTAGATCGTGTTCAAAAGAAACTTAGTTTACCTTCCAAGACAACACAGCATTTACGCCGAGCAGGATTGATAGAAGGTCGAAAACCGAACGTGCATATTTCTTCAATAGTAGCGCAGGTAATAGATAAAAAGGCTGAATATATTAAATTGCGTGCCTTGAATGATCAGCACTATGCGGAATTGATTGTGGGTTATTTGGAAAAGTTTAATAAAGCATCAAGGGAAGATATTAATAGTTTTTTATGGGATAAACTTAGCGATGCGTTAGACGATACACAAAAAAGAAATAAAATTTCTAATTTGTTGACTAATCTGCGTCGTAAAGGTCTTATTCGTAACACAGCGTCAAGGAAAGCTCCTTATTGGGCGCTTTCAGAATAAATAAAAAATAAAAATTGCAGAATAAATGAGACGTTTTTGCAGAATAAATACACTTAAATGAGCTCGATTTTGCAGAATAAATGCAGAATAAATGCAGAATAAATTGGGCAAAAAGAGCGTTATAATTAGGTAAACACTTTTGGTTAAAAAGAAATAATGCTAAACTCAAGGAGGATTACCTAATGAGATACCACGATATAGTATCCGAGTGGTTTTGTAACAATAAATGTCCTGCTGAAGAAAAATATATGAGTTTAGCGAATGAACCTGAAGTATCATCTTAATTATGGACTTTAAAATAAGCCAGCCAACGGGCTTCGCGTTACCTGCATAAGATAGGCATTATCGCCCTCTTCATTATCCGCAAAGGAGAATAATTTTATGTACATAATTGTAATTTGCGTTGTTGCTCTTATTGCATCATGTTTTATCTTTTTTTCCTGATAATCAGTCCGGTTATACCTGCGATGATGAGCATTGCCGAAACAGGTTCCGGAACAGCCGGCGGCGCAGGCGGTTCGGTATATTCCAGTGAAAGTTTAGGGCGAAGCGAAGTATCCGCCAGATAGTCCGACGAATAAAAAAATGTACGGTTATTGGGTTGTATATTGTTTCCGGTCAACATAAATCCGTAATTTTGAATACCGTTTGACGTGTTAAGCCAATCGTTCACAATATCGGTAACATCCCAGCTTACCCAGCCGATGCCGGCAGTTCCCGACTGCGAAACACTGCCGTCAGTTGTATATGATGTCCCGTGAGATATCCAGTTGACCGTATTTTCTTCCCATTGATTGGTAATCCGGTTGGCGTATATTGTCGGCGACGCCGAAACTTCCTGATGATAACAATAAAGCTGAAGAATAGCCTGATCGACCGACTGAACAGATATAGAGGACAGATCGAATTCGATCATTGTCCGGTATAAATCATCTGTATCATCGTTTCGGACATACAGCCATGTGGAATCGAAACTTTCCGCCGGAAGATACGAGCGGATGATAATATCTTTGCCGGATTCGTCCGGTTGTATCACAACGGAAACCGCTATAGCTTGTGAAGCGCAAGCTATTATCAAACAGGTCAACAAACACACGGCTGGTTTCATTTTAAAGTCTCCTTCAGGTAAAAAGTTATTTTTTTAATTAATGCCGTCGCCATAATTTCTAAAGTTGAATGTCCCCGTGTTTTTTTATTTTACGGGTTAGCCCTGCTAACGCTAAACCGAGCAATACCAAAGATGCCGGTTCGGGGATAACTTCCGGCGTTTCTTCAACTTCTTCAACTTCTTCAACCTGTGTGATAGTGAGAGCTTCTAAATATAGATGATCCCAACTGGAACTGTTATTTTTGTTAATGCGAAAATATAAGGTATCTCCGATGTTAAGATCGACTTGATAATTTATTTGTGAACGTTCATTCGCTTGAAAAAGCTTTGATGTAAGAATCACATCGTCTTTTTGTACATAGATAAATTGTCCGTCTGAGCTTTGATGATGTTCATATACATCAATAAACAAGTCAAATAAACCTTGAACCGGACTAACAAAAGCGATAATCATATCATACTCCTGATTAACAATTTCTACCGAATTTCCGTATCGATAAAAAGCATTATTGTATCGATTGCCTGAAGGAGTATTCCAGAAAAAAATAGAAAGCGAGCCGCCTCTGACCAAATCGGTTTTAAAAGTAGTCGGATTTGATGACGCTATCGGTCCATACATAAAATGCCAAACATCAGAGTTGCCATGTTCATCATCATATACTCTATAGTCTTGCCCCCACGGAGCTACTTGCCCGCCGTCGGTACGAGTTTTAAAATTCCAAACTGTTGCTGAAAAACATATGCCAGTTTGTGTAATTAAAATTATTATTGTGAGAGTAACAATTTTTTTGATATTCATAATTTCTATCTCCATTTTGATATTCAATGTTAAATGAGCGAGATTCATTAGCGCCCAAGTTGACACTGTACGTAAAACTTTAACCGGCATAGCCTTAAAGAGTCTCTAAAATTTATCTGTTTAAAACTCTTAAGTGTTTATATACCATATATTTTTCATTTTCGCAAGGTAGCGGATCATTTTTATAGAAACGGGGGTTCTTAGAACTCCTGTTATTGTTGACACATGTGCTATCCTACGCAAGCAAGAAGTCCCATAACAACTATGATTTCAATGTATTAGTTTTGATATAATCTGACAGGCCGACGCAAAAACAAAAAGTCATTCCGGCGGTGTATCCGGAATGACTTTTTGCGTATAAGGTTTCTACAGCAGATAGATTTATGCGTTCATGCGCCTCTGCGCCAGATCGTCAATTTCGTTGCGCAGTTTTTTGATGCGCGTCTGATATTCGTCTTCAGCTTTCTGGCGTTTGTGAGCGATATTTTGCAGTTCCTGTTCTTCCTGCTGTTGAAGTTCGCGGGCTCTGGCGATTTCGGCTTGAATCTGCGACAGTTCTTCGGTCTGGCAGATATGTTCTTTTTCCTTGTTGCGTTTTTGTCCGTCGAGTTCAAGGAGCATTGAATCGCGTTGCCGTTTGGCGTCTAAAATTTCGTCGTTGAGTTCTCTGTGTTTCATCCGCAGTTGTTCGGTTAGTTGTTTTAGGCGGTCGCGTTCTTTTTCCAGCTGATGTATTTCTGTTTTGTGCTGGTCTTCCTGATCTTTATAGTTCTGTTGCAGTTCTTTTAACTGCTGTTCCATTTTCCGTTCTTCATCGACGAAAGCGTTGCGTTTGTCGAACAGTTTTTGTTCTTCCGCATCGAGCTTAGCGTTGATTTCCGATACACGTTCGTTGTAATTTTTTTCCAGAGATTGCAACTGGCTACGCTGGTCGTCTATGGAGCTGTTAAGTTCGGAAAGTTTGACTTTAGCGATTTCGATTTCCTGATGAACCGATTCCAGTTCAAGGCTCAATTTTTCCTTGTCGTGATCGTAGCGTTTGTGTTCCTGCGCGATGTCGTGATCGAGTTTGCGCAGTTCATCTTTTTTCTGTTTTATTCTGCTGAGCATTGTGGTTTCCTGCTCGGTCATGTCTTTTTTCTTTTCGTTGAAAAAAGTCCATTCTTTGGCGAACTGTTGTTTGAGCTGAGCGATCTGGTGTTCGATTTCGCTTTGTTGTTTCTGAAGCGTTTCTATGTCGCGGGCGAAGGCTGTTTCTTTTTCGTTAATGCTTCGTTCCAGCGTTGTTTTTTTCTCTTTGAGCTGGTTTATAATCCCCCGTTCCTCGTCGCAGAACCGTGACAGGCGCGCGATTTCGTCTTGAAGGCGTTCTTTTTCGGATACAGTGGATTTTTTAAAGATATCGAATTCGCGGTGATGTTTTTCCACTTGATCTTGTATCTCGTTGCGCCGCAGTATTATTTCGTTGACCTCGCCGATCAGTTTTTCGCGCAGTTCCTCGGCGTTGCGGTTGGTTTGGGAGATTTCGTCGTTGAGTTTGTTAAGCACACGGGCGTTTTCCCGTTGTTGTTCGCAGAGTTCTTCGCGTTTGTCTTGCAGGATGGTTTCGAATTCTTTCAGTTTTTCCCGTGCGTCTATAGTTTGCAGTTTCAATTTTTTTAAGTTATCCTTTTCGGAAGATATTTTATTTTCGATTACGTCCAGTTGAGCGCGCATCAAGTCGTCCAGTTGTTTGAGGGCGGTTTCTCCCTGTCGTTTTTTCTGGTCGATCATTTCAAGTTGTTTCATTTCCCGGAACTTCTTTTCTTCGAGTCCGTCCAGACTGCGTCTGAGTTCGCGTTCCTGCTGATGAAGCTGTTGCTCTATTTTCAGACGGTTTTCGTGCACACGTTTGATTTTTACTTTTTCTTCCTGTTTGCGCCGTTCGAGTTCGGCCAGTTCCGCCTTGATGTCGTCTTCTTCCATGCGGAACCGTTCTTCCAGTTTGTTGCGTTGTTCCTGAATCTGCTGTACCCGGTCGCGTTCCGATTCGCGCTGGCGGTAATACCAGTCCATCTCTTCGCGCAGTATGGTTGCAAGCCCTTCTTCTTTTGCGTTGTCGTCGTCTTGAAACAGGATATTTACGAATTCCTGACGCGACCCGCTGGCGTAATCGGACATCCGGTTGGCGGTTTGCGCCGGGTCCACGTCGAGAAACGAGCGTGGAGCTTCGTTTTTGGCGGACAGGTCTTCCTCGTCGTTATTTGATTTGTTGAAAAAATCGCTGAAAAATGAGAACGGTTTGATTGCCGGTTCTTTTGATTGTGTCGTATTTTTAGACGCAGTTTCCTGTTCCTCCTGCTCCGAATCCTCTATATCCTCATCTGTAAGCGCGGACGCAAGGTCGTTTATATCGGAATCAAGATCGTCGTTGTCCGCGTTTAAGGCGGGTTCGTCCTGTTTAAGCGCGGTCTGCGTAGCGGGCGTATCGTTTACCGGCTGTGGCGCAACAGCGTCTTGAGTAAGATCTCTGGGCGCGCCGGGAAACAGTTTTTTTATTTTTTCGCGCAATAGTTCTTCGCCTGTTTTGCGATTATCAGACGACTGCGCATCATGTTTTTCTTCAAATACCGTAGCGTCTTGTTTTTCCAGCATGAAACGATCCTCCTTATTATATTTGTAAACAGTAATAACAGAGCATGAAATAAGTTTTTCCGATAATAAAGCATAAAATGTGCCACTAAGATTCCCATAAGAAACGCGCACGCCGAAACACGTTGCGCTGTTTGCGGTAAGGTAAAAATCTTCAGGAATCCGTCAAGGGAAGTGTATAAATAGACATCATCGCGCATACAACTTCAAAGCTGTTTTGACAGGCATAATAATGTATTGAAGTAATGTAAGGCGTGTGACTCGGTGATTATTGAACGCCTATGCGTTTGTAAATATATGTGGACAGAATTTCCTGACATGAACGGGACAGGTCTACGAACTGCGCGTTGCAACGCATATCCATTATGTTTACTACCAACGATTTGAGTTTAAGCAGGCTGTTGTCGATCGTAAGTTCGATATCTATTACGCCGTCTTTCCGGATTTCCGCAGAAAAATCGTTGGCCTGACGTATGAACGCCAGCCCTCCGAGGCTAATGTCTATCAGTTTTCCCTCAAATCTCGTTTGCGAATCCGGCACCTTGTAGTAAAGTTCTATAACGTCGGATACATGCGGTTTTATACGCACGTAATTTCTCGACGGGTGGTGATCGTGGTATACATCCAGCGCGGTTTGTATTTTTGAAACCAGCGTGGTTTCCTCAATCGGTTTTAGATAGTACCCCATGGTTCCGATGCTGGCGGCTTTGAGCACGTTGTCTCTGCTCTGGTCTGCTGTAATTATGATGATCGGCAGGTTGTGCGACGAACTTCGCAACCGCTCGAAAAACGGCATAAGCTCTACGTTGTTAAGGTACAGATCGGATACTATTATATCCACCGAACCGTCTTTGATGTATTTCTCCAAATCTTTTATATTTCCCGCTAGATATACGTTTTGTATAGCCGGCGAGTCCAGTTCG
Organism: bacterium; assembly: GCA_018435605.1. Taxonomy (GTDB): domain Bacteria; phylum Auribacterota; class Auribacteria; order Auribacterales; family Auribacteraceae; genus R3-B46. The sequence goes on along the minus strand of JAHDNF010000025.1, from coordinate 81,857 downwards.
ATCATCTTTTTTAGCATTTCGTCGGACGAATCAACCAGCAGGATATTGTACATAGCAACCTCTGTTTCCTGTTTCGTATATTTCAGGGCATTTGGTTTATACCGCACCATACCTCAAAAATTACGACTTTCATTCGAAATCATTTTATATAATCGGCACATGGATCTGGAAAAATTAGTTTTTTTATAAATTTTACATGGGGTTAAATTTTATAAATATCGATTTTTATGAGAGATCCGCAAATAATCCCAATAATTAAATTTTTTTCGCGCAAAGTTTTCAAAACGGCTAAACCCTTTTACTGCGAACTAAAATAGGTTCTCTGCCGGTTATTTTCCTGATTCAAATCCGGCCGGATATTATTCGGTTGAGGGTTTCTTTGGAATAATGTATATTATGAGCATTATTGAAAACAAACCATTAACATAACGGGGTGATAAATGAGCTATAAAGCATGGTTTAAATGTTTCAACGACGAATGCGGGCAGACCTATCCGCTCGACGAGATTGTCTACGAGTGCAAAAAATGCGGTTCTCTGCTGGAAGTGGAGCACGATATGGACGCGCTTGCAGACAAAACTCCGGACGAATGGAAAAAACTGTTCGAAAAACGGAGTGCTACTACCAGCTACCCTTACGGATCGGGTGTATGGGGCAAAAAGGAATGGGTGCTTCCGCAAATAGACAACCGCAACGTTGTATCGTTGTACGAGGGCAACAGCAACCTTTTTTGGGCGGAACGGTTCGGCCAGCTAATCGGCGTGCCGGACGTGTGGATAAAACTTTGCGGAAACAGCCATACCGGCTCTTTTAAAGATTTGGGAATGACTGTACTGGTTTCTCAGGTCAAACAGATGATTGCCGGCGGAGCGCCTATCAGGGCGGTTGCCTGCGCGTCCACCGGCGACACGTCCGCGGCTCTGGCGGCATACTGCGCCGCCGCCGGAATTCCGTCGATAGTGCTTCTGCCGCACAACAAAATATCTACCGCCCAGCTGGTTCAACCGCTGGCAAACGGCGCGAAAGTGTTTTCGCTAAATACCGATTTCGACGGATGTATGGCATTGATCAAACAGTTGACCCGCACGGAATCCATATACCTTGCCAATTCTATGAACTCCCTTCGCATAGAAGGGCAAAAAAGTATCAGTATAGAAATATGCCAGCAATTCGACTGGGAAGTGCCGGATGTGGTAATCATACCCGGAGGCAACCTCGGAAACGTATCCGCTCTGGGCAACGGTTTTCAAATGATGCGGAAGTTGGGATTGATAAACCGGCTCCCGCAGATAATTCTCGCGCAGGCGGCGCAGGCGAACCCGCTATATCTTTCGTATCTAAAAGGTTTTAAGACATTCGAACCCATAACCGCCGGCAAAACCATGGCAAGCGCCATTCAGATAGGCAATCCGGTGAGCGTTCATAAAGCTATCAAGACCCTAAAAGAGTTCGACGGAATTGTCGAGCAGGCTACGGAAGAAGAACTCGCTAACGCATCCGCTTTGGGCGACAGAACCGGCATGTACAACTGTCCCCATACCGGAGTCGCTCTTGCCGTATTGCTTAAGATGATAAAACAGGGTGTAGTAAAGAAAGATCATCGCGTAGTTGTCATATCCACAGCGCACGGCTTGAAATTCTCAGGGTTCAAAGTGGCGTATCACCAGCGTCAGGCCGCCGGAATCGAATGCGAATACGCGAACGCGCCTGTCGAGCTGGAACCTAACCTCGACAGTATCTTTAAAGAACTTGACAAAGATCGGTAATGCGAAAAAAAACTGGTGAAAAATAAATGCCGCTACGACAAATTTTCCAACTTATCGTAGCGGCATGATTTTTTTGTTTTAACACAATACCGAGTTAGAAATCCGTCCAGTCCGTTCCGTTGTGGGTATACTGCAGTTTGCCAGCCGTGTGGTTGTACCGTATGCCGGGTTTATTTGCCGAGCCGTTATCAAACAAAAGGTTGATAGTTTTATTTGTCGCGTCGCCTATGAGCGGCGCATCTAACCGCGCTCCGCTGTCAACGCACGTATAACCGCTGTGCCTGCGGGGAAGTATTATGCGGTTGTGCGTGGCGTTGTTGGTTATCAATATCCTGTCAGGGTCGCTTATGGAAAACGACGTAACCCCCTGTATGTAATTGGACTGCGCGCCGGTTTGAAAAGCTACGGCAACCGTATCGGCTATGCCTGTGAGCGTCATGTTCGTAAACTGATTTCGCGTTCCGGTACAGTTTATCAAAGTAACCCCTGTTTTGCCCGACGCCCCCACATCGCAGTTGACAAACATGTTGCCGCCGGCGTTAACCTCAACAACAGTTGTGTTGTTGTTGACTGCCATAAACCGTCCGTTAACCACTTTTACCGAACCGAAGGAAACCGGGTTGCTGTGATATATTTTGAATTGGGTGTTGTCGTTGTTCATTACCTTGGCGTTGGTTATTTTAGCCTCAATACCTGTTGTAACGTCAATATAGTAGCCGGGACCAAGGTTGTATTCAGATACGATGTTTTCCGCAACATGCCCCCAAGCGGATCCTATATATACGCCTCCGTCGTAACAATTGGAAATGGACACGTTGCGCAAAAAGAAATCTTTAACCTTATCGTTGACGTAAATACCCCATCCGGAATTGTTTGTAGTGCGGTTGCCGATAACGCGCAATTGACTGACTCCAAAAAATATGCCGCCGTGCGAGGCGTTAGGCGATACCTCTATCACGTTACAGTTGGAATTGGATGAAAGATTAAGTAGCGTCGCTTTCTCGCCTGTTCCCTCCAGCAATATCTTCTGTTGATACAACCTGACCGGAGCAGTTATATTGTATTGTCCTTCAAGGATTTTCACTGTTCCTTGCTTTACGGTGGAATCGATAACCGCCTGTATGGCGGCGTTGATCTCGGCGTCATCTGCGATTCCGTCGCATATATAATCCGCGCTTTGTTTGTTTTTAGACGTGGACGACGCCACGATTACAGTCGCTCCCATCGTATTTGCCGGATACCTAAGCGGTTTTGTGCTTATCCATGCGTCGTTGTCGGGGTCGTAGCTTATAACCGCGTCGCCTGTGCGCAGTAAAATCGCTCCGCTGTTCCAGCCGCAGGCAGGATTAACAGCTATGCTACCGCTTATTATTACAGCCGGAAAAAGATATTTTAAAAACTTCATAAACACATCCTCCTTTTTTTTTGAAAAACCTTTTGTTACGCCTCGCTGAACCGCAGTGTGAGCGATATGTTCACGGATGATTCCCCCTGATTGGTTACCTTGATTTTAAGTGATTCCGCAAGAGTCGGATAAAATTGAAACTGAAACGGCGTGGCAGAGCATGACGAAACTATAGGCGTACCCGCCTGTACAAAGTCGGATCCGCTACCTGTGAGGTATTCGATTTTGATATTTGGGTTTGTTCCTGACAATGTTCCGCTCACAGCGAAAAATCCTGACGACCTGTTGACCGCAACAGTAGCGGATACGGCATAGGTTCCGGACTCTAAAGACTGGTCGGCAAACAAACGGAACGCGGCTTGATTTGACATAGATTAATCTCCTTATTTAATGGTCTGCGTAAAGTGGTTTTACTTCTTGTTGGCTCGAATTTTTTTGAGTTCTTTCTTAATGATATTTTTATACGAGGGGTCTGCGTAGGATATCAGCTTCGACAACCGTTTCATTTCGTCGGAAGTGGAACATTGTTCAATACACAGCACCAGCACCGACAACGCCGTGCGGACAGTCAATATATGGCGCAGTATCAGAAACGCCAGCACAACCGCAAGAGGTATGCTTGATGCCACAAAGATAACCGGTAGCTGTGTTCCGGTAATTCCCGTAACCGGCGATATGTCTATTGTGGTTTGTTCGACTTTATTGTTCCAGCGGTTTGCGCTGAGCCATCCGCGCAGGAAATTGTCGCCCCAGATGCGTCCGTTGACGCACCCGCTCAACGCCATAATCCAAAGAATACATATAACTGCAATCCGTGTTTGTTTCACAGTATCACCTCGCATGTCATCGGTTTTCGCGCATGTCGTAGCGGTATCCGGAGTCGACTTCCTGCTGTACGGTCAGGTAACGGCATGCGTCTTCTATTAACCGCCGTACAATATCTACGGGCAATTGCCTGAGCCTGCTGTTTATCTGGTCTAAGCCTATGTTTTCGTTCCAGTATGTGGGGGTTTTGACCGTTATGCTCATGCCGTCGAAGAAAATGTCGCCTTTTTCGAAATCGGTTTTAAGGTATTGCAGTTTGTGGCGAAGTTTGCCAAGTTCCGTAAGCATACCGGGATCGTCAGGCCTTCTGCCGTAGATGTAATGCGACTTTTTTATCGCGGGGTTACCTTTTTCCAGCGCTTTCCACCTTTTTTTAAATGACGGTGAGTTTACGACGTCGTCGTATTCGGGCGGGTCGCCCTTGTATACTCTTTGTTGCATGGTGTGCCTCCTTAAGTGTTGACTGGGAATGGGGGTCAGTTTGACGGGAAAAAGATTCTGCTAAGCAGGCGCGTTCCTTCGTTGATCTGAGCCGGCACGACGGACGACAACAGGTTTCGCGCGGTAAGGGTGTTAGAGCGCCGAAAGTTTCGTTCAGCGACTCCTGTCTGGTAAGCGCGCATATTGTAATCGTTTTGCATCTGCGCCTGCTGAACAGCGTACTGCCGCGCCGAGTCCAGCAGGTTCTGTCCGCCGGACAGGCCGAACTGGCGGTTGCCGATAACCGTGTCAAGGGTCTGCCATAAAAATTCCTGTTCCCTGTCAAGGTCGTCCTGCACCTTGCTCAATAAGGCTTGATTGAGTTGTTTGCCTGCCGCGCCTCCGTATATTCTTTGAGCGCCTTGTGCGGATAATATGCGGTCGCGCAGGTCTGTGCCTGCGCTTTGCCGGCTACGGCGCATAGCCTGCAAATAGCTTTTGAACATTGACGATGTCGGGTCGTAGTTGCCTTCGAGGAACGCCCTGACCGTACTCACCAGCCCTGCCGGACTGGTTTCCAGCGACTGTATGTCGGGCGGAACGTATGGAGCGATAAAAGCAGGTAATGCCATAATAATATCTCCTCCTTTGTGGTTTCAAATTTTTGTTAAGAAAGTTATGAGAGTTTAAATATCGCCGTCCCATGACTGCCCGCAATGAGCCGGACAGATGTTTGTTAAGAAAACCGGACTGTTTTCCATGTTTTCGCGCCGTTTTGGTCGGTGAGAATTTTTAAGGTATGCGATGTTGTGTCGTATACCATTGCGCCGTGAGGCAGTTCGGTAGCTGTAAGGCGGTTTATTTCCTGACCTGTAAGGCTACCGAGGTAATAGCGCGATATATGGGAAAAAAGCGATGCGAAATTGGCGCGGGTGTTTGAATCTGTGTTGACTGGGAATTTGTTGAGCATAATATAACTCCGCGGTTATTGCCGGACATCCGTCCAGAATCCGACTGTTTTACATGATGCTGTGCCGTTATCGATAATTTTATCCACTTGAATCTGACGGTATTCGTTTGTCCTGCAAGATACGTAAGCGGCGTCGTGCATTTCATGGGCAACCGCGGAATCCCAACCCACTATATAGTAGTCGCCGTCCGGCGTGCCCGCAGGGCGAATTTTGACTCGCGCGTATTTGCCGTTGGTAGCGTAAGCCCGCAGTTCGAAATACCCCCTGATGCTGATATCCGGTATATTAGCGTCCGACGCCTCGCCTTGGGCAACGTCCACAAAAGTGTTGTACTGAACGTAGTTGCCGGTCTGGACAAATTGGCGTATTGCGCCGTCCGCCAGACGGTAAACCGCCCCGATACAGCGGTATTGCACGCCTGCGGAATCCAGATATATTTTTACGCCGTCGGTATTGCCGGCTGTATCCGAATAAGCGGGCGGGGTTGTAGACAGTTTAACCGTCCATGTATTGGAACTTCCTGCCGGCGTCAGATATATGTAGCACCACGCCGCAACGGCAGGAGCCGTGCCGCCTATATAGTTGCCCGCTGTATTTATGTTGATCGGATCGGTCGAAGCTGTCGATGTGTAGAACGCCGATCCTATCTCCACAATACCTGCGCTTACGGTGAAACTTGTACTGCTTCCCTGAACACACGCCGGCATACAGCCGTGCAGGTAATGACTGGTTATGTCGTATAACCGCATGCGCCGCAGGTCGATTACGCTGATCGAGTACGGCTGTGCGCTGACGGTCAGCTTTGCCAAAACCTGCCTGCCCTGCTCCGGTATGGGCGATGTGTTGTGCGAAAAATTCCCGCTGTAATCCACAAACAGATAGTAATCGCCTTGCGGTACCTCGCCTAACGAGTATGTTTCGCCGGCTGTTTCCTGCCTGAAAAGTTTGCCGTTGTGCAATGTGTATATGGTTCCCGCAGAAACGTTCACTTTTGCCAGCGAATCCGAAGCGTCCGATACGCTAAGTCCTGAAGCAACATAACTGCGGTATTTTTCCGCATCGCGCACCAGCGGATTTACGCTGTCCGAGAAAACCCGTTGAGTGAGTGTCTCGCTTTTGATGTTGACATCCTCAATGGAGCCGTTTATCTCGTTGTACAGGGTTATTTCGTTGGTATTTACTTCAGCCGACCGTATAGTTTGGCCGGAAACATAGTTGTACTGTCTGGTAATCAAACCCATATCCACCTCTTTGATAATATGTTTAAGGTTTATGTCAGAGCATGTCCGAGTATGTGTAGAACAACATAAATCCGTAAAGCAGAGCAGGCCGGTGCCTGCCGGTAACGCTCAATGCGATAGTCAGGTATTTGCCGAATTCGAAATCGAGGTCTATGTACCTGTCTATCATATCGAGGTTGGCGAATTCGCCGGTATCCCATTGTGCTTCATCCCATAAACTGCCGCAACCCAACATGGAATAAAAATACCGGTTGCCTGACTGTTGCTGGTCTTTTATTAGCTGGACTTCAATGCTGTAGTCGCCTTGGGATTCGGTCTGTAGTAGTATTTTGTCGAAGATTTTTTGACATCGCTCGTCAAGCAGGACAAGCGGTCCGGTGTGGTATTTGGCGTCGATTCGCCCGATTTCCCATAAAGTGTTAGCGTCGGGCTGGGTATCCCATTGCTTGTTAACGGTTATTGTTCCTGTGTAATTTTGACCGTCGCTAAGAAAGGCGGTGTTTTCCGTGATGACTCGTTCCTGACTGCCGCCTGTTGCGCCGGTAAGAGTGATACAGCATCCCGCCAGCTCGTCGACGCCTATGGACGGTTCAGCGGTAACAACGGATATCGTAGCGTCGCCTGCGTCTGATGTTGTTCCGCAGAGGCTGGCTCCCATGTAATACATATCCCCCTTGAGCCATACAGTCGATGTGGCCGAGTCGCCGAAATACACCGATCCGTTATCGCCCTGACCGGAAAACGAACAAAAAGCTGATATGTGAAACCCTTTATGGGGGCCGAACCAGCGCGGGTCTGCCAGACCGTTACCAAGATCCGCGATGAGAACTCGGTTGTTGAATGTTTCTCCGGAATCCTTGTCGCAGTAGCTTACCCATAATTGATTGTCGATCACCGCGCAACATACCGAATCGGTCATGGAGCGTGCGACAGGCAGTTTTCCCAGTTTCTGTTCGGTAAGGTTAAAAATCCGCGCACCGTCGTAGGCGCAGATATGGCCGGTGTTGCTGTACCATATAACCGACTGCTCAAACATTACCACCGATTTTCCTGACGGTGTTCCCAAGGTTTCGCTGACGGAAAAAACCGGAAACGGTTCCACGTTGCCGGTAACATGCCATATTGAGTTTTGTTTGAATACCAGCGATCCGTCTAGGAAAAATATCGTTTTAGTTACCGAGTCTCCGTTTACCGCAGGCAATTCCTGATATTGATTCACCGTATCCCAGTTGTCCGGCTGTCCCGGTTTACTCCAGTAGAACCGGTTGGGATGATTGGGGTCGCCGCCGCAGAAAAGCCGGTTGTAGTGGGTAGATATGGTCGAACCGCGCGGCGCGTCGGCAAGGTGATAAGGCGAACCTTGTCCGTTGTATTTGTATAATCCGTCGTGAGCGGTTGTAATATAGCATGATGTGTCGCCTGATGTGGCGAAATCCGCCGGAGCCGATTCGTCGAGACCGGCAAGCAGAGGCGTCCATGTTCGCTCCGGTTCGTTGGCTGTAAATACAGTGTCTCCTATACTCGCCATGAATCTTTTGACCGTGGGGTCTGCGGGTTTTGTGAACCGGAACATGGACTTTACAGGTTTTAGCCTGTATCCGTCAATGGGGCGTTTGTTGAATTTGGAGTATCCGGCAAGCACCCGCAGAGCTTTTCCGGAACTTACCATATTTTGGCTGAGCGCGCACTCGTTGGGATTTATTTCCGCGTGAGTATCGCGGATTCTCAATCCGCCGGAAAAATCGAAATTCTGATATACCTCGAAGCTCATCTTACCACCTCCATTTGGGACGAAGCGCCCCTTGAAGATGATTGTTTGTGTCAGCTTCAACCATCAACTGTTGTAATCCGTCTATCCAGTTGTTTCGCGCCAGCGTTGCTTGTTCCGGCATTTGGCGGTATTCCTGTCCGCGCATGACAGCGAATTCGATAAGCAGATGCTGGTACCAGTAGGGTATCTGCGGAGTATCGTTATCGCCTGCAAGGATCGGCAGTATTTTGTAATAGTCGATGACTATAGTCCTTGGCGTGTCTGAAGACGGTTTGAATTTCAGTTTGCGGGCGCATGCAGTATCGTTGTGCGCGAAAATGCAGTAGCGGTTCGGCCGGCCGGTTTGAGGCGATTCAGACAAATTGCGCCGTTGGAATTCGGCGTGATTCATAGGTGTCAGGATAACATTGCAGGTAGCGTCGCGCACCGAGGCATTGTCGATCGGCTCGAAGAAATCCGCCGGCAAATCTATTTCATCGTCGCCTGATGAAACCGGAACCTCAACCGACTTTTCCAGCCACCACCATCTTCCGTTTGCAATAGTAGCGATTTTTTGTTGCGCTTCGTTCACCCATGCGGTTATGAGTGAACGAAACGTGCCGGTATCTTTAAAACACCGTCTGCACACCTCATCTTGTATATCCAAAAGTGTAAATCCGTTTCCTGTGTAGGTGTCCATGGCACAATCCTTTTCTTTAAAACTTGGGGTTATATACGGGCGAATGATCAGATGATCTGATCAATCGCGCCTATCTTGTCTGTTACCCCTTGCACTACGTAGCGCACTTTTTGTTTGCTGTCCATGGAATCGTCGCCGACCGCTTCTAGGATAAGTTTCATTGCTTCCTCGAACAGCAGTCCTATAATTGGAAGTACCAGTTTTATCAAGAATTTACCGATAACATTTTTCATATCAAAGCTCCTTTTGCGGGTTTATTGCTTGTCGTGCAGATATTTTTCCAGCAAAACCTGAATTCGGATAACCGAATCCTGCAGGTTGCGGACATCTTTTCTGAGACATTGGAAGTATTCTTCCTGTTTGACGATCATCTCGCGGTCGCGCCGGACGTCGCCTGCGAGAATCTCTACCCGTTCTTTCAGTCCGAACCAACCTGAGATGATCACAAACAGGGTTGAAGTCAAATACATAAAGGTTTTAACGTCTATGATGTCTGACAGTTTGTTCATAGGCCACCGTTACCGCCTGTCTATACATGAGGAGCAAACAAGCGTTCCCCGCTGGCATGTCATATCCGAAACCGGACAAATTTTTGCGCAAACAGCGCATTCCTTTTTTTTGCCGAACTGCATAGAGATACCCTCCATAACCGCATGCCGTTTTAGTGAAGGCAGTCGCCGGCGCGTGTCGTTATATGACCGGCGACTGCCGTGGTTTTGCGCCCCGTGATTAAACAGGGCTATGGATTCAGACTAAGCGTAATTAAGATCAATCCGCGCCGGGCGATCCGTAAATACCGCGCCAGTCCGCGGCAGTGCGCGAGAACCGCATGGTGGCTTTGAACAGACCGTCTCCGGTGTTGAAATCGGTGTCGCTCTGAAACGTCATGGGTTTTCGCCAGAAAAAGTATAGCTGGTGGTGAGTTGTGTCTATAAGATACCAGCTGTCCGGATCGGTCAGGTACGGGTTGACGAACAGGTTTATACCCCGTTCGCGCAGAGGGTTGACGCGCATATCGGACAACCCGATGTCGGAGTTGGCGGCGTAGGATGAATGCAGAAGTTCGCGGGCTGTCCACTCCAGCGCAGGGGGAACCATGAGTATATCCGGTTTAAGGCGAAGAGGCAGTCCTCTGTGGTCTTTAGTTTCCTCAAAATCCTGAATCGCCTGTTTTAGCGCTGTTGCCGACAAGTCGGCAGGGCTTGCCAGAGTGTTTTTATCTGTTCCTGCGTCTATGAGCGGATGGTCTACGGCGAACAGAGGTTTGCCGTCGCCGAATGTCCGTGACCCGGAGAAACCGCTGTTGATTATAGACCATGCCACGGTTTCCACGGTTTCTTTGGCTGATATAGACAGCATCATGGGCATCCGTTTCATTATGCGGAACTGATCGTCGTGGTACATTTCCTCAGTTACCCTGAAACCGAGTCCGTATGTGGCGTGCACCGCTTCGATGTCGTAGCCCTGTTTCGGGTCGTCGTAGGAAATGCTCTCTCCTTCCGGTTTTTCCGAGAACAAACCGAAGCTGGTTACCTGACTCATTTTTTCCGATTGGCGGTCTGATGTTTCCACGTGGAACACTTTGGAATAGTATTCCGGCCTGCGTTGATATTCGTCAAAAATTATATGGCGGAACGATGGGTCGAGCAAATCGACAAAACTGCTTCTTGAAGTAGTCATATAAAAATTCCCCTTCCTTTTATTGTATTATCAGTTGACGCCTGTTGTTGTGCGTCGGCTTCGTACCGGCGCGGTCGCTCCGGATAGATGTCTAACCGCTTTGAACCCCTGCGGGGAATCGATGTTAGGCATAGTTAATCCTCCTTATAAGGTTTAGTTTTAATAGATAAGAATCCCTGCGCAACCTCAGCGCGCTATTGAGCTTTTTCCTCGACAGTAACGGATCCGTAAGTGGAGAATCCGGCTCGTTCGCCTTCCTGATGGAACTGACTGCCGAGTGCGTCCAGTAGACGTTTGTTTTTCTGATCCAGATAGTTTCTGTGCGCCTCGCCCATAGCCTTGGGACGTTTGCAAAGCACAAGCTCGTTGCACTCGGCTACAGATGTTTCGCCGCGCGATACCCTTGAATCTTTTTCTAGACCTACTTCGTCGCGCAGAACTGTTTGCCAGCCCTGTTGCCTGCGCAATTCAAGTTCGTTTTTGCGAATCCAGCGGTATTTGAAATTTTTATCCGTTTTGGTCAGTTTCAGCGGGTCGGGTGTATGCCAGTCTGTAGCAAGGGTGATTTTCGGTTTGGCTGTCATATTACTGTCTCCTGTTTGCGTTGGTGCTACTTTTTTGGGCGGCGTATTGAGAAGGCGCAACTCCCATCAGCTTGGCCACGCGCTGTTCCTCCGCGCTGAGCGCCTGTCCGCAAGAACGGTCGGCGTTGTGAGAGTTGTGTTCCATGTGCGCGCTACGCAGGTTGGCGTTACGGGTGGCCTCCATGCTTTGGAGGTTGATGCCGTGCTTGCGGGCAATCTGCTGGTATTGATCTTTGTAGTATCGCGCCGCGGCCATTTCAGCGGCGATTGCCGTTCCTTGCGGTATGGAACGCAGGTCGGGTATTTCCGAGTTCAGTATGGATTGAGCCGTTTGCGTCAATTCGCAGTTAGGGTCGGTTAGTTCCGGGTACCGTTGTATCGCCTGCGCCAGCGACTGGTCTTTGACGCGGTTGACCTCCTGAACATGTGTCATGATCTGTGAAAATACTGTTTTTGCGGCTTCTACAGGGTTGTCCCTGAACAGCATATTCAGCTCGTCGTCAGAGTACATTGCGTTGTAAGGGTTTTCACGTTCAGGAACGTTTCGTTTGAGTTGATCTATCATATCGCGCAGTTTGTTGCGTTCTCCGATCACTTCTTTAAACCGTTTGTATGGGATCATTGACGGTTCTTTGCCTTCGTGAGCCGGTTCGTCAGGTTGAGGGTTGTGTTCGTGATCGGTTTTGTCACGGGTGTATGAGGATTGCGGTTCCTCGTCAACCGGTAATGGCGATCCCGCTACCGGCACGGGATGGTTTGACAAATTTTCGGCTGGTTTATCGGAAATCATAAAAAATCCTCCATGGGGTTGTTTAGTATGAGTCTACGGCGTCAGGCGTACATTTCGTCCGACGATTGGTTGTCCTGTTCGTCCACAAGACGGGCGAGGATATCGTCTTCCTGAACGATAGTGTAGTCGTCGTTGTCGATTACCAAGTCGATACCGCTGTGCTGGCGAATCAGTACCCGATCGCCCACGTCGGCCAGTTCCACGTATTCGCCGATACTGACGACCGTGCCTACAACGTCGCGTTGCAGATAGGCATCCGGGATAAAAAAGCGGCCGATTTCCTGTTCCGGCGGGTCCATTTTTACAAGAACACGTGTTCCTAGCGATTGCAGTTTCATAGCGTCTCCTTTGCGGTTTTTGGGTGGGTTTGTGTGCCGGCGTGAAGGGATGTGTCCGGCGGTTCGTTTTGAGAGTTGCAAAGATCTGCTCGCGCAGTGTATTACTCGTGCAGGTTTTTCAGGTCGGCAATATGCCGGCGCGCCTGTTCGCCGAGGTCGATTATTTCCCGCGGGACATGCATGACGTGCTGGAGCATCTGGTATTCTCCCTGAAGGATTCGAAAACCGGCGTCGTATTTCGCGTCGCCGGGGATACGGCGGAATGTATCCAATATCTTCCGCTCGTAAATATCTTTTAGATATGATGTTACTATATTCCAGCCTTCGCAGGCGATCATTTGCCTGACTTTATCGGCTTTGTCCGCCTGATCTTCCCATGTTTGTACTATCTGCTGATTTGTGTTCACGGAATACTCCTTTCGCGAGGGTTTAGTGTGGTTTTTAGACTGTTGGCGAAATATCGCCGGCAGGCGTTTGTAACGGGGTTTCCTGCGCGGATATTATGTCTTTGATTTGCCGGATGGCGGAAATTCGGTTTTCGATGCTCAGTTCTTTGACGGCCTGTTTGATTTTCTCGAATGTATCCGTTTCGATTTGAGCGGGCGACGGCAGGTATACGTCGTTTTTGCCGTATGTGCGAAGAAGGTCTGCGGTCAGGTCGTACAACGACTGGGGATGTTCGCGGATAAACGGGTTGTTTTGCAGGATGTCGTACAAAAACACAGCCTGCTGGCGTTGGGCTACCTGATCGATGAACGAATTAGTGCCGGTATATTCGTAATGGAAATCGCCTTCGATGTCGGATATCAGAATATGTAGCATGCCTTGGTCGAGGTCGCCACTTAGAAACGCTTTCGGGTTGAACGGTTCGATTTTGTTTTCCACCGGATAAAACTGTTTGTTCAGTTCGCCGAGAAATTCGCCTAGCTCGCGCAATCCGCAGTTGCGCCAGTAGTTGACTATCAGGTCTATACGCAGGTTGGCGTTGTGCATCATTGCCAGCGTGCCTGTAGCGGTAGCGCGGGTAGTGTTTTCGGATTCCCTGCCGAGGGTGTAGTCGTTGATTCCGGTCATGCGCTCCACATAGGCGTTAAGAAGCTGTTCTTCGTTGATGGCTGGGATAATGCCCTGCTCGTAGGCGGTTACCGGTTCGAAATCCTGCATGTCAAGCACACCTATCATGCATCCGGGGAACAGTTCCTGATTTACGTCGAAACGTGATCCAAGCCGGTATTTCCACATTTTCAGCAAAGACAGGCTCACCGCGTCGCGCCGTTGGTTGTGGATAGTATTTATCTCGTCTTGAATGTCCTTAAGCCACGCCGGAACCGACCGGGAATACAAACCTCGTTCCGGAAACAATTTTTGCCATACCAAAGGTATTTTGTAGTGCCTGTACGGGCATTCCTGTTTGCGGATCAGCACCGGTTTTCCGTCTGTGATGATTACGGTAAATACGCACAATTCTTTTTTGCCGTCGCCGTCCAGATCGTACCAGTACCAGCCTTCGAGGCCTTCTAACTCGTCATTGGCAAGCATGTTGCGTCCGACTCCGAGCCGTTCTTCTTTTTCGCGTAGCACCTCGTCGAGCACGCAGGAATTTTTGTTTGGTTCGAGTTTGTCTAAGTTGAAATACACTCCGCCCCGATCCGCGCTGTGGCGTGACAGGGTGTCCATATTAAAAAAACGCCTGAATATTACGTAATCCGCCGGATGTCCGACTCCGTCTTTATTGATGCAGGTCGCCTGCGGCGATACTACGATTTGCGTGATATTCTGCGCGATAATCTTCGGTCTGCTGATTTTTTTTATCCGCAATTGACGGTGTTCTTCAAAGCCTGTCAGTTCGCCCGATTCGTCCACGACAGGCACGGCGACCCGTGACGGGATATGTGTTTCGTCTTCTTCCCAATCCACGATAACAGCCCATACGCCGTAGCGCAACCCGTCGTGGAACGCTTCGACCAGAGCTTGAAATAAGCTGGAGTCGTTGTACGCCTGATCGTCTATTACCGCTTCCATGATCTGCGCGTTGCGAACGGGCGTGTCGCCGCGGGGTTTTACCCGCAGTAGCGGCCTGTGCCCCAGCAGATTGCGGGACAGGTAGGCCAGCAGTGTGTCGCCGATAGACGAGGTGATGGGCACGTTGAGATTAGAACAGTTTTTCCATGGAAAATCTTTGGACGGCATGATACCGTCCCACTGCCTGTCCCATTGCTTGCATTTTTCGATAAAACTGTGCATGCGCCGGCGTCCTGCCTGCCAGTCATCGAACACCATTTTTGAGATAGAGTTGTCGTCTGTGGTTTTCACGGGTGAGTCCTCCTTTGCGGTTGGATAGAACGGTTGGATAGGTAAAAATCGCGCAGTTTTGCGCAATAACAGAGCAAGGGTATAGCGGTACGAAAAGGAATTCAGGTTATTCGCGGTACCAGTTTTTTCTGCCGTATTCTGAGGAACTTAATGAACCGTCCGGCTGTATCAGCTGGACGCCGATACGGTCATTGCAGGATGTAGAATTCACAACCGGTGTAGCGGTGTTTGTCTGAATGAATGTATCCATGGGGCGGTTTTGCGATTGTACGGAATTGTAAACCGCGTTTTGTCCGATATTGTTCAAACTGTTCTGCCTGTCTTGCTGTATCTCGTCGCGTATCAACCCCACAGGTGAAAACCGGTCGTTATCCTCGCAGTGAGCTACGCCATTTAAACACACTACAGCCATAAACGCCAGAAAAGTCAGTGTTTTCATAAAATCCCCCCTAAAATATATATTATTTCTATTTTAGATAATACCATAACAACGTGAAAAAAGCAAAAAAAATTTGCTGTAATGTGCTTTGTAGAGCGTAATAACAAAAAAATGTGAGTCAATTTTATCGGATAATGCAATACAAATAAAAGGTTAAGCGTAGATTCAAAAATTGTTACGTTTGCGCAAAAAAATAAAAATAATCCCTGAACCAGTTAAAAAAATAGATAGCGGTTCCGGTATGATCTGCGTATTGTTAAGTTCGTACATAACATAGTTGTATTCCTGCATGATTTCGGAAGGATCCAACGCGCGGTTATAA
The DNA here is from genome assembly GCA_018435605.1 of bacterium. Taxonomy (GTDB): domain Bacteria; phylum Auribacterota; class Auribacteria; order Auribacterales; family Auribacteraceae; genus R3-B46. The sequence goes on along the minus strand of JAHDNF010000025.1, from coordinate 66,313 downwards.
ATTTTGACCTCATCAATGTATCCGTGATACCAAAAAAGCACTGTAGGAAGACCTCCAAAGGTAACCGGCGCTGTCCCGACCCGGATATCGCCTTGAATAGCAAAGGATTCTGAATACATACCCGACTCATTGATTCTGTAAGCAGTCAATTGCTGATCCGTAGCGCTATAGGTCATAGCGATCTGTTGCCATTGGTCCTGAACAAGTACGGGAATCGAAGTATTTCGGGCTAACGCTCCGCTTGTGGTGTTAATATTCAACTCCAGTAAATCTTCGTTTGCCACTAAACCCCATGCCCTATTTACTCCGCCTCCAACCAGCCATTTGGCTATGATACAATTATAACTTGATAAGTCCATGGGTTTGACCCATGCAATAATTGTCATAGCGCTGGTAAAATCCAAGTCGGGCGAATCAGGTACGCTGAAATATTGGGAATTCCCGTCAACGTAAAGAGATTGTTGAAAATTATTTTGCGTAAATGGGTTTGTTGCTCCGTTTACGAATGATCCGTCATTGGTGCCATGCGAATCGGTAGCACTTTCAGTTGCATCTCCATTGAATTGCCAGTAAGAAATAAGCCCGTCAGTAACAGACCCTGCAAAAACAACATTTCGGCTACTATAAAAAATAATAAGTGAAAGCAATAAAGCAAATAAGGTTTTATTTTTCATAAACTGTTCTGCCCGTTTTTATTCAGGTAAAGATTGGCTTGCTGGAATCTGTCTATAGCAAACCGCATGACAGATAATTTAAAAACTATTTTATACTAAAAATTATACAGCATAATATCCTATTTGTCAATAGGTCGCAAAAAAATTAAGGGTAAGGTCAATAAAAAACATTCGGTGTGGGTGGAAGCACAAAGTTCCTATTTTTTAAAAAATAAAAAAATGGACGAGTTTAAAGGATGAGAAAGGGTGTACTTAGGTTTAGTTTGAACCCCTAAACTAGTTAAATTTTTTTCCAGAGCTTCATTTTTTTCTATTAACGTTCTGTCAATATTCTTGTTTTTTCTCAGAATTTTAGCTTTGTCCATGTTAAAAAAATCCTTTTTTCACATGTATTAGTGAATGGTAATTTTCTCTAGACATATAATCTATCAATAACTCAAAATAATCCCTTACCTCGACACCTAATCCATCATACGAATTATAGTCCTCAATTTTTAGATTAATTTCCTCTATTAAGGTTTTCATATTAATCCCACGTCCGTGAGAATGCCAGCGGCTTGATTCACTTAATATTGTTGCAATTTCTTGAGCTCGTTTCTTTTTTAATTTGTCTGTAACTTTAAGTCGTCTTTTTTCTGTTATAGCCCAATCCTTAAACTTATATTTAGATAACCATTCTTTAAGCAATTCGATAGATAATTCTCTCGCTTGTTCAAATTGGTACAATTCTCCTAAATCCAACTTACTCAGAAGTGCATATTCTGCGGATGTTAAATCACCTCTCTTTGCTTTATCGTTTAATCTATTGAATTGATTAAGATAAGATAAAGCTGGAACTAATTTACCATCTTTTTCAAGTTGTGGATCAATAGGACCTAAACAAGAAAAATAATCCATTAATATTTTGTTGCCTGATAAAGCAAAAATTGTACCAGCTGACATTGCTCTGTCAGGAATAATAAATATTACTTCGTCATAAAAATGTCGTATGCAATCAACAATTCGTTGAACAACTTCAACAATACCACCCGGAGTATCATGAATTATTACGAGAGATGGTCTCTTATCATCAATCGATTCAATTGCTTCCCTAACTCGAAAATCTAAAGTATAAACGATAGGACTTTTAATTGAAATAACATCCGAATTAAGAATGTTTTCAATTTTATCTAAATGCGCATTTAATTGAGATTGTATTTGTCTATCTAATGGTCTCATAAAAATAAAAACATTTATCAAATAATGTGGATAAAAAATAAAACTACTTTATAACAAAGTATAATCATAATAACTTACGATTCGTCAAGTAAAAAATATTTCAAAATTTTAGGTTGCTAAAACACGCCTTTTTTTAAAAGTAACTTTTTAAATAAGAATCAAATTTTTAGATACTGAAAACCAAATGGCGATGCTTTAAAAAATAAGATCAGTATCCGCAAATCCCGCGCGGCTGTTTCCTGACGTGAACCGATGTGCGAAGCGGATTTATGTAAACAGGCTCATCCATGATTATGTATCTTAGACAATCCAGCAGATGGTCGTCGCGTTTGCGAGGCTGTTGTTTTTCGGAATACTGCGGGTCGGTCTGCCATATATAATGCATAAACTCATAACGCAGTCTGCGGCATGTATCGAATATAAACAGGCGGGGTTTGCCGTACTGCGGGTCGCATTTGAGGTATTCCCGCACCCTGTTGATACCGGCGAAAACATCTTTTCTCGGATTGCGGGCGGGTATTCCGAACCGCGCGAACTCGTCCCTGATAGATGTGCCTGATACCGGATTAGGCTGGCCGCTTGCCGGATCGATCAGCGCGCTGAACCGCTCCTTGTCGCCTACCTTGCCGATAATAACCGGCGCGATGTCGCTGATAAGCCCGTCCATATAAAGCTCGTCGTAAACATACAGGTTGTTGTCTCTGTCGCAGGCGGTAAACAGGGTAGCCGTAGGGGTGCGCAGGTGCGGGTCGATGCCGACATAATGTGTCCAGTCCGAAGGAATCTCAAAAGGGGAAATGACGTAGGGCGGCCGGTCGGCGAACTCTTTGTAGACAAGCCCTTGCAGGGACACGAACTCCCCGTTGATGCGGATTTTCCGTTCTTCGTCGGAAAGGCCTCGGGTGATGAGTTCTATTTCGGCGGGGTTTATGTGGGGATTGTCATAGGTGGAAGCGGTTGACACGTGGATATCCGGATCGTCTTTTTTCAGATAGATATCGTCGTATATCCATGTCATACCGTTTACAGGGGTGAGGGTGAGAATCGACCGGCCGCCCCGGTCGAGCAATCGTAGCAGGCATTCGTGGTAGATCGGTTTGTCTATTTCCTCATCGATCCACAGGCCGTCTCTGCTGGTGCCTTGGAATTTTTCTCTGTCTTGATGGGCAGACATAAACTCGATCTGCGACCCGTTGGCCAGTGTCAGGGTATGCGACCGCTCCAGCCACGACGATTGCCATGACCCGTCAATAAGGTATTTTTTCGGAATCCATTGTTTGATTTTGGGCAGTATTATTTTTTCTATACCGTTGATAAAATCCACGCACACCACACGCCAAAATACCGGCGGTTTTCTGCGTCTGCCCGATTCTTGAAGCGGGTGGCAACCGATGCATTCGAGAATCATATCTACCGCACCGGCTGTGGTTTTGCCCGACCGGTTGCCGCCTATGAACGCTTTTGTGCGTGCGGGATGTTCTATAAATTCGCTCTGCTTTGCATGTGGAACGAAAAACGCCAGTTTGTCGTTTCTGTAATTTTCTACTATCTGCGCGTCCATCATTGAGCTGAATATAGATAAACTCTGCTCGTCAAGTACGGGCAGTAATGACTGCACACGGTTGAAACCGTCAATTTGCGTTGTCATGAGTAATCCTGTTTAGTTTGTTTGCTTTGAGTGAAGCCAGCAGGCTGTCTGCGGTTTGACGAAGGCCGGCGAGCTGGTCGTTGGAAAAAGTTTGAATCATGGCGGTTACTTGAGGCGATCCGGCTTTCGCCGCTTCCTCGCCTATTGAGGAGATATCGAGAATATATTTTGCCGCCTTGAATTTCTGCTCAAAGGAGATTTCTTCGCGGTTTAGAAAATCTCTCAATACCGAAAGCGCGAGCGGAACCAGCGATTCGATTTCCTGTTTTACCGCATCCATACTGCAGGCAGTGCGTTCCGGCGCGACCAGTTGCTGGAACTGTTTGACGATTTCGTTATTGTCCATTGCTGTTTTGCCCTCCTAATGTATATATACTACAAATTAGCCTCAATTTAGCCTCGGCCAAGAAACATGCCCAAAAAGGTATTTAAATATTGAGCGGTTTATAGCCGATAATAAAAAGTGTCGGCCTTATATTTTTGTTATTTTTCTTCGCAAACAGGCATTGAAAGTGAATAATCTTGACTTTTTTGATGATTGACGGTTTAATTTGTTGCATGAAAAGAAAAAAGAATGACGAAAATGAGTTACAAATGGAATTCAGTATATCCGCTTACGAATCGGATAAGCCTGTGCCTGTCGCGCCGGAAAAACAGCCGTCCGGTTTAAACACACATGGGCATATACAGTCTAATAATATGGCTACCGTATCGATTGAGCGGAAAGAAGCCTGCCCGGGAATACATAGTGAATATACATCGGATTCGTATCGTACCGGTGTTGCCGGCAACAAGATTACAGTAACGTATCTGGACCATCCGTCCGGCGGTATGGATGGAAATATAGACGCGCGGAAATTGATCGGGCGCGCTCTCGAACAATGGAACTACATGGAAACGACCAATGATAATAACATCGGCGAAAGATAAGAAAAACCTGCTGTGCGTACTTGAAGGCTACCGGTCTGTGTTTCTGGTCGGATGCGGAAGTTGCGCTACCGCCTGCAATACCGGCGGCGAAAAAGAGGTTCTTGAAATGCAGGAGTTTCTCGAGCATAACGGCAAATCGGTTACCGGCTGGATAATACCGGACGAAACCTGCCAGCAGATGTTATGCAGAAAAGAGTTGCGCGTAAACAGCCGGCAGGTTGAGGACGCGGCCTGCCTTTTAGTGCTTGCCTGCGGGGCAGGAGTGCAGTCTATAGGTTCGGTAATAGACGATAAACCGATTTTTAGCGCGCTGGATTCCTTGTTTCTCGGCAATGTGGAGAGGATAGGCAAATACGCTGAAACGTGTTCCATGTGCGGTAATTGTGTATTAAATAAGACCGGCGGGATTTGTCCGGTTACCCGTTGCGCTAAAGGATTGCTCAACGGCCCGTGCGGAGGCCCTGTGGACGGCAAATGCGAGGTTAACCCTGATAACGACTGCGCGTGGATATTGATATACAAACGATTAAAAGCCTGCGGACGGCTTGACAAACTCGACGATATAACATTACCCGCAGACCGGCAAACGCGCGAAAAACCGTTTCATCTTGATACGAAGAAAAGACAATAATATTTTTTATAATAATTTATTTAAGTAAGGAGTTCAGTTTAATGACCACCCAATTGGAGGCCGCTAGAGACGGAGTTATCACAAAAGCCATGGAAGCGGTAGCGCAAAAAGAAGGTTTTACGCCGCAAGAAATACGAAGTCTTGTAGCTGACGGCTCCGTAGTAATACCCGTCAATACCCGCCGTTTGCAAACCGTAAATCCGATAGGTATCGGCGAGCGGCTACTGACAAAAATAAACGCGAATATCGGCACGTCACAGTCGTATCCTGAAGTAGAATATGAAATAGAGAAACTTGAAATAGCCCTTTGCGCCGGAGCGGACGCGGTAATGGATTTAAGCACCGGAGGCGATTTGCACGCCATACGGCAGGCTATACTTGACAGATGCAGTGTGCCTGTCGGAACAGTGCCCATCTATGAGCTTATGGTAAAGCATAAGGCCGATTTTTCTATTGAGAAATATTTGGATATAATCAGGGATCAGGCTCAGCAGGGGGTGGATTTTTTTACCATTCACGCCGGAGTTTTGCGTAGCCATATAGCCGACATTAACAACCGGTTGATGGGTGTAGTCAGCAGAGGCGGGGCGTATCTGGTGAGTTTCATGAAACGCACAGGACAGGAAAACCCTCTTTACGAGAGGTTTGACGACATATTGGAAATTTGCAGGACATACGACGTAACAATCAGTCTCGGCGACGGGTTGCGTCCCGGTTGCATCAACGATGCTACCGACCGGGCTCAGATAAGTGAACTGGAAGTTTTAGGCGTTCTGGCCAACCGGTGCAGGGAAGCCGGTGTACAGGTAATGATTGAAGGTCCGGGGCATGTCCCGCTCGATCAGATACAGCGCAACATGGAGCTTAAAACGCAGTTTGCCGGTTCAACCCCGTTTTATGTGCTGGGTCCTCTGGTAACCGATGTCGCTCCGGGATACGATCATATCTGCGGAGCTATCGGCGGAACCTTAGCCGCCTACTGGGGCGCGTCGTTTTTGTGTTATCTGACTCCGCGCGAACATTTGGGTTTGCCCACGGTAACCGATGTTCGTGAAGGTGTTGTCGCTTCGCGGATAGCGGCTCACGCCGCAGATCTGGCGCGGGGCAAGGCGGGCGCACGGCAATGGGATAACGCCATGGCAAAAGCCCGTATAGATTTCGACTGGGAAAAACAGTTCGAACTGGCTATAGACCCGCAAAAAGCAAGAGAACGCAAAGATACAGCCCGAGGTAGCGACAGCGTTAATGTATGTTCCATGTGCGGCGATTACTGCTCGATGAAATTGACTCGTGAATCGTAACCATATAAAAAACAAAGGTAGTATGCCATGAAAACCAAATTGTTGCCAATCCTGACCGTTGTTTTTTGCGTGTTCGCTGTATGCTTGACGGTTACCGCTCAAACGCAACTGTCGGACAACGACGGTTCTGTAAACAAGACCGGACAGAGCGTTGCTTTACAACCGCATACAGTACAGGAACAATACGATCCGAACTCTTTGTCGCAGGAAGAGCTTGAGCTTGGCAGGCAGTTTGGGGTTATAATCAATATGTTTAATCAGGGAAAAAAAGAACAGGCTCTCGCCGCGTTTAAGGATATGGCGATTAAGTATCCGGATAACGCGAACGTATTTTATAACCTGAGCGTAACGTATTATCTGATGGACAAACCGTACGAAGCGCTTGACGCCATAGCGCAGGCTATAGAATTGATGCCGCAAGTAGCTGACGCCCATTACCAGCGCGGCATGATATACGCCTCCATAGACAACCCTGTACAGGCGGTCAGTTCGTTTATGCGCGCCATAGAGTTGAATCCGGAAAGCCCCTATACATACATGAGTCTGGGAAAATTGTATTTCGAGGAACGGCAGATCGATGAGGCGATCGACACCTATCTCAAGGCGCTCGAATTATTGCCCGGCAATCCTGCTATTTATTACGATATGGCAAACTGCTACAAAGCGAAACAGCAATACCAGACTGCTGTAAGGTTTTATCAGAAGGCGATAGAGCTTGACTCCTCGAACCCCGATTATTACAATAATCTCGGCACTGCCTACAGGTCTATGGGTATCCTTGACGACGCGATGCTACAATTCAATCAGGCGTTGACACTGGATAAAAACTACAACGCAAGTATTTACAATCTCGGCGACCTTCTTCGGGAACGACATGATTTCGAACGGGCTATTCCGTTTCTTAAAAAATCTATAGAGAATGATCCCAATCATTTCTACGCTTACAACAGCCTCGGTTTATGTTACGAGCAGATGGGTGATTTCGAACAAGCTATCATATACTACGAAAAATCCCTTAAAATGTCCCCGCAGTCCGATTGGAACACCGAGGCAAAAGCCCGCTTGAAACTTCTCTATCAGAAATTAGGCAAATCGGAATCAGCGCGGTAAACTTTTGTAACGTGTCTGCCAAGATAAGAATACGTACTGTATACCGTGTACAGTATAGACATTTTGTGTGTGTTATATAATAAAAATATCTAAAAAAACAAAAAATTAATGTTGTAAAAAACAATTTGATATGTTATATATTTAGTAGGTTTTTTGTATGATGAATAGTTGTGTTTCGGCGGAATCGAACGGATTGGTTGAATTCATTTTCGCGAATTCTGTACGGTATTATATATATTTTAACTCGGCTTTTTATACGTGTTTTGACTTATCTCATTGTAAATTAAGGATACTAAAATGAAGAATCTTTTTTATGCCGGTGCGTTACTGGTTTTGACCGCTGTATTTTGCCCCCTGCTAAGCGCTACCACTACGATTTATTATCAGGATTTCGAAGATACTTCATTTAACCACGGCGATTCGTTCGGCAATTTGTCCGGACTGAAAAATTCCGCTAACCAAAACATATCTTTTACCGGCGGAACGATTTATAATACCGGTAGCGATAAAATGCTTAAACTGGAAGGGTCGTTTCCGGATTTTGAGTCTTCCGCGGCAATAATGGTCAATCTGAACAACTATTTTTTGCAGTCCATAACATTCAATTTTTATTTTGAGTACATAACCGCATCGCAGGAAGCATTGGAAATACCTACCATACTGACTGCGGAAATTTTGCTGGTCGGTCAGGGCAACAAGGTTTTTCACAACCCCATCTATCTTTTGAACTTCAATTATACGGGCATACAGGAAGGCCTGATGGATGTAACACCCGACCCCTCTTCGTACGATTCACCCTTTAACACAAGTTATTCCACACAGAATAAGGCTTCTTTCACAGCTGATTTAAGTTCGCTCAGCCAGTTTATCTCCAATGCCGGAAGCTCCATTGCGCTGGTAGTTTCGGTTTTGTATCCGGACTTGGAAGACGAGTACGACGCCAAGGTTTATATCGACGATATAACCGTAACCGGCGTTCCTATTCCTGAACCCTCAGCCGTTGCGTTTTGTTTTTTCGGCGGTTTACTGTTGATTCGTATTGTCCGCAAAACACGCTCTTAATAGCTTCACTTATACCCCATGATAAATTTTTGTATTGTTTTTATGATTTTTCAGTTATATTGAAAAATGTCGTATTGGTAGCTTGCGAAACTAGATTTTTTGTAGCGAGTTAATTTTACGTTGAGAAAACCGGTATATGTCGATCAATCCTTATCCATGCAAAATCACAGGCAAGCATTGGTGTAAATACGCCGTAAATCATCTTGTTAAACGGCGCTACCGTTCCCGTCCGCCGTGACGAAAAGCAGGTGTTTTCGCATTATCGACGCAAAACTACAATTTAGTAAAAAGGATAAAATACCATGAAATATCTTGTTTTAGTAGCTACAGCCGTTGTGTTTAGTTGTGTATCTGTTTTGTATGCCAGCGCTAACGACTCTGTTATTACCATAGCTCAAATGCCTATTGAAAGCCGGCTACAGTTTGAAAAAGGCATTCATGAAGATGAAGAAATTTCCGATTATACTTCTCCGGACTATGAAGTGCCGCTTGAAAACCTAAGCGACAGCGAACTCAAAGATATGGGTTTTTCCGATGAAGAGATAAAAGAACTGCGCTCCGGCAAAGTATCCGATTGAAAACGTGAGGGTATCGCGAAGGTTTTTCGCGATACCCTCATCTCTAAAACGGCTATATTTTTAGGTTGCCTTCAGTAACCAGCGAAGCGAGATTCGAGAATTCCGATTTGCTGACAGTTCCGTCCTGATTGCTGTCCAGATAATTGAACAGCATTTCCAGTTTATCTTTTGCGGTTGCTTCGTCTACAGTATTTTTTTCATCATACTTGCTCATCGCTTCCTGAAAAAGCGACATAAATTCGTTGCGGTCAATCGATGTTTTTTGCACTGTTTGTCCTGCCGCGGCTTGCGGGTTGAGTATCTTGCCTACCGTTCCCAACAGAGAGATTCCTTCCAAAATACCAAATGACATAACCGTCCTCCTGTGTTGTGTTGTGATTGAGTTGGCGTTGGCAGGTTTATCCGCAAAAATCAGGCCAGACAGGTTTTGAGGCAGGATAAGAATACGGGGAGCGCGCGGGCAGGTATATTTATCCCAATAACAGAATATTTTACCGGAAAAAATTCCATTCTTCGGTACTGTAGCGCGACTCGCGCAACTTATGAGCGCAGGCGGTTTCGTTTTCGGTAAGATTGTCTTCGCGGAGTGTAACGCCAAACAGCGATTCCACGGCGCGTGCTATAGACCGGCGCACCAGCCGGCGAATATCATTCTCGCCGCCTGCGCTACAAAACAGCTCTGCGCATTTGGTATAGAAAAACGATGACTGATGCAGTACATAACCCATACGCCTGCGTTGGGCGCTACCGCCTATCTTGAGAGATTTCCAGATAATATCGTAGCGGGTAGGCTCGTTGAAACAAAATTTCGGAGCACCTTGTTTACCTGTAGCCACGGTATCGTCGTATAAGATGACCGCTTGACTGCCTGCGATGGAACGCACGATCGACTCGTTGATCAGTCTGTAGCTGTCTATCACGGCGCCGGTAAGCAATTTTTCGGGAAATATCAGAGAAAATGTAACGTCTTTATCATGGACAACCGCGCCGCCTCCGGTAGGACGCCTGACCAGAAAATATTTTTTACCGGATTTCAGATCGGCTAGTATTTTTGAGGCGGATTGGAAATAACCTATAGATACGGAGGGTATGCTCCACTCGTAGAACCTCAATACAGGATATAAACTGCCGGCGCGAGAACACTCATCCATAAGGGCTTCGTCAACGGCCATATTCCAGTAAGGGTCGTCTGCTTTATCGACAATAAGCCGTCCGGGAAAAGTTGCGGGTGCGGGCAAATCAGTTTCGGTCATGCCATGTGAGAATCGGGTTGCGCGCGGCCTGCACTTCGTCAGGCCTGCAAATTTCCGTTGTTCTGGGCAATTCGTGAAACAAGCTCGGGTCGCCCCGCATTGTATCTTTTACAGCCATCATGTGCTCGATAAATTCGTCAAGAGTGTCTATGGTTTCCGTTTCCGTGGGTTCAATCATCAACGCTTCTTCCACAATCAGGGGAAAATACACTGTCGGAGGATGTATATCGTTATCTATAAGCCATTTGGCGACATCCATAGCGCGTACTCCGTAGGTCTGCGCTTCCTTTTTGAGCGATATGACAAATTCGTGCATTACTCCTTCTTTGTAAGGCACGTTAAATGATCCGGCAAGTCTGCTCATCAGGTAGTTTGCGTTTAGCACAGCAAGTTCGCTTACACGAGTCAACCCGTTGATACCGTTGATAATAATATAAGCGTATGCCCTTATTATTATACCTATGTTGCCGTAAAACGCGGATACCTTGCCTATGGAGTCCGGGCAGTAACCGTTGAGGAGGAACGTATCGTTATTTTTTGTTATTCTGGGGATAGGCAAAAAGGGTTCCAGAATGGATTTCACTCCAACAGGCCCCGACCCCGGCCCTCCTCCGCCGTGAGGCGTTGAAAAAGTTTTATGCAGATTGACATGCACCACATCGAATCCCATATCGCCGGGACGGCATATCCCCAGCAGTGGGTTGAGGTTAGCGCCGTCGTAATAAAGCAGTGCGCCGGCTTTGTGCACCATATCCGCAACTTCCAAAATATTTTTTTCAAATACGCCGAGGGTATTCGGATTGGTCATCATAAACGCGGCTGTCCGTGATGACAGATTGGCTTTCAGCGCGTCCAAATCAACCATACCCCTGTCGTCCGAGGGGATTGTGATGATTTCATATCCTGCCAGATGCGCGCTTGACGGATTTGTCCCGTGAGATGAATCGGGCACAATTACCTGTGTGCGCGAAACTCCGTCGCCTTTTTTTGTGTGATACGCTTTTATCAGCATCATGCCTGTCAGCTCGCCGTGAGCGCCTGCGGCAGGCTGAAGCGTGAACGCATCCATACCGCACAGCGCGGATAAACTGCGTTCCATGCAGTAGAGCAATTTTAGCAGTCCCTGTACAGACGATGCAGGCTGAAGCGGATGCGTATGGGCAAATCCGGCCAGCCGAGCTGTTTCCTCGTTTATTTTCGGGTTATATTTCATTGTGCAGGAACCGAGCGGATAGAAATTGGTGTCTATGGAAAAATTTTTTTGTGATAATCTTGTGAAGTGCCGTACGATATCTATTTTAGACACCTCAGGTAGCTTTGCCGGTTCTGTGCGTAGCAAATTCTCAGGAATATATTGTCCGACAGATGTTTCCTCGCCGTTCCATGCTGTAAGGGAAAATGCGTTTCTGCCGGGGGAACTCAATTCAGCGATCAATTTTTCGTACATGTTAAGACCTTGTCCGTTCAGGTGTTAAATACTTTTTCGCAAAGCGTCAACCCACAGGTCGATTTCTTCGCGGGATCGTTTTTCCGTAACGCAAACAAGCAATCCGTCCGGCATACCGCTACCCATAGACTCGATTGCAATACCCCCTAGCAGACCGTGTTTGTCGTGCATGGCGGCTACAATGTCGGCGGGTTTCGCGCCGGTATCTATTTTCAGGCAAAATTCGTTAAAAAACGGCGCTGTATACATTAGCGACACACCTTTTACGGAACACGCTTGTTCCTGCGCGTAATGGGCGCGTATTACGTTTTGAGTAGCTATCTGCCTCAATCCGTTTTTGCCCAGCCATGCCATATATATACATCCCTGTAACGCCATAAGAGCTTGGTTGGTGCAGATATTTGACGTGGCTTTTTCGCGCCGTATGTGCTGTTCGCGTGCCTGCAGTGTAAGCACATAACAGCGGCTTCCGTGATGATCGGAAGTCATGCCGACTATTCTGCCCGGCATTTTCCGCATCAACTGTTTTGTCGTAGCCATAAACCCGAAATAAGGGCCGCCGTAAGAAAGGTCGATGCCCAGCGGCTGGCCTTCGCCGACAGCGATGTCCGCTCCGCATTCGGCGGGCGATGCCAGAACGCCCAGAGAAATGGGGTTGCAAACCATAGCCGTAAGTCCGCCGGCGCGGTGAATTTTTTCGCTTACAGGTTTTATGTCTTCAATACATCCGAAAAAGTTGGGCGATTGTATGATAATCCCTGCGGTAGAGTCGTCGATCATGCCGTCGAGGCGGTCAAGATCGGTGACGCCGTTTTTTGCCGGCACGGCAACTACTTGCGCGTCGATATTTTGCAGATAAGTTTTTATTACCGCTTTGTAAAAAGGATGCAGGGTTTGCGAGACGAGAATCCGGTTTTTGTTTCTGGCGGAATTGATCATCATCAACGCCGCTTCCGCGCACGCCGATCCGCCGTCGTATAGAGAAGCGTTGGATACGGCAAGTCCTGTAAGTTCGCAAATCATGCTTTGATACTCGAAGATAGCCTGTAAAGTTCCCTGACTGGCTTCGGGCTGGTACGGCGTATACGCTGTGGCAAATTCGCTTCGGCCTGCGATACTGCGAACCACCGCCGGCACTATATGGTCGTACGCGCCTGCGCCGATAAAACAGGGATAGCGGTCGATGTCGTGGTTGGCGCAAGCCATTTTTTTCAGTTGTTTTGCGGCGTCGTGTTCGCTCATTCCGTCAGGCATATCCACGGGTTTGCGCAATATCTTTTCGGGAATCATGTTAAGCAGGCAGTCTACCGACGAAACCCCTATGGTATCGAGAATATGTTTAATATCGTTATCGGATGCTGGGACGTAATCCATATAAAACCTCGGTTTTGTATCAGGTGGCGTACGATTCGCTATATGATTTGGCGGTCAAAAGATTGTCGATTTGGGCGGGATTGGTCAGTTCGATTTCAAAAATCCAGCCTTTGGCGTAACAATCTTCGTTGATCAGTTCCGGTTTTTTGTCCAAGTCTGCGTTTACCGCGGTTATTGTGCCGTCTACAGGCGAATAAATGTCGCTGGCGGTTTTTACCGATTCCACCACACAGCATGCCTGTTGCGCCTTTACGGTGCGTCCGGCTTCCGGCAGTTCGACAAAGACAATATCGCCGAGTTCTTTCTGGGCGAAGTCGGTAATGCCTACGCGGGCTTTTTTTCCGGTTACCTCGATCCATTCGTGAGAAGGTGTATATCGCAATGTTTCAGGGAAGCGCATAGTCTCTCCTTCCTCAATTGTTTTCGGTTATTTTTTAGCGTATATTCTAGGCCTGATGAACGGGCCTTTTTGAAACTCGATTTTTTTCTGTTTATCGTAAATCTTAAGAAACAAATTGTTTCTATCCAACCGTTCGGGGTCGACGTATCCCATGCCGATACCCTGCAGAAGAGACGGCGACATAGTGCCGCTGGTAACCGTGCCTATAGTTTCGTTTCCGCATAAAATATCGTATCCTGCGCGCGGTACTCCTTTATCTGCCATAACGAACGCTATAAGCTGTCGTTTGACGCCGTTGGCGTTTTGTTCGACTAGAGCTTTTTTTCCGATAAACTCGTCTTTAGAGAAATCCACTATCCACGACAACCCCGCTTCCAGAGGAGTAACGGTTTCGCTGATATCCGATCCGTGAAGGGGATAGCGCATTTCGAGGCGCAGTGTGTCGCGCGCGCCAAGCCCGATCGGTTTGATGCCCCGATGCCTGCCCGCTTCTAGTATTGCGTCCCACACATGCGGTATATCGTCCCATCCGCCGTATATTTCAAAACCGTCTTCGCCGGTGTATCCGGTACGCGATATGGTCATAGGCGATCGGTTTATTTTGGATTCTGTAAAATGGTAATAATACAGGTCTTTAAACGAGCTTCCCATAGCTTCTTTCAAGATATCCACGCTGGAAGGACCCTGCAGGGCGATCAGCCCTGTGCTTAAAGAGCGGTCTTCCACCGTTACGTCGAAAGAGGACGCATGGCGGTTGATCCACTCCAGATCGTTTTCGCGGTTTGCGGCGTTGACAACCAGCATGAATGAATCGGGCTTCTTGCGGTACACCAGCAGATCGTCGATAAACCCGCCGTTTTCGTTGAGCAAACCTGTATATATGATTCTTCCGTCATAGGACAGACGGTTCATGTTGTTGCATATAATATAGTTGAGAAAATCTACCGATTCCGGCCCGCAGACGTCTATTTCGCCCATGTGGGACAGGTCGAAAATGCCTGCTTTGGTTCGTACAGTCTGGTGTTCGTCTAGTATACCGCTGTAATGCACCGGCATTTCCCAGCCGTGAAAATCGATCATCCGTGCTTCGTGGGCGGTATGGTTGTCGTAAAGTGGAGTTTTGTAACTCATATTATTCTACCCCTGCTGAAAATTTTATAAAAAAAGATATTATTGCAATTGGTCGTCAAAAAGTCAATGCAAACCGGAAGACGGGCAAAAAAATATTGTTATTTTGGATTATTCGTTCATCTTTCACTTACGACTGGACAGATGATTATCTGGATAACAGGCGTATCTTTTCCCTGCGACTACGGGTTGGAAAAGCACAGACCCAAATGTTCCTCGTCAGACCTTGCCTAAATGATTTGGGGCGTGGTTATAATTCCGGTTAGTCGAGGTCGAACGGACGAACTTCCGGAGGCGATACGTCGCCTTCTTCCTGTATCTTTTTCTTCTCCTGCTCAAAAAGCTGGCTGAGCTTGTCTTTCTGCTGATTCATCTCTTTTTTTGACGCTTCGAATTTCTCCTCGAGCTGTGAACCGTCCGCTTTCATTTTCTTTAGCGCGGACTGCAATTTGTCCGCAGATTCGTCTTTATGACCGGCAGGAAAACTGCGGACTACTTTCCCTGTCACAGGGTTGACCTCAAGAAATCCCTCGCAAAACGGACAGGTAACGTAGATCGTATGTTGCATAAACTACCTCCCTTATATGGACAATCGGTTTTCATCTAAATATACATCGTCAATATTTATAGGGTCAACAATATCTTTATACCCGCAAGCGAACAACAAAAATGTAGGAAATATTTAGTGAAATACAAAAATGTAGGAAATACTGCTCCTAAACAACCGGCTGAAAACATCTAATATATTGGTAATAAGCAAATTAAAAAATAATATATTCCAATGTTACGCTGGCACGCAACTTGAGTTAAAAAGAATCACAAAAACCGATTAGACTTGGAGGGCGGAACAATGAAATGTTTGGAATGCAACGGATTGATGGAAGTCGCGCACAAGGTATGTGAAGAGCATTTTGTGTATGTATGGTATTTCTGCCATGAGTGCAACCATTCGTTTTTAAGGAAATTCGTTTGTTTTTAGAGAGGAAAAATATGTCTGTAATACAATTTAACACGAGGAGAAACCGGCAAATGCTCAACCATTTCAGAGGATGTCTTGCCGGGATTCAATCAGGTGATGCGCTAGGTATGCCGGTGCAAGGATGGTTGTATCTGGATATAATGGATCAGTACGGCGTGCTGGATTCTATGGAAAAAGGAATACTGTTCAAAGGCGATTATACCGACGAAACGGAAATGGCAATAGCTGTGGCTGAGTCGCTGGGCAAAGAGGAAGGGTTTAACGGCGAGTCAATAGCCGAATCGCTGTTGGCGTACTGTAATCCGAAACGAGGTTATACTGTGGTAGCGCTTAAGGCGATGGAGTCTCTGCGGGCTGGATACAGCTGGCTGGAATGCGCTGAGGCGTCGCCTGTTCGCGATATTTCATACGGCAGTGAGGCGGCGTCGCGAGTCGCGCCTTTGGCGTTGCTGTATCACGACCAGCTTGAAAAGTTGTGGTCGAATACCGTTTTGTCCAGCAGAATAACCAACGTGCATCCCATGGCTGTGGAAGCCGCAAAATGGCAGGCGCACGCCATAGCCCACGTGTTATATCACATAACAGTATCCAAAGATATCGACCCGATAGCTTTCTGCGATTATATGGAAGCAAAGATCGAGCATGTGGATTATCTAAAAAAATTAAAAACTATAAGAAAATTTCTGGCTAGTCCTCCGCCGGTATCGCAGGTTATATCACAGCTTGGCAATAACAGCGAAGCCCTTCATTGTGTTCCGACAGCTTTGTACGCCTTTTTACTGCACCCGGGCGACTTTGAGTCGGCTGTTGTATACGCAGTTAATCTAGGCGGCAACTCTGATACCCTAGGAGCGTTGACAGGAGCTTTGTCCGGAACGTATTGCGGGTTCGACGCTATCCCCGACAGATGGGTGAGAAACCTCAAAGACAACGCTCACAACGCCGTTCAGGTAGCGGGTAAATTATACAAGGTATGGCGCAACAGTCATACGTTCAATACGGTGAATATTTCTCTCAAATGATCGATTATATGATCGGGATCGGCGCTTTGAAGTGTTCTGCGCGACTGGTAGCCTGTTGTTACAGCCACAGTATGAACCCCGCCGGCTTTTCCGGTTTCGATGTCGTGGGTCATATCTCCTATAAAGTAGGTGTTGTCCGGGTCGAACTGTAATTCTTCGAGCAATATATGAATCCAGTCCAATTTGTTAGGCACGTCTTCGTAAATCTTTGCGAAAAATCTTTTATCCGGAAAATACCGCTTATTTTCTATCGAGACAAACGAATGGGACGATAAAACCGCCATTGGGATTTGTTGGGCTTTGAGCCGGTCTAGCACGTCTTCAACTCCGTTTATGATTACAGGCGGCATAGTCAGCTTGGAATATATCCTTCTAAAATGATCCTGAAGTTCGTCCAGAGGAGCATGTCCGCCGATGATATTTTTGCAGAAAATCTCGTAAGGTAGCACGAATTGGTTTTTGAACTGTTCTCTTGTCAGAGGGGTTATGCCGTAGATGGCGAATATCTCGTTATATGTAGCCAGTACAACGTCCAGATCGTCGCTTATAACGCCCGACCAGTCGAAAATCAAATTCGGTTTTCCTATGTTTTTCATATAGATTCCTTTTTTACAGCGCAAATGTCCCAATAAATTACCACATGACAAACCGGAAATAAACATATAATCACACATAGACACCCCGAAACGCACAAAAGCAACCCGGTTAATACCTTTCGCGGTAAGTCATTTTATTTATTTTTTGTATTTTTATTAAGATTTTTTACGCGGTATCTTCAAGCGTCAGGTTAGGTGATAACTTGTTAATTAAGATACAGTTCAATGGCTATATATTTTTTTGTTACGGTTACACCGCTCTGTCGTCAGAATCAGTTTTTGTCCCGCGAACATGTTTTTTAGTATCCGAAAGATCAATTTTTATCAAACACAGTTAGTTTTTTATTGACTCAAAATATGATTACTGCTAAATTAGATTTGTAAGATGATTTTAAAATATTGCTTTCCCGAATCTGTGGCGCGGAGCAGATTAATGATAAAAAGGCTACTTTATAATATATGGAAATATATATTTTTTACCGGATTTCAATATCTTGAAATCATCGAAACCACCGTTTGACGAACCGTCATAAGTATCTTAAAGAAAAATATATTGAGAGTATTATGATTTTATCGAGGAGGCATGTATATGCGAACTGACGGACGTACAGGAGCGCAGTTGCGACCTGTTACGATAGAAGCTAATTTTTTGCAGAATCCTTTGGGTTCCGTGTTGATTTCATTCGGGAACACCAAGGTTATCTGCTCGGTTTCGATTGAAGACGCAATACCCAGATGGCTCAAGGGTGCGGGACACGGGTGGCTGACCGCTGAATACTCCATGCTACCTTGCGCAGGTTGCGAGCGATCGCCCCGCGAATCTACGCGCGGCAAACTCGGCGGCAGAACCCATGAAATACAACGCCTTATAGGCAGGTCGCTTCGTTCTGTGTTCGACCTGACAAAACTCGGCGAACGCACTTTGTGGGTCGACTGCGACGTAATTCAGGCAGACGGGGGCACGCGCACCGCGGCTGTTACCGGCGGTTTCATCGCTCTGGAGTTGGCTGTGGAACGGTTGCTGGGTAACGGGACTCTTTTCCAAACACCCATAAAAGAGCGTATGGCCGCAGTAAGCGTGGGTGTAGTCAAAAACGAGATACTGCTCGATCTTTGCTATGCGGAAGACGTTATTGCCGAGGTTGACATGAATGTCGTAATGACCGAATCGGGAAAATTGATTGAAATTCAGGGAACTGCGGAAACTAATCCGTATACCAAAGAAATGTGCATGGAAATGATCAATATCGCGCACGGCGGAGTCATACAACTGTTGAACATCTCTAAAGAGGCGCTTGCGTCATTGTAACAAAGAGCCTCTGGAAACAACGGGAAATATTTGTATAATCACCGCTAGAGCAGGCACTTTCATCTTATGTAAGACACTCAACGGCATTTTGTCCGTTATAAATATTTTATGAAGGTTCTATACAAATTATATTGTGAGGTTTTTTATGGATTTGGTAGTAGCCACCCGCAACAGAGGTAAATTCAGGGAAATCAAGGAAATTTTGTCGCCCCTTGAATTGAACTTATATTCCCTTGCCGATTTTCCAGATATAGCCGATGTTGCCGAAACCGGCAAAACCTTTGAGGAAAACGCCATTATAAAAGCGACCTGCGTTGCTAAATCAACAGGACTGCCGGCAATTGGAGACGATTCCGGGCTGGAAGTAGATTTTCTGAACGGACAGCCGGGAGTGTATTCCGCAAGATTCGCCGGAAACGATGCGAGCGATTCGGCCAACAATGCGAAACTGCTTTCGTTGATGGAACACGTTCATATCGACCAGCGTCAGGCTCGGTTTGTCTGTTGTATCGCTTTAGCCGTGCCGGATGAACTCATAGGAACGGTTAGAGGCACTTGCGAAGGCGTAATAGCCCAGTATCCGCGCGGAGACGGAGGGTTCGGATATGATCCTTTGTTTATAGCCAGAGATTACAACATGACGTTCGCGGAACTGACTCATGACATTAAAAATAAAATAAGCCACCGGGCCAAAGCCTTGAACAAAACATTGATTTTACTTGAAAAATTCCTCCTTAACGGATACCTGCAAAAAAAATCTTCAAAAGATAAGCCAACCATAACAACCGGGGGGGTACATGAAAGTTGCTGAAATGGAAAAATTGAAACAGGTGACTACCTATACCATTCAGCTTAATCCGCGCTTGTTCCCGCAACTTCGACGCGACCTTGAGGAGAGAGGATTCCTGCTCAAAAAAACGCCGTACGCTTTTTTTTCGGCAAACAAAGACAAACTCAACGTAACTCTTTATAAAAGCGGCAAACTGCTTTTGCAAGGTAAAGATACGCCGCAATTCATACAGTATTATCTTGAACCGGTACTTCTAAAGGAAGTCAATTTCGGGTATGAGGATATAATCAACGATCTGCAATGCACTGAACCGAGGGTAGGCGTGGACGAAAGCGGCAAGGGCGATTATTTCGGCCCGCTGATTGTCGCCGGAGTTTATCTAACGCCTGAAGTCGAAGCGAAACTCAAAAAAATGGGCGTCAAAGACAGCAAACTCATAAGCGACAAAAAAATTAAAGGACTGCGCGAAGCGATTATAGAATTGTGTCCATACTCGGTTGTAGTCATAGGCCCTGAACGGTATAACCAACTGTACGACAAGATAGGCAACCTGAATCGACTTCTCGCGTGGGGACACGCGCGGGTAATAGAGAACGTATTGTCCAAAGTCAACTGCGACAGGGTTATTATCGACAAGTTCGGCAACAACAAATTCATACTCGACGCTCTGATGAAACGCGGCAAAAAGATACCGGTCGTTCAGAAAGTCCGTGCCGAAGAAGATATGGCTGTAGCGGCCGCATCGGTGCTTGCCAGAGGCGAATTCATACGCCGGCTGGCGCATCTGGGCAAAGAACTGGGAATCAAAGTGCCTAAAGGCGCGTCCGCCGCTGTAGAGCAGACAGCCCGTGAACTGGTGAATAAACACGGTTACCAGATACTTCAGACGACTGCCAAAATGCACTTCAAAACCACTAAAAAAGTGCTTCTTGGCATCGAATAACCCGTCAACAACCAAAAACCGGACACAATGAGCCGCAACACAAAGCTGTCCATACTGCTTATTGTCATCGGAGCGTGCATCTGTTACGCCAATTCCGTGCGCAATACGTTTGTCTATGACGATTACATGGTTCTGGTAAACAACCATTATATACGAAACATAGACAATTTGCCCCGTCTGTTCACAGCCGATTATTTCCGCGTTTCCGCGGAACGCACTTTCCGCCCTTTCGGTACTATTGCGCTGTTTTTTCAATACGCCGTTTTCGGATACAACCCGGCAGGATACCATGCGATCAACCTGTTGACTCATATCGCCAACGCTATTTTACTGCTGGCGTTACTTCGCCTGCTGGCGTGTTCGAGGCGGTCTTCTTTTATTGCGGCGTTATGTTTTGCATTGCATCCGGCTATATCGGAAACCGTTTTTTGCGTCAGCTACCTTGAGGATTTGTGGGGGCTATTTTTCTATCTGTTTTCCCTGATAGGGTTTGTAAGATTCAGACAAAGAGGGAAACCGCTTGACGCCGTGCTTATGCACGCCTGTTTTTTTCTTTCTCTGCTGGCCAAAGAAATGGGCGTTACCTTACTTATCGTCATGCCTATGATCAGTATACTGTGGTACGGCGAAAAACCGCGGGCAACTCGGGGTATGTTATATTGTATCATTCCTGCCTGTATAATCTTATGTATTTACATCTATATGCGGTTTTTCTGGCTGTACCTGCCGGAGAAACAAGCATTGTACCCGGGCGGAAGTTTGTTTATCACGCTTGTCAATATTCCTCGCGTTTTTTGGTATTACGTCAAACTGTGTTTTCTGCCGGTAGGGCTGACCGCTGATTACGAGTTTCCTGTTCACAGCGGTTTTGCAGTTTCTTTAGTAGTTTCGTTTATTCTTTCTGTAATAGCGGTTTTTGCGGTAAAGAAATCGCCTGCGCGAGCGCGTTTTTTTATTTTATGGTTTGTGGTCAATTTTTTGCCGGTGTCGAATATAATCCCTTTCGGGGCGGTTTTCGCGGAGCGGTACTTATATTTTCCCATAGCCGGTTTTGCCGGTCTTGCGGGAATGTTTATCGATCATGTATATGCTGATAAACGCATTACCGCACAGCGTGCATTTTATGGACGTGCGCTCGCGCCGGTTTTTGTCATTATTGCGGTCGTGTCGTATTGCGTATTGCTTATGGTGCGCGCGCCCGCTTGGCACAGCGACGAAACTTTGTGGTTTGCCACAGTGAAATATTCGCCCAGACAATTTACACGTAAAGCGACGCTGTATGTTAATTTGGGCAACGTGTATTACCGCAATAACGATTTGGATAACGCACTCAAGGCGTACAAGTACGCGCTTAAGCTCGATCCGTCCGTGCCGGGAATCCGCAATAATATGGGTGTTGTTTATATGGAAAAAGGGTATATGGACATGGCAAAAAGCGAGTTTCTTGCGGCAATCGCCATGCGCGAATCGTTTACAGACCCGTATTTTTCGCTGGCTAAACTCTATATGTCCCGTAACCAGTTTCAAAAGGCGAAGGATACTATCGAGAAAGCGTTGGTCATCGCTCCGCAATCAGTCACGGCGCACAGGGCAATGGTTGTTATATGTGATGAGTTAGGACAGTTTAGCGAAGCTCTTACCCATTGCTATAAGATTATAGAACTCGATCCGCTCAACGGGTTTGCTTATTACAACGCTACCGTATTGTATTTGCGAACAGGCCGTGTTGATCTTGCGCAACAAATTGCCAAGGAAGGACTTCGCAGACTACCTGATAATAACGACCTGCGGCGCTCGCTGGAAGAAATTCAAAAAACCGCCGGGCAAATTAACCGTTAGACCGGTCAAGCATGTACAAAAAATTGTTCAAGATAAGCCAGCACTGCCGGTGTGGTTTCGCGCACATATCGGCACTGCGGCAGGGAATGGAGAAATTTCTTGCCGTAATTTTTGGTCATGACCCGCCGGTCGGTGATAAGCACGCAACCTCTGTCGGTTTTTGTGCGTATGAGCCTGCCGAATCCCTGTCTGAATTTGACTACCGCCAGCGGTACGATGTAATCCATAAACGGATTCCCTCCGGTTTTTTTGATGTACTCTATACGCGCCTCAACCACCGGATCGGTGGGAACTCTAAACGGAAGCCGCGTCAGAATAACGCATTCTAGGGATTTGCCTTTCACGTCCACACCTTCCCAGAAACTGTCTGTCCCGAACAAAACCGACCGCCTGTCATTGCGGAACTTTTCAAGCAGTGTATGGCGAGGTTCCTCCCCCTGCTGGTGTATATGAAGCGATTTGTGCAGGCCGTTGGTCATTATGTCCCTGAGGCACGATTTTAGCAAAGAGAACGATGTGAACAGCACGAATGTGCCTCCGCGGGTGATTTTCAATACATCGGAAACAAACTCCGACAACCGGGCGCGAAACAATACGTTGTCCGGATCGGGAAGGTCTGTGGGTATGCCGATCATAACCTGTTGCGAGAAATCGAACGGCGATTGAATCACTTCGGTTACCAGCCGTTTCGGCTCGGCGTTATTGAGTCCTAGCCGATGGGATATAAAATCGAAACTTCCTTCTATGGTAAGGGTTGCCGATGTCAGAATAACTGTCGGGAAACGGGATATGACGTAATCGTAAATCTGATCGGCCACAGCGATTGGCGCGGCATTGATGTGCAGGCGCGATTTTTTGTTAAGCTCAACCCATCTTACATCGTGTATCCCCTGCCCGTCGTCCTGTTCGCCAAGCATGATTGATTCCATGGATGATATCATACGTTCCAGTTTGTTCCTGACCGCGTTGAGTTCTATGATATCGTTGCCGAGCTGTACGTTGTGAAACTCCGCGCACTGTGCCAGATCCTGCAGAAACAGTTTCAGAGATGAAAAATACTGTTTTGCTTCTGCGTGAAGTACGTAAAGCGGGTCGCGCACCAGATCGTTCCAGCGGGGCAGAGCATCTTTTCGCGCCGGAATCCGCCATTTGGATTCGTGTTCCTGTTCGACCTGCGAGCCGATAAAATCTTTTACAAAATAAAACGTATTTTTTACTGTTTCCTCTAAAATTTTTTTACCTTCTACGAACTGTGAATATATGGAATGGGTTATCTCTGACGCCTCTTTATCGGGCAGAACCTGCCTGACTTTTTGCGCCAAGGCGGGCAGTAATCCTTTTTCCGTATTCGCTCGTTGCCTGTACAAACGTCCCAACGCGCGCATAAGCCCTAGTTCGGTTATCCGGCTACCGAAATATGAGGTTGCCACGTCTTCAATGTGGTGTGCTTCGTCGAGCACGAGTCTTTGATAGGGAGGCAGTATGCCGATATCGCCGATGAACTCCGCATCCTTTTTTACCGCGATGTCCGCGAACAGCAAATGATGATTGACTATAAGTATATCTGCGCAACTGGCTTTTCTGCGGGCGCGGGTAACGAAACAATCTCCGTATCGTGAGCAGGCGGCTCGCAGGCACGATTCGCTGTCGGATGCCACGGTATCCCATATATCGGTATCGGGCACAAAATTCATGTCCGACAGGCTTCCGTCCGCGGTTTTTTGTATCCATGCGTTCAATTCGTTCAATTCCTCAACCTGATTGTCCTCAACGTAAGCCGACGGGTTTTCCAGCGCCATTTGAAGTTTTCGCCGGCATATATAGTTTTGTCTTCCTTTGACCAGACAAAAAGAAAACTCGCAGTCGAGGATTTTTTTAAGCATAGGTATATCTTTATACACCAACTGTTCCTGCAGGTTTATGGTGTTCGTGGATATGACGCATCGTTCTTTATTGGTTACCGCCCAGTGGATTACAGGAATAAGGTATGCCATGCTTTTGCCGGTTCCGGTGCCGGCTTCGACCATGCCAACCTGTGATTCGTTGAGAGCCTGCGCCACCAGTTTGAGCATGGTAACCTGTTGTTGACGGAATTCGTAATCGGGAAACTTCCGTTCGAATAATCCATCGGGTTCTATCAGGGCGGCGATTTCGCCGACATCAAGGCTGGCAAGGGGTTTTCGTTTTTCCGCGAATACAATCGGGTAACAGTTGTCGACTTCGTTATTTATTATATACGATCCGACCCCTTTCTGTCCGAGAGCGGACGCGATCGACAGGTCTGCAGATGACGGATTTAAGTTGCCCGACGGGTGATTGTGGATAATAACGCAACCCGGTTTAGGAGCGTCGAGGATTGCCGGAACTTCCTGCTGGTTGCCGCGCGCGTAAATTTTTACCGTATCTACGACACCGTTATCAGCGGTAGTGGCTATAAAAAAAATCTCGTTGCCGTTGGCACAGGCTATGGCCTCGCGCATGAACAAAATGCTTCGCGCGCAAAACAGGTCGTGCGGGTTTACGGAAGTTCGTTCCCTGAGGTCCATGTGTCGTCCATCTTCGGACATATCCTCCGGCTTGTCAGTCGTTATTGGAGCACCCTGAAGATGCGTTCGGGCACGATTCGCATGCAGATTTTTCGGCTTTTTTCGGTTTCTCTTCTTTTCTCTTGTAATCCGTGCAATAGAAACCCGATCCTTTGAAAATAATTCCTGCACCGGTTCCTATGAGCCGCCGCACTTCGCCTTTGCATTCAGGGCATGTAGTTAAAGGCGCGTCGCTCATTTTCTGGAACGCTTCAAAGGTATGACTGCACTCTTTACACTCGTACTCGTATGTCGGCATCTTTCTGCCCTCCATTTTCACATATTTCTTCATTTTTCTATGATTTTGACCTTTGATTATAGTCTTTTAGCAAAAAACATGCAAGGAAAATATTTTTTCGACTAGGGTTGGATTTTTTTAAAACCCCGCATATATTTACCTGTTCAAAAAGAAAAATGTTGTGCTACTATACCCCCTTTGACGGATCAAAAAATCTGAAAGGATGCATAAAATATGGCATTATGTTTCGACGTAGCCGAGCGTTTATACAATCTATTTGGTTGTGTCATTTTGATCGGAATTATAATTTCTTTGTGTCATAGTGATACATCAGCGAATGAGCCTGCCAAATCCCATGACGGCATTGTGCCTGATACGGATATGTTTATCAAGGTTGTTATAGACGAACAAAAGTTGTATTTCATCAAAGGGCAGGCGGTTATTAGCGAGTATCCGGTATCTACATCGAAGTACGGTATAGGCAGTAAATCTGGAAGCAACCGGACGCCTCTGGGCAATCACCGTGTCGCCGAGAAGTTCGGCAAGGACGCTCCGGTAAATACGATTTTCAAGTCAAGAGCGAATACCGGCAAAACCGCTCGTATAAATCATTCGCCAGTTCCTGTAAATCAAGATATTATCACGTCTCGTATTCTTTGGCTCGAAGGGTTGGACGACGGGCTGAACCTAGGCAGGGACGTAGACTCGTACAAACGCTACATATATATTCACGGTACGGCTGACGAAGGGCTTATAGGCGTTCCCGCATCGCATGGATGCATACGCATGCGAAATGCCGACGTAATTGAGTTGTTCGACAATGTCCCTGTAGGAACAAAAGTGATTATTCAGGAAACAAAAAATTTGCCTGACCGCGAAACGGATTGATTTGCCGCTTGCGGATCATGGGTGGTTGTTAACCATTCTCGCTCGGAAATAGACAAGCCCTGTCAAACCATTCCGAATACTTTTAACCCTGCGGGAACCTCCTGTAGTTAAGGGCAGTTAGGTTTCTTAAGAAAATACGGAAAACAAGCGTGGGCAAACTACCGGAATCATCCAAGAAATACCTGTTTTTATTGTTTTTACCGCTTATCGGCTGGCTTGTGTATGTTGACTTCTATCATGCGGCGTCTCAAGTGTACTTCGTATCATACCCTTATCACCTGGAAAGCGGTGAAGGGTATGTGTTGTTTCAAACAATGCAGATAAAAAAAGGTGTGTTTCCTTACGGCGCGGTCGACGGGAATACCACATATCTGATCAATAATTATCCGCCCGTAGCGGCAGTAGTATCTTTGTTTGCGCATAACCATCCCGGAAAATGGCGTTATTTATTTCGGCTTGGGCTGGTTGCGGTTTTGCCGGGTTTAATATTGACATTGTCGACATCAGGGCGGTTTATCGAGCATTTATTTTTTTATACGTCAGGTGGGTTTGTTTTGAATAAAAAGGTAGCCGGACTGGTTTTTCAAACGTGTATGCAGTTATCTGCGTTTCTGTTACCGGCTTTCGTTATTATAGTCATCTACTGCAAAAAATTGCGTTTTGACCGACGATGGACGTTTTTAACGGCGTACTTTTTTATATCGGTTTGCTCGGTTGTCCTGATTTTTATAGACGGCGCGTGGGATCAGTATCTTGTTGAATTTGCCGCATTGACAATTATAACAGGTTCTGCGGCATTAAGCCTTATCTTGCGCGCGTTGAAACCGCCCTCGGCGTGGATAGCCGCTACAGCGGCGTGCGGTATGCTTTTGGCAGGATATGTAATGCCATGGAATAGCGGTATGCCGTCAGAACTTTCAAATATGCGCGGGTTTAGAAAAATTTTTGGCGAGCAAAAGAGAATCCAAGAAGATATACTAGAGCGCGTTAATGCCGTACCGGGCAGGGTGTTGTGCCAGCACATAAATTACAATGTGCTGACAGGCAAGAATCCGGAATGGAATCCGCTTATGTCAAAACGGCTGGCGGAACGAAATATTATCTCGAATCAGCAGATCATAGACGATATTCGCGCGAAAAAATTTGATCTGATCATCCTTGAGTTTTACCTCGATTCGTTGCGAAAAAGGGTCGTTGGAAATGAGGTGTATATAAATCTTTTACCTGATCCGATATTTTACGCTATCATGGAAAGCTATTATACCGTTCCTGAAAAATCTCACATTCCTACGCATGGAAATCTTGCGGATAAAAAAACCGTTCTCTATCCGCGGAAATTAAATCATCCTTGAACCGCCGGTATCTTAAATATATTGCGGAAGATAAAAAAACCGCATAGGGTTTTGCAAGATATTATCCTATGCGGTTTTTTATTTTAAAATTTAGATATTAATCATTGGGTGCGCCGTTCCTGATGACGCTTCCTTTGCCTTTGTCGCCATGATTTTTGTCGCCTCCGGCATGGACGGATAACGCTGACAAAACGAACAACCCGATCAGTAATGAAACAATCAGTTTTTTCATTGCCAAGCCTCCTTTGCAATTTTTTTGATTACAGTAAATATTATAATAGATAAATTTGTGAAAAGGCAAATAAAATTTTTAGAAACTTTTAATCCAGTTGGAAATCCGGTCGCAGTTCAATATTGAGTCTGTTGCGTCTTGGTCTGAGCAAAACCGAAAAGACAAATTTTAAGGATTCCGCACATTAAAAGAGTATTGTTGACTAAAACTTTTTGCGCAGGTTTGCCGGCAGAATATTAAGCTCTTTGCGGTATTTAGCAACAGTTCTGCGAGCGAGCTGAACGCCCTCTTTTTTAAGAATATCGATTATCTTGCTGTCGCTCAACGGTTTTTTAGAATCCTCATTGCGGATGATTTCGTGGATTCTATCTTTTACCGTTGTCGCTGAAGTAGCGGTTCCCGATTTTGTTGAAATCGGTGTGGTGAAAAAATATTTGAGTTGAAAAACGCCGCGCGGTGTTTGCATATATTTACCGCTTATTGCCCGGCTGACAGTCGACTCGTGCAGTCCCAGCGCGTTGGCGATAACCTGCATGGTCATAGGTTGCAGGTATGCGATTCCCTCGTCGAAAAACCGCCGTTGACGCTGTACGATTTCATTTGTGATGTTGTATATGGTTTGCTGTCGCTGATGTATATTTTTCAACAGCCATTTACCCGATTTGATTTTTTCTTTGATATAATCTTTGGTGTTGGTATCTATATCGGTTTTGCTCATCAGAGTTTTGTATACAGGGCTGATGCGCAGATGAGGTATTTTATCGTCATTTAGAATAATTTTGTATTCGTCGCCTATTTTTTCGAGCACTACGTCGGGAAGTACGTAATGAGTTGTATCTGTTACAAACATTCTTCCGGGTTTAGGTTCGAGAGAGGCGATCAGCTCGGCTTCATGCTGAACATGAATTATAGTGGTTTTGAGCGCTTTGGCGATCTGGGCGTACCGTTTTTTAGCGAGGTCGTCAAGATATTTAGACACGATTTTTTCCGCCAGCGTGCCTTCTTTGCCTAATCTGCGTAGCTGTATAAGCAGGCATTCTTTCAGGTTGCGCGCGCCTACGCCGATAGGATGAAACTTCTGTATCAGTTCAAGCACCTGTTCTACCTTATCAAGGCTGACTTTTGAGTGAATGGCTATTTCCTCTAGGGAGCTTTGCAGATATCCGTTGTCGTCGATATTGCCTATAATCTGCTCGCCGATCTCTTTTTCCTCGTCTGTCTGCGACATGATGGACAACTGGTTGAGCAGATGATCCTGCAGTGTTTCGGTGCGGGTGATGGAGTTTTCCAGATACTGCCGTCTTTCTTCGTCTTCCTGCGAGTATTTTCTGTAAGATCCGCTTTGTCTGAAATATTCCCGCCATTCGTCATCTATCTGAGCAAGCCGGTCGAACTCTTCTTTGAAATCCAGCTCTTCGTTATCGGATTTTTCCGGTGTATGTTCTTCCTGTTCCTGCGCTGTTTTTTTGTCATCCGTCGCTTCTTCCAGCACAGGATTGGAAACCATTTCCTGATCGATTACGTTGCACAGTTCCATTAACGGCAATTGAAGCAGTTGTATTGCCTGCTTCATCTGCGGAGTCATTATAAGCTGTTGTGTTTGACGTTGTATTTGCTCGAACTGAAGAGCCATGATACCTCCCGAAACATTTTCTATATAGATTCTGTCTGAAATAATAGCACTGTGAAGGTTAATCTGTCAAATGTACTTTGCTTCTTTTTTTAATACTATCGGAAACCTGTAGAAAATCTTTCGTTTTATGTGGTTACAAAAAAATGGTGCCGAGAATCAGAATCGAACTGATGACACAAGGATTTTCAGTCCTCTGCTCTACCGACTGAGCTATCTCGGCACCATTTGATAACATGGCAAGAAAAATATGGGGTAGATTATAAATCATTTTTGCTGGCAGTCAAGTAGAAAATTCCGTAGTGCTGTAAAATTTGTGAAATGTTTTCGCAAAAGCGGTAGATTAATGACGGCAATATAGTATAATAAAGCGGTTTTGAAATAATATGACAGATCCGGCGCATTGCCCGGATAAACAATAACAGGCAGGTACGATGCGTTTTTTTATTTATAATATTCGGTACGGCACAGGATCGGGCATAAAGTTCCATCTGCCGTTTCCGTTCAGCGGTTATTTGAAGCGCACACAAAAAAATACCAGCTGGATTATCGAATTCATCAGGCAGATCAAGCCGGATATTATCGGGCTTATAGAGGTAGACAGCGGTTCGTTCCGAACCCGATGGAGCAATCAGGCGGAATTGATAGCCAACGCGCTCGGCCATTTTTACGTTTATCAGTCAAAATACGACACAGGGTCGCTGGTTGGCAAACTTCCGGTGTTGAACAAGCAGGGAAACGCATTTTTGACCAGTGAGAACATTAAAGCCAAAAAGTTTCATTACTTTCAAAAAGGCATCAAACGCCTTGTAATAGAGCTGGAATTCGACAAATTCTGCATTTTTCTGGTTCATCTGTCTATCAAATTTCGTCACAGGCATTACCAGCTTTCCGACCTGCACGAGATAATTAACGAGTCGAAAAAACCGGTAATAGTAGCCGGAGACCTAAACGCATTATGGGGCGACAGAGAGCTGAATTTGTTTCTGGCGGCAACAGGGTTGAAGAATGCAAATACCCACAGCCACCCGTCGTATCCAAGCAGATATCCAAGGCTTGAACTCGATTATATCTTGCACAGCCCCCAAATAAAAATAACGAATTTTTTTATGCCGAAAATAAATCTGTCCGACCACATGCCGCTGGTATGCGATTTCGAAATAGATCCGTTCCCGTCAGTATAAAAATAACGGCGTTTTTTTATAACCGGCATGGGATCCGGCCGTCTTATGAGAACGCTGAAAAAATTACGTCAAAAAAAACTTGCGTAAACCGAACGACCTTTATACAATGTAAAGATCAAAATAGCGTAAATCTGTATGCTATGCCAAAAGTAACCGCTAGGGCACACTTACGCGGTTCTCGTAAACTGCGCGTTACGGGTGTGTAGCGGTAAATGTTTGAATGCGTGCATATAAAGGAGTAATACAACTATTGAAGATCACAACCGCGTATCTTATTAAATTTGTCGTGATTCTTAATATCGCTGTGGCTCTCTGCGGGTGCGGTAAAAAAGAAGAAAAACCGGCGCCTGAAAAAGCAAAAACGCCTAAAACCCCTGACATGATAGAATATAAACTCACTGACGGCAAAACAATCAAAGTGGACGCCAACCTGTTTGGCGTAAAATATTTACCTACAGGTAGCATTTTTTCTTATACATACATTTCCGACGTAAGACACCTTGTGGATAAAATGGGAACACCCTTTGTTCAGCCGGTTTACAAGCACGAATTACTCATGGAAACAAGGGAAGATATAGACAGTCTGATAAAATTTTTCTTTCCGAAAACACCCCATGTGGCAAACCGCCGCAAACGAGGTTTAGAAGATATGTACGTCAGGCTGGTTTCAACACGCGATATGGATTCCATACGAACTCTGGACGAACCTTACGTTGTCATAGATATGCGGGTGGTGTATCCGCCAAGGCAACAGACTTCGCGTTCGCAACCGGAGGACAGAATGGCAAACACCGGCGTAACCGCATCGCTTGACGATCAGATATCGGCACTGCGAAACAATCTTGAGCGGCTCAACTCGCGAATCGCTCAGGATGATGTGGAAATCCCCGAACGGCGCCGTCTGCAGATACAAATATCTATGCTTGAAAAACAGCTCTCATCATTGACCGAAAAACGCGACGCGCTTACGGCTACACCCGATACTTCAGCCCAAGACACCGCGACGGTTGCCCCCGCGGATAATCCGGATAAAAAGGTGAAAATAAAAATAGTTTCTTTCAATATAAGAGAAGAAGATAAAAAAAAGTAGTGGAGGGTTTTGTTTGCGTATCCACAATTATGCCAGTCTCTTCGCACAAACTTTGAAATGAGAAAAGAAAGGGAAGTATCATGGTTGGCCTGAACAAAGTTTTTTTGATGGGGAATTTGACTCGTGATCCTGAATTGCGCTATACACCCAGCGGCACTGCGGTAGCTACGTTAGGTCTTGCGGTCAACAGAGAATACCGCGACAAAAACGGAGAAATTCAAAAAGAAGTCTGTTATATCGATGTGGATGTTTGGGCGCGTCAGGCGGAACTGTGTTCCGAACATCTGCATAAAGGATCTCCTGTTCACGTCGAAGGTCGGTTGCAATATGATACATGGGAAAACCCTGAAGGAGAGCGTCGCAGTAAACATAAAATACGCGCTGACAGAGTACAATTCTTGGCTCGCAACTACCGTCATGACGAACTTGATGGGGAAATAGACGATCATGAGGATTCTTATGATGAGTATTCGCCCAGACAAAAGGCTACAGCGTCACCTGCGATGGCGTCGAGCAAAGCCGCTGTCGGATCTAATCATCATAATTCCGATGATGATATTCCTTTCTAAATTTTATATATAGCATAAAAGACTGCAAAGGAGAGAATTTCGGTTCTCTCCTTTTTTAGTGCGCCTTTTTTTGCGGTTTAGATGATAACCGCTTTCAAATCCTCAAATCCACAATTCAATATTTTTAAACAAAAGTTCTGTTTTAATCAAAGACACTGTCTAACGCTATCCTTTGGATTTATATCTGGTTATGCAAAGGTTAGCGTTAACTGGGTATTATCTCGTTGTCAAATAAGATACGCTGAACTCTTTCCGCTAAAGTTTAAAACCGTGTATGCCGAATTGATATAGTAAGTTAAAGTTTAACTACATGAGATTATTTTTATGACAGATCAAAACGGTACAATTTTAGTTGTTGACGACGACGATCTAATTTGCCAACTCTTGAGAGACCTCCTGAGCCGGCACGGACTGTCGGTAATTGTCGCCCTTGACGGGTTCGAAGCTCTCAAGGCCTTGACAAGCGAGCAGATAGACGTAGTGCTTACCGATGTCAACATGCCCGGCATGAACGGTATTGTCCTTATGGAAGAAATAAAAAAGCTGGCGCCCGACCTTCCGGTAATTGTCATGACCGGCTGGGGTACGGAAGATATAGCGGTCAAAGCGCTTCAGGGCGGCGCGTTCAATTTTTGCAGAAAACCGTTCAATGTCCATGAGATAGTCAGGATAGTAAAGAAAGGCCTTGAGGTAAAACGTCTTTCAGATAAACAGCGGGAGGTTCTTCCGTTCATAGAGCTGAACCTGAGTTTTGATATACCGAGCGATGTGCGTTATATACGCAGTATAATATGGCATATTTACCAGATGTCAAAGCAGTTGGGGTTTCCTGAGAAAGAATTCAACCTGCGCGTCAAGCTGGCTATAGACGAGGCGCTGTGCAATTCCATTCGTCACGGAAACAAGGAAGACATCAACAAAAAAGTAAAGATCGAGGTACAGATATCGCCGGAAAAACTGCGGTTCAAAATAAGTGACGAAGGCGAAGGGTTCGACGTGTCCGCCATTCCCGACCCGAAAGATCCGGAAAACCTCAACAACGAAGGCGGGCGCGGCGTACTGCTGATGGCATATTATATGGATAAAATTGAATATAACGAAAAAGGAACTGAAGTCATTTTAACCAAATACGCGAACAGTGATACGGAAGATAAAAAACAGCATGCGGCACAGACGCAGGGATCGATAAGAGAATAAAGTTATTACATTAAAATAATGTCGTTATAGCTAATTAAGGAGGATTGACTATGGAGATCATCACAAAAGAGAATATCGTGTCCATCGTGGAATTGAACGGTGAACTTGACAATGAAAGCGCGGAAGAACTACGTATCAATGTGGAAGACCTGATTTCCAACGGTAAGGTGAACATAATTTTGAATTTCAATGAGCTGTCATACAGCAACAGCGCCGGTCTGCGCGAACTGATCGCATTATACAAACTTGCCAATTCAAAAGGCGGGGATTTGCGGTTGTGTTCGTTGCAACCGCAACTGGAAGATCTCTTCAGTTTTACGAATCTCAAAAAGGTTTTTAATATTTATCCCACTGAAGAAGATGCTGTCGCCAGCTTTGAGTAATGCGGCAATATCTATGGCGGAAAAACTATGGCTGGTGAACAGCAACTAAAAAAATCGTCTAAAGAAACACGATACCTTGTTCGGATTCTTCCTGACAAAACAGAGGCTTATCTTAGTATTTATCCGAAGGACTTAATACCTTTTGCGATTTCAGCTATCGACTTGAAAAATAAACTCAAAGATTACGGTGTCCAGTACGGCGTAAAATTTCCGGTTCTGCAGGAAATGGCCAAGCATCTGGGCATGAGCGGCGATCCTATAGAAAACGTGCTTATAGCTTCAGGAGTTTCGCCGGTTGACGGTCAAAACGCCCGTATTGAGCTGGTAGTCAACATGACGCCGCAGTCGATCGGTAAAGAAAAAGAAGACGGCACAATAGATTACAAGCAAAAAGAATCTTTCGTAAAAGTGAAAAAAGGTCAGATACTCGCATATTACCACGCGCCTACAGAAGGATTGCACGGAATGGGCGTAGACGGTAACCCCATCAAAGCCAAACCGGGTAAAGATGTAGAACTCAAACTTGAAAATGTAAACTTTTTTCCCGAAGAACGTGTTTATAAAGCTATGGATGACGGCCAATTTCTTTTCAAGAAAAACTCGTTATCCGTGCATACTGTCATGGAAATAGCTGGCGATATCGATTTTTCAAGCGGTTGCGTTAATTTCCCCGGTACTGTTACTATTCAAGGATCTATACTGCCCGATTTTTACGTAAAAGCCCGAGGCGACGTGTTTATTCAGGGTATAGTAACCGACGGGGTAGTAGAAAGCGGAGCGAACGTGAAGGTCAAAGAAGGTATCGCCGGATCCGGTAAGTCTATTGTTACCTGTGACGGCACACTGCATACCGGTTATATCCAAAATTCGCGGGTTATATGCGGCGAATCTGTATATGTCAAGAAAGTTATATATTCCAGTACTGTTTTTTGCGAGGAGAAAGTCTTTGTAGAAGGTATGGTGCTTGGAAGCACTATAACCGCAGGCCTTGAAATAACGGTTAAAGATGTCGGCACGGAAGTAGGCGTTCACACAAATCTTGAGGTAGGCGTTCAGCCATACACAAAACAGCAGATCAAAGATTTATCCGAACGAATAGAATTTTGCAAACAGAATATCAAAAAAATCGAGGCTTCTTTAGGCGAATATATCTGCAATATGCCGCGTGACGTAATAGAAAACGTATACGAAGAAAAATCTTACGAGCTTCTGCGCGTTCTAGATATGCGAAATGATCTGTTCAAGGAAAAAGAAATGCTGGAAGCCCAGAAAGAAGAACTCGTCAATAA
Organism: bacterium; assembly: GCA_018435605.1. Taxonomy (GTDB): domain Bacteria; phylum Auribacterota; class Auribacteria; order Auribacterales; family Auribacteraceae; genus R3-B46. The sequence continues at coordinate 31,444 of JAHDNF010000025.1, read as the reverse complement.
ATCGCTCGTTACTATTCCCGCATATATTCGGATCAGAGGCACAGCCCATCCCGGCACGAAAATAAGCATATCGGGAAAAAAATTCATTGTGGAAAATACCGTCAAATACGCAAAATTCTATTATGACCCGCAAGACGGCATTATCAAGTGGTCGTCCCTCTGAGAATCCAAACCACAGCGCATTATAAACTGGATTTTTCCATTTCGCAGTGCTATATTAAAGACTCTCTGGAAAACCGAACCCACGTTAATCGATTTCAAAGTAGCGTTATCGCCTTATAGATTGCAGTACAACACGTAAATCGGGTGCGCTGTTGCTGTGAAATTTTCCAGAGGTTCCTTAAATTAATATCAAGGAGCATAACCCCATGAACACAATCCGTATCGATACCGAATTGCCCGGCGTTTTCATTCTTGAGCCGAAAGTGTTTCACGACAAACGCGGTTATTTTATGGAAGTTTATCATGAAACCAGATATAACGAAATAGGCATATTGCCTAGATTCGTACAGGATAACCACTCGCGCTCGCAAAAAAATATCCTGCGCGGCCTGCATTATCAGCTTGAACATGCGCAGGATAAGTTGATCTCTGTAATTCGAGGCGCTATTTTTGACGTTGCTGTGGACATACGGCGCGGGTCGCCGACATTCGGCAAATGGATCGGGGTCGAACTTTCCTGCTCAAACAACAGACAGCTTTTTGTACCCAAAGGTTTTGCCCACGGGTTTTGCGTGCTCAGCGATAATGTGGATGTTCTGTACAAGTGTTCCGATTACTATTCGCCGCAAGACGAAGGCGGCGTGTTATGGAACGATCCAGATATCGGTATCCGGTGGCCGGTAGACGACCCAGTGCTATCGCCCAAAGACTTAGCCTACAGCAGGCTAAAGGATATTCCGGCGGAGCGTCTTCCTTCTTAATGGAACTTTAGATCAAAAAAATATCGGCGGTCTGTTTTAAAGTTATATAATACACGTCCATTGTGTCTTCGCGCTGGTACGGAATCAACGCGCATCCTGCAAAAAATGTCGTAACAATACATAATCCCGCAACGGCTATTATGGTAACTGCGCGCAACGAAGTAGTCTTGCCGTCAACTTTATTCATAGTTGCCTCTGACTTGAATGGTTATTAATTAAGGTATCCGATGAAATATCATATTGTATGCCACAATTGCTCATACAAGCATTTTTAACCTGATTGCCCTTTGAGTCAATGTTTTTTTATCGAATACCGAATATAAAAAATTATTGTATTAATACCTCTAGTATGTGTACTATTGACTTGAAAGGAACGCCCGATGGAACAATTCGATATTGTAGACGAACACGGAAACGTGATCGGATCGGCCTCACGCTCCCAGTGCCACGGCAATCCGGCGTTACTGCACCCGACAGTGCATGTGCTAGTGTTTAATAAGCAGTGTGAATTGTGGATGCAAAAACGCTCTGCCCGCAAAGACATTCAACCCGGTAAATGGGATACATCAGTGGGAGGACACAAGGAGGCCGGAGAACCGGTTATATGCGCCGCGATTCGCGAAATGAGCGAAGAAATAGGCATAACTCCGCTAAAGGAAGAACTGATCTTCTGCTACACGTATATTATGCGCAACGACATTGAATCCGAATATATTACCACTTACCGATATATGCTCGGCGACGACCGGATGATTCGTTTCGACCCTTTTGAAATTGACGAAGGAAGATTTTTTTCGCGCCGGCAGATACAATCGCACATCGGATCCGGCTTGTTCACCCCAAATTTTGAGGAAGAATGGCAACGATTTCTCGACCATGACAAGGATTTTTTCCATGCATAATTTAGTTGAAGAATCATTCGCGTATATACCGTCCGGCAAATACCTGCTGGCGGCAATGATAGGGACTCCTAAGGTTTCCGATCGACTCACTGTTCCAACCGTTGTGTTATGCCACGGGTTCGGAGGAACGAAAACCGAGGTATGCCGCCATTTCGTCCGTCTGGCAAATAAACTGGTCCATAAAGGATGCGTTACCGTCAGGTTCGATTTCGCCGGCTTCGGCGACAGTGTAGCTCCGTCTACGGCGTTTTCCATTTCTCAGGCGGTTGACGATATACGGGCGGTGGTTGAATATATCAAAGACCGCAACATCGGTTCTGTAGAAAATCTAGGCATACTCGGGTTCAGTTTCGGCGGATTGATCGCCGCGTACGCAGTCGGAGCGGGGTTGCCGTTTAAATCCGCTTGCCTTGTGTCCGCGGTAGAACGGTTCATACCGCCTAAAGAAACGCAACCCGCCAGCCGGCAAAACGAAAACTCTGAATGCGACTCGGAGCCTTTTCACCGCGGTTTTTTGCTGTCGCATAAGTTTGTAGATGAGTTTTTATCATGTAACGGCTCAAGCCGGCTGGCCGCTTCGAGTATCCCTGTGCAGTTGATTCACGGCACTGACGATCAGACGGTTCCGGTCGATCATGCCCATAATTACGCATCGGCAATAAACACAGGCTCTTTTGCTCCGGTGTTCATTGACGGAGGCGATCATGCTTATAGCGACCGGACGTTTCAGCGACAGCTTGATCAGCGGGTAGTGGCTTTTTTCAGCGATACGCTGTCAATATAATTGCAAAAGCATTTATTTTTTACATCATTTAATCGATAAAAATTTTGATATGGGGGGCGCTTATGCGAAATTTACTGGAAACATCCGGAACATGGATGCTGACATCCGGAGTAAAGATAGTTGTAGTTATAATAGTTATGCTTATCGCCCTTAAAATGGTAGGCATACTGGTCGAAAAACTTTTCTTATCTTTTTCCCGCCCGTTGCGTGACGGAGAAATGGAAAAACGAATTGAAACACTCAAGAGCATATCACGCTCTGCGATCAAAGCGGTTATTTTTTTAGTATCGGTCTTGATTGTCATGCAGATACTGGGTATAGCCATCGCCCCTATACTGGCGGCGGCAGGTATTGTCGGATTGGCTGTCGGTTTCGGCGCGCAGAACCTCGTTCAGGATATCATCGGCGGTTTTTTTATATTGCTTGAAGACCAGATAAGGGTGGGCGACGTGGTGCAACTGAACGACAAAGCCGGACTTGTGGAAAAAGTCAATCTGCGTATGGTTATCCTGCGCGACGCAGGCGGCAACGTTCATTACGTGCGCAACGGCACGATCGGCGTGGTAACCAATATGACCAAAGAGTATTCCCGCTACGTTTTTGATATCGGCGTTGCATACAAAGAGGACGTTGACAAGGTTATCGCCCTGATTAAAGAAATCGACGCCGAATTACGCGACGACCCGGACTACAAAGACGACATACTAGAACCGCTCGAAGTTCAGGGATTGGACAGGTTTTCCGATTCGGCTATTATCATCAAAGCCAGAATAAAAACAAAGTGTATCAAACAATGGCGCGTGGGACGGGAATTCAATCGCAGAATGAAAATAAAATTCGATGAAAACAATATAGAAATACCGTTTCCTCACAGAAAACTGGTTTTCAACCACGGTTTGACAGCTACCGACCTGTCTGAGCGGCGATAAGTCCGTACGGTAAAAATTAATAAGGCGGCTATCCTCACGGGAAAACCGCCTTATTATCAATTCGTTTTTCTAAATTTTGCGACCGGCGCACCAGCGGAACAACTGATTGTGATGGACGGTCAGAGAATTATTTTTTCTCAAATCGTTTGTTTTTTATCAAGCTAAATACTCCTAAACCAAGTAGCAACACCGATAACGGTTCGGGCACTACAGCCGGTTGTTCCTGCTCAAAGTTAAAGCTATACAGCGCCCCGCCTGTTCGGTTGCCATAGCCGTATAACTGATATTGGAAATATACGTCCTCCGTAGCTGAACCCGCCGTAACATTAAAACTTACCTCAGTAGTCACGTATTCAGACGGAAAAGAAGTCATAGCAGGTTCTTCACCGATATGTAATGTTTTTAGATAATAGTATCCGGTGATATCATAACTATTGCCCGTCCTCACAATAGTCCAATCGCCGTAATAGTTTAACGAATCGGGATGCCCTCCCGGATTATTTAGATCGTAAAGTTTAATAAATGTTGAACCGTCATAAAACCCAAACCTTGACCATGAACCGCCGCCGCCACTCATGTTGCCGACATTAAACTGTATATTGATTGTGAAATCACCGTTGAGGGCTTCGGATGAACGAATAGTGTATACAGTCGTGTTAGAGGGCGTTACCAGCCATCTATAATATCTGACAGGATCCTCTAAAACATTAAAAGTAAAATTGGATCCCGTACCGCCTGTAAACAATGTCCCGTCATCAAAAGCATCTTTCGCCGACTGCAAACTTGCGAAAGAATCCACAGGGATTAAAAAGAATAAAAATAATAACAATAAAAGTTTCCTCATAACAATTCTCCTTTGATTTTGAAGTATTAGAATTAATATTTGCTGAAATTTTTGTAAGAAACCTTTTGAAAACGCCGTTTGTTATGTATAATATACCACACAAATAGCTGTTTGTCAAATTATCCCGTTTTTTTAATGAGATTGGAATAATTAGGGCGTTCTGTTTAGCGGTTCGCTTAGAAAGTATTTTGCGGAAGAAGGTATCTAATTTGAGTTACCGAAAATCCGGAATTTAGCTATGCGGCACTTATGTAAAACATATTTCAACATGACCGCCAGCGTCTGGACTGCGTATTTGACACTCCTTGCAAAACTGATCGAAGATGCTTCAGGAAAATATCGGGTGGAAACGGGCATATCGCCTATGCGAAACCCAAAGTATACAGCTTGTGCAAGAAATTCCGAATCGAAGACGAAATCATCCGAATTGTTTGTATAGGGAACGGTTTTGAGCACTTTTGCCGAATATGCCCTGAATCCGGAATGAAAATCCCCTAAATTTTGTCCGAGAACTATGTTCTCTATAATAGTAAGTATCCTATTGCCGAAATATTTATAAATGGGCATACCGCCTTCCAGAGTCTCTTTTCTGCTTCGTATGCGAGATCCTATTATCACATCGCAAATGTCTTTTTCAATAAAACCGACCGCAAACGGAATTATGCGGCTGTCATACTGATAATCCGGATGAATCATGACAATTATATCGGCGCCTTTTTGCAATGCAATGTTATAGCAGGTTTTCTGGTTTGCCCCGTATCCTTTGTTCACATTATGAGTGATGGTGGTTATGCCGAGTTCCTTTGCGATCTCGACGGTTTTGTCCGAACTTGCGTCATCAGTGAGGATTATTTCGTCAACCGATCCGGCGGGAATATCATCGAAGGTTTTTTTTAAGGTCAGTTCGGCGTTATAAGCCGGCATAATCACTATTACTTTCGGAGATTTTTTCGGGATATTTACGCTGGTTTCGGTCATTATGTATTCCTGTTGAGGTTGGTTGAGTATTTTCTATAGATATTGTAAGAAAATTGACCTTTGAAATGCAATGTTTATATCTTGTCCGCCCCTGTACGCCGACATATTATCCGGAGGGTAAACATTATTTTAATTTGATTTTTCGAGAAAAATTTGAAAGAATGTTTTTTGGAGAATTTTTCACCTGTTTTGTTCGTCTTTTATTATGGCCTTAACCTCCATAATATAAAAACAAAGGAATCCGCCATGAAAAACGTAATTGCAATTTTGATTATACTTTGTTTTACCGCCTGTTATATAACAGGATGCGCCAGCGTACCGCTCACAGGCAGAACTCAGATGGCTCTTGTATCAGACAAAGAACTGGTTACAAGCAGTCTGCAGGCTTACGATCAGATAGTATCGCAGTCAAAAGTATCTCGCAATTCCCGCGATTCCGCCATGGTAAAAAAAGTCGGGGATAAAATTATCACCGCGACAAAAGAAATTATGCAGGAAAACGGACGCTACGGCGAAATAGAGTATTTTCAATGGGAAGTAACCTTGCTTGACAATGACGCAATGGTCAATGCGTTCTGTATGCCCGGCGGCAAAATTGTTGTGTTCTCAGGCATATTGCCCATCACTCAAAACGAAAGCGGGCTGGCAGTTGTTATGGGTCACGAAGTCGCCCATGCGGTAGCCAAACACAGCAGGGAACGCATGAGCCACATGGTGTTAACCAACGCCGGAGGAGTTATTCTATCGGAGATTATCTCAAAACGCTCTGAACATGCACAATCCATGATAATGACTATGTACGGACTCGGCGCACAGGTAGGCGGTATGTTGCCTTACAGCAGGCTTCAAGAACGGGAAGCCGACCGCATGGGGCTGATATTTATGGCTAAAGCCGGCTACGACCCAACCGCCGCAATATCGCTATGGGAACGTATGCTAGCCGCGGAACAAGCTCAAATACCCGAATTTTTGTCGACACACCCCTTGACGGCAAACCGGATAGAACAGATAAAAACATATATCCCCGAAGCAATGGAATATTATAGAAAATAAAATCACGAGAAAATAATCAAACTCGCGCCTTAGACAACAAGCGCATTTTTAAAAAGTAAACCAACGGAGGGTATTTAGATGAAAAAGCTAATCGCGTCAACTGTCATTGCAATCGCATTCATACCTGTGATGCTCACCGGGTGCGGCGAGAAAAAACAAGATTCCGCAAGCGCGGCGATCGAAAAATCAAAAGAATTTCAAACCGTAGAACAAAAAGCCAATTACCTTATAGGCCAAGCCGAAAAATTCTACAAAGCCAATGAGTACAAAGAAGCGGTAACCACAGCGCAACATGTCCTGTCACAGCTTGATAAAGAATCAAGCAAAGCTAAAAAAATACTCGAAGACGCAAAATCCGGTCTCGCCGAAGAAGCGCAAAAAGCGGCCGGCGGCCTCAAAGACGCGGTAAAAGGAATCGGCAAGTAATATTTTGATTTGTGCATGGGGATAAACCGAGAGTCATCGTTTTATCTCCATGCACACCACCACGCAAATCAATCGACCTATAATGTGTCTGGCGACGCCAGTCTTTAAATCTATTAAAAAAAATATTGACTCATTATCCGGCATGATGATAGCATATTTGTTTTATGACTCAAACAATCATTGCATTGAGGCTTTAAAATGGACCATGTTTTATCTCCTATTATGGAAGATTATATAGAAACCATATTTGAATTGCTTCGCCGCGAGCAGGTTGCGCGTGTAAGCGACATCGCTACCCGAATGAAGGTAACTATGGCTACCGTAACCAGCGCATTGCGGAAATTATCCGCGAAAAAACTGATTAATTACAGCCCTTACAGCACGGTTTCTTTAACTCCGGCAGGTAAAAATTTAGCCGAAAAGATTGTAAGGCGGCACGAAGTTTTGGCGGATTTTTTTCAGAACGTGTTGTCGCTACCGCCATCCAAAGTAGCGGAAAACGCATGCAGAATGGAACACCAGATAGACGATTTACTGCTGGAGCGGCTTGTTGAATATATAGAATTTGTAAAACTCTGCCCCAACATGAATATAAAATGGAACGAAAAAAACGGGTTTAGATGCGGGCAGGACGAGAACCCTAAAAAATTTATATCGTGCGAAGATTGCTCAAAATCGCTTGCACGCAACACTACACACGGAGGACAACAAATGAACGACAGCATCGGTTTGCACGAGCTGAAAGCGGGAGGGCGTGGACGGATAATAGCCGTTTCCCTTAAAAATCCCGGAGCTAAACGGATGATGGAAATGGGAATAGTGCGCGGAAGCCTTGTTGAAGTCGAACGAATAGCGCCTCTGGGCGACCCGATAGACATCAAAGTCAAAGGTTACCACCTTTCGTTACGCAAAGAAGAAGCGAAAAACATATTTATAGAGATAATGTGATTTTTTTTGGACATTAAGTTTGATTAATCAAACAATATAAAACTATAACCGGAGAATAATCCTGTATGGAAACTCTATCAAAAGACAAAATAAGTTTGAAAAATAAAAGTTATCAGGCTACAAAAGTCGTAGCCCTTACCGGAAACCCGAATTCAGGGAAAACGACTATATTCAATAATCTTACCGGATCGCGGCAACACGTGGCCAATTATCCCGGAGTAACTGTGGAGATCAAAGAATCCAGAGTGCGAAATGGCGGTAGAGACTTGAAAATAGTGGATTTACCGGGATGCTACAGTTTGACGCCATATTCTAAAGAAGAGCTGATAGCCCGAAATTTCATCATCGACCGGAAACCTGATCTTGTTGTCGATATTATCGATTTATCTAATCTGGAGCGCAATTTATATTTAACTGTTCAACTGCTGGAGCTGGGTATTCCCATAGTGCTTGTCCTAAATCAAAGCGATTTGGCTAAACGCGCAGGGCTACGCTGTGATTTAGCTAAATTGTCTAGGCTTCTAAATGTTCCTGTAGTGGAAACCGTAGGCAACAGAAATATCGGCACGTCGCAACTGCTGGATACAATTTGGAGCGAACTGAGTAATCCCCGCACTCCAAGGCCGGTCATCTATGAAAACGACTTCGAGGAAGGAATAAGGCAGTTGTGCGGGGATTTGAAAAATAGCCGGGACAGCGATTACCCTGATAAACGCTGGACTGCCATTAAACTGATCGAGAATGACGTCGACATCAAAAAGCGCGTCTGGCGCATGCACCCTGACGCGGACGCGCTATCTGTGCTTGTGGATTCCGTACGCCGCAGGCTGACCTCGATCTACGATACCGATCCAGAACTGGCAATAGCCGACCAACGATACGGGGTCATAGCGGGTATATGCCGCGAATGTACCAGCGCAGACCCGCGCCGCAGGCGCAGTGCTTCGGATGCCATAGACAGTGTAGCGCTAAGCAAAACATTTGGTTTGCCGCTATTTCTACTTACGATGTACGTGGTTTTTCACCTTACATTCACAACCGCGCAACCGGCAATGGACTTTATGGAATATTGTTTCGTTTTTTTGAGTTCGGTATTGGAAGGGTTGTGGCCGGAAGGGTCGCAGAGCCTGTTAAAATCTTTGCTGGTTGACGGGATAATCGCAGGAGTGGGTTCTGTGGTTATCTTTCTTCCTAATATTTTGCTTCTGTTTTTAGCGATAGCGGTTCTTGAGGATTCCGGCTATATGGCGCGAATCGCGTTTCTAATGGACAGAATCATGAATAAAATAGGTTTGCACGGCAAGAGTTTCATACCCATGCTGACAGGTTTCGGATGTTCCATTCCGGGAATAATGGCTACACGCACGCTCGAACACGAGCATGACCGCCTTACCACCATGCTGGTATTGCCGCTGATAAGCTGTGGAGCGCGTCTGCCTATCTATGCTCTTATAATCCCTGCGTTTTTCAGCGCCCCGTGGCAGGCGCCTGTGCTGTGGATTATCTATATTACCGGCATAGCGTTATCCATCGTCTGCGCGAGGCTTTTGCGCTCTACTATTCTAAAAGGCAACCAAGCTCCTTTTGTGCTGGAATTGCCGCCTTACCGCATGCCGACAGTCAAAGGTATTTTTATTCATATGTGGCAGAAAGGATGGATGTACCTGCGAAAAGCCGGAACTATTATTCTTGGAATATCTATTGTGTTGTGGGCAATGAGCACGTTTCCAAAACCGCCGGAAGAATCGTTGCATGGGCTTACTCAAGAACAGGTTACAGAGGCGGAAATGGCGTATTCCGTAGCAGGGCGTATCGGAAAAGCCATGGAGCCGCTTATCAAGCCGCTTAGCTTCGACTGGAAAATAGGGACAGCGCTTGTGGGCGCGCTGGCGGCAAAAGAAGTGTTCGTGGCACAACTGGGTATTGTTTATTCCATGGGAGAAGCGGACGAAGAATCCGAAAGTCTCAGGGATACGCTTCGCCGGAATTACAATCCGCTTACGGGCTTTTGCATCATGCTGTTTTGCCTGATAAGCGCGCCTTGTATAGCCACCTTCGCGGTAACAAAGAAGGAAAGCGGGTCGTGGAAATGGGCGTTTTTCCAATTTATCGGGTTGACTGTGATAGCGTATATTGTTACATTCGCCGTATATCAGACAGGCAGGGCGTTCGGTATCGGCGTCTGAAAAATAGTATGCCTATGGCAATTGAAGAAACTGGAAAATAACTACTTGGGCGGAATTTTAACATTACTTTAAAAAACTAATTTTTTATGGAGGAAAAAATGAAAAAAATGAAATTTAAACTTATTGCAACTACTTTTGTACTGCTATTGGGAATGCTTGGAAACGGAATGTGCGAAGATAACTTAACCGGCGCAAACGGCGTAACCGGCGGAGAGCAAGACGATTATCTGACGTATTCGCTACCTTTTGTTAAAGATATTGACGGCGCGCTTGATACCGTAGGCGGCGCGGTTCCGCTGGTGTTTTCCGCACAAGCGTTGTTCATGAGCCATTGGCTTGATGAAGGATCAAACCCATCGCCCAACGGCATGAATATACATCAGAAATACTCCGCCGCTATACCGGTTTTCGATCATTTTATCGGCTACGAATATTTTCAGGCGGATTTCGAAAAAGCAAGGCCGCATACTCTTGAACGCGATCACACAATATTCGCCGAACTCAACTTCGGATTGCTTACACTGGTTCCGTCGTGGACTTATGTGGACAATATCGAAGACAGCGATTCCGGAGAAATCGGGCTTGCCGTAGCGCTGGACGTTTTATTGAACCCTGAATTTTCCATAAATTACGATTACGACGAAGAAAAAGGGTATTACTGCGAGTGGGGTATTTCCCATGATTTCGATTTCGGCAAATTCGGGACATTCACCCCGTCGATGGTAATGGGACTAAACTCCCGCAAAGGAATCGATAAAACCTGCCTGACTCACATAGACTGGGGGCTGGAATATACTTTGCCTCTTAGCAAACATCTCAATCTTGCCGGATTCTTACATTTTACCAAAGGATTGGAGAAAGACGAGGGGTTTGAAAGTATCGTTCCGTGGGGAGGATTCGGTTTGAATTTCGAGCTGTGATCATATAATAACCGGACGTGCTTCTAGTTTTAAGAATAGATCGGGCAAGCGCCGTAACATAAGAAAATAATTTTTAAACTTTTTTCACAAAACGCCGATACAATAAATGCATAAGAAATTTCAAACGCAGTAAAACGGTTTGTGGAAAGTGCATTATGAAGGAATCGGCAAACATTCTTATTGTTGACGACAACTCGCTAAACCGAAAAATAGCCAGTATGGTGCTTGGCGCGGGAGGCTACTCCAACATAATGGAAATGAGCAATCCGGCTGATGCGTTCGGATGGATTGAAAACAACCAGCCCGATCTTATTCTTATAGACGTTTCCATACAATCGACAGACGGACTGAAACTTCTGGAAGGACTCTGTAAACGGTATGATAAAGACAACATAGCCATTATCGTGCTTACGTCTGTCGGCGATATAGAAATCCGGCGCAAAGCGTTTGAACTTGGCGCCCGTGATTTCGTTATCAGGCCGTTTGATACCTACGAACTGACAGCCCGCGTCGATACGGTATTGCGGCTGAAAATGGATCACGACAAGATACGCCATGAGAACCGAATTCTAACCGACAAAGTCGCGCAACGCAACGAACAGCTTAAGCTGTCAAATCTCGGTTTAATAAAAGGGCTCGGCAGGGCCGCGGAACTGAAAGACAACGATACAGGCCAGCATGTCATGCGCGTCGGGTTGTACAGTTCCATACTTGCCGACGGTGTAGGTCTGTCTCAAGAGCAGGTAAACTATATTCTGCAGGCCGCTCCCATGCACGACATCGGCAAAATAGGCGTGCCGGACGGGATACTGCTTAAACCGGCTAAACTTACGGATGAAGAATTTAAAATAGTCCAGAAACACTGCCAAATAGGCGCTGAGATTTTTCTGGTCAACGACATCAGTTATATAGCCAATTCTCATCCGCTCAAAACGCTGGAACACATTTACAGGCAGGATTCGGATTTACTTCGCACTGCCGGAATAATAGCGCTTACACACCACGAGAAGTGGGATGGAACCGGATACCCCATAGGGCTTAAAGGCGAGGAAATTCCCATTGAAGGGCGAATCACCGCTTTGGCGGATGTGTACGACGCGCTCAACACAAAACGCCCGTACAAAGATAAATATCCTCTTGAGAGATGTTTTGAAATTATCAAGGAATTGAGCGGAACACATTTTGACCCGCGAATCGTCGATGAATTCTGTAATTTCATAGAAATTTTATTCCAGATTCAAAAAATTTATTCCGATTCGCCTTCCCTTCATTCAGTATTCTAAATTCCGCTGAGAAAACGATTTTCTTTTCGATACAATTAAAAGATATTCTTTTGATGCCGATAAATAATAGGAGCATTACGTTTCCTCGCAAAAAATCCAAAAAAAATGAGGTGCTGTATGTTTATAGAACAAAAAATATGGGATAAACAGCAAGGATGGCATACCGTAGGAAACGGCAAACTTGATACTCCGGCGCAAATTGTGTTTGTGTTCGGCGATATCGAACTTGTGCAGAATACGGATATACTTTCCGATATATCGAAATCTTATCCTGACTCGCAGATTGTCGGATGCTCGACCGCAGGCGAAATCATAGAGGAAACGGTGCTCGACCAGACTGTCGTCGTTACCGCAGTTTCCTTCGAGCACACCTCGATTCGAACCGTGTGTATGGATATCGAATCCATGAGCGACAGCATGGTAATGGGTGAACGGCTCGCGCAAGCGCTACCTGTGGACGGCTTGTCCCATGTCTTCGTTCTGTCAAACGGATTGAATGTCAACGGAAGCGCGCTGGCCAGAGGATTGGCCAACCGCCTGCCGCGTAATGTAGCGGTAACCGGAGGCCTTGCCGGCGACAGGGACAATTTCAAAAATACGGTGGTAATATTCGACGCAAACGTCAGAAGTAAAGGAATAATCGTAGTAGGTTTTTACGGCACGAAATTAAAACTAGGTTACGGGTCTATGGGCGGATGGAGTTCGTTCGGTATCGACAGGGTGGTTACCCGCTCGGAAGGCAATGTTCTATATGAACTCGACGGACAAAATGCTCTGGATTTATATAAAATGTATCTTGGCGATATGGCAAGCGGCCTGCCTGCTACAGGCCTGCTTTTTCCCTTATCAATACGTATCGACAACGGAAAAAGCCATCTTGTGCGCACCATTATGGGAATCAACGAGTCGGACGGAAGCCTGACATTCGCGGGCGATATCCCGCAGGGAAGCTATGTTCGGCTCATGAAAGCAGGTCTTGAACAGCTAGTCGAAGGCGCTTCCGGAGCGGCTAACATTTGTAGCCAGACTATGGGTATGATACCGCAATTCGCTATTCTTATCAGCTGTGTGGGACGTAAACTTGTCATGAAACAGCGTATCGAGGAAGAAGTCGAAGCCATTCGGGAACAGTTCGGAGAGAAAATTCCTGTTACAGGTTTTTATTCCTACGGAGAAATTTGTCCGGCTGTAGTCCATCAAAAACAATGTGAATTTCATAATCAAACTATGACAATAACCGCGTTTTCGGAAAAATAGCCGGATTTATGAATAAACTTCTTAAACGGCAACTTAAAAAATTTTTAGGTTCGGAAATTCCTCCGAACGGCTATGAATCTCTGTTTGAGGCTATAAGCGACGCATACGACGCTTTCGACAGCGACCGCCAGCTTATGGAACGGTCTTTCGATATGAGTTCACAAGAATTCAACGAGGTCAACCGTAAACTGCAACGCGAAATAGAACAACATACCATCACGGAACAAAAACTGCGCGAAAGCGAACAGCAACTTCGCGATATGTTTGACGAGCACAGTTCCATAATGCTCTTGATCGACACGCAAAACGGTGTAATCGTCGACGCCAATAAATCCGCTCAAAAGTTTTACGGATACGATCACCAGCAACTGCTTAATATGAGCATTTACGACATCAATATAATGAAAAAAGAAACCCTCCGGCATCTCATAAACGATGTTGCGGCATTCAAAGAAAACTGTTTTGTGGTAGAACACAAACTGTCAACAGGCGAAATCCGCGAAGTGGAGGTGCATTCCACTCCCATAACCATCAATGGAAAAATATTGCTTTTTTCCATCATTCACGATGTTACCGAACGCAGGCAAATACAGGAAGAACTTATAAAAACACGAAAACTAGAGTCCATAGGGATTCTTGCCGGCGGCATCGCCCACGATTTCAATAATCTACTGACAGCCATAATGGGCAACATTTCTTTAGCCAGACTTGATATAAACGACTCAGAACATGATTTGCTAGCCTTGTTAAAAAACGCCGAAAACGCATCTGTACGGGCGCGTGAACTAAGCCAGCAGTTGCTTACATTTTCTAAAGGAGGCGCGCCGCTGAAACGGACAACTTCAATTAAAAGTATTATCGAGGATTCAGCCAACTTCTGCCTCAAAGGGGCAAAAGTCAAATGCGAGTTTCACATCGACGACAACCTGTATCCGGTCAATGTGGATAAAGGGCAGATCAGTCAGGTTGTCCATAATATGATAATCAACGCCAATCAGGCAATGCCGGACAGCGGTATAATTGAGGTTTCATGCTCAAACATAAACCTTAAACCGGTAAACAAACCGCGCCTGCCCGCGGGAAAATATATTGTCATTACCATTAGGGATCATGGAGTGGGAATACCTCCGGAAAATCTAAACAAAATTTTCGACCCGTATTTCACCACAAAAGAACAAGGCAACGGCCTTGGGCTGGCGACAAGCTACTCAATAATAAAAAAACATGAAGGCGATATTAAAGTGGAGTCTGAACCCGGTAAAGGAACCTGCTTTTATATTTACCTGCCCGCATCGGAATCGAATATTGAAGCCGAACAGCCTGCCAAATCCGATCTCATCGGCGGTAAAGGCAGAATTTTGATTATGGATGACGACGATGCGGTTAAAAACGTGTTCGGACAGTTTTTAACACGGCTCGGTTACCAGCCGTCGTTCGCGTCGGACGGATCTGAAGCGATCGAAATGTATCGCTACGCTGTCGAAGAAAACAACCCTTTTGATATGGTTATCATGGATTTGATAATACCGGGAGGCATGGGCGGTAAAGAAACCATTGAGCAAATATCCCGAATCGACCCTGATGTGAAAGCCGTTGTCGCCAGCGGTTACTCCAACGATCCCATACTCTCGGAGTTCACCAGATACGGTTTTTGCGCCGCTATCGGCAAACCGTTCAATATTTCCGATCTCAGCTCAATACTGCATTCCGTCATCAACGGCGCACAATTAGGATAATATATACGGAATTTCTTAATGAATGTCAGCTTGCGGCAAAATGACGGGCAAGATAGCGTTTAATATCCGCAAAATTTTCCCAAGGTATAAACGGGATTCCGTTTGCGCTACAATAGCGAGCCAAGCTGTCTTTGGCGAATACCAGATCGGCTTGTTTGACGGGACAGCGGTCGGTTGTGCCGTCTCCGATATAGATAACCGGAAAACTTTTTCCTTTTTTTGACAATTTCACATGGCTGGTTTTACAATGCCCGCAACTTCCGCATTCATGATTGAAATAAGGATAGTTAAGCTCCGCTTTGTTGTCTTTGAAAAAAATTTCGTTTGAGAAATACCGGACGCCGTCAACCCCTTCTTTGGTAAATATCAGATCTATGAAACAGCTGAACCCGCCGCTGAGCACAATAAACTCAATATCGTTGTCGCGGCAAAAAGACATAAACGGCAGAAACTCCGGATCGATATCGATATGATTAAGAAGTGAACGGCGCACTTCTTCCCAAGAACCATGGAATGTTGCGAATTCCTCTACAAGCGATGTCGCGCATCCGATTTCGCCGCTTTTGACCCGCAGTTCTATATCGTGCCAATGGGGAGAAGCGAAAGTATCCAGAATATGCACTAAGGTATCTTTTAAAGTAATGGTTCCGTCAAAATCGCAGTAGATTATCGGTTTACTGCCTGATGATAAGAAATTTTGTTTTTCCTGCGACATAAAATATTCCTCAAAACTCACTAAAAACAGGGAAGCTGACGTTTTACCGCCAGCTTCCCGTATAATGCGTCATCCGTTAAACTTACAACTGGCTGACGATCTGTTTGATTTTTTCCTGAAGTTCTTTTGTTTTCACCCATGTTTCCTTGACAAATCCATCCTGATCCGCCGGTTTATGAGCTGAGGCGTAATCGGGTATGATTTGGGCGCCGCGTTTGTCGTCTTTTCTCTTTGAATCCTCTACTGAAAAAGCGATCTTTCCTTCCATTTCCGATAAAAGATTCATACACTCGGCGACCGATTTGCCGGGCAGTTCTTCAAGCAGTACCGCTCGTTCGTGTTCCCAGCGGGGGCAGTCTGTTTTTGTCTGAATGAGCGACGCGATCTTGTCTTTTTTGCCTTCATCCAGCATTTTGCAAACAGCGCGGTAAAGGCCTGTCAAGCCGTAATATTTGATATAGAACGTGTATGAATCGATACCGTTCTGACGGCTTTTTTCGCTCATGTAACTTTTGCCGAGCCCTTTTATTTCCTTGCTGGTGTAGACTTCTTTTATCTGACTTACCTGCAAGCGTTTGCGGGCATCTTTCATCAGATCGATTATCTCAGGGCGGAACACCTCAAAAACCAGTTTGGAGCGTTTTGCCTTATTGCGTTTCATGTATTTGCCTTCGTTACGTTTGATGACATAGATGTTGTCGGACAACACCCATCCCGGCATAAGTTCGTTGTATGCCGGCGATATGCCCGGCATACTATCTGACGGGATATTCATCAAAGAGAACGGGAACTGCATTGATTGCGGTAGAGCGCTTACGCCTGAAGCGATTATTGTATAAGGAGCGCGGCTGTAATCGGACGGGAATTTTATGTCCACGCCCAAGCCGTAGAACAACCCTTCGCCTGACCAGAGTTCCTGATCGGGCGCTTTAGATGTGTGGTTGGATCCTACGTTAGCGCCGTATCCCAAATTACCTTTTCCATCCGGCCAATAAACGGCTATCAACAACGACTGATGATGGAACCCGACAAACGGGCCTACCAGAGACGCTGTAACCTCGCCTTCGACTACACCAGTGTTAGGACCGATTATAGATTCGGTTGCTTTACCGTGTCGTTCAACGTGTGAATATTCGGTCAAAACCGATTTGTCGACTATCGCCATAGTGGTTACCTCGGCGCCCCACTGGACAATCGATTTGTTGACGTACGCGCCGTCGAGAATTTCCGTCGATTCGCCGGGCAGGCTGTAGATGGTCGTATTCTTGACAGCCAGAGCGTTATCGAGACGCGCTGATTCGCCGATGTAGGTATTTATTATTTTCGGGCAATTTTTAATTACAGCGTTTTTCTCAACCATGCCGCGGGTAGACGTTGCCAGCTCGACATACTTTTCTACAAGGCTGTTGTATTTTGCGATCAATTCTTTATCGGAACGAGACGTGGCTATTTTCGCCGCTATATCCACTGTAATTTCAGGATATGTCAGCACTTCGCGCCCGCCGGTTTCTATAGCTATCGGCAGTTCGACTCCGATACCGAAACTCGATTTGCCGTCCATAGCCAGCGTGCCCACATTGTGAATTACCACGCCGCTATGTATGCGGTATCCTGAAACTTCTTTGGCTTCGATAATAGTAACATCATTCATGATTTCGCAGTTGAACAGATTGGCGTTGGCTATGCCGTACCATACCGAATCGTCGCCGGGTTTTAAGTATCCGCTTTGTCTACCGATATAGAGTGTGCCGTGCAGGTAAGAACCCCATATATTGTCCGTGATAAAATCGTCGGCAACGGTAATTTTGCCCCAGTCGCTCGAATAGTTGCCGTTTTTCTTGAGTTGATCTATTTCCGCGTCGGTGAGTTTTCTTCCTTTAACAGGCGTTGCGTTGCTTTTGACCGCTTTTATGATAGTCGATTCGGCCAGAGCCTGTTCAACCATCCCGATAATATTGCATTGAGTTATACATTCAACCATAGTATCCTCCGTGAAATTGCAGTAAATCAGCAGTTAAAAAAATGTCCTTCGGATACACGTACCCGAAGGACATTTGAACTAACAGACCATACTAATCTTGCGAAAATCAGATAAAGCGATATTACGCATACTGTTTTTCGAGTTTAGACGCGGCGGCTTCATCAACAATGATTATTGAGTTCTGATGTTCTTGCAGGAACGATGCAGGGACATCTTCGGTTACCGGACCTTCTACGGTTTTATAAATAGCGTCGGCTTTGCTTGTTTTGTCAGCGATCAGGACTATTTGTTTTGCGTCCATGATTGCGCCGACACCCATTGACAACGCCTGAGTCGGTACGTCTTTAGGATCTTTAAAAAAACGTCCGTCCGAATTAGCGGCTATAGTTTCTTTTGTCAGATCGACAATACGTGTGCGAGAATTGCGCGGAGAACCCGGTTCGTTGAAGGCTATGTGACCGTTTCCGCCGATTCCAAGAAGTTGAATCTCAATACCGCCTAACGCTTTTATGAGCATTTCGTAAGCGTCGCAGTATAACTGCGGGTCTTTTGCTGTGCCGTTTAGCACGAACGTATTTTCTTTTTTGATATTGATGTGGTTGAACAGCACGTCATTCATGAAATAACGATAACTTTGATTGTGTTCGGAAGGAAGGCCGAGGTATTCGTCGAGGTTGAAGGTGATCACTCTGGAAAAATCGAGGCCTTCATTTTTATGCATTCTGATAAGTTCGGAGTACATTTTTAACGGTGTACTGCCGGTGGCGAGTCCAAGTACGCAATTGGGTTTTTTGCGAATGGTCTCAGCAAATATTAATGCCGCTTCCAGACTCATCTCTTCAGCCGTTTTTTTGATTCTTACATCCATTGCACATCTCCTTTCCATGGTTTGATTAACCGCTTGGCTAGATCGTTTATGTGTAAACTACATTATCTTACACTGACCTATTTTCCGATGTTCTTATATAAGTCGTTACGTAGCAAGAATCGTCTTCATCGAACTGAGGCACATAGGTTACTATAGATATGGAATTATGTCAAGCGAAAAATTTTTTGGCGCTACAAAAAATATCGACCTGCGGTTATCTTGATATAACCGATGTCCGATGATGTTCGGACGGTTGGTCTTTAAATAGATGCACATTCGATTTGACCCATTCGTACATTAACAATAGTCCTTCGTCAACCGATACTTTCGGTTTCCAGTTAAGGTCGTCGTGCAGTTTGGTGATATCGCTTATATATATCGGCTGGTCGCCGGGGCGGGTTTTGCTTTTGAGCATGGGCAATTTCCTGCCCAGCATGGACTCCAATTTTTCGGTAAACTCGATCAGTGACAGCGTGTTGCCAATGCCGCCTCCGATGTTGTACGTCTGGCCTACAGCTTTATCGTGATGAAATACGGCGCGTTCGTATGCATCGACTAAATCGTCAACAAACAATACGTCGCGAACCTGTTTGCCGTTGCCGTAAATGGTAACCTGTTTATTAAGCATTGACGCTATCATGAACCACGCTATCCAACCCTGATCCTCTATGCCGAACTGACGGTAACCGTAAATACAGGATTGGCGGAAATTTACTATCCGCATACCGTATATCCGGCTGTAGTCGTTCATGTACTGGTCGGCGCATCCTTTGGAACATCCGTAGGGAGAATGGAAATCTAACGCCCGTTTTTCATTGACCGCGAAACCGGAATCCGCGAAACAGTACCTCGATTTCATATCGCGAACAGGTATGTCCGACAGACTCCCGTACACTTTATTTGTCGAAGCGTTTATAATAACGGGCTTCATATTCAACTGCCGTATACTTTCCAGCAGATTAAATGTACCGAGAGCATTTATTTCGAAATCCTCGCGGGGATTGACTACCGAAGTTGTTACCGCCACCTGCGCCGCAAGATGCAGTACAACTTCCGCATCGTTATGTACGGAAAGCGCGTGATGAATATCTTCCCTGTTGCGGACATCGCCTTCGATCAACCGCGGAGTTCCGAACGCTTCAAGCCACTCCATATTCGAACGGGAACCGCGTCGGGACATATTGTCGAATATAACTACATCGCATCCTTTGAGCAAAAGGTGTTTTGCTGTGTTCGAACCGATAAAGCCGGCCCCGCCGGTAATAAACCATTTCATAACACATTAATCTCCATACTTTTTTATAAACCGTTCGGCAATTTTCATAAGCATTTTCACATATATCCGCAAAGATATATTCTAACTAAAACAGAAACAAAAAACAAACATAAAATTAATTTTATATTATCATTTTATGGAAGGATAACGGCAAAAACTGCAGAATCGCTGTGTGCTTTGTTTTTTAAGTAAGCAAACCCCGCGAACCGTAAAAGCCCGCGGGGTTTGCATGTATTAGGGGGGGAACCCTAAATTATTATTGAATTTTGAATCCCGCTACCAGTTGGTCGAGATGTTGCGCTTCCTGCGCCATATTTTCTGCGGCGTTGACGCTTTCTTTGGCGCTCGCTTCATTTTGTTGCGCGACCGCGCTGACCGACTCTACAGTTTTGTTGATCTGTTCGGTAGCTGTCGCCTGTTCGGTCATAGCGGAACTGACTTCATGAGCGATGGACGCAAGTTTCTGCATAGCTGTGGCGATTTCCTGCGCTCCTTTGTTCTGTTCGTCCATAGCGTTGTATACGCTCTGGGTAACCTGATTCAAATTTTCCATCGCTTTAGCTATTTCGCCCGCGCCTTTTTCCTGTTCGACTGTGGCGTTGCTGACGTCGTCCGCCAAAACAACCACTTCGTTGCTGGCAGAAGCGATTTCTTTTATAACTCTGTCCACATCCTCAACCAGAGAAACGCCTTTTTCCGCTTTGCTGTTAGCGTCTTTGATCAGTTCAGTGATTTCTTTGGCGGCCTGAGCGGACTGCTCGGCAAGGTTTCGCACCTCGTCGGCCACTACCGCAAATCCTTTGCCTGCGTCGCCGGCTCTGGCGGCTTCTATTGCGGCGTTCAACGCCAACAGGTTAGTCTGTGACGCTATACCTGTTATCACGCCTATTATATTGTTTATTTTCTGCGAACTTTCAGCTATCTCTTTCATGCCGATAACCGTTTCCTGAGCTGAACTGGTCGCTTCTTCGGATTTACTGTTGACACCGCGTGAAAGCTGGCTGACTTTTGTCGAGTTTTCCGCGACTGTCTTGATACTTGCCAGAAGCTCTTCTACCGACGCGGTCGATTCGTTGACGGATGCTGTCTGCGATTCGACGTTTTTGAAAACCTCGTCAACATTGCGCGACATTTCTTCTACGGCTGAAGTTGTTTGCGTAACCGACGCGCTTTGTTCTTCCACTGCCTGCAGGACATCCTGAACGCCCTTACTCATCTGCTCGATTGCGCTTGAGGCTTCTGTAGCCGATGAAGCCAGCTCATTTGAACCGCTGGATATTTCACGGGCAGTCCCGCTCATCTGTTCCGACGCGCAGGCAACCTGCTGAGCCGATTTAATTATATTGCCTATAATATCTTTCCATGTATCAAGCAGGCCGTTGAAGGTTTTTCCCAGTTGTCCGAGTTCGTCGTTGGATTTGATAGATACGCGCGGACGAAGGTCGCCGGTAGCAACAACGTTGACTACGGAAACCACAGCGTTTACCGCGCCGACTATCAAACGTGTAACGAAAAACGATGTAAATAAGCCTATTACTATGGCGATCAACCCTATAATAATAAGGCTCGTTGTAGCACGCTGGTTGTTTGCCTGCAATTGCGGCCCTAATTCGTTCTGTTCGTTTTGATACTGGTGTTGAATAGCGCTTGCCAGCTTAGCTATATGCGGTCCGATATGGTCTAGGCGGTTGTGCTGAATATCGTTTCTGCTTAAAATAACATTTTTTACGGATTCGAAAGTAGAAAGGTACTCGTTTTTGTTTTTTACGGCAGAAGCGAGAAGATTACGGCTTTCAGGGTTTTTCAATTCTTTTTCCAACGCCTGAAGGTAGGAATCCATCTTTTTCGATTCTTCCAGTATGCGGTCTACGTGAGACATACGGTAATCGTTCAGGAAATACACTGCGTAAACACGTATTAAAAGAGAATCACGCAACGCTTCTCCCGCATTGTAAATTCCTGCGGTATCGTTTTCTTTGTGAGATGTTTCCATTATGGCGGTGAGGTTTCTTTCCAGAGCAGGCCCCACTTCCCGAAGTTTACTTGAAAGTTCGGCATTCTGGTGCTGGAGCTTGACTATTTCATTAAAGGCGGAAGAATATTCTTTCAAATTCTGCGCGATCTCCGCTACCATAGCGGCGCGCTCTTTGTTTTGTATACGTTCCTGCGCGACAGCTATGCTTTCGTTGGTA
The DNA here is from genome assembly GCA_018435605.1 of bacterium. Classification (GTDB taxonomy): domain Bacteria; phylum Auribacterota; class Auribacteria; order Auribacterales; family Auribacteraceae; genus R3-B46. The sequence continues at coordinate 9,243 of JAHDNF010000025.1, read as the reverse complement.
ATCTTAAGGTATTCCTCAACCGCTTTAATATATTTGTCATCACCGCTAACGATGAAATCTTTTACATTCATTCGAGCAGACAACAGCTCGATGTCAATCTCAGCGCAGATGTTGGTGTTGCGGGCTATACGCCGGTATCGCTCAAGACCTTGCGAGGCACTATTGAGCGCGTTGTACGCAACTACCGTCATCATCACCAACAATACTAAAACAGCGCCGAACCCTATTCCGATTTTTTTCCCAATTGTCATTTTTTTCCAATTGTCATTAGCCATTGTTCTTCCCTCCTAGAACATTTTTAAAGTTTCAACTAACTGCAAATAGTTGCCTTAAAGATTTTAAAACCTCCTTTTTTTTAAATTTCCACCATATAAAATCCTTACATAAATAACTTGATAACGTTACTGTGTTAAATTGTCATAAAATAGTAAACGGAGATTTCTAATGAAACTTTATTTTTTTTAACTTTTTTCTTACCATTGCGAAAAAATCATGTCATTATCCTTAATATATTAATGTAGTGTTTAATACTGATATAAAATGGTATGAAATAATGATTCGACTGCGTCCCATGAACAGAACCGATCTTGGCGACTCGTTTTGCTGTATGAACGACATCGAAACCGCCCGCCTGATAAACCGAAATCCGGTTATGACGTACGCACGGCATGTGTCGTGGTTCGAGACCGCGATTCGCAATACTGCCCGTGTTTTGCTGACCATAGAAGACGACAACGGAAAGTATATCGGCACTTGCGGATTCAACCATATCGATCATCGCAAGCGGCAAGCGGAAATCTGGATAGCTATAGACAAATACTCCCGCGGGGTCGGCTACGGTATCTCAGCTACGGAAGCATTGCTTCAATACGGTTTTCTCGGTATGGATTTTTCTTTGATTTATCTGCATGTGTTAGCCCGCAACATACCCGCAATCAATCTGTATACGAAATTGGGATTCAGGAAAACCGATAAAACCCTCGAATATCGCGGACCAAACTGTATGCCTGAACAAAGCTTCAGAATGGAACTGCGCCGTAACGCATATCACCGGACGGAATTCGCTCCTAACTATACTCAAACGGCAGAGCGCGATAACTCATTGAGCGCGCAACAGGAACGCCATTATTAGCTGGTAATATAACAACATATTGTTTATAAATTACTTATAGTATTTAATCGTTGCCGGTACATATCTTTTAACCCTGTTTCCGCCTCAAAACAATCAAGCCGATCTGCGCCTTTCAAATAATCTTGACATTAATATATATTGTTGATATCATAATGGCGTTATTTATGAACCGTAATTATTAAGGTTACCGCTAATGACAACCTTTAGATGTTCCTTTATAGAAATTTTTACTTTTAATGAAACATTTCCGGAATGCCTTTGTCTTTATATTACATAACCGGAAAATAAAACGGCTTTTTTTGTATGCAAGGTTATAATGCTTTGATTATCATATCTTTAAAAGATTAATTGCAAAGAATGCACAGTGAAATACCGATATAACTTTATGGATGTTGATAATATAGCGGTTCTTTGAAAAATTTTTATCCGGTAATTTGACAAATCGCTTATAACATGGTATTATGAACAATAGAGATATATTGCCGACACGATTATATTGAACGGACGCACTTACGAAAGGAGCGAAAGTTTATAAAATTTTTGTTTTAATTTCTTTAAAGAGCGTGTTATATTGATAGAATATATAAGGTTGAAAAGTTTTTATACACATAAACGTACGCTAAAGGAGGTACCGTAAATGAACACTCGAAAAGAATCGAAATGGATGTCCCTTCTGGTATTATGCACATTTTTCGTATCTTTGGCCCCGGTCGTCAACGCGCAGGATGAAGTATCAACCAAAATAGTCGGGTTTGTCAAAGCCCCTATGGGACAAGGTTACTATTATTATTCCGTACCGTTTAAAAATATCGGCGACGACGAACAGATCATTTTCCTGAACGCAGATTACAATGACGACGGCGTTTTGGACGGTTATTCCGAAGGAACTTTTTCAAATCAGAATTTCTCAACCGGCGACAAAATATTTAAATTTAATCCTGCCACTGGTTCTTTTAGACCTGCTATTACGTTTAGAACTGTTAACTTAAAAACAGGGTGGTTCGAATCTACCCCTATTCCTCCATTTTTTGCTAAGTTAACCGATGTAGGATTCTCTGCGGGAGAAGGGTTTGCCGTTCAATACGCGAATCCGCCGGCGGAGGGCGGTGAAACATACATGCTCGGTGAAGTAAATGATGAGACGGTGGAAATCCCAATAAACCCCGGATTTAATGTTATAGGCAATCCGTTCCCGTCAAATCTATTGATTTCTGATGCCTTTGTAGTTGATCCTAGTGATGCTACAATTAGTCCGACTCCTGGAAATGGTGTTGCGCCATTTTCCCCAATAAATGGTGATGTGATTATGACCGGTTTCAATCCGGCAACCAACTCGTGGCAATATCGTGCAGTGTTCTGGGATAACCCAAACACCCCTGCGGCAGATGGTAAATGGTATTATGCAACACCATTTCCTCCATTGTTTGCAAAAGAAATCACCACTGATACTGATCTTGAAAAATGGACATTACAGCCAGGTAAAGCATATCTATATAAAGCACAGAATGGTTTTATCTGGAAGGTTGATTCTCCGGTAGCAAGTGAATAATTAAAATTTTTTTATCCGGTTTGTTGTATTTTTGAAAATGATGTGTTATATAGTAATTATAAAGCGATAAACAAGAGACCAAAAAAGAAACGATCTGAAAAATATGAAGGAGGAAAATCAAAATGAAATGTAAATTATTATCAGCATTAGTTGTGGGAATGATTTGTATTACATCTTTGGGATGGTCGCAGAGTATAACAGTTGACCTTGTATTTAATGTACAAAATCCAGTTTTGGATCCATTGACATCAACAGAAATACCTATGGGTTCTGCAATTATGATTATGGCCGCTGGCGGATCTAATCCAATGGGTGCAGACGGTAGCCGGCCATTTTTTGCCGCCGCAGGGGACACTGTGCTTGATCTGGTTAATAGTCCTCCATATTCCAATCCTAGTGGGTATTTTGATTCAACTAATCTTAATGCGTGGGGATATACTACTTTTTTTACCATGCCTGGTTTTGATGTTGATTTGAGAGATTACAGTGCAGGCGAAACAGTTAATATGTTTGTTAGGGTTTTTAATTATGTACTGTCAGATACAGGATTTGATGTAAATGGTAATTTTATTCAGTTTGCTGATGGTAAACCGAAGACTGATCCGTTCGCTTGGTCAAACTTATATTATTTCGATACGCCGATAATACAATATACTATACCTACTAATCTTACTTTACAAGACCCGTTGACTTTCAATATATCCAATCCGAATGGTATGACTGATTGGAATGCAAACGGAATAGGAGCAGGTATTTGGGCGCCGGTTCCTGAGCCGGGCGCGATGATGCTGATGGCTAGCGGTATATTGTTGCTTGTTCGCCGTATAAAAAAGTAATTTTTGAAATATAGCAATATCTCAAAAGAGCTGAGTTCAATAAACTCAGCTCTTTTTTTATACATGTAATGTAAAACTTTGGAACGCTAAAAAAGTTTTAAGGTTCGCGTTTAAAATGTCATCATGAGGAGCGTCAGCGACGTGGTGATCTCAAGATGAATAGAGATTAGATTGCCACAGCCCCTTTCAGGGCTTCGCAATGACATTATTTTTTTAACCTTACCAAATATTTCACAAGGTGGATTGTATGATCTGGAAACTATTCGGGGTTTTCGCCGCTGTACTGACCATGTTCGGGTTTGTTCCGCAGGTAATAAAAATGTCGCGCACAAAATCGGTTCATGATGTAAGCGTTATATCGCTGGTTCAGTTTTTGGTAGGCGTATCTTGCTGGATGGTATACGGAATACACCTCAACGACCCGATCATAATTGTAGCCAACGCTGTAACATGGCTGACCTTGGTTGCGGCTCTTACATTGCATCAGGTTTATTCACGCAGGGAAAAAGAGGCTCGTCGCGTTGAACGCGAAACCGATACGCCGGATATCGGCAAGTAAAAATCTATTTGTTATTCCAAAGATTCCCGTTCAAGCCATAACCCTATTTTTCTGATCACCATATCCGACGACGCCGAATCGAACATCATGGTTCCGTGTCCCGCGTCCGGAAACACCACATGATTGTCGGACGAATAACCGCCCGCTTCAATCAAGGTTTCGCATGCAGGGGCTTCTTTTTGATCGGATACCATAAAAAGCGGTTTGCCCGCGAAATTTCGTATATCCGCGCAAGAATCTATACCGAGATATTTTTCTCCGGGCGACATTAAAACAGCAGACCGCACATAATCCAGTTTTGACCCTGCGATAAGCGCTACAGTGCATCCTATGCTTGCGCCTGCAAGAACCGTCCGGGATGTAACGACATTTTTATCCTGTTCTAAAAAATTGACAGCCGCTTCAACATCTTTCCACGCCTGTTTGAACAGCTCGGCGTTGCCCTGCTGGTCGAACCGGATTGGTTGTCCGTTTTGGATAAGGCTGTTTCCGTGTCCGCGCATATCTATTGCTACAACGGCAAACCCTCGGTTGTACCAGTCGGGGATTGCCTTTGCCCATGTGGTGCGGTTTCTGCCGTACATGTGCAGTAAGATAAGTAAAGGCGAAGGTTTTACCTGTTTGTAATAATCGCCATAAATGGTTACGCCGTCTGATGTATCGAACTTAATTAGTTCCGGTTCCGGTATCGGCTGATTACTCCGTCCGCATGACGCCGATAATACCAGCAGTAGAGGAATCAAATACAAAAAACCGGACTTGTGAATTTTTATCATAGCAATATCCTCCTTTTTTGAATCTTGTTTTCTTAACGATAGCAAGATACCGGAATATTGCCAAGTTAAATATTATATTCCGTAAGGAACAGGCATGCCTGTTCCCTACCAGCGGGTTGCAAAAAAAAGAGGGAACAGGCGAGCCTGTTCCCTACGGAATTTTATTATTGCCTGATAACATCAGACTTTAAATTTGTTGATGAGGTTATTAAGATTTTCCGCGTGTTCTCCCACCAGAGTTGCAATGGAAACAGTCTGTTGAGATTGTTCATTATTATCTTTAGCGACCGATGTTACCTGTTCAATGGCCTTACAAATATCTTGATTGCTTTGTTTTTGCTCGTTCATAGACGCATTGATTTCTTCGGATGATTGAGCCAGCTCGGCCATTGCTTTGGTAACTTCCTCGGTAGCTTTGGTTTGTTCCTTGAGGGCGTTTTCGATATCCGAAGTCAGTTGATTTAGATACGACATGGCTTTTGAGATTTCCTCAGCGCCTTTTTCTTGTTCTCTTGTCGAATCGCTGACTTCTCCGATAAGGGAATCCACTTGATTTATCCCCATCGTCATTTCGGATATTATCTGTTCGACATTTTTAATCAACGAAACCCCAAGCTCGGTTTTTGTGTTGGAATTATTTATTAGCTCCGTAATTTCACCGGCGGCCTGAGCGGATTGTTCCGCAAGACTGCGAACCTCGTCAGCGACAACCGCAAACCCTTTTCCCGCCTCGCCTGCCCTAGCGGCCTCGATAGCGGCGTTCAGTGCAAGAAGGTTAGTTTGGGAAGCGATAGTTGTAATGACGGTGATTATATTGCGTATCTGCGAAGCGCTGTCCGCTATATCTTGCATTCCGATTACAGATTCTTTAACAGCTTTATTGCCCTGTTTAGCTTTACCGCTTATCTCATCGGATATCTCTTTGACCTTTCGCGCATTGCCTGCAACCGCCTTTATAGCGGACGACAATTGTTCGCTGGCAGATGACGATTGATTGACCGCCGCCATCTGCTCGGTAACCGACTTAAAAACTTCTTTTATGTTGCCGGCAATTTGTTCCGTGGTCGACGAAGTCTGTAGCGATGCCGCTGACATTATAGATATATTCGATACCACATCCTCAACAGATTGCGCCATTTCATTTGCGGCTTCGCTTGTTTGTAGAGCGGTTGTGGAAAGTATCTGCGAGGAACCGGCAATCTTTTTAAACGAACCCTGCATATCATCCACGCCTTTTGTAATTTCTTGTGATCCGAGCAAAATTGCCTTAACCATGTTCCTTAAGCTGTCAAGGAATGCGTTGAAATATATTGCCAGCTCGCCAAGTTCGTCGCCGCTGTCTATAACCAATTTTTGCGTTAGATCGCCTTCGCCTTCGGCAATGGAACGCAACTTAGTTACCACCTGACGGATAGGCGTAGTAATAATAGAAGATATCAATAAAGCTATAGCCACACCTAAAACTATCGCGACTATAAGAATGCCGGTTATGGATTTTCGCATTAAAACCATTGCGTTATTCCGTTCTTGTGTCAGCCGGTCGTTGTAGGTTTCGATATCGGCCAATAGTGAATTGAAGCTGTCTATCATCCCGTCAAGTATATTCCGTGTCTTGCTCTGGTATATGTTTAATGATTTGGCGTAACTTTCAGTATTTCCGTGTTCCCAACCGTCGTGTATCTCATGCGCGGATTCATGCAGGCTCATATGCAGGCTGTCTATAGCAAGAAACTTTTGTTGGATGCCGGAAGGCAGTCTTTTAAAATCGTCTGAAACAATGAACTCATAATACCATGAACCAAATTTGCATTTTTTCGGATTAAGCTGAACATTTAAAGATTGTTCGTTATTTAGAAAAAAGGTTGATATTCGATCGCTCCATTTCAGATGGTCGATTTCTCTTTCAAGAATAAATTTAGTCAGATAAAGGTTTTCTGATTCCTGCTTGACAATATTTGCATAGCGGCTACTTTTCATCAGAGCGGTTAATCCTATCCCTAACGCCAGAATCAGCACAACTGCGAATCCCATCAATAATTTAGTTCTAATTTTTTGATTTTTAAGAATCATAAGAAGCCCCTTTTTAAAACCGGTCTCAAACAGGTTGTTCGTTTGGTTATTTGCACTATTTATTATTCTCGACCGAATAGCCGAACACTTTATAACATTAGTAACTAAATTTTTTGATAAGGAAATCGGATGGAATACAATATTCTTTTAATCGAGATTAAAATTGACAATAATCAAAAAAGATACTATAAGTTGTAAACATAATCGCTAAATACCCCGATATAATTTACCGGATACTTACAAACCAATTTATCCAACACCTTTGGAAAACCTATGCTTAAAGAAAAGTACGTATCTTACTACATAAACAACATCTTTTTTGACGCGATAGTTGCTATGCTGTCGCTGTACTTGGCGTATACCCTGCGAGTGATCTCTGTAGACGTGGCGAAAATGATAGGCCTGCCGATACAAGTTCCGGTAATTCATTCGTTCGGGGATTTCGCGTGGCTTTTGTTTATTTTAATTCCCCTGTGGCCGATTTTGATGGATATCAACGGGGCGTATGCGTCGATCAAACTTTCCAGTCTTCGCGAGACATTCTGGATAATTTTCAAAAGCGTTGCTCAGGCAATAATTATATTAATTTTATTTATGTATGTGTTTAAAATAGAAGGCATCAGCCGTCTGTTCATTTTTCTGATCGCCACGGTCAGTTTTGTACTTCTGATGCTCAAAGAACTTCTGTTCCGCCTTTACTTTTTCAAACGAAAACGCTCTAACTTCGCGTTCCAGAATATCCTGATTATATATACCGGCAAAGAATGCGATACGCTTATACAAGCGTTCAACAGTTATTTGTTTTGGGGATTGCGGGTATTCGGCATCATCAGCGCGACACCCGCTGTCAAACAGGGCGGCTATATAAACGGTATTCCTGTTATGGGCACTCTCGATAATCTTTCCGAAACGCTTGTCAATCATTCCATTGACGAAGTAGTATTCCCGAATCGTCCTTTTGATTTTGAAAAAACACACAAAATTCTCGAGGAATGCGAGGTTCTGGGTATAAAAACCCGTATTCCTCTCAATTATTACGACTTGAAAATCGCCAAACCGTCTGTAGAAAAATTTCACGACATGCCGATTCTTACCTTTACCACAACACCCACCAACGTACTGGATTTATTTATAAAATACGCGCTAGACCGCCTTGCCGCGGTTATTCTTATCATCATTTCGTTGCCGTTGATGCTAGCCATTGCCTTAGCGGTAAAATGCACTTCACCGGGTCCAATGCTGTTCAAACAAACACGATCGGGGTTGTACGGAAGGCCGTTTACCTTCTATAAGTTCCGGTCAATGTATCAGGACGCAGAGGCAAAACTTAAAGAACTTTCCGAATACAACGAAATGGAAGGCCCTGTATTCAAAATGACCAACGACCCGCGTATTACCAAAATCGGCAAATTCTTGCGAAAAACCAGCCTCGACGAACTGCCTCAGCTATTCAATGTTCTCAAAGGGGAAATGAGTCTTGTCGGACCTCGTCCGCCTCTACCCAAAGAAGTGGAACTATATGAACGATGGCAACGGCGTAAACTAAGCATGAAACCCGGAATCACATGTATATGGCAGATATCCGGCAGAAACCAGATTACCGATTTCGACGAATGGATGCGTATGGACCTGTGGTATATCGACCATTGGTCGCTTTGGCTCGATTTGGTCATTTTATTGAAAACCATACCGGTAGTTCTCACCGCGTACGGCGCAAAATAGTTTTCTTGCTCCTGCGGCAACACCGTCATACAAATTTTACCAATTCTGAAAATTAACTGTATTTATCTGGAAATCAACGATCAATAACCGCCATGATTGCCGAGTCGCTACTATTGCGGCAATAACATCTTTTGATTTTTCAGAGTTTCCTTAACTAATCCGTCCGGTTGCCGATATATATCATGAGAAAATTTCAGGCAATAACTACATCAATCAGGCAGGTGTTATGTAATTGTTTCACTCACAGATTGTTGAAATATTTTCATATATAAAAAAGGTATGGGAGGATATCATGGACCATTTTACCCAAGAAGATGTCGACAAAATGATACAGGAAGCCGCTCAGGCCGCCAAACAGAAAAAGGCAGGCGTAGCGCCTGCGCCGTCCGCAGATAAAAAATCGCCGGACGACCCTGTAGCGCAGGCTATGGCATCTGTGCAGAAAGATTCGCCTAAACCCGCTCCAAGCGTCAGCCCCGCTACGGCGTCAACCACACCGGATGACGACCCTGTAGCACAGGCTATGGCGTCTATGCAGAAAGATTCGCCTAAATCCGCTCCAAGCGTCAGCCCCGCTACGGCGTCAACCACACCGGATG
>JAHDNF010000023.1 GCA_018435605.1 bacterium | reverse complement strand
TAGAATCAATGAAGATACCTGTTTCTGTAGAAGAAATTCTGTCTGCGAAACTGGAGTTAAAGATTGAAGGGCGGACTGTTCCTGTTCGTTTAACTCAACGAAGCACCAGTCAACTGAACAAAACGAAAGAGAGAGAAATTGTTGAAAGGTTCTTGCGTGCCAGAAAGATTATATCGTTCTAACAAACCGTTGCAATATATTCTGCGGTGTAATGAGAACATACGCAAGGAAATGTTCCGTGAGAGTGAACTGATCGCTTTGTCCGATAAAGATTATCAATTACTTGTAACCGCTCAGCTACTGCTTGAAACGTATCAGGATCCGGAAGATACATTTTATTACGACAAGAATAAAACCGCTTATCGGGTACGCAAACGTGGAGACGATTATATCGGGTACCGGATTCGTGGTGAAGGCGATGCGACCATTCTGCTGGATAAATCAGATATTAAATTTTATCGATTCGATTTTATCGCGTTCAGCCGGATATTGAAAGATATCAACGGGTTGTCAGGAAAATTTTCACAGATAACCTCACGGCTTCATTTTGTAGGCAAAAAAGAATTGTGTGATGGTACTCTGGGGTTTCTTATAGGTTTCTTTGATTCGGATAGGACTGCCGAAGAAGAGCTGATGTCGTTGCCGACAAGGTTGAAACAGTATTCTCGGATTTTGGTCGCATGTCCGAATTTTGAAATATCTGAAGATTTGAACAGCCGATTGATTAGTAACGGCTTATTCTGCAAGACATTCGATACACTCTTTGACGACAGCTGGATGATTAATTTCGATATTGTACCTATGAAGAAATCTGATGAACAAATTGACTCCTCTATCCCCTATCTTACAGACACTGAGAAGAAAAAATACGCTAAGGATTATCCGCGCAGAGATGTGATTGAACTCTTTGATTCGGCAAAGGGGTATATTATAAAAGTCAACGGTCATGAGATGGAACTTGACCGAGTTCCGTATGGATTACTGCTGTTTCTTGCAAAAGCACTCAAAGCCGATGAGGGAGGAAAAATATCGATTAATGACGCTGTCAATGAGAATATCGTAAGGGACAAACAGCATTTC
>JAHDNF010000007.1 GCA_018435605.1 bacterium | reverse complement strand
TGTGGAACTGAATTATCCTATATGACTTTTCGGCATGAGGTTTTTTATGGTTTCGAGTCGTTTTATTTCGGACTGTAATGAGGCAATTTGAAGAAGTTTTTTCCCTGTAAATTTACGTAGCAAAATGGACTTTTTTGATTGAACAAGAGTTGAGATAAAATTGTCCGGTAAATTATTATTGATCGTTAGTAATTGTGAAATGCGAGACATGGTGATGCCGAATTGCTCGGCAATCTGATCTACGCTCGCATCAGGATTGGTGTCGAGGTACTCTTTGATTCTTAACGCTTCTTCAGCGACATTTCTGGGGACATAGAGCGATGATGAGCGATGTTCAGGTAACGGTTCGCCTATGGACATTTCAGTTCGTTTTCCACGGCATTTATATAATCTCACAAGTAATTGACACAAGCTATGTTCTGTGGTTTTGCCTACACCATTTTTGGCCAGCCAAATAGGACAATCAGCCGAACTTGGGCTTTCTTTGTTTGACGCCTCACAGGATTCTGTGGGGCGTTTTTCTTTGTCTGGCTGATCTGCCGGCTCGTTCTCCCCTGTCGATTCACGTATGTACATATTTATCGCAATCCTGTCATCAAATATAACTATGTCTTTTATTAGAGCCTTCAACAAAATTTTTTGTGTTTCCGGGGATACTTTGTCTATATTCTCTATGGCTGATCGTATGTTTTGGTATAGATATTCGCCTGAATGAGCGTTGATCTGAGCGATACGTTTCTGTGCTTGCAGTTTGCTCAGGTCGTTCGTTATCTTCTCAATTTCATGTTCAAGGATATTCATTTTATCTTTCAATGTAGAACCTTGTGGTATTGTTCCGTTCATAGCAAGATTAAGCAATTTCTGAGTTTCATGTTTTAAATCATCCAGAAAAACCTGTTTTTCATTGATAATCTTTTCGAGTTCTTCAACTTTATTTTTAGATTCCAGAATGGCAGTTCCGATTGCCCTGACAATAATCTCCTGATCTTTGGATGCCCGCTTAAAAAATTCAATTAACGCTTCATCAAAGACAGTTGCCGATATTCTTTTATTTGAACAGCCGATACCTTGCTTTGATCGTCCGCACTCGTAATAAAAATATTTTCGTTCAGGTTTTTTAGCGAAATACGTTATCATGTGACTACCGCAT
>JAHDNF010000004.1 GCA_018435605.1 bacterium | reverse complement strand
TGCCGTGACGTCGGCTGAGAAACAGGCTATACAGCAGGACCTCGAACAGTTGCGTCTTGAAGTGGAAGCTATTCTGCAAAGCGGTGTATCCGCGAAACTGTACACAGGGTTCACTCTGGGCGGATTGCATGACGTCAGCCTTACCGGCAACCTTACGCAAAACGCGCTTAGCACGTTGACCATCAACGGTACTAACGTGAACGTAACAGGTTCGCAGTCAACTCTGGAAAGTACTATTTCCAACATAGACAAAGCGCTCGATGTGGTATTGCGCGATGAAGAACGGATCGGTTCGTTCATCCGCCGTTTGGAAGTAGAATTCGAGGTGAACGAGGTAGAAGGGCTAAACCTGAAAGCGTCGTTGAGTTCGATACAGGATGCCGATTTGGCGGAAGAACAGCTTGAACTTACCAAGCTGACAATTCTGCAACAGGCATCGCTGGCGATGTTGGCGCAGTCGAACTCGGCGCCGCAGTCGATACTGATGTTGATCGGTTAAAATTGATTGAAATCGGGTTTTATCGCTCATTCAAAGCACGATGAGTATTATGGATTAATATGCGCCTGAAGTCCTGAAACGTCGGAGCGTGCGTTCCAAACAGAGACCGCAAAGCGTATTTCCGGAAATTCGGTAAGCAAAAAGCGGTCAAGGCATGGATGTCTCTATGAGGGGCGCATGAAACAGGGAATATATCCATAGATACTTAGTCTTGAGGCGTATGAGGCGAAAGGCTCGAGTCTAAAGACATCGTTTAACGCTATTTTGCGGATTGTATCTTAAATACGCAGATATTAAAGGCGTTATAGCGATGTCACAATCAAACACCGCACACAATGGTTGATTATGTTATTGCGATGCCATGGAAGGCGTTCGTAAATAACTATTAAATTGTAAGCGGAAAGAAGGTCATCATGAAAAAACAGAATCACGGTTTAGCATACAATGCGAATTCTAACCGATTCTGGAATGAAGCATTGCAGAAAGTTTTAATGCATGCGTCGGATAAGGTGATAGATTTTGGTGACGGATCCGATGCAGGCCTTGAAACGGTTAGATGGAGGCATGCGTCAGGTGATGATAAAAAACCACCGGATACATCGGATCAGAATGACGATATTCTGAAACAGGCGGCCATGGATATTACCGTGCAGTTCAATCAACTTGCCAGTGTGCATAACATATCTAAGATATGTGAAGCCGCAGGCATAATCAGGGATATTCTGTCTGCCTGACAGATAACGTTAACATCAACAGCCGCGGGAGAGTCTGTAACAGGCTCTCCCGCTTGCCAAAATACCATTTCCAGATTTATGCTGAAATATTCAAAATGTTTTTAACTTGACACAGATATAATATCCGTAATAATATGCACGGCTTATTAACTGTGAACTATATGACGGCATAATTAACCAGCTAAGGTTTGTTTTTATGAAATCGATCAACGCTATGTGTTCGTTGGATGACAACAGGGAACTGCGAAATTCCCATGATTTTAAAGAACTTCTGCGGTTTTCCGATGATTTTGTCGTCGCTACCCGCGATATAACGGCAAAATACCGGTGGAACCCTGATCCCCTAAAGGGCTGGTCTCGCAGTTTCGAGTATCCTTGGGTTTACAGGCAGATACAGATGAAAAAGGCTCCCCTCAAGATAGCTGATTTCGGCGGCGGAGTAACATTTTTTCCGTTTTTTCTATGCTCAAAAGGATATCAGGTAGACGTATATGACATTGACGATTACACGCAAACCTACATCGATATCAGCGGACGCCTTAAAGATAAGATTACTCAAAAACCGCGATTTTTCCATAGATCCATATCCGATCTGAAAACTACGGATAAATACGATATAATATATTGCGTATCGGTTATTGAGCACGTGGATATTTATATGTTTCCGGATATCGTCGCAGAGGTTAAGTCGCATTTGAGCGACAACGGCGTTTTTATTTTCACGCTTGATATCGACGGCTCGAAGGGCATGCGAAGTATCAACAATGTCAAGCTGTTATTCCGTCTGCTGGAGCATGAGCTATCAGCCGGCTTCGATTTTGAAAAATTGTATTTTGACGGCAAGAAAAATATCACGCCTGCATATATTGACAGAAACTACGGTTGTTCGGACACCTTTTCGTTATCCCCGAAAAAAATCTTTTGGTTTTTGGCGCGAGGCAAAAAACCGAAAAAATATCCTGATTTGAATATCTGTTACGGGTATGTCTGCAAATAACATTCATAATCCTGCGGAATGAACCGGTTTTTCGTTTATTAATCTATTTATATGTAATATTTGTTTGACTTCTGCGTAGTTTCGGCTACGTTAAAATATTTGAATACTATTTTGATCCTATTATGATTGCGGTTGCGGTAGAATAACATTGGCAAAACTTAAACTGATAATGAAAAAATAATGTATCGGATAATTGTTTTAATTTTTAAATTATTAGCTTTATAATAACCGATTGAGCATACGATAGATATTATTTTATAAGTTTGAAACATAACAAAATATTGTGTGTTTGGTTTGTTTTTAATTAAATAATTATTGACATAAAATCTATATTTTAGATAATCTGTCTAACGAAAAAGATAAATTTTGATAAGGAGGTAGCTTATGGAATTTGAAATTCGGGATTCTTTTAGACAGCAGTCCGTCTGTTCGCGGGTTGCCGGTTATGTATTGATCATCAAATCGCCTGTGAAAAAATAGGCATTCCTGCCGTGTCCAGCCGACAGTCATATCTTAGTATAATTTTTCAAGCGTTATGATAGAAATTCACGTCATTTTGCCGGTTAACATACACAAGAAAAAATACGATTATTCAGTAATTAACTAACCTAAGCCGGAGGTAAATTGAGCTGTTTTCAGGTTAGAGCAATATGTCAATCGCTTTTTCCATAGATATCTTTTTAAACGGAAAAATCGTATTCATGGCATCGTTTGCGCATATATTATCGAAGTGAACCATGCGCACCTGATCAACGGTGATTTTCGGTTGAGCGCTGACCTTTTCCATGATACCGGCGAGAATCCGTGCAACGGGAATAGGTATATGGGCGCATTTTTTGTGTTCGTGTCCTGATGCCTTTGCAATAATCCGCGCGATTTTTTCGAAAGGCATTACGTCAGGTCCGCCCAGTTCAATGGTGATATTCATTTTATCCTGTTTGAGCGATTCGCAGATACATCGCGCCAGATCCATAATAAATAGCGGCTGAAGTTTGTTTGCCCCCTTTCCCAGAATAGGTATGAAAGGCAGTTTCTGTATTGATTGGGATAGCCGGGCGACTAATTTGCTATTGCGGTATCCGCACTTTTTACCGAAAATAAGGGACGGTTGCAGGATGACATAAGGTATGCCGCTTTTTTTGATTTCCGCTTCAGCCATTGCCTTAGTGCGGTGATAATCGCTTGGCGCGTCGAGTCTTGATCCAAGCGCGCTGACATATATGATTTTTTTAACAGCTTGTTTTTTTGCCGCTGTAAGGAGAGTCTGGGTAATTCCTTTGTGCATGGCATCCATGGTCATGTTTTTCGGTTTATAGATACTGCCTACAAGATGCACGATATACTCTACGCCATTGAGCGCGTCGCACAATGATTGCTCATCGGTGAAATCAACAAGGCTGTACGGTATTTTTTGAGCGTCCAGTATATCAAGATCGTCCTGTTTAGGGTTTTTGCGTATAATACCTTTATGTGGCGTGTTGTTTTCTTTAAGCAAATGGGATACGTGGCACCCGATATATCCTGAAATACCGGTAATTGCGATCATTTCTAACCCCTCTTTATTGGTTTATGTCCTGTTTGTCACAGTTTAAATAGTGTTATTACGAAAATTATATATTACATTAATTTAACAATCCGGATTATGTAACCAACCGGCTGACGCATGGAATACGGAATATTTATCCGTCATGTCATTAATCATTTCTCCTCGGAATTGAAAACGGGTATTGCGGTTTGCGGATACCATTCATGTAAAACAACAGTAATCGGCAGATTGAAAAAACCCAGCGGATAATCGCCCTCTATCTGAACTGGAATCCTGCGCTCCTCTGTTACCCACAGAGAAATATCGCCTTTGAGCCCGAACAATCCCTGAAACATTTCGTTGTTGCCGGTTTGTCGCGGTAATATCTTAATCAACAGGGCGTTGTATTTTTTGCCGTTTGAGGCGGTGAGTTCTTTTTTGTCTGTGACCACCACATCGACAGTCCATATATCCCGTTTTTCTATCAACCTCATGACTTTGGTTGCACCGATTACCGGTTCGATGGACCGGGCAAAATACAGAGTGCTCAATATGTCGCGTGTATGGGGTTGCATGGGTGTTCGTGCCCGTTCCACGTAAGGTTCGGTTTCGTTAGACCTTTTGAAATAAACGATTTCGCCGGTTTCCCATTTGAAATCGAGTTTTCGCATACGCGATTCAAAACCGGTTTGACGGTACAGAAAAAATTCGGGTTTGAGAGTATGGTAATCCACGTATGCTTCTAAGTTAAGGTCTATGGTGAAAATCAGGTGTCCGCCCTGCGCGTGTCCTTTAAATAGGTAATATTCTTTTCCGTCGAGTTCTTCTTTAGATATGTTGAGTTCGGCTTTGCCCATAGGCACAATTTGTCCGAATATATAAGCGTTGTAGACCAGAGTTTCTCCATGTTCTATAAGTGTCCTGTCGAAATCAGCATAATCGCACTGGTTGTCTTGCGCGTAAGATAGATGACAGATAAAAAACAGAATATGCATAAATACCGGTAAAATTCGTAGCAACTTGATCATACCTACCTCTTAAGTAATTAAGTTAAAAATGTTGCCGCAGACCGTTTTTCAAGATTTTTACAATGTGTTCGGTACGTTTCTGCCAAGTATACTGCTTTACATCGATTGCGGCTCGGTCTACGATATTTTTTGCCAATTCGCGGTTATTGAGCAGTTCGTTAACCGTGCGGGCAAGGTCAACAGGGTCTTCGGGGGTAAACAGCATACCGTTTTTTCGGTCGGTGATTATCTCGCGGATAGACGGCAAATCCGAAGCTACCACAGCTGTTCCGGCTCCCATGGACTCGAAAAGTTTGAGAGGTGAAGTGTATTCGCGTGCCATTATGTTGTCCGGTAGCGGTATAACCGATATCTGCGCCGACATAAGATAATCCGCGACCTGACCGTGCGGAACAAACCCTGTGAATCGTATTTTATCTATGACCCCCACATTTTCAGCCCGTTTACGTAGTTGTTCCAGATCGTCCTCAAAAGGAATACCGCCTACAACAGTCAACGTGGATTCTATGTACTGCATGGCGTCTATTAATGTGCCTGCGCCTTTCCACGGGTACAGCTGTCCGACATATACCAATCCTTCCCGATTAATATGTTTCTTGGTTTTATAAACGGACAGGTCGACACCGTCCGGTAAAACCGATATCCGGCTGTCCGGAACATCGAACAACTGGATTATGCGGGTCTTCAGCCGGTCTGTTATGGCGATCAGATGGTCTGACATGGTCATCACAAACCGTTCTGTAGACTCGATTTTACGTATCAAAGCGTCTGTTGCCGGAGCTGTATCGGGAAACAGCTCATGTTGTTGTCCGGTCATAATGTAGCTTACAATATGCGTTTCGTACAACACTTTAAATCCGAATATTTTTCTCAGAGGAATCAATATTTTTGCGATACCGAGATCACGCAGAAAAAAACAGTCGATTTTTTTAGTGCACAACAGCCACAGGATGTACAACAGCACAGCCGCGTAAAACGATTTGTTCCACACAAAGGCATGATTAGACCAGTTTATAACAGGTATACGCTTTATAATCAGATTTTTATGTGCGTCCAGCCCGTAATGCGCCAGTATTTGCTCGTTGGACATGCTGGTTGTGCGCCGCACCAGCAGGTATACCCTAACACCTTGCTGAGCCAATTCGCGGCAGGTGTGAGCTATCTGTACCGAGTTAGCCCGTTCCATGGGGAATCGTATGTTGATCGGATAGACCACGGTGAAATTAGGTTTTATAGGTTCTTTTTTTGTCAAAAATAGTTCCTTTATGTTAAAAAAAACGGTAGCGGACATCCGGCGGCAAACTAGGCGAAAAAAGTTTCAGAGCCTCAGACAATCGTACGCCTTCATTCGGATTGACCGCGTAAAAACTGACTGTATCATTACCGCAAATATAGTTGTCGGTAATAATCCATTCCCCCGCTTTAACCCATGATTCGGGAAAATGCGGAAACCAAGTATCGTATACAACAGCTATTTTGACGCCGTAACTTTCCGCTATTTCCTCTATAGTTTTAACATTATATTTTCTGCCCATACGCAGTTTAGCGGTTTCCATTGTAGTCAGCCCCCAAAGGTCGACGCATCTTATGTCAGCGAAATAATTGACCGCTCCGATATCGTTTAACGCAACAGCTTGCCGGTTGTAAAACTGCTTGATAAAACGTGCCATCTGGTATTGCTGATCGTAAATATTGTTGCTGACTTTTGGAAGTTTAGTGATCGAGTACACGCTGTGTTTGTCAAAGGGAATCACAACCGCCAAAATTATAAATAATATTCGTGCCATGTCGGATGTATTCGGTTTGCTTCCTGTAAACCGGTCATCTTTATACGGCAGTAATAAGATACCTGCTACAAAGACGGCGAACCCTGCCAGATACGCTTCGTAGCGGAAAAACGATTCCACGAACAGCAGATGGAGTATCGTCGTAAAGCAAAATACAACCGCAAGCACCACTTGTATGATCCAAAATTTTCTGTCGCGGATTATGAAAAACACAGCTAGAATTGCCGCTGACGCCATAGTCCGCACCATAAACGGACTCATTACCGCTTTGTCAATAGCTTGGCTCAAAAAATTCATTACAGCCGTAAAAGAAAATCCGGCAGGTTGAGTTCCTTTTAGCATAACCGAGTTTGGCAGAAAAAACCATCCTTTTGAAACGGATATCCATCCGGAAATTATTATCGGTAATAACGCCGATACGCCGGTCAGTAAAGCCTGAACAATCCGTTTTCTAATAAGATACAAACAACATACGGCAAATACCGGAAACAAACCCTCGAACCGGGATAAAACAAGCAGTGGCGTTAATACCAATAAGCGTATCCGCGTACCGCGTGGCGAACCGCCTGAGCAGGACAGGTCTGAGCTGGCAAAATACGCGAACATAACGGTTATCATGAGATGTAGTGTATGCTCCATACCCATAAAAATTAATCCGGGCAGTGAAGTCAACAAAGTGACGGCTACCAGTAGAACCGCGGTCATCCATTGTTTCTGAGCGATTTTTTTTGATAAACCGTAAACCCAAAGCAAAAAAACTGTGGCGACAAGTATATTCAGGATTAGCGGGGTAAAGTCGTTTACACCGAAGATCAAATAACACAACGCGATCAACGCTGTCCAAATCAATGACGACGACGACGACGTAAAACAATGGCTGGTTATGCCCCACACACCGTGACGCGCTATGTTTTTTGCCATGGCCATGTGGATATAAGGATCGTCAAGGGTATACACAAAATGACCGTTATTGAGATGGACTAACTTTAGCAAACACCACAATACCAGCCCGTAAAGAACAGCCAGCCCTGCGAGTACAGGCCAATGGTTTTTAAAGAACAGCTTTGCGTTATCCATCGGTTATCCTTAACATCTCCCTTGTCAAGGGTTATCGAAAAAACGGTAGCGGACGTCCGACGGCAAACTTGGCGAAAAATGTTTTAAAGTTTGTGACAATCTTACGTGTTCATCCGGATCGATCGCGTAAAAACTGACTACATTGTGCCCGCAGACTTGGTTGTCGAAAATAATCCATTCCCCTGCTTTGAGCCACGATTCAGGCAGGTTCGGAAACCACGCATCGTAAAGGATAGCTATTTTAACCCTGTATTTTTTGGCGATATCTTCAATGTTTTTAACGTAATATTTTCTGCTCATACGCAGTCTTGCTGTTTCCATGCTGGCGAGCCCCCACAGGTCGAGGCATCGTATATCCGCGTAATAGTTGACAGCTCCTATATCGTTGAACGCAACTGTTTGCCGGTTGTAAAATTGTTTGATAAAACGTGCCATTTGGTATTGCTGATCGTAAATATTGTTGCTTGCTATAGGTATTCTTGTTGTCGAATGGACGCTTCGAGCATCAAACGGCGTCACAACTACCAGTATTATAAACAATACCGCAGTCATACCGCCTGATTTCAGAAGCCGTTTCGTCTCGCTACTGTTGTTGTCCGGCATTAATAAAAATCCCGAGACAAATATGCCGAACCCTACCAGATATGCCTCGTACCGGAAAAACCAGCCTATCTGAGCGAACAGCAGATGCAGGATCATCGTACAGCAAAAAATAACCGCGAGCAATGTCTGTCTGATCCAAAATTTTCTGGTGCGGATTATGAAAAATACAGCGAGAATAACTGCGCAAGCCAGCGCCCGCATCAAAAAAGGGTTCATTACTGCTTTGTCGATCGCTTCATTCAAAAAAGTCATTACCGCCGTAAACGAAAATCCGGCGGGATGTTTGCCTTTTAACATGACCGAGTTGGGCAGGAACAACCATCCTTTTGAAACGGATATCAAGCCGAAAATTACTATCGGCAATAACGCCGATACTCCGGTTGTTACAGCCTGAATAATCCTTTTTCTCGCAAGATATAAACAGCAAACGGCAAATACCATAAACAGCCCCTCGAATCGAGATAAAACAAGCAGTGGCGCTAAAATCAATAATCGTATCCGGGCATTGCGTGTCGAGTCGCCTGAGCAGGAAAGGTCTGCACTGGCGAAGTATGCGAACAGTATAGTCATCATAAGATGCAATGTGTGCTCCATGCCCATAAAAATCAAGTTGGGCAGGGAAGTCAACACAGTGACTGATATCAGAAGAACCGCGGTCATCCATTGTTTTTGGGCGATATTTTTTGATATAGCATATAGCCAAATCAGAAGTCCTGTGGCGATAAGTATATTCAGAATTAGCGGGGTGTAATCATTTACTCCAAAGACAAAATAACAAATAGAAATCAACGCTGTCCATATCAACGACGACGACGACGACGTGAAATAATGGCCGGTTATGCCCCACACACCGTGACGCACCACGTTTTTTGCCATTGCCATATGGATATACGGGTCGTCTAGGGTGTATACAAAATGTCCGTCATTGAGACGGAGCAGGCTTAGCAGGCACCATAACACCAAACCGTAAAGAACCCCGACCCCTGCTAGTAAAGGCCAGTGGTTTCTGAAAAACAGCTTTACTTTATCCATCGGTTATCCTTCTTCAGATTTTGTATGATCATAATATAGAATGGATATGCAATCAACGGCTTTTTATCGGCAAATTCGTAAAACGACAGGCGGGAAATAAAAAAAGGCGCTTTTTGCTATTACCGGGACATGGAGGTGTATGCAAAAAGCGCCGCGGGCCGAATTATATATTAGAGTGCTTATTTTTTTCCGTTACCGTTACCATTATTTCCGTTGTTCCCGTTGCCATTGCCATTGCCGTTGCTGTTGCTACCGTCGCCGTGCGCCGGATTGGATGGGTCTTGTCCGGGCGGAGTATCTTCTCCTTGGGATTCTTCTCCACCGTTGCCTAAACCGTTGTTTCCGTTGCTGTTACCGTTCCCGTTGTTCCCGTTGCCATTGCCGTTGTTGTTACTGTTCCCGTTGCTGTTGCTACCGTCGCCGTGCGCCGGATTGGATGGATCTTGTCCGGGCGGAGTATCTTCTCCTTGGGATTCTTCTCCGCCGTTGCCTAAACCGTTGTTACCGTTGCTGTTACCGTTCCCGTTGTTCCCGTTCCCGTTGCCATTGCCGTTGTTGTTACTGTTCCCGTTGCTGTTGCTACCGTCGCCGTGCGCCGGATTGGACGGATCTTGTCCGGGCGGAGTATCTTCTCCTTGGGATTCTTCTCCGCCGTTGCCTAACCCGTTGTTTCCGTTACTATTTCCGTTACCGTTGTTCCCGTTCCCGTTGCCATTACCGTTGTTGTTTCCGTTACCATTGTCGTTGTTGTTGCCACTGTTATCATCGCCGCCTTCGAACTCATTTTCATGTTCGTGTTCATTTTGATTACCGCCGTCCCCGCCGCCTGCATGTTCGCGTTCACGCTCTCGTTCTCTGTTGCGTCTGCGATATCGATTGCGGTTAGGATTATGGTCGGAGTCCTCACCGTCACCGTTTCCGTTATTGTAATGATTGCCGTTGCCGCCGCTACCTCCTCCTGCAAATAAATCGCCGTCGTTATAATTGTCGTCGTATTGGTCGGTGATCTTTTCGAAATCGGATTCTTTGAAAACATCCACGTGTCCGTCGACGTATGCGGCTATCGATAGGGAGTACCCCTCATCCCATGTAGCGCCGTGTCTGAAAGATACCGCTTCGAGGTACGTATCGTCGTCTTCATCGATATATGAAGATATAGCTTCAAAGTGGCTGTCTGCCAGCAAAACCGTGCGTGCCGCGTTGGGGATAAGGTCAAGCCTCCATCCTGCAACCATAACATTAAGCCCGTATGATGTTTCGGTCTTTGCGCCGGGACATTTTAATAACTGCATTTTGTGATGATACATATCTGCCATAGTTATGTTTTGAGCGAACGCCGATCCGTATGACGGTACGGTTTTATCCATCATTTCCGGAATATACATTCCGTCTTCCAGCATAGCAAGGTTCAGCGGCAGTACCGCCCCGCATTCATTGGCATACAGTAAAGCCGCCACAGCAAGCTGGCGCTGGTTGCCGATACAAGTAGCCTGTCTGCCCTTTTCGCGAATACGATGGATAGCCGGCAGTAAAAGCATCACCATAATTGATATTACCGAAAAAACCATGAGCAATTCCAAGAATGTGAATCCGTTGTGTTTGCGATTTCGAGCCATGTTCGTGTCCTTTGTTTCGGTTTTTATAGATTCAGTTTATTAACTTTGTTTTACATATTTATCAATCTGTTTCGGTATGTTAAGCAAAAACGAGACCAGTTTTTATTGAGGCAGAAATAGCGATATCTTCTTGGTGGTGTTCGTATTCCGGACACGTTTGTTTGTCCGAATGCCGAACATTGGTTTGTATCGTCAAAAGGGTAATATGTATTCAAATAAACGCAATATATCTGCACGTATATGCGGTAAGACGGAATCTAGTCTTGAATTCACTGTTTTCTCAAAACTTATTGCCATTTTTTTAAAACCTGCTATTATGAATAGCGTCATTGATAACAGATGGCCTCGACAATCAGGTAGAATCAAAAGAGAAAGAGGAGGGGTGAGCACTATGAAGAAGGTAGAGGTGGTAGACCTGTACGGCGTTGATTACAGCAAGATGACTGATCGGATCAATGAAGTTATGA
Organism: bacterium; assembly: GCA_018435605.1. Taxonomy (GTDB): domain Bacteria; phylum Auribacterota; class Auribacteria; order Auribacterales; family Auribacteraceae; genus R3-B46. The sequence continues at coordinate 268,483 of JAHDNF010000004.1, read as the reverse complement.
CAGCCCTGCAGGCGGACGGTAAACAGGTGTATGATTTCAGGGTAATCGGTTCAGCGCTCAATAAATGCGCGGTTTTTATTATGTATGAGGAATAATACTGCCGGTTTTCGGAATTCTCTATATAAATAAACACATTCCAGTTAAATATCTTTTCTTTTGTAAAAAAAGACTTTCAAAGATAAGGTGTTTTCGTATATAATTTGTCATTTATTTCAGGCGGCGGTTAAAAATTAGGAGTACCGTATGGCAGTCCATCCGACAGCGATAATTGGCGATTCCGTTAATATGGCGGATGATGTACAAATAGGCCCCTATGTGGTGATAGATGGCGAGGTATCCATAGGGCGCGGAACAAAGGTTATGGCGCATGCAAATATCACCGGTTATACGCAAATCGGTGAAAATTGTGAAATTCATATGGGAGTAGTGCTTGGCCACGAACCGCAGGATTTGGTGTTCTCTAAGGAGACTTCATTTCTTAAGATAGGCGATAACAATGTGTTTCGCGAATATTCATGGGTTCATCGGGGCACTAAACCGGGTTCATGCACAACCATAGGTAACAACAACTATTTTATGGGGTTTTCCCATGTAGCGCACAACTGCGTAATCGGCAACAACACCATAATAGCCAGCAACGCATTGCTGGCCGGGTATGTCGAGGTGGGCGATAGGGCTTTTGTGTCGGGAAACATAGTGGTGCATCAGTTTACCCGCATAGGCGCATACGCTATGGTATCGGGTTTGAGTGCGGTAAACAAAGATATTCCGCCGTACATGCTTGCAGGCGGCCGGCCTGCTGTGGTGACAGGTTTGAATGTAGTAGGGTTGCGCCGCAACGGGTTTAACGCTGATCAACGCAGGTCGATCAAGCAGGCGCATGATATACTGTTTCGCCAGAGGCTGGCGACTAAACGTGCGGTTGAGGCTCTCAAGGAACTGCCTCAGTCCAGCGAAGTCGATACTATAATCCGGTTTATAGAAACCTCGCAAAGAGGGTTATGCTCGTCCACAGCGTCTCGTCACGCACAGCCTTTTGGCAGTGATGACGAATAATGCTGGCGATGATTTTAGTTTTGGTTTGATTGTTGACTTAACCTTGTTACGGTCAGCCGTGAACAAAGTTTTTTCGGTTAATTTGTTGATGTATTTCTAAACGTGCGGGGGATGTAATGTTTCGACTTGGAGTAATCGGTTCGGGAAGCGGCACGAATTTTCAGGCGATAGCCTCTGCCATAGCTAACGGTTTGTTGCCGGGTGTGGAGGTAGCTGTTGTTATATCGGATGTTAAGGACGCGCGTATCCTTGAGCGGGCTGAAAAAATGAACGTACCGGCGTTTTATATAGATCCCGGAAAATACCGTACGAAACTCGAGCCGCAAATAGAGCAGAAGTATGCAAATACGCTAAACGATTATTCGGTAGATCTGGTTGTACTTGCCGGATTTATGCGTATGGTGAAACATCCTTTGCTTAGCGCGTATCGGGGAAGAATAATAAATATTCATCCGTCGTTGTTGCCTGCGTTTCCGGGTCTTGCGTCGTTCAGGCAGGCATGGGAATACGGCGTGAAAATTACAGGGTGTACTGTGCATTTCGTTGATGAGGGAATGGACACAGGACCAATAATCGGCCAGCGCGCGGTGCCTATTCTCAACGGGGATACCCCTGAGGATGTGCACGCCCGAATACAGGTTGAGGAACATATTCTTTATCCGGCGTGCATCAAGGCAATAGCTGAAGGCAGGGTGTCTGTGTCGGGCAGGCATGTTGCAGTGGATAGCCCGGGCGATACCGTAAATGTAGTATAATGTGATATCAAGGTTAAATTATTTTATAAAAAAGGAAGATGAAACATGCAGTTAAAACTCGGATTACCGAAGGGCAGTTTGCAAGAAGCGACTTTCAAAATGTTCGCGAAAGCGGGATATAATATATCGGTAGGATCGCGGTCTTACTTTCCGTCTATCGATGACGAAGAAATTCAGGTTATTTTGCTTCGAGCACAGGAAATGTCGCGGTACGTTGAAGACGGCGTGCTCGATTGCGGATTGACCGGCAAAGACTGGATTATGGAAAACAATTCCGATGTGGTGGAAGTAACCGATCTTGTATACGGCAAGCAAGGACGCAAGCCTGTGCGCTGGGTTGTCGCCGTACCCAACGATTCGCCTATCGAGTCGGTCAAAGACCTTGCCGGCAAACGTATAGCTACAGAAGTCGTCAACCTGACAAGGCGTTATCTTGAAAATCACGGAGTTACGGCTGAGATAGAATTTTCGTGGGGCGCTACTGAAGTGAAAGCGCCTGAACTGGTAGACGCGATAGTCGAACTGACGGAAACCGGCTCGTCGCTCAAAGCGAACAACCTTCGTATCATGGATACCGTTGTGGAATCTACCACAAAACTTATTGCTAATAAGGCAACATGGCAAAACGATTGGAAACGCAAAAAAATAGAGCGGATAGCAATGCTTCTTAATGCCGCGTTGGTAGCCGGCAGTAAAGTAGGCTTGAAAATGAATGTATCTGCCGAAAACCTTCCGAAAGTGCTTAACGTATTGCCGGCTCTAAAGCGCCCGACAATATCGACATTGAGCGAGGAAAGCTGGTTTGCTGTGGATACCGTGGTGGACGAATATTTTGTCAGGGAAATAGTCCCAGACCTTAAAGACGCGGGAGCCGAAGGGATTATCGAGTATCCTCTCAATAAAATCATATTGTAAATATAGTATACCGGATTAAAAAAAACCGGCGGAATTTGTATAATAAACTTTTATAAGGTATAATTAAAATAAGAACTGCATGACTGCCAGACAGTTAAACAGTTCGGAGCGTTAAAAGGAGATTGTAGTATATGCCTTGCGGACGTAAGACACGAAAAAGTAAGATCAACCGGCACAAACGTAAAAAAAGATCGAGAAGAGATCGGCATAAAAACAGATAAGCGTGGTCATCTTCTTTTCTTTTGAAGATGGTGGTTTCTATGAAAAGGTTGTATTTCCGGCTTGTTACAGCCGTTGAGATGGCGGTAATAACGGGGGTAATGGCGGTACTCGCTCAAACGGTATTAGCTTTGGACGAAGCCGAGAGCGTTGTAGTAAGTAGCGCACAGTCTTTTTCCGAGATTATGCCGTTTTCGTTTGCGGAATTCTCATCCAATAACGAACGGTCCCGTATTTGCGCCGGTGTGCATTTCAGCATGGGGATAATATATCGCGAACAGGAGCGGTTTGACGATGCGCTAAAAGAAATGACTCTGGCCATACGCCTGCATCCGCGCAACGCGGCGTTGCTGGCGTATGCCGGGGATATTTACAAGCGTATTGGCGATATCGACCGCGCCATCGATTTTTACAGGAAGGCGGTAGCCTTAGAACCGGACTACAAAGATGCGTATCTTCCGCTTGCAGGATCGTATCAGGTAAAACGCCTTTATGACCAAGCGATAGAGTGTTACCGAAATGCCATAAGGCTTGATCCGGAATATGACGATGCATACCGACAACTTGCCCAACTGCTAATAAGACAGCGCCGCGATGATGAAGCTATTCTTGTTTACCGGTCTATCCTGAAAGACGACAGTTCTCCACAGCTTTGGTACGAACTGGCGAAGGTTTACGGCAGGATTAACCGGTTAGGAGATGCAGTGGAAGCGTATATAAAATCCATAGAACTGGACGGATCTTTGTATCCCGCACATCTTGGTTTGGCTGTTTTGTACGATAAGAAACTCGGGGATTACCAAAAAGCATTATTTCACTATCGCGCTTGCGAAAAGATTTATCATAACTCGAAAATTCATGAGCGTATAGAAGAGTTAAAGCGCGGCCACTCTTCGGACGACAAAAAACAACATGAGGCTCAGAAGAAATCGGGACAGGTCGGATTGCTTAATTCGTCTGAACTTTGAAACCGTATCCGTGAACTAAATCTTATGAGTGAGCCAACGGTATACATTAAGGGATGAGCGAGTATGAAAAGATGTTTGTTTATTATATCTATAGTGTTTCTTGGTTGCGGTTTTTTTATCGGTAATCTGATTAACGATAATTACATTTTATGGGTTTCCGCTCAGGATGCTGTCGAGGACACGTACGATTCCATGCCGTTGCAGATTGATCGTGTAATACCTATCTCAGTGCCTATTTTGGAATCGGGCAACAATGAAAAACTTATCAAGGCACGCACGCATTTTAGCATAGCTATTTTGTATTTATCGAACAATATGTACAGCAAAGCCCTTGAATCGCTGAATATCGCCGGTATATTCGATCCGAAATCCCCTGAAATCCTTGTTAAAATCGGAGCGATTCACCTTAAAAACGGATCTTTAAAAGACTCTGTGGAATATTTTGGCAAAGCTCTGGAATTGGATGGTTCTCTGTATGACGCCCGCATACTTCTTGCTCAGGCGTATTATCAGCAGGGCGAACTGAATAAAAGTCTCGAGCAGTACGGGCTTGCTGTAGAAACCGATCCGGCACAACCGGAAGCGTATTTGGAACTTGGTGAAGTTCAAGCGCGGGAAGGGCTGATAACGGAAGCTATAGCTACTTATGAAAAGACGCTTTCCATTAATCCTGAACAGGCGGTATTGTGGTATAAGCTCGGATTGTTATACAGTAAACTCAACGATGCGGAAAACGCTAAAAATTCTTTCAGAAAATCCATAAAGTACGAGCCGACTTCGTTTCTGGCGCATCTGGGGCTGGCTATTGTCCTTGAGGCTACAGGAGAAATTTCCGCCGCGATATCGTCTTATGAAAAGTGTATTTCTATCAATCCGTTGAGCAAAAACATCTATAAGAGGCTTGCCGATTTATACCGTCAGGATAACCGGTTAGATAAGTCTCTACAACTGTATACATTGCTAATCGACCTCGAACCCGGCGAAATAAATAATTACGTAAACGCAGGCTATATTCTTCTTAAAGAAGCTAAAACGGAAGCGGCTCTTGAAGTTTTACAGCTAGGCAGGGAACGCGCACCTGAATCTATTGAGCTTTCGTTTATGATGGCTTTGACGTATAAAGAAATGAAACAGTTTGAGAAAGCCATAGAGATATATGAAAAAGCGCTTGAACTCGGCGGAAAAGCGGATGTCATTTATTATTATATCGGAGCGGCTTACGAGCAGATGGGCGACATAGACAAAGCGTCAGAAAATTTTCAGAAGGCAATAGATCTGAACGCCAACTATGCCGACGCATACAACTACTATTCTTATATGCTCGCTGAAAAAGGAATCCAGCTTGACAAAGCCTACGAACTCGTAAAAAAGGCTTTGGAACTGGACGCAAACAACGGCGCTTTTGTTGATACGCTCGGGTGGATTTATTTTCAAAAAGGAATGTTCGATAAAGCGATCGAACAACTGGAGCGCGCGGTGGAACTGATGGGAGACGATCCTGTAATAAGAGATCATCTGGGCGATGCGTATCATAGAATGGGTAAAGTGCGTGAAGCTATTGAGCAATGGAAAGCGTCTTACGAGCTCGATTCTACCAATCAATCGGTACTAGACAAACTGGAACAAAACAAATTATCTTCCGAAGAACCTAATTAACCGTTGCCCGGCAATACGACCAACTGTCGGCGCAAATGGAAAACTAGACAGGCCGTTTTCTAAAACGAGCTGTATTTCAGGGGGTTATACAGCGTGTTCAAACCAAAATTATCAGTGAACCGCGGTAAAAGTCATATTGAGCTACATCCTGCGCGAATAATTATTTATTCGTTTGTGGCGGGTATCATTTTAGGTGGATTTCTACTCAAACTGCCTCAGGCGGCAAGCGGCGGGCAGTTGAGTTGGATAGATGCATTTTTCACGTCTACGTCGGCGATATGCGTAACAGGGCTTATTGTCGTGGATACCGGTACTTATTTCACTATGTTCGGCCAGCTGGTCATACTGACTCTTATACAGATTGGCGGACTGGGCACAATGGTTTTTTCCACTTTTTTTATATTGTTGTTCGTCAAGCGGTTGTCTATCGGCGACCGTTTTCTTGCGAAAGAATCTCTGCTTGGACGGATATCGTTTAAAAACTTGTTTTCTCTTGTGGTGCATATCATTGCTGTAACGATTGTATTGGAGTTGATAGGCGCGGCGCTTTTGTTTATCTCGTTTTCGAGGGTACATCCTGTAGGTTTTGCCGCATACAGCGCAGTATTTCACGCGATATCGGCATTTTGTAACGCGGGGTTTTCTTTGTACAGTCTGAGTCTTATGTCGTTTTCTGGCGATATTTTAGTGAATCTGACCATTGCTGTGTTAATTATTCTGGGCGGGTTCGGTTTTCCGGTGTTATACGAACTGTTAAACAGATTATTGCGCCGTCCCGGCTGGGAATCGCCTAGAATGAGTTTGCACTGCAAGCTGGTGCTTATTACCTCCGGTATTTTGCTCCTTTGCGGTGTTGTTTTCTTGTATGCTTTCGAGTACCTGAATCCTTCTCATCACGATTACACAGGCATATCTCTGCTCGAAGCGTTTTTTCAGTCAGTAACAGCGCGAACCGCAGGGTTCAATACTGTTGATATAGACCTGTTGAGCAACCCGTCGTTATTTCTTATCATAATTCTTATGTTTATCGGCGGCTCGCCCGCCTCGACAGCCGGAGGGGTTAAAACAACTTCCTTGGCGGTATTTATTGCGCTTATCCGTGCCCGTATTAGAGGTAGCGAGCAGGTGCCGGTATTAAGGCGGTCTATACCCAACGAGGCAGTCTATAAAGTATTGTCCATAATTGTAGGCTCGATTTTTCTTATAATATGTGTTAATATTATTTTGCAAGTTACGGAAGCGGGTTTTGCGCCTCATAACGAGGTGGCCGGCACTTTTTTGATTACATTGTTTGAAACGACATCCGCTTTCGGTACTGTGGGTTTGTCTATGGGAATAACCCCGTCGCTGACCGTTGTAGGCAAACTGTTGATAATGCTGACCATGCTCATAGGCAGAATAGGGCCGCTTACGTTTGCCGTAGCGTTTGTTGCGAAAAAAACAAAACAGCATTTTGAGTATCCGGAAGACAGCCCGATGCTCGGGTAACTCTTTACGAAAGGGATATAAATATGAGACAGTTTTTGATAGCCGGATTGGGTAATTTCGGTTCAACCATTGCTCAGGCGTTATATGAACGCGGTTGTCAGGTTCTGGCAATAGACAATGACAAAGAAAAGGTTCAGGATATAGCCGATGTAGTTAATCAATCAATAGTTATGGATGTCACAGACAGAGATGCCATAGCGTCTTTGCCGTTACAGCCAAGCGACATAGCCATAATAAGCCTTGGCTCACAGATGGAGGCTAGTATTCTCGCCACGCTGTATTTTAAGGAAATGGGAATTGATTCTATAATGGCAAAAGCGATGAACGAAGATCACGGAAAGATACTCAAACTGATCGGCGCCAGTGAAATAATCATACCGGAGAAACAAATGGCGCTACGCATTGCCGACCGGCTTGCCCATCCGAACGTGCTAGATATGGTATCGGTAGTGGACGGGTTTTCCATGGCTGAACTCCTTCCGCTCGAGTCTTACTACGGCAAATCATTGCTTGACCTTGATATACGCCGGAAAATCGGTATCGAGATTGTAGCAATAAAGCATGCGGATAAATCGCCTGAAGGTATAATTACTGAGAGGATTAAAGGGATACCTTCCGGCGACTATGTAATTGAACGCGGCGACATACTGGTTGTGGTGGGCGACGATAAGTGTATAGATAAATACCGCAAAATGTGATATTTGTGTTTTTGTGACTGTGATATTTATCAGATAAAACGATAATTCCTCTTGATTTTTTCGCTGTCTTTATTATGATGATTAAGAAGTAAAACGATTACCTGTAAAAAAAGAGGGGTAGATGAGACTTTGTGTCCTGGGCAGTTCCAGTAGCGGCAACTCCACATATCTGGAACTGGGAAACTCCAGATTCCTCATAGATGCCGGATTAAGCGCGCGTGTCATAGAACAACGGCTGGCAATGCTCAATGTTGCCGTCGCCGACCTTGACGCCATTTTTATTACCCACGAACATACCGATCACATAAACGGGCTTAAGGTGTTAGCAGGACGCAATCCGGTTCCTGTGTACTGTACCCGCCATACCGCTTTGGAGATAGAGTCTATTCTTAAAATTACTCCTGAATTCTATATTTTTTCATCCGGTGAACCGTTCAAATTCGATGATGTGGTAATAGAACCGTTTTCCGTGTTTCACGATGCGCAGGATCCTGTGGGGTTTTGTTTTCACTACAACGGCAAAAAAATCGGGTTTGCCAGCGATCTCGGATACGTGACTACGTTTGTCAAACGCCAGCTTCAAAATTGCGATGCGTTACTGATCGAGTCGAACCATGATGTTAATATGCTCATAGCCGATCAGAAGCGTCCGTGGTCGGTAAAACAGCGTATCAAAGGGCGGCAGGGGCATCTTTCCAACGAGCATGCCTGTGAACTGATTGCCGAAATCGCTCACCCCGGCTTGCGTCACGTGGTGCTGGTGCACCTTAGTCAGGATTGCAACCGTCCGGATATGGCATATAAAAGAATGGCACAAACCCTTGATTCGCTTGGACTGGATACTGCAAAAGTACACCTTTCTTACCCTCATAAACCGTCTGAACAAATACCGCTCGATACCTGCCGGATCGAACTCAACTCAACTGCCGTCTGTTATGCGGGCGATCAGTTGGAAATACCTATGGTTTTGTAGATGAGCATACTTGTCCTTGATAACATAACTAAAGAGTATCCAAATGGCATCCGCGCTGTGGATTCGGTTTGTCTTGAAATCAACGATCAGGAACTGCTTATTCTGGTCGGCCCGTCAGGTTGCGGAAAAACCACTACGCTACGCATGATAGCCGGCTTGGAAGATCCTTCGAGCGGCTCTATTTATATCGATTCCGAAAGAGTCAACAACCGGTCGCCGCGGGAACGCAATATCGCCATGGTATTCCAGAATTACGCATTGTATCCGCACATGACAGTGTATGACAATCTTGCTTTTTCTCTTAAAATGCATCATATGGATCCGGCAAAAATACGGTTACTGGTAACCGAAACGGCTCAAATGCTGGGTATTGAAGATATACTCCATCAGAAACCCAGACTGCTGTCAGGAGGACAGCAACAGCGTGTGGCGCTCGGCAGGGCAATTGTCCGGCGTCCACAGCTTTTTTTATTCGACGAACCGTTGTCTAACCTTGACGCCCATTTGCGCGCAAAGATGCGAACCGAGCTGAGCCGTCTTCATACCCGGCTGGAGGCGACAATGGTATATGTAACTCACGATCAGATAGAAGCCATGTCCATGGGCGAAAAAATAGCTGTCATGAATAAAGGTAAGATTCAGCAAGTTGCTGATCCGATAACTATTTACGACCGTCCCGCGAACAAATTTGTAGCCGGTTTTTTCGGTAATCCTCCCATAAACTTTTTCGAAGGAGAACTGGTTTCCAGAGACAACAACCTGTTTTTTGCTACCGGTGATCTATTGTTCCCCATACCTGTAGCGCGTTACGCCGGACTGGAACGGTTCGTCAACCGTCAGTTGGTTATGGGTATGCGTCCTGAAAATATTGTTGTCGGCGAAGGAAAGAAAAACGGACATTGCGGATTGTACGTATCGTCGTCGGTCGAGGTTATAGAACCTATGGGATGTGAGACGATCGTATATTTTTCCGCAGGAGTACATGACTTTGTTGCTCGTTTCGAGGCACATACGGAATTTATTGTCAACGAACAGGCCAAACTGTTTTTCTCCATGGAAAAAAGCCTGCTGTTCGACAAAGAAACCGAACAAATCATTCTCTGATAGGCATATTTCAATACAAGACAGACAATAAGTTACACAGTGCGCACATACGGTTTTATCTGTTTCGAACCGGATACACACAACCGACCATAACATGAGCCTATGTCATCGTCGCGAATTCAAAAACTATTTTCAGATCAGTTTTTTTTGCAGGGAATCTTCTTTTTTCTCTACTGTTGCATACTTCTTGTTTCATTTTGCGCTTATGCCGTGAAAGAACCTGTATGGTTGCGCGCGTCTAACATTCTATTTTTTTTATATTTCACCGTCGCGTGGATGTATATCGATCCGGTTGTGATATGGGCATTTGCAGTCAGCGCGATAATATATTATCTATTCATACCCGGCATAAGTTTTGTCGCCGGCGTTTTTTTATTCGGGATTACGCTTTTATTCACGTTTATTTACGATACGCGCAAAAAGGCGTTGAACGTGCTTGAACAACGCTCCGACCGCTTACGGCGTTCAATACGCGACCAGATGATGCGTATTGACTCGCAGAATTCCCGACTCGAACGGATAAACCGTAAAATACGTCAGATTGGTTTATTTAAACAGATGTCGGAAACAATCAGCGGTAAACTCGATGAGACGCAAATATGCGAGCATATCGTGTCTTATGCCGATCAAATAATTAACAAAGACGGTGTTATTAGAATTTTTTTGCTGGAATCCAACATGCAAAATCTTTGTCTGCGTTCGCAACGAATCAAGGGAGACGGATTCTCGGGTAATTTGGGCAACGACGGCATCAACCGCTTTGTGTTACAGCATAACCGGTCGGTACGCATAATCGATCGGTCTTCGGACAGGCGGATATCTCCGGACGATAAATCATCGTTACATAAAGGGGCGTCCATTGCCGCGCCTTTGATAACCGCAGACAGAGCGCTCGGCGTGATACGCATGGACAGCATAGGAACAAACGCCTTCGCTCTGAGTGAACAATGGCTTTTGAGCGATATAGCCAATGTTGCCGCACTGCTCATCAGTAACGCGCGTCTTTATAATTTGACTCGTCAACTGGCTGTTACCGACGGTCTGACAGGATTGGCGACTCATAATGCATGCAAACATACTATACAAGCGCTCATTGGCGAACACCGGCATTTTACAGTTTTTTTTATAGATGTAGACGATTTTAAACCGATTAACGATACCTTCGGGCATATCATCGGTGATCAGGCGCTTATACATATTTCGCAGATTTTATCTGCTAAAGCGCCTTGCGGAACTTTTTTAAGCCGTTACGGAGGGGAAGAATTTGTGATGGTTTTGCAAGACGTTTCACTGCAGTCAGCGGGTTCTGTGGCAAACTATCTGCGCGAGGCGATAGAGGAGTCTGTTTTTTCCGTCAGACGCCAGCGGGTAGTTTTGACGGTAAGCATCGGATGCGCTTCTTACGAGGGTCAAACGGCCGGTTATGAAGATATTATACGCGCGGCGGACTTTGCCCTTTACCGAGCTAAACAACAAGGGAAAAACAGGGTTGTGTTGAGCGGTGGATAATATTACAGTTATTGACAGTGTTTTTTTATCGTGTCTGATAGCCGTTGCCGCCGGTTCGGCGGTAGCGCGTAAAGTATCTTATTGGGTATTAGCCTTGTCTACGGCGCTGATCTCGGCCGCGTGGCTGTTTGCCTCGTCCGGCTGGTCTGCCGGAGCTATATCGCATGTTTGGGTAATATATATAGCCGCAATATGGTTTGCGACGATTTGCGTATCATGCATGAACAGTCATTTTCAGGAAGAAAAATATAATCTTTCACAAACGCTACTACGGCTTAAATCCGCTAAACAACGATACTCCGATCACCTTTCGTGGTTGTCCGCGCAGGTGCAACTCCTGCAACAGGGACATACCAGCCAGCTTCTAGTTACAGACATGCTCCGTTCTATGAGTCGCACGCTTGCCTTCGCAGACATATTCGGAATTTTCGCGAAAACCATACGTAACAATGCACATTTTGAAAGCTGTAGACTTGTTTTTGTTGCCGTTAAATCCGGCGCAGTTGAATTCTTGCAACGGTCTGTATACCCTGTGAGTAACTCTCATGAGCTTACTGACGAAGTGACCGCTATTATCCGCGCGCGTATCCCTGTAACGGTTCCTGAAAACTCAATGTATGTTGTCGATCAGACCGGCGAAAATATAGTGGTGTATTTTCCGCTTATGGACGACGTTCACCCTGTCTTGATATATAACAAAATGGACAGGAACCTCTTTGACGAGATACAACCTTTGATTGCGCCGTTTTATCTGGAAATGCGAAAATCTTATCTGTTCGAAATGGTGCGTGAATTATCTTTAAAAGATGCTCTGACCGGTTGTTATTTGCGTAGATATTTTATGCGGTGTTTGGAAGACGAACTCTACCGGTCAAAGAAGAAAAGCGGTAATTTTTCGGTGATTATGTTCGATATCGACAACTTCAAGCATATAAACGATACATACGGGCATTTGTACGGCGACTTTATATTGAGCCAAATCGGCTCGATAATACGAAAAACCTTGCGAAAAAACGATGTGCCTTCACGTTACGGGGGCGAAGAATTTGTTTTGCTACTTCCGCAGACAGGTCATGCAGGAGCTTTGCGTATGTCCGCTCGTTTAAGGGATTCGATAAATACACATCGGTTCGAGTTGTCCGGCGTTGTCTTATCGGTATCCGTCAGCGCTGGGGTTGCCGCATATCCTGATGATGCTCAGACGGTCGAATCGCTAATAGATGTTGCTGATTCGCGTATGTACCGCGCGAAAAAAACATGATTTTCGCAAAATACGATATTGGCACGCAGTTTAGCTGATTGGGATGCTACCGGAGCGGGAATTTGTTAACCGGTTTATATAGTGTATCGTTCGGATAGACTGTATAATTTTCGGTATTGTTCGAAGGCATAGCGGTCGGTCATACCGGCGATATAGTCGCAAACCACTCTTTCCAGCGAGTTGGAATCGAGGCGTTTGTGTGTATCCGGGTCGAGCAGTCTGGGGTTGCTTACGAACAATTCGAACAGTTCGCGGATGATACGCAATCCTTTCTGATTCATGATTTCAACCTGATGATGGGTATAAAGGTTTTCGTAGAGATATTTTTTAAGGGCTTTGTTTTTATCCGCTACTTCAGGGCTGAAAGTCACCAGCGGTACGTTGACAGAGCGTACATCCTCTGCTGATTCGATGTTATGCCGTTTGAGGTTTTCCTGTGTCTGTTGGAGCACGTCGCATACCTGAGTGTCTATAATTCCTCTTACTACATAATGTGCCAGCATCCGGTCGTTGAGGTCATTTCGTTTTTGCCTGATGGAATCTTCGACTTCAGCCCATGTGGCAAGCTGTCTTAAATCTTGAGTGGTGAATAATCCGGAAGACAACCCGTCGTCAAGGTCATGGGAGTTGTAGGCGATTTCATCGGCTATATTGACAACCTGAACTTCCAGTAGCGGCGATGTATGCGGTTCATACTCATGCCCGATGGTTTTTGCATATTCGCAGTTGTGTTTTATTATTCCTTCCCTGACTTCCCACGATAGGTTTATACCTTCAAAATCAGGGTACTTTTTTTCAAGCAGTTCGACTATGCGCAGACCCTGATGGTTGTGTTCGAATCCGCCGTGGTGTTTCATCATTTCATTCAAAATATGTTCACCGGAATGACCGAATGCGGGATGCCCCACATCATGTACCAGCGCAAGAGCCTCGACCAGATCTTCATTCAATCCCAGACTGCGGGCGATAGAGCGGCTGATCATAGCTACTTCGAGCGTGTGTGTCAGTCGTGTGCGGTAATGATCGCCTTCGTGATTGACGAAAACCTGAGTTTTGTATTCCAGCCGCCGGAACGCACGGCTATGGACTATCCTGTCGCGGTCGCGCTGGTAGACCGACCGGTATTCATGTTCCGGTTCAGGATGTTTACGCCCTTTGCTGTGCATACTGCGCATTGCGTAGGGCGCCAGCATCCGGTCTTCGTTCTGCTCTATCATTTTTCTTGTAATCAATCGGGGATTCATGGTTTAAGCCGATTTTTCGCCTTCTTTCAGTCGTTTTATTATATCTTGAGCTACCTTTTTGCCGGACAGCATCATGCCGCCGAATATAGGCCCCATTCGTTTCGAACCGAATACCGCGTTTGCCGCCATTCCGGCCACATAGACATTTTTATAAATTTCGCGGGTATTTTTTTCAATACTGCTTTCCGCTATCTCTGCGTTCATCGAGCCTTCGCCTTCTATAGATCCACTGGGTGTATAAAGCACTTTGCCGATTCGTTTCAATATAATGTTGGCAATTTCGCACGCATGGCCTGTCGCTTCGATTATATACTTTGCTCCGATGGTTATGGGGTCAACGTGCAGTCCGCTTTGCTCTACGCTTGTCCAGTTGATTACCAGTCCGCATACAGTGTTATCAGGCGTTACTTTGACATCTTCCACGCTGAGCAGGTTGAATACCTGAAGGCCTGCCTGTGTGGCATGGTACAGCAAGCCCGATACTGTCTGGCACGAATCGGCGGTGAAATAGTTTTCCGCGTATTTTTTAGTTTGTATGTTGAATTCTTTCAGTATTTTCGCGCCTTCTTCCTGTACTACGATCTTGTTGAACATGATGCCGCCGCCCCACATACCGCCGCCGATACTCAGTTTGCGCTCGTACATGCTAACCTTGTAACCCTCTTTGGCCAGATAATACCCTGCGGTTATTCCCGCAGGCCCGCCGCCGACGATTGCCACATCCACATCGATATAATCAATGAGAGTTTTATGATATTCGTCGATAATTGCTTTACTTACAATCAAATCATTTAATGCCATGAAAAAACTCCTTTTTTTTATTATATGAACCTCTTTGAAATTAAAATTTGGCCGGAGGTTCCTTGATTAAGCTGTTTTTTACAGTCCAAAACATCTGTTTCAATATAATCTTTTTCCGATGTCAGCACAACAAAATTCGGCGGGTACCGTTTATATAAACCGTGTGAGAGTTTGGCGTAAATCTTCGGCTATTTTACCCCAATCATAGCGTTTTGCAAAAGCCACCGAATTTTTTGAAAAGGCGGCGCGCAACTGTTTGTCGCCAAGTATTCTTGCCATATTGCCGGCCAGTCCGTCAATGTCTCCTGGTTCGCTGAGTAATCCGGTATGTTCATGTTGAACGACTTCAGGTATGCTCTTTGACGCGAACGCCACGCACGGCGTGCCGCAAGCCGCCGCCTCGACAAATGTCATTCCGAAAGTCTCGTCAAGCGCTCCGGATACGAATATGTCGCCCAGATTATAAATATAAGGCAAAATCTCCCCGTAAATATCGCGGAACATGCACACCGAACCATCTATACCCGATTCCCTGATAAACGACCGGATTTTAGCCACGTACGGTTTGCTCTCATGTCGGGCAAACATATACAACATAGCTTCCGGCATTGTTTTTCGCAGTTTGACAAATGCTCGCAACATATTGAGCACTCCTTTGTGTTCGGTATACCTTCCTACGTAAACCAGCACAGGATTTTTTTTATGCAGATTAGGCAAGGTTTTATCCGGTTTGAAAAAATTCAGGTCTACACCGTTTGGCATGACTACGGAATCGATGCCTGCATGGGCAAGTTCCTTTTTGGTGTATTCGCTGACAGCCATTACCAGATCGGCTTTTGCCGCTTCGCGGTGAATGGCTAAACGCGCGTCGGTACGTTTTTGCCGTTCTGCTCCTTCATACATTGCGGGGTCGGCGGTGCCGTGGTAGGTATAGAGTACTTTATAGCCGAATTTATTTTTCAGGCTGTTGGCAAAAATGTCAAGGGGCGTGTAATCGACGCATACCACCTGCGGAGCGGTTTTTTTAAACTCTCGGGATATGGAATGCGACGCTACTGCAAAGAACAATTTTTTGCCGGATGATACAAACCGAAACGGCAGTTTCTGAGATCCGATCAAGCGCGGTTCATGCACGCCGACCGTATCCGGCAATTCCCGATTTCCACGATCGAAGGTAACTATACTAACCGATTCGCCCAGTTCGTCGAGGCGTACCGCCAACGCCGCCACCCTGTTCGGTATGCCTTTCCCTTCGGACAGTGTATTTATAAGGTATGTTATGTTCATGTTCACAGATACACTTTAATATCGATTAAACGTTCTTTACCGTCTTCAGCGCCGAACGCTTCGTGGGTGTACGGTATGAAAAATACGCCGTCAACCGGTTCAAGGCTATTGCCGTTTATAGTGACACGCATTGTGCCGTCCGGCACGGAATCGTCTCTGTATATTTCACAGGTATATGTAACTGCGGTATGTTCGATACGGTGCGATTTTTTCCGGATTTTCGCCACGAGCGCGCGGTCGTCAGCCATGTGTTTCCACACCGCCGGCAGTTTCGGGTCAATCACCATCCGGTCGAATTCCGGTTTCAAGCCGATCATATGCATGACGAACATCATACGCCATGCATGGGAGCCGGTGAACGGGTAGTACGGTTCTTTGCCGTAGTCGTTATTATCTGGAACAGCGGTATAATTGCTGTGATATGTCGGCGGGTTGGTTGTTATATCCGGAATACGGTTTTCGTTGGTGAGCAGACGGTATACGTGCCATGCGTCGTCGATGTATCCTGCTTGAAGTAAAGCTGTAGCGTAAAACAATGCCCCGTGCTGATATACCGATCCGTTCTCAAAGTGCCCCTGAGCCTGATCGGCGATTCTGCCTACCTGAACAGAGCTTTTTTTGCTGTACGGTTCAAGAAGGCGCATACCGAAGGGAGTGTCAAGGCTTTCCATGGCGTTGACGATCTGTTTGACGCGGTTTTCGCAGGCTACGCCGCTGAGTAATGCCCATGAATTTTCGTTCAGATGTTTGCGCCCTTCTTCGTTGCGCGACGACCCGACCGGACTTCCGTTGTCGTCGTAGCCGAAAATATAATATCCGGCCTCATCCCAGCCGGTTGAGTTAATCGCGTCACTTACTTTTTCTATAATGTTGTCCAGATACGTTACGGTATCCTTGTCATTTTTAAAGCAGGCGATTTCCCGCATTTTTTTTGCCGCAAAGACCAGAAGTTGCGACAGCCATACGCTTTCGCTGTTGTGGCCGCGCAGTCCGTCGAGCGCGTCGTTCCAGCCGCCGTAACCCAGCCTGCACAAGCCGTGATTGCCGATATTGTTTTCGTAGGCGCTTTTTACCGCCAACATAGCGTGTTCGTAAATGCTAGCTTTGTATTCATCGGACAGGGTTTTGTTGTCGTCTAGCAGAAACCCGACTTCGCGGTCTATCAAGGAAAAATCGCCTGTTTCCTTAAGATATGTCGACAGAAGGTCGGGTAGCCAGAGCTGGCAATCCATGAAATTGCGCAGGTCATGTAAAGTAGAAAATTTAGATATTTGACGCGGTATGCGCCCGTCTTTATATTGAAAATTGACTAGATACGGGATAGTGAGTTTTACATAGTTCGGTTCAAAAAGGCAATTGGCCAGCAGGTACTGGAACATGTCGCGCGTGCCTATATCATACGGGCTGTTGAAGCGCGAACAGATTATACTCTGGTATTTACCCCATATATTGAACGTCCGGTCGAGTTCTTTGGACGGTGTTTTTATGAGAAACGAATCGAAAATATTCTGCCATGCGTTTCGCACGCGGGTAAGTTCTTTTTCAACTGCGTCTTTTGTGAGCATTTTTCTAACTGAGCGAACTTGCGAGTTTACATCTTTTGCCGGATCTATGGCGGCTACCGCGAAATACAAAGTTTTATCTTCGCCGGCCGAAAGGGAAAGATCGTACTGGAACGCTCCGATCATGCCTTTGAGGGGTTGTTTAGCCTCGTTGTCGGCGAGCCGGTTTTTGAACAATGACGGCGGATACGGTATAGACGCTCCGAATCCGTAGTAAGTATCGGCGTTGGAGTCGAAAGCGGCGGGGGTATCGGAGGCGATAAACGCTCCCCATCGGGGAAACGAATTTTTGATATCGAGATTCTTGGCGATAATCGCGGTGTTTTCCGAATCGTAATCCGCTTCGCTGACAGCCATGCCAACAAAATAATGGCTGGGGTGGCTGTCGAGCCCGAAATTTATTTCAGGGTAAATAGAAATATTTTTTGATTTATCGCTACAGTTGCGAACGTTGACCACCCATATTTCGCAGGGCAGTTCGTAGGGGACGAACAGGCGGAAGCTCCCTTCGATTCCGTCTCTGCGCGAGCGGATTTCCATAGAACCGGGTTCCTGAACGCATCGGTATTCGTCATATTTATCTGACTGTCGCACGCCGCACGCATCCAACAAATTCTGTTGCGGGTTGATAGGAAACACCTCGCCGATATCGGATTTTATCCATACGTTTCGGGTGTTGCGGTATACCTGCGCCACGTGCATATAGTTTTCGTTGCCTGACAGTTTTGTTATAGGGCCGAACAGTACGGAATCCTGCGAAAGACACCCTGCGCCGTCTTGAGCGCATACGGATACAACTACAGGCCGTAACACATTGTTCAGATTGATCATATAATGATACCAGCCTTTAGGCAAATCCACAGTATTTATAGAAAAAAAGCTTTTTGTTAAAAAATCATCAAAACAGGAATCATCAAAATGGGAATATCGCGATTTGAGAGCATCTATTTCCGATTCGCTTAGACCTTCCAACTGGGGTTCTCCGTTTTTCAGGTTGGCGCGGATTTTATCTATCAGTTTTTCGTAGGCGGTCTTAGCAACTTGGCTGTTTAAGTGTGCGTTGTTATTCATAGAAAACCTCTTGCAATTATTTTATCAATTTAGGTCTACAGTATACGAGCATTACCGTACAATAAACAGCGGTGTTTTGCAAGTATTGATTTGTTCCGGCATACAGCCGTTTGAAAGCAATCGGGGTTGAGGAGGAAAAACAATTTTCAAGCGCATGGCATAAAGGTTGCCGATAATTATCTGCGAGGACATTTTTACTTGGAGGCGGGCTTCTTTTTGATCGGTGGAGCGGTTAGGTTTGCGTCGTTGTAAAGGTTTATCATGTACTTGCTCTGATCGAATTGGGCGCTTTTTTCTGAGGCGGGAAACAACATGTCGTACATGTACAACGATAACGGCAAGATGTATTTTCCCGTAAGAGATTCTTTGAAAATATATTGTGTGATTGCCGGCTGGCGAAGCATTCCGATCAGCACGAACAAAACGGATAAGGCGCATACTCCTCGCATAGTACCCGCCAAAATCCCTCCTCCTTTTTCAATGACAGCGATGAACGATACCGACATGATCTTATGAACGATTACCCGTATTACGTAGAAAAAGGTGTATAAAAGCACAAAAACGCCCACATACCCCAGAATAGAGGCTATTCCTTCGGGCATGGATATGCTTTTCTGAAGCACGTCGCCCACGTATCCGAAAAAATGATACGCCAGAAGTAGAGAAGCCAAAAGTCCAACAACCTGAAGGATTTCGCCCGACAACCCTCGCCGGTATCCGCGGATAGCGAATATAATAAGAATGACGCCGACCATAACATCAATCCAGTTCAGAGGTATCTGCATGAATCAATTCTCCTGTCATTGCGTCGTGATGGAGTCCTGTCAACCGAACAGGCACAATCTTGTTAGCGCACGGTTGACCTGCGTAAAAATTAACCTTTATGTACTGAGGCGTAAACCCTGTCCACATACCTGTATACTTATTTTTTCTCGATTCTACTAAGACCGGCAGTATTCTGTCAATAAATCCTGTCTTAATTTCATCGGCGCGGGCGGTTGTCAATTTGATCGCCTCAGCCGTGCGCTGTTTGATCTGTACTGCCGGTACCGTGTCTGTCATGCTTGCGGCTTTTGTTCCGGGTCTGCTTGAAAATGGAAATACGTGAACCTTCAGATACCCGATGCGCAAAATTGCCTCAAGGGAGTGCTCGAACTGCTGATCTGTTTCAGTGGGAAACCCTACAATCAGATCGGTAGTGAGCAGTATATCGCGTTTAGCGCTCCGAAGCGAGTCTACCAGCGATTCATATTGTTCCAGAGTATACCTTCGGTTCATGGCTCGCAATATATCGTTGTGTCCGTGCTGAATAGGCAAATGCAGATGTGAGGTTATCTTTTCCGACCCTGCAAATGCTTCTATTACCTCGCTGGTAATATCCTGCGGTTCTATGGAACTCAGGCGCAGTCTGTACCGGTACGGCAGTCCGGTTAATGCTCGCAGTAATGCGTCTAACCTGTTGTGGTTGGAGTCGCGGTACTGTCCGAGATGTATTCCTGTCAGTACGATTTCCTTGTAACCCGATTCGAGCAGTCGGTTCACTTCTTCGCACACTTCTCCAAGGTCTCTGCTGACCGACCTGCCTCTAACCAAAGGAATTGTGCAGTACGAACAGAATGAGTCGCACCCGTCTTGAGCCTTTACGAACGCGCGTGTGTGTCTGCCGAATCCGGTTATGGATTCCGGTATGGAAAAATTTGTTTCGGGACTATATGGATGTATGTCGCCGGACATGACACGCAATATTACGCTCTGTAACTGCGTATAGCGTTCTTTCCATGAATTGCCCGTAGCAAGATATATATTTTCATCGTCTCCGAACAAATCCGCATGCCGGTTGGCTCCGCAACCGGTGATAATTATGGTATTATTCTGATTCGAACGCCGTATGCGCCGGACAGCCTGTCTGATTTTTCCGTCGCTTTGAGCTGTAACCGTACACGTGTTCACTACCACGATATCGGCGTCGGTAGAATTTGTTTCCGCGCAACCTGCGGCGATAAACCCTTCTCTGATCAACTGCGATTCATATTGATTGACTTTGCAACCGTAAGTGGATACGCAAAAGGTTGTTCTCATGGTTTCACACATCCTGCCGGCAGGTAATCAAAGCGTATTGAATAATGGCTATCGCGCTTAACGCCGCGGTTTCCGCGCGCAAAACCGTATTGGAAAACCGCCACGGCACGCAGTTTGAAGCTACCGTAAAGGCTGAGATTTCACGGTCGGTAAATCCGCCTTCAGGCCCTATGATTACGATTACATTATCAGCCGAAGCGATGAGTCTGGAAATATCAAGGGGCTTAGCGCATGGGCATCCGAGAATAGCAAGGTCATAGGATTTCAACCCGCAAGCGAGCGTGTCCGCACTCGCAAATTCGCCGATTTCCATAACGGTATTTCTGCCGCACTGTTTGGCGCTTTCGACCGCGATTTTACGCCAGCGTTGCCGTTTGGTGTCCTGTCGTTCCGTGCCGAGTTCGACAACTGTATTTTGCGAGAAAAAAGGGATTAGGGAATCTACGCCCAGTTCCGCGGTTTTCTGAATAATCATATCCATACGTTGAGATTTGACAACAGCCTGTGCAAGCGTCAACCGCGCGCCGGATGATTGGTTGGCAGGAAGGAGGCTGACTATTTCTAAAATACCGCTAACGCTGTCTATATGAAATATGCGCGTTTGAGCGCATCGGCCTGTTTCATCAAAACATACGGCAGTGTCTCCCTTGCGCAAACGGAGTACGTGGAAAACATGATGGATCTGTTCGCCTTCAAGGATAATGCGGTCGGATTGCCAGCATTTGGCCGGAGAAAAAAAACGTCGTTGTCTCAATTGAATGTATCAACCTTTGAAAATATGCTTCACCTTATTGAAAAACGAGTGCATCATCGGATAAATATCCTCACCGCTGATTTGCGCGAATTTTTCCAGCAGTTCTTTTTGCTCGGCGGTCAATTTTGTGGGCACTTCGACCACGATTTTTATTTTCAGGTCGCCTTTTCCGTACCCGCGCAAATCTGGTATTCCCTTGCCGCGCACTCGGAATATTTTTTCGCTTTGAGTGCCCGGCGGTATTTTGAGTTTCACCTTGCCGTCAAGGGTAGGCACCTCAACTTCACCGCCCAGAGCCGCTTTCGGGAAACTTATAGGAACTTCGCAGACAATATCATTGCCCTGTCTTGTGAAAAACGGGTGAGGAGTAACATGTATAGCTACATAAAGGTTGCCCGGCGGTCCGCCGTATGCGCCGTCTTCACCCTCGTTGCTCAATTTCAGTTTGGAACCGTTTTCGATGCCGGCAGGAATATGTATGGACAGTTTTTTATCTTTGAGAACCCGTCCGCTTCCTTTGCAGGTTGGACATGGATCTTTTATTACCGAACCTGTACCTCCGCACTGGTCGCAGGTACGGTTTATGGAGAAAAACCCTTGAGAAAGACGAATCTGGCCTGCTCCGCCGCACTGCTGGCATGTTGCTTTGCTGGTTCCGGGTTTTACGCCTTCGCCGTTGCATGTTTCGCAGACGGATTTCTTTTTGAAAGATATCTCACGGGTACATCCGGATGCGGCTTCCACAAAAGATATTTCCATATTGTACTGCAAATCGTTTCCGCGCACTCCTCTGCGGGAACTACTTCCTCTGCGGCCTGTTCCGAAGATCTCGCCGAAAATTCCGCCTCCGCCGAACAGGTCGCCGAAAATATCTTCCACATCGGAAAAATGGCTGAAATCCGACCACTGAAATCCGGATTGTCCGAATGTAGAGCTGACGCCTTCGTGTCCGAACTGATCGTATCGTTTGCGTTTTTCCGTAGTGGACAGGACTTCGTATGCCTCGGCCGCTTCTTTGAATTTTTCTTCCGCTTCCTTGTTGTCAGGGTTGCGGTCGGGATGATATTTCAAAGCCAATTTTCGGTACGCTTTTTTCAGTTCGTCTTCGGTTGCGTTTTTTGACACTCCCAGAACTTCGTAGTAATCGCGTTTAGCCATAATCGAGAAACTTCCTGCTTATTAGTTTTTGTCGTCGTCCATTACTTCGTAATCGGCGTCGACTACACCTTCGTCTTCTTTTTTATCGCGTGGGGATTCATTTGCGCTCCCGGCGTTGGCCGCACCGCTACCGCCTGCCGCGCCTTGTTGCTGTTGAGCCTCTTTAGCGGCTGACTGATAGAGCATTTCACTGATTTTATGCGATGCCTGCGTGAGGTTTTCCATTGCCTTTTTGATTGCATCCATATCGTCGGATTTTAACGCTTCTCGTAAATCGGCCAGAGCGGCTTCAACCTTGCTTTTTTCGTCGGATGATATTTTATCGCCGTGTTCTTTTAAGGTTTTTTCCACGCTGTAAGCGAGGGTATCGGCTTGATTTTTAGTTTCGATCAGTTCCCTTCGTTTTTTGTCTTCTTCAGAATGGGATTCGGCTTCTTTGACCATTTTATCTATGTCCGATTCGGACAACCCGCTTGACGATTCTATGCGGATTTTCTGTTCTTTTCCCGTTCCCATATCTTTCGCGGAAACGTGAAGAATGCCGTTGGCGTCGATATCGAAGCAGACTTCGATTTGCGGAATGCCGCGCGGAGCTGGCGGTATATCTGTCAGGTCAAAGCGCCCCAATGTACGGTTATAAGCGGCCATATCGCGTTCGCCCTGAAGGACATGAATACTCACTGCCGGCTGATTGTCCGCCGCGGTCGAAAAAATTTGTTTCCGCTGGCATGGTATGGTTGTATTGCGTTCGATCAGACGTGTAAACACTCCGCCCAGAGTTTCTATACCGAGCGACAGCGGTGTAACGTCGAGCAGGAGAACGTCTTTGACTTCACCGGCAAGCACGCCGCCCTGAATTGCCGCGCCTATAGCCACAACTTCGTCTGGATTGACTCCTTTATGAGGGTCCTTGCCGAATATTTGTTTGACTATTGCCTGTACAGCCGGCATTCGTGTTTGTCCGCCTACGAGGATAACCTCGTCAATATCGCCGGCCGATAGTTTTGCGTCGGCTATTGCCTGCTGGCATGGTTTTTTTGTTCGTTCAAGGAGGTCTGCTACAAGTTGTTCCAGTTTAGCTCGGCTCAATGTAAGCGATAAATGTTTAGGCCCGCTTGCGTCAGCTGTGACGAAAGGCAGGTTTATTTCGGTCTGCATGGTGGTAGAAAGTTCGCATTTGGCTTTTTCCGCGGCTTCTTTCAAACGCTGGAGCGCCATTTTATCTTTGCGCAGATCTATTGCGTTGTCCTTTTTGAATTCTTCAGCCATCCAGTCGATTATTTTTTGGTCGAAGTTATCGCCGCCTAGGTGAGTATCTCCATTGGTTGACAGCACCTCGAATACCCCGTCGCCAAGTTGTAGTATGGATATATCGAACGTACCGCCGCCAAGATCGTAAACAGCGATTTTCTCGTCGTGTTTCTTATCCAGTCCGTATGCCAGAGACGCGGCAGTCGGTTCGTTGATTATGCGCAATACTTCAAGCCCCGCTATTTTGCCGGCGTCTTTTGTAGCCTGCCGCTGGCTGTCGTTGAAGTAAGCGGGAACGGTAATTACCGCCTGAGTAACGGTAGTTCCGAGATAATCTTCGGCGGTTTGTTTCATTTTTTGGAGCGTCATGGCCGATATTTCCGGCGGGGTGTATTCCTTATCTCGGACGGATATGCCGACCAGCCCGTTTTTATCTATAACCTTATAGGGAACGAGTTTCATTTCTTCGTTTACTTCGTCGTACCTGCGTCCCATGAATCGTTTTATGGAAAAAATGGTGTTATCCGAGTTGGTGACTGCCTGCCGTTTGGCTGTCAACCCGACCAACCGTTCGCCTGTATTGGTAAACGCCACTACAGACGGCGTGGTACGCCCGCCTTCGGCATTTGGGATAACAACAGCTTCACCGCCTTCCATAACGGCTACGCACGAGTTGGTAGTTCCCAGATCGATACCGATTACTTTACCTTTTGCCATATCGCAACCCCTCCGTTTAAATGTATGCTTAAGATATTAATTTATTTTTAAAGTTATCTGAAAAACCTTTTTGCCGGCGGCTCTAAATAATACGTTTATAGTCTAACCCATTGAAATTACGGGGACTGTATTATAAAAAGTCCTGAGATTTTTTTGATGTATATAAATACCCGTCTGTTGATACCTGTTTTAATCCTGCTGTTGTTGCGAACCGTCGGACGCGGGTTCTTTAGCCACCACAACCGCCGCCGGACGAAGCAGTTTGCCGTGCATCATGTAACCTTTTGCTACTTCATGTAGCACATGATTTTCCGGCACATCCGAGCTTTCTATTTGTTGCAGTGCATTATGGTAGCACGGATCGAACGGTTTTCCAATAGTTTCGATAGCCTGTACGCCGTTTTTTTCCAGAGTACGGCATAACTGACGGTATATCATCTCAACTCCTTCGAAAAACTTGTGATTTTCCGGCACAACATGTTCTTCGAGCGAAGTCAAAGCGAGTCTGAAATTGTCTATTATAGGCAAAAGTTCCAGAAGAAGTTGTTCTACCGCGTATTTGCGGAATTCGTCGCGTTCACGGTTAATCCGTTTTCGGTAATTATCGAACTCGGCCTGAATGCGAAGCATCTGGTCGAAATAATCTTTCTGCTTCTCGTCTTCAGGAGCGGCAGTACCGTCTTGATCTTGAGTTTCTTCCTGTTGATCGGTATCCTGGGGTTCTTGCCGGACTTGGTTTTCGTCAAATTCCTGTTCGACAGTCTTCTCGTCGTTTTGAGCATTTTGTTGTTGTTCGTGTTTCCTGTCTTTTTTCATCCCCTGCTTCCTCCAAAACAAACACAGTGTTCCATTAAAATATTTTCTAAAATCGAGCTATTTATATTTAATTATCATGGCAGTTGTTGTCAAGATATATTTCACGTTTCGCTTTGACTCATTTTCTTTCCAGAGGTTTATTTTCTTTGGCGGTAGCGCAGGCGGTGTTAGAGTCGTTTGAGTATCAGCAGTGTAATGTCGTCGGTAAAATTTGACAAACCTGAAAACTTTGAAACCTGAGATGTGATGCTTTGCAGTACTTTAGGAGGTTTTTTGTCTGCGTTTGCGCGAATGACCTGACATAGGTTGTCGCGACCGAATTCACAGCCTGCCTTGTTTTGGGCTTCGATAACACCGTCTGTGTATAGGGTGATAAGGTCGCCTGATCCGATGCAGAGTTCGTTTTCCTCGAGGAACGAGTCGAAATCTTTTCCGAAAGTCATGCCCATCATGACTCCCATTCCTGAAAAAGCGTGAATTGCCTCTTCTTTTTTCGAATAGTACAGTATCGGTTCATGTCCGGCTCTGCTCCATACGAGCCGTCCTTCTTTTGGATACAGGATTGCGTATGTGGCTGTGATGAACATATCTTCCTGCATTTCGCCGTAGAGCCAGTTGTTGATTTCGACCAGCACTTTTGCCGGCGATTCGAAACGTACGGCGTAGTTGCGAAACAGGCTTCGGAAAATGGCTATGGTGATCGCTCCGGGTACACCTTTGCCGGACACGTCGGCGATGATTATTCCGTATCGGTCGTAATCGAGTTTAACTATATCGTAATAGTCGCCACCGAGGCTTCTAACCGGCTGGCTGATTGCCGCCAACTCATAGCCGTGTATAGGCGGTATCTTTTTTGGTATCAATAGATTTTGGATATCGGAAGCGACGCGCAGTTCCCATTCCAACTGTTTTTGTTCGGCCAGCTGTATTGACAGGCGTGCGTTTATCAACGCCACAGCCGCCTGTTCGGCCAGCGATTCGAGCAAAGCCAGTTCCTGCGGCCGGAACACTTCATGGTATCGTTTATTTACTACAGCCATGACTCCCAGCACCCTGTTTTTCAGCTTTAGCGGTACTACCATCAGGCTTTTGATGCGTAAAAAATCGGATTTGTAGCGTGGTATCAGTTGGCTGGTATTTATATCTTTGCTGTCCAAGCATACCGCCCGGCCATCTTCGAGTACCTTGCCGAGTATTCCTTCTCCGCGGTGAACCGGATACGATTTGATTATGTCGTGGATATACTTTTGTTTGCTAGTCCATTTTGTTTCCGTGTTGGAGCCTACTTCCACCATTGGCGGAAACAGCCCTTCTATGACCCGCGCGGACATATTGCCGTCGTCTTCGACCAGATAAATTACGCCGGCGTTGGCATCGGTTATTCTTTTGGCTGTTCGCAAAACGATGGTGAGCAGGTCGTCGATTTGCAGTGAGTCGGAAAAAGCGCTACCTATTTCGCGAAGGAAATCGACCATGATATTGCGTTCTTCGATCAGTGAGCGTTGCAAAATCTCAAGGTCGCGGCATCGTTGAATGAGGCGCAACGTGAAAATAAGAAGTAATACGCTGAAAGACAGTAAAATAGAGGTGACGATATGTTATTCCTCCCTTTTAGGGCAACCTTTCACCCGTTTTGGCAACTGGGGAAAGAAGATATCCGGCAATTATTGTTGATTTTTCTTGCCGTTGCGTTGTTTTTTTTCATCTATTTTTTGGGCGAGCTCCTGTTCGAGCGTTTGTTTAACCAGCTTGAATCGGTCGATGTTTTCCTCGTTGGCTTTGATCAGGTTATCGTGAGCTTCGAGGATATGTTTTATTTGTTCTATGGCTCCGTCGGGGTCTTCGGGGGTATCGGCAACCGATTTGAATTCGGCATCGAATGTACAGTCGTTTTTCATCACATTGAAAAACCGGATTACTCCCAGAGTTTCCAGCAACTCCCTGTTGCATTTGCCCAGATTGGCTAGTAGCATTTGTTTGTCGCTTTTTTTCAATTCTCTTAGCGTTATGCCGGTTAGAACTCCGATAAACGTGCTGTCCATGCCGCTACAGTCGGCGAAATCGATTACGATCGTTTTATCAGATCTTGCCAGCAATGCAATGACAGCTTCTTTGAAGTTGCGGCTGTTGAGAAAACTTCCTTTTCCCACAACCCTGATTACCGCCTTATCTTTCATCCATGCCAATTCGATTCTATTCATGGGACACCTTAAAATCTACTGTCTGTGCCGATTATTACCTACCGTTATTCATGCTATATAAACAACCATGATAGTTATCCTATCTATATCAGCAGGTTATTTATATTGCCAATCCGGCTGTAGTAACTGTCTATTTTTATATGAACAAGCGGTGATGTCAAGAGAAATCGATTTTAACAAAAAAAGGTAGTGACTAACGGTGATTTTTGTGAAAATCCATGACAAAAGGACTACCGAAAAAAACTATCTCAATGTCGATCTGTTAAACAACGTCAACCTTTATAACAGAATTTACAGAAATATTGTTTCGTGATCTGCAGGGGTTATGCTTATCATGGACAGCGAGTTGTCGAACAGTGAATTGCCGGATGATGTCGTCATTCCTGAACCGGCGAGCATAGGACTTGTTCTGTTGAGTGTGGGTGGTCTTGTACTGCGGCGGGTGAGAAAATCTTAATTATTATTGGCGAGCAGGCTGAATTTGGACAGATTAACCGGTTACGGGTTTATCTGTCCGAAGAATGCATAACGCTGTATAACATTGCGCTCAATTCGTTAATTCTGACCGGTTTTTTAACTACTCCCTTGAATCCGTAGAGTTTGTAGTCGGACATCACAGGGTCGTTTGAGTAACCGCTGGATACTATGGCTTTGACGTTCGGGTACTGCCTGTATAATTTTTCCATGGTGTCTTTGCCTCCCATACCTCCGGGAATGGTAAGGTCCATAATGACTACATCGAAAGGAACATCATTATGGTAGGCTTCGTTGTACATTTCCATAGCTTCTGAGCCGTTGCTGGCGAACGCGGTCTCATAGCCCAGTCGTTTTAGAATATCGCCCATGATGGATCGAACCATAGGTTCATCGTCCATAACCAGCACCCGTCCGGCGCCCCTTACTATTTTTACTTCCTGCACTGGAGTGTCGTTCACATTTTCAGTTGTTGACGCAGGAAGATATACATTGAATACAGACCCTTCATTGACTTTAGATTTTACTTCGATCATACCGCCGTGTTTTTTGACGATAGAATAGCAGGTTGATAATCCGAGTCCCGTGCCTTTTACCGAATCTTTATCCTTGGTGGTGAAATACGGGTCGAATATTTTGCCGATAATTGATTCCGGTATGCCTATGCCTTCGTCGGCGACGCTGATTTTCACGCATTCCGACAGTTTGCGCGAAGGTCCTGTGTAGTCGACTGGTAATAAACTGTTTTCGCATGAAACGCGCAGTGTGCCGCCTGCGGGCATCGCTTGAACGGCGTTGAGAACAAGATTGTATATAACTTGACTTATCTGTCCTTCGTCTATCTCAACCTGAAATAATCGGTCGGGAATGGAAAATACACATTTAACATTAGAGCCTTTGAGCATGAAATTGACCGATTCCATTACCATATTTTGGATTGAGGTAGCTTTTTTAACCGGCGTGCCGCCTTTTGAGAATGTCAGTAGCTGGCCGCTTAGATCTTTGGCGCGGAGAGCGGCTTTGGCGGCGTTATCGAGAAGCGACATCATGCTTTCGTCTCGCGGGTCGATGTCCATCTGCGCTACGGATATATTTCCGATGATCACTGTCAGAAGATTGTTGAAATCGTGCGCTATTCCGCCTGCCAAAACGCCAACCGATTCCAGTTTACGGATTTTGAGCAGTTCTTCTTCCATTTTGCGCCGTTCGCTTATATCGCGAATGATCGCCATAATACGATCCTCGCCAAGAATGGACACCTTGTTAAGGTTGACTTCCGTGTAAAAAACGTCGCCGTTTTTACGGCGTAATTTCCATTCGAACAACTGGGGTGATTTCATGGCATTAGCAATATAAGCCAGCGCTTCGGTGTCGGTGTAAGGCGTTTCGTTGGAGCTGATTTCACCTACCGACATATTGAGAGTTTCTTCTTTCGTATATCCGAGCATTTCCAGTGCTTTCTGATTTACGTTCAAGATTCTGCCGTCCGGTATTCTGTGTATAAAAATAGCATCGTTGGCCACTTCGAAAATAGATTTGAATGTCTCTTCGCTTTTTTTAAGTTCTTCTTCAACTTTTTTGCGTTCGCTGATATCGACAATTGTTTCTATAATGTACTTCTTATTATCTATTTCGACAGGTATAGCGTTTTTGAGAATCGGAACTTTGCGTCCGCAGGTATGTTTGATAAGTCGTTCATCCTGATTGATTGTTTTCCCGTCGTCAAAAATAGGGCATCTTTCGCTTTTGTCGTTACAGATTAGTTCCTTGCAGGATTTGCCGGTGATACTTTCTTTTGAACCGGCGACCATTTGAATGGCGGCATTGTTGACTTCAACAATCTTGCGGTTCTGGTCGACTACCATAATACCCACAGGAGAACAATCAAGGAGATTTTTAAACCACTGTTTTGATACATTTAATTCCCTCACTGCCATAGCCCGCTGTATAATTACGCTCGCAAGGCCAAGATACGTATCGGCCATATCCTTCATTTTTATATGCCGGTTATCGCTGAAATGAATCAGTCCGAATGCGAATACGTCCTCATTGCGCATGCACGTCGTATTATAAATGACCGAATCGGAGGAGAGCACCATATCCGCAAGACAGGAGCCGGGAAACAATGTAGCAAGGTTGATTTCATTCTCTTTAACCTCATGGATGAGCGCCTGCGAAAAAATTTTCAGTATTTCAGGGGTTATGTATGCCGTGTGAGCGGGTAGGTGAGCGTCAATTACAATATCCTCACCATCATGGGTTACAGATTTAAGTGCGATCGACATGGAATTACGGTCAACCACTGCTATTGCAGTAGTTGTGGCCTGCGAAAGTTCGCGCAGATTGCGCGTCAGAATGGTAAATATATTGTCGTCCTGAGCTTGGGTAACTTCTATAACAGTGTTATAAAGTATTCTGAACGCCTTATTGCGTTTCTCAAGAATGGAAGACGCGCTTTCGATATGTGAAGATTTTCTTTTATCCATAAAACTAATTATTCCGTTTATTACGGCCGTTTTGTTGTCCGACCAATATAATCAACCAGATAATCGAAGCAACCGCCAGTACCCCGGTTATCACCGGCGCCGCTACAGGGATAAGATCAACAAGAAGAATATTATGAACGTTGTAGCCTTTTTTCAGCAGTGGATCCAGTACATAAACAACCAGCGCCATGCCGGGGATGAACGACAACAGGATGACAGAGAACAACATATTGCCTTCGCCGATCTGACGCAACGTGCCAAGTATGCATCCTCCGTTAAGAAGGATACCCGCTCCGAAGATAGCGCCGGACATCAGATTCCAGAATCCGTAACCTCGCAGTTCCCCGATAGCCTTGAGACCCAGTTCAGGGTTGACGTATCCGGATACCATAAACCCTATGCTCGATATAATGAAGATTACCAAAAACATCCGTATAATACGTTGTCCGCGTCCTGTGAATATTTCACCCAGACCGTGTGCAAAGCATAGCCCAGCCCGTTGCACGAAGTATCCGAATCCGATTCCAAACAAAAAACCGGCTATTAAAAGAGAGACAGGCATTATATAATCTCCTTTTTTTGTTTAACGGAACATTTTCCCATAGTCATGGAATACATTATAAAACCGCCCGCAAACATACCGGCAATTGACAGTACCGACGATATGGACAGCATAGGTAGTCCGATAACGAACGCCGTCGTGCATGTGCCGGGCGCAAGCGTTATGCCTATACCGATCAGTATGCCGCCCAGTATTCCCCGCGCGATGCTCTCCGTGCGCGGCAGGCGAAAACGAAACTCGCCGCTGGTAAACGCGCCGACGAATGACCCGACAATAACCCCCATGTTAACTATAAAGGCAAAAATGAGTTTGTTGCCGGGTCCCAGTTTGCCCACCATCGGCAGAAAACTGCTACCGCCTATCCAGAATTTGTGAATTGTCAGATACATGATCACATTAAGCAAAGCGAAACCGGCGACCATGATAAGGGGTCTGTACAATAATTTTTTCATAAATCCGTCAACCTTTTATTAAAGTTTTATCGATACGTTAATTTGCCAGAAGCGCCCTTTCGGGCTGACTTGTAAAATGATATCTTCGAATTCCTCAAGTTCTTCGGGTATAGATTTTATCGCAAGCGGATCGTCAACGTAAAAAGTGCAATGTTCGCCGGGTTTCATCGATTCGATCCGGCTGATTACTTCTACTACAGGGTACGGGCACACCTTGCCGCAAAGATCTATAACCGGTTCTGTATGGCATGTATTTTTATCGGATTTTTCTCTGTGCATAATAACCTCTTTGAGTATGAATCCATCGGTTCCCATCGCAGAATAAAAAACGTAATTGCCCTTACAGCATATTACTTCGCAGGAAACGTTATGGGAAAATAAATATCTATTTATACATAAGTATCGTCTTATAATAGAGATTAATTGAGAAAATTGTTGGCAAAAGTAGTATTTTTAGGTTGGTCTCTTTCAGTTCGAGCGAGGATAACTAGCTTCTGAAAGATGTGCGCAGTAGCCCCTACTTACGCTTAAAAATCTTTAAACTTATAACGGAACATATAAGTAAAAATATGGATAATGGTTCAGGAACAGCCGGTTGTTCCGGATCAACCGGCGGTTCGGAGTGCAAAGGAGTTCCGTTACCCTCGAAGAAAATGCGGTCTGTGGAAAGAGTTCCAAATTGCCCGCCGCTGACAATATATTTTGCAAAAATCATTGATATGCTGGTTAAGTCGTTAGAAACAGGAGAATAAGAACCGGAATACAGGACAGTCGAATCATTCCATTTTATTGTCAGATTCTGATTTGTCTCATAGATAATATCGACGTAGCCTGAACCGCTATATGGCATAGAAGCTCCGCTATACCAAATATTATTGAGCATATACAGCAGATACGGCCTTGAAGTTGTAAAAACATCGCCGATGGCAAAGGCGATCTTCAATTGACCTAAATTTATTTGTATGTCTTGAACATAGGAATTGTTAGCCTGTGTCCACGAGATATCCCACCTGAGATGAAAATCGGTCATGTTATATCCTATATAATGTTTATATGTTACCATGGCATATTGGCCTGCAGGAGTTCCGGGGGTTTGGGTTATACCGGATATAGTAAGCGAACTTCCGGCAACGGTTTCCTGCCAACTTGTAACATTGGTTGTGTGTGATTGCCATGCAGGCAGGGCAGAGTCTGTAAAATGATCCTCAAACGTAACGGTTGCTCCGAACAACGTTGAAACAGTAAATATAAGCAGTGCCGATAGTGTAGACGAAATAATATTTTTCATTTAAGCAGACCTCATAAGTTAAGTTTATATAGTCAATTTAGCTTAGCGCAATAAATCATACTGTTTTAAATTATGTACGAATCAAAACAGCTTTTGTCTTACCAATCTACGTGCGATAAACATCAAACCGGTTCCCATAGAAATACATGTAAGCGGTTCAGGTATGATGTCGTTGGAAAACGAATTCTCAAAAACTATAAATCCCGGCGCTTTGAACAAAGGATCGGTCACTGTTCCTATAAAAACGCCGTATGGATCAAATATGGCAATATAGTTGTTTGTCCTGTCCGCGACATACAGATTTCCTTCCGAGTCATGTCCCATACCGAGCGGATCATGTAATCCGGTTGTAATCTGCAAAAGCAGGTTTCCTGACAAATCATATTTGTTAACTTTTCTGGCTAAACGATCTGCCACGTATAGATTGTCATCTTGGTCTAGATACAATATGCCGGGTCTTAGCAATCCTGTAGAGGCAAACGTATCTATATATGTGCCGTTGGAATCATACTTGAGGATATTGCCGCCGGTTCCGTTGGCAACGTATAAGTTACCGTAATTATCGAATAACAATCCTGCCGGTTCTGTTAAATATCCTCCTGAAATGAATGTCGTTACAGATGTCCCGTCAGGGCTGATCTTCGCTATTGTCTTTGTGACCGGATGGCTCACATATACGTAACCTGTTTGATCAAAAGCTATGGCGTGAGGCAGTGTAAGGCCGGATACCAGTTCGGTTCCAATGCCTGTGGAGGTATCATATTGAAAAATTTTGCCGTTGCTGGCGGTAACGTACAATATGCTATT
Organism: bacterium; assembly: GCA_018435605.1. Lineage (GTDB taxonomy): Bacteria > Auribacterota > Auribacteria > Auribacterales > Auribacteraceae > R3-B46. Next base: position 234,871 of record JAHDNF010000004.1, on the reverse strand, counting down.
ATCATTGCTTAAAGCCAGACCAACCGAATTATTCATCAAACCGTCCACAGCTCCATCAAGAAATACTGAGACAACACCTGTTGTAGTGTCTACTTTTAATACTCTGGCATCATTTCGATTGTTTGTGTAAAAGACTGATCCGTATACGTTATAAGTATAAAATACCAACAAAAATACAAGGATAGATTTTTTCATAGATTACTCCGCACTGTTAAACTTTTTTACATAAACTCCAAATTAGCCTGAATTATTCAGGCAAGCATACTTTTATTGATATTCAATGTGCCGCCGGTTTGATAAAAATTTCCGGTACCGTGGAATCCGATGACCTCATTACCTCATGACCTCTGATATCAATTGTTCCGCCGTGTAAGTTATATGTCCCTGTGGATCCAGTCTCCTCACCGATTCGCATCTGTCCATCGGTAATTGTGGAAACGGTATATCCCGATTGGTTTACGACGCCTGTTCCGAAATACCCCACAATTATTTGATCAGCAGAAATATTTTAAGTTATGTTCAGTGTATTATCTATAAAGTAGTATGCTGAAAAAGCCGGCGTATAAATAAAAACCGCAAATACTACAAAGCACAAGATACGGTATGCAAATAGATTACACACTTTCATTGTCACACCTTTTTTGTGAAAAGATATTTATTTTCTGAAAGCATTCACAGGTTATTACAAGAATTTTACCATGCTTTTTCCGTTTATGCAAATAACCGTGTGTTAATTCTAAGAAAACTTATTTGATTTTAATAAATTTGTTTTGGGAATAAGTCATTGGCATTCATGTTTTATCTAAAGAAATCCACCGAAATAACCGAATTATCTTTTGGGAATTGGATGATATATGCCCCTGACAAAGGGTTCGCAAGATTCGAAATTAAATGAGCAGGATAATATGAAACGACATACGCCTTTTAGGCCTGAGTTCGTGTTGACAGTCGTCAATGTGGTGGCTGTAAGCCTGATGGTAACCATATTTGTCGAGTTGCACACATTGCTGGCTACTTTTACGGATGCTATATGGGTACACGTTTTAACGGTCGGCGTCGAGATGTTTATTATATTTGAAATAAGCTGGCGGTATACCTGCCGGTTTATTCCGGATCATATCAAACACGATGCGGAAAAAACGTCTGCCGGAATGCGCAACAGCCTGCATATTATCAGTGAACAGATACGAAAGTCGTCGTTATTGCAGACCGTCGACGCTCAGCATGCGGAAAATATGCAGACATCTGTGGAACACACTCAGATTATAGACCGCCTTCAAAATCTATTGGAGGAAATATTGTGTTCGCTTGAATCGATCGAGAACGATTTGGATATATGCAAGGACGTACATAAGCAAAATCACAGCGCGTTTAAGAGTTATGCAACTTTGAAGGAGTAAGATGATTTGAGCTGTTTACCAGAGATCAAAAAATCTAAAATTTTGATCGCTATGACGGATGAAAAACTGATCAAGCGCTACAGGCATAACTTGAATCTATTCGGTTACGATGTAGTTATAGCTCATGACGGCATAGATGTACTGAGGTGTATTTATTCGCATTGGCCGGATATTGTAATTATTGACCCGCAATTGCCCCAGCTTACCGGCGAGGAAACCTGCAGGATTTTAAAGTTCGATTCCGCGACACGCCATATCAGGCTTCTTTGGATTGAACCTGAAAACAATTCCCATTCACACCGCACGGAAAGCCAATTTGAGATCGATGAAGTAATAAGCAGGGATATCGACCAGTTCGCCCTGTTGTCAATTATCCATGAGCAGGTTCAAAAACGCAACCCCCAGTTGTCTCCGGCATATCGCGACGGAAAACGATTGTCGGAAATTGATATTCTCAAGCGTATCAGCAGAATACTAGAATACAAACTGCTTGAGAAAAACGTTATTAATCTCATCAACAAACACGCCAACAATATCGAAAATCCTGACGAGCTTATAGAACAGATATTCAAGCTACTCGGGGCTACAATACCTTATGATATACTGGCCATATATATGGCAGACTCAAAAGAACTGCTTATAGACAGAACATCCAATGCGGATGATGTGTTTATCGAACATATCATGTGTAGCGTTCAAAAAACCTGTGAATTCAACTACTCTAAGCTGAAACTGTCGTTTTTCTGTCACAAGCATGCGGGAAATGCGGTTGAACAGGACGAACCTTCGCGCGAAACGGTAATTATAAAAAAGCTCTATTCAAAGAACAACTATATAGGCGCTTTGATAGTTAGCCGGAAAACCGGAGAACCGTTTTCAGCATTTGAGCAGGATTTGATTATCTCGCTCAACGATTTGCTGACCACTATAATCGATAATATTCGAATGACCGGAAAGATAATAAAACTAAGCGCAGAGCTGGAAGAAATACAGAACCAAATCATCCATTCCAACGCCGAACTGGACAGAAAAATAGAAGACCGCACAGTTCAACTTCATAAGTTTTACGAAGCAGGCAAACTTCTCACCACCATCCATGACCCCAACCGCCTGCTGGCGACACTGGTCGACATGATCATCAATTCTATTGGAGCGGAAGTGGGCGCCGCTTTACTGCTGGAAAACGGCGAGATTTCAAAAAAAATCGAGTTCGGTCTCGGATTTGAGGTAATCAAGGCTATCCGTTTCAAGGATAACGGAGGCAAACCGATCTACCAGAGAGTGCTTGAGTCCGGCGAAGTAGTTATTCTGAATCAGCAGGAAGTAGACGAGCAACTCGACCGCGATATTCTCAAAGATCGCAATCTAAACATTAACGCCCTTGCTTGTATCCCGTTCAAAACGGCAACCAGTGTTATAGGAACGATGATGGTCATCAATAAACTTTTTTGCGATAGTTTCAGTCCGGACGACATCGTAGCTCTTACAACCCTTGCCAGTATGGCCACCGTAGCTATCGAAAACGCTACTTTGTATCAGCAGACTATCCAGAAAACTAAACTGGAGGCTGATATGAAAATAGCTATGGAAATGCAGATGGAACTTTTACCCAAAGAACCGCCTGAAAGCGAAGTTTTTGAAGTAGCGTCAATGTATACCCCTGCGGAAATGATAGGCGGCGATTATTACGATTACATTTCCATTGATGCCGATAATACCGGATTTATCGTCGCTGACGTTACCGGTCACGGAGTATCTGCGGCATTTATTATGACGCTGGTAAAGACCTGTGCACAGCTTTCGTCAATCGGCATCGTTTCTACCAAAGAAGTTGTTCAAGCGCTCAACGCATTCCTTTTCAAAAACATTCCACGAAATAATTTTGTTTCAATGCTTTACGCCATTGTAAATACAAGAGAACGAATGCTTCACTATACCAGCGCCGGTCATAATCCTTCAATGCGGTACTGCGCTCAAGAGGATGAGTTTATAGCTATCACTACCGACGGGTTATTCCTGAGTTTATTTGAAAAAACGGACTACGGCGAAATAGTTATACCGTTACAAAAAGGCGATATCTATCTGTTTTACACCGACGGGTTAACCGAAGCGACAAACAATCAGAAAGAATTTCTCGGTATGCATAGAATTCAGCAGGTGATTCGCGAAAACAAAGACAAATCCGCGCAGGAAATCAGTTCCATATTGTTTTGGTATCTGCATGAATACATCGGACACCAGCCTCTTGACGACGACCTGACATTCATCGTACTTAAAATTATTCAGTAATAACTGTTCTGTTATCATAATTGTCACGCAATGCGCCATAATGGCATAGCACCATGACTCAAAAAATATAGCTCGAAAAATAGATATGCTTGTAACTTTTTGTTGCAAAGCGAGTTAAAATTTATATGCCTAAAAACAAACATTCTGGTATATAATGTGATCATATATTATACAAAAAACAGGATAAAACACCATTTATAATAGGAGGATGCAATATGAACACCATCAAAACAACGCTTTTACTGGGGTTATTGACCGGATTGTTGGTAGTTATGGGGCAATATGTGGGAGGATCACAGGGAGCGATTGTCTTTTTCGTCATAGCCATGGCTATCAATTTTGCAAGTTACTGGTGGAGCGATACCATTGTTCTCAAAATGTACCGCGCCCAGCCGCTTGAGCGCAACCAAGCGCCGGAAATTTATCGCATGGTTGAGGATTTGACACAGCGGGCTGGTATGCCTATGCCTAAATTGTACATACTTCCTCAATCGACGCCGAATGCGTTTGCTACCGGACGAAATCCGAGTCATGCCGCTGTGGCGGTTACGCAAGGAATAATCCATTTGTTATCTGAAGAAGAGCTCAAAGGTGTGCTTGCGCACGAGTTGAGCCACATAAAACATCACGACAGTCTTATTAGCACTGTAGCCGCTACGATAGCAGGGGCTATTACACTTATAGCCAGCATGTTGCGTTACTCGTTGATGTTTTTCGGAAGCGGGCGCAACCGCAACGACAATGTTCTTGGCATGCTGGTGTTATCCATACTTGCGCCTGTTGCGGCTGTAATCATACAGCTGGCGGTTTCACGTTCTCGCGAATTCGCCGCAGACAAAGGCGGAGCTGAACTTGCCGGATCGCCTGTTGGACTGGCTCGCGCTCTTGAAAAACTTGAACGGAGCGTACGACATAATCCGTTGCAATCGGGATCGTATGTAACTTCCCATCTATTTATCGTCAATCCATTTAGAAGCAGTTCGCTGGCGCGGTTGTTCAGTACTCATCCGTCTACTGAGGATCGTGTCAAACGCCTGTATGCTTTGCGGTAATGAAAGGAGTTCCACAGCTATGAGATACGACAAACTGACAGTCAAAACACAGGAAGCCATACAGGACGCACAAAGTATCGCCCGTGATAACAATCATCAGGAAATATCTTCCCTGCATTTGCTAAAAGCGTTGCTGGAACAGGAAGACGGATTGATACCCCCGATCTTGCAGAAGCTGGAAATTCAACCGGCAAGGGTTGACAGCGACTGCCAGCAGGAACTCGGCAAACTGGCAAAGGTATATGGTCAGGCAAATAATTTGTATCTGTCGTCGGAACTGCAGAAAATTTTTGACTCTGCTGAAAAAGAAGCTAAAAAACTTAAAGACGAATACATCAGCACAGAACATATTCTTCTGGCGATGTCGCAGGAATCGCAATCGGAGGCCGGCAAACTGTTTTCCGGATACAAAATTACTCATGACAGCCTGCTTGCCGTTTTGAAAACCATCAGGGGTTCTCAACGGGTAACCGATCAGAATCCGGAAAGCAAATATCAGGCTATCGAGAGGTTCGGCAGAGATTTGAACGCGCTGGCGCGGCAAGGAAAACTCGATCCTGTAATAGGCAGGGACGACGAAATACGCAGGCTCATGCAGGTATTATCGCGCAGGACAAAAAACAATCCTGTGTTAATCGGCGAACCGGGCGTGGGTAAAACAGCTATTGTGGAAGGCCTTGCTCAGAGGATGGTCAGCGGCGACATACCCGAAGGGTTGCGCGGCAAATCGCTTATCGCTCTCGATATCGGAGCTATGGTAGCCGGCGCAAAATACCGCGGAGAATTTGAAGACCGTCTCAAAGCGGTGCTTAAAGAGATAGAGGAAGCCTCCGGGAAAATAATCATATTTATCGATGAATTGCATACGCTGGTCGGAGCAGGTTCTGCGGAAGGTTCGGTCGATGCGTCAAATATGCTCAAACCTGCTCTTGCGCGCGGCGAACTGCGCTGTATCGGAGCTACAACGCTTGACGAATACAGGAAATATATTGAGAAAGACGCCGCGCTGGAACGCCGTTTCCAGCCTGTAATGGTCGAGCCGCCGTCGGTTGAAGATACGATTTCTATTTTGCGTGGTTTGAAAGAAAAATACGAAGTTCACCACGGAGTTCGCATCACAGATACAGCTATAATTCAGGCGGCATCATTGTCAGACAGATACATTACAGACCGGTTTTTGCCTGATAAAGCTATCGACCTCATTGACGAAGCCGCATCCAAACTGCGTATAGAAATTGACAGCATGCCTACCGAAATAGATGAAATAGAACGGCGAATTATGCAGTTGGAAATAGAACGTCAGGCAATGCAAAAAGAAAAAGACGCCGCCTCAAAAGAACGGCGTCAGAAGATAGAACAGGAACTTGCGGAACTAAAAGAACAGAGTGCTCTGCTAAAATCACGCTGGCAACAGGAAAAAGAAATTATTGAGCATATACGGTCTATCAAAGAACAACTCGACCAGCTCAATAGTGAAGAACAGCGTTATGAGAGGGAAGGCAACTACGAGAAAGTGGCGGAAATACGCTATGGCAAACGGGCGCAGTTAAATAAAAACCTTGAAGATGCCAACGCGAAACTCGCTCAGCTTCAAAAAGAATCCGTCATGCTCAAAGAAGAAGTAGACGAGGAGGATATAGCGGAAATTGTCTCAAAATGGACAGGTATTCCTGTTTCGCGTATGCTGGAAGGTGAAATACAGAAACTTATCGCCATGGAAAGCCGTCTTAAAGAACGGGTTGTCGGGCAGGATGAAGCGGTAGAGCTGGTATCAGACGCGATACGGCGTGCTCGAGCGGATATTCAGGATCCTAACCGCCCGATAGGCTCGTTTATTTTTCTCGGTCCTACAGGAGTCGGCAAAACCGAACTTGCGCGTTCACTGGCTTATTTCATGTTTGACGATGAAAAAGCAATGATTCGTATTGATATGAGCGAATATATGGAAAAGCATTCGGTATCCCGGCTGGTCGGGCCGCCGCCCGGATATGTGGGTTACGAGGAAGGCGGACAACTTACAGAGGCGATTAGGCGCAAACCGTATACAGTGGTGTTGTTTGATGAAATTGAAAAAGCTCATCATGACGTATTCAACATTTTTCTGCAGATTCTCGACGAAGGGCGTCTTACCGATAACAAAGGGCGTACTGTCGATTTCAAGAACGCGGTGCTCATCATGACTTCAAACTTAGGAAGCCATCTTGTGCATGATCTGTCAAACCGTCCCCGTCAGGAACTCAATGACAGGATGCTCGAACTGCTACGCAAACAGTTCAGGCCGGAATTTCTCAACCGAATCGACGAAATAGTGGTATTTAACAACCTTACGCAGGATGACATAAAGCATATTATCGATATCCAGCTTCATCATCTGGCCAAACGGCTTGAAGATAAAAAAATCGAAATATCTCTAAGTAGCGCCGCTAAGGATCATCTTGCTAAAATCGCTTACGATCCGCTGTTTGGAGCGCGTCCGCTCAAACGTGCAATCCAGCGCGAAATTTTGAATCCGCTGGCTATACGCATGCTTGAAGGTAGCATAGCGGAAGGAAACCGTGTTGAAGTTACGTTCAATGACTCTCAGTTTTTATTTATTGTAACAAATTGACACAACTTATTTTTTCTTGAGCCTGTTTGTCACGGCTTATTTTTACCTCAATCTTGTTGTCGTAATGCCTAACATTCTTTTTATAAATTAGTTATATAGATACATGCGTCAATGTCCAAATGTGGCATGGCGCTTGTATTGTATTATATTGATGTTTAAATCCTGTAACGCGAAATATATAAAACTTTAAAAGGAGGATATAAAGTTATGGGTAAAGTAATCGGAATAGACTTGGGTACTACCAACTCATGTGTATCTGTGATGGAAGGCGGAGAACCTGTGGTGCTAACCAATGCTGAAGGAGGGCGCACTACCCCGTCGGTCGTGGCGGTTACTAAAAACGGCGAACGGCTTGTGGGAACTGTGGCTAAACGGCAGGCAATAACCAACGCCGGCAATACTATAATGTCCATAAAGCGGTTTATGGGCAGGAAGTATACGGAAGTTAAAGAAGAAGAGAAATCGGTTTCCTATAAAGTAAAAGCCGACAAGGCCGGTAACGCGGTCGTAGAGCTGGAAGGCAAGCATTACACACCGCAGGAAATATCCGCTATGATTTTGCAGAAAATGAAGCAAACCGCCGAAGATTATCTGGGTAGCAAAGTAACGCAGGCGGTAATTACCGTTCCGGCGTATTTCAACGACGCACAGAGGCAGGCGACAAAAGAAGCGGGCGCGATAGCCGGTCTTGATGTGTTGCGAATCATTAACGAACCGACTGCCGCCGCTCTGGCGTACGGCTTGGATAAGAAGAATGACGAGAAAATAGCGGTTTTCGACCTTGGCGGAGGAACTTTCGATATTTCCATATTACAGTTGGGAGAGGGTGTTTTCGAGGTATTGTCTACCAACGGAGATACGCATCTGGGAGGCGACAATTTCGACGATGCTATAATCAACTATCTTGCGGAAGAATTTACGAAGGATAACGGAATAGACCTTCGCAAAGACCAGATGGCGCTACAGAGACTCAAAGAAGCCGCTGAAAAAGCCAAATGCGAGCTGTCTTCGTCAATGTCTACGGAAATTAATCTGCCGTTTGTCACTGCCGATTCCAGCGGCCCGAAACATCTCAATATTACTCTCACACGCTCGAAACTCGAACAGCTTGTATCCGGTTTGCTTGAACGTACAAAGAAGCCTTGTATTCAGGCTATGCAGGACGCCAAATTGTCGGCAAGCGATATTGACGAAGTGATACTCGTCGGCGGACAGACACGTATGCCTGCTGTTCAGCAGATTGTCAAAGAATTGTTCGGCAAGGAACCGCATAAAGGAGTCAACCCCGACGAAGTTGTTGCCATTGGCGCGAGTATTCAGGGCGGTGTGTTGTCCGGCGCGGTCAAAGATGTCTTACTGCTCGACGTTACACCGCTGTCGCTTGGTGTGGAAACCAAGGGCGGAGTGTTTACTAAACTAATTGAGCGAAACACAACGATACCGACAAAAAAATCGGAAGTATTCTCGACTGCCGCGGATAATCAGACCGCTGTGGATATACATGTTTTGCAAGGCGAAAGAGAAATGGCCGCGTATAACAAATCTATCGGGCGGTTTCAGTTGACCGATATCCCGCCCGCGCCGCGTGGAATACCGCAGATCGAAGTCACGTTTGATATTGACGCAAACGGTATACTGCATGTATCCGCCAAAGATAAAGCCACAGGAAAAGAACAATCCATCCGTATCGAAGCGTCAAGCGGACTTAGTAAAACAGATATCGACCGGATGGTTAAAGAAGCAGAGCAGTACGCTCATGAAGATAAACAGCAACGAGAAACCGTGGATAAAATCAACCGCGCGGAACAATTGACTTTCGAGACGGATAAACTGCTCAGAGAAAACGGTGATAAGATCGATCCTGCCGACCGATCTAAACTTGAATCACTAAAAAACGACCTCGAAAAAGCGGTCAAAGAGCGTAATTCATCGGCGATCGAACCTGCTATGAACGCGCTTCAGCAAACATGGCAGGAAGTATCTACTAAACTTTACAAGAGGGCAGGCACGCAACAGGGAGCGTCTGCGGGAGCGTATCAAACCCATACCGCCGGAGCAGAGCAAACATCTCAGAAAACTGAAAACGAGCCTGCAGGTCACAGCGACGATTATATTGACGCAGACTATGAAGAAGTGAAGTGATTATAGATCATAAATACACGACAAAGCGGAGCCGGTAACCCCGGCTCCGCTTTGTCGTGTATAAAAATAACGGGTAAATTATTTTCCGGTGAACAACATTTGACAATATCTTCTCTATAGTTCTGAAAGGATATTTTTTGATTTTTTAACCGATTACTAATAATGAAGATATAACAGCATGTTATATAAAATTATGAGAATCGGGATTCTGTTTTTTTTGAAAAAATATTGTAAAAGAAAATCTCTTATGGTAACCTTGAGCCTCAATTTTACTCTTGCAAATTTAAAATATTTTTATAGTGAGCAATGCCAATTGAAAATAGAGTGTAGCGAAACGAAAAAGAAGGAGTTTGTGAACAATGACTAAATATGTGTACTTTTTTGGTAGCGGCAGTTCGGAAGGTTCTGCCGATATGAAGAATTTGCTTGGCGGCAAAGGTGCTAATCTTGCCGAAATGACCAATCTGGGTATTCCTGTTCCTGCCGGTTTTACAATTACAACAGAATCATGCGTGTATTACTACAAAAACGGACAGAAATTACCTGAAGGGCTTGAAGATCAGGTTGAAGAAAACTTGAAGAAACTCGAAAAAGCCATGGGTATGAAATTCAACGACAGGAATAACCCGTTGCTGGTGTCGGTTCGTTCCGGTGCGCGTGTATCTATGCCCGGAATGATGGACACAGTGCTTAATCTCGGCATAAACGATGAAATCGTTGCCGGATTTATCGAGAAAACCGGCAATCCTCGGTTTGGATGGGATAGCTACCGCCGGTTCATTCAGATGTATTCTAATGTTGTTATGGACATGGATTCGGAATTGCTTGAGCATATTCTTGAAGAGAAAAAGAAAGAAAAGGGTGTAAAAGCTGATAACGATCTTACCGCGGACGATCTGAAATCACTTATACCAGTATTTAAAGCCAAGGTGAAAGAATATACCGGCAAAGATTTTCCGACCGATCCTATGGAACAGTTGTGGGGAGCCATCAAGGCTGTGTTCAACTCGTGGGAAAATGATCGTGCCATCAGATATCGTAAACTGAACAATATTCCGTCCGACTGGGGCACAGCTGTAAACGTTCAGGCAATGGTTTACGGCAACATGGGCGAAGACTGCGCAACCGGCGTTGCTTTTACCCGAGACCCGTCGACCGGCGAGAAAATATTCTACGGGGAATTTTTGCAGAACGCTCAGGGCGAGGATGTTGTTGCTGGTATAAGAACCCCTCATCCGCTTCGCAAGGATAGAAAGACCGATGAGAACCTGATTAGTCTGGAAGAACTGATGCCTGAAGTATACCAGCAGTTGGTAGATGTGTACAAAAGGCTGGAAAATCATTATAAAGATATGCAGGACATAGAGTTCACTATACAGAACAACGTACTGTATATGCTTCAGACACGTAACGGAAAACGTACTGCGGCGGCCGCTTTAAAAATAGCTGTGGATATGGTTAACGAAGGAGCCATCAATAAAACTACGGCTGTAAAACGTGTGGCGCCTTCACAGCTCGATCAGCTATTGCATCCTACCTTTGACGTAAAAGACAAAGCCACTCACAAAGTGTTGGCAAAAGGACTGCCGGCATCTCCGGGCGCGGCGGTAGGCAAAGTTGTTTTCAATGCTCATGATGCGGAAGAGTGGGCTGAATTGGGCGAGAAAGTTATTCTAGTGCGCGTCGAGACATCGCCGGAAGATATCGGCGGTATGAATGTAGCGCAGGGAATTTTGACTGCCCGCGGCGGTATGACATCGCATGCGGCTGTCGTTGCCCGCGGCATGGGCAAATGTTGCGTTGCGGGTTGCGGCGACGTATCGATCAATTATAAATCTAAGACCTTCACTGTAGGCGATGTGCTTATAAAAGAAGGCGATATTATATCTTTAGACGGTTCGACCGGCGAAGTGTTTAATGGTGAAGTGAAACGCATTACCCCTGATTTGGGCGGTGATTTCGAAATCATCATGAAATGGGCGGACGAACTGCGTACACTCGGAGTCAGAACTAATGCGGATACTCCGAACGATGCCGCTGTCGCCCGTAAATTCGGAGCTGAAGGAATCGGATTGTGCCGTACGGAACACATGTTTTTCGAGGGCGACCGTATCAAGGCAATGCGTGAAATGATTCTTTCTTCAGATGTAGCCGGCAGGGAAAAGGCTCTTGCAAAACTTTTGCCTATGCAGAAAGCGGATTTCAAAGGTATCTTCGAGGCAATGAACGGTCTGCCGGTAACCATCAGGTTGCTTGATCCGCCGTTGCATGAATTTCTGCCTCATGAGAAAAAAGCTATTGAGGAACTTGCTACGGACATGGGCGTATCTGTTGAAAAACTCGAATCGAAGATAGAGAGCCTCAAAGAGCTCAATCCGATGCTTGGCCATCGCGGATGCCGTCTTGCCATTACCTATCCGGAAATAGCCCGCATGCAGGCACGCGCGATCATTGAAGCGGCATGCGAAATCAAAAAAGAGAAACAAGTTAAGGTTCTTCCGGAAATAATGATACCGTTGATCGGAGACGTTAAAGAACTGAAAATGCTTAAAGAAGAGATACTTGCCGTAGCGAAAAAAGTTATTTCCGAGTGCGGTGTTGATCTGGATTATACAATCGGTACTATGATAGAAATACCGCGCGCGGCGTTGCTGGCGGACGAGATTGCCGCGGAAGCCGAGTTTTTCAGTTTCGGAACCAACGATTTGACTCAGATGACATTCGGGTTCAGCCGTGATGACGCCGGAGTATTTTTACCGGATTATGTCGAGAAGCGTATTTTGGAAGACGACCCGTTCCAGACGCTTGATAAAAACGGTGTAGGAAAACTCGTGGAAATGGGCGTTAAACTTGGTCGTCAGACAAATCCGAAATTGAAGGTTGGTATTTGCGGAGAGCATGGCGGTGATCCGAGGTCGGTGGATTTCTGTCATAAAACCGGACTTAACTATGTAAGTTGTTCGCCGTACCGTGTTCCGATCGCCCGTTTGGCGGCGGCGCATGCGGCTATAGACAGTAAAAAATAATAAAAAATAAACTTTGCACTGGAGTAAAAAAATATTTTTCCGAAAAAAGAAGTGTACAAACATTTGAAAAAATAGTATTAGTATAGTATAGTACTGAACTGATACATCTTGTTTAACTGTCTTTTTTTGCAGAAAATGACTCTGGACTATAGGTTGAAGCATGACTTCGCGAAACTCGGTGCAAATCTATCTGAGAGATATCGGCGAAATTCCACTGCTTAATCGGGAAGACGAGTGTGAGCTTGCCCGGTTGGCAAAGGAAGGCGATGTCGACGCTTATCGGAAACTGATCCGGTCGAATTTGAGACTGGTAGTCAGTATAGCGAAAAAATATTCCAACTTGGGGTTACCTTTCCTTGATCTAGTCGAGGAAGGTAACCTCGGTTTGATGAAAGCGGTAGAGAAATTCGATCTTTCTAAGGAATGCAGGCTCAGCACTTATGCGTCATGGTGGATACGGCAGTCAATTGTCCGCGCGCTGGCAAATCAGGGTAAAATTATTCGCATACCTGTTTATATGATTGAGAAGATGGCTGTGGTGCGAAAAGCCATCGATAAATTGAATACGCAGTATGGGAGGCAACCTACAAACGCGGAAATAGCCGAAAAAACCGGTGAGTCGCTCAAAACTATTGTGGAAATTCAGGAACTCCTGCAAAAACCCAGTTCTCTGTACAGCTCTATACACGAAGATGAGGTTACGGAGTTGATACAGATGCTTGAAGACCCTGAAGCGATGACCCCTTTGCAGGCGTTGTGCTCCGATATGCTTAAAGACGATCTGTTGCAATTGCTCAGTTTGCTTAACGAACGCGAGCAGAAAATACTGATACACCGGTTCGGGCTTTTCGATGAAACCCGAAAAACGCTTGATGAAATAAGTGATATCATCGGTGTAACAAGAGAGCGAATCCGCCAGTTATCGAAAGGCGCCATAAAAAAACTTCGAACTTATCTGCGTGAATATGACCTTGAGTATGACGACTATTCCGTCTAACCGCAACCGCAAACCTAACCCACCATTTACAGGAGATTTGCTATCATGTCTGTCTTGACTAAATATATTCGAGACATAAAAGATTTTCCTAAAAAAGGCATTGTTTTTAAGGATATTACGCCACTGCTTAAAAATCCTCAGACTTTTGCGGAGGTAAACCGTATTTTATTTGAGCAGTACAAGCAAAGTAAGATTGATTATGTGGTGGGAATAGAATCGCGCGGGTTTATTATCGGAGCGGCGTTGGCGGTGCAGTTGAAGGCCGGGTTTATACCGATTCGTAAAAAGGGTAAATTGCCGTATAAAACAATTCAGAAAACCTATGATCTGGAATACGGTACCGACATTATAGAAATGCATGTGGATGCAGTAAAAAAGAACGACCGTGTCCTGTTGGTAGACGATTTGATTGCTACAGGAGGGACATTGCGCGCTTGTGCCGAATTGGTAGCGTCGCAGGGGGCGGAGTTGGTTGATATTGCTGTCGTAGTGGAACTGGAGTTTCTCAAAGGCCGTAAGACCCTTAATCCATATCCTCTTTATTCGATAATAAAATACTGATAACCAAATAAAAGCTCTTAAAAATTTTTCCGGCTGGGGTAAGCAAGATCGGCAATATGAATTTATTTGTATATGGTACGTTAATCAGCGAACAAAATCAAAAAATAGTCACGTCCCACACGTTCCGCAGTGAAAAAGCTGTCCTTAAAAACTATCGTAAAGTAACTTCCAGAGCCTGCTTTCCGTTTATTATTCCGTATTTCGGCGAATTTGTCGACGGTTATATTTTGTATGACGTCGATGCCGAGTCAATGCTTAAAATGGATAAGTACGAAGCTGAAGGCGATTTGTACTGGCGGCGCACGGTTAAGGTTTATACCGAAGGCAATACTCGTCCTGTTGAATGCGAAGTGTATATCGGCAATGTTAAATCCATTAAAAAATATTTTTTACCCGGTACCGACATAGAAGACCGTATTGAAAAATATGTCGCAAGCAAAGTCAACGAGCTGATGATGCAGGATTCTTTAAAAGATCAGGATGTTCTTAAGGCGTCGGAATATCAGCGGATAAAGAAAGAGCTACTTGGATCCGATTTCGAGGATCTGGTGCGTTCTCACATAGAACACCGCAATCTTTCGCTGGAATATTTGTCAAAAAATCTTGCAAAGAAGGAGTTGCCTACCCTTAAACCTATCCGCAACAACCCTGCGATACTGGCGTATGCCGACAACTATATATCGTTTGCGGTTAAACACATGATATTCAATCAGATAGAAGATCGTATCAGATTCGATTTTACCGGACGGGTTAAGGTGGAACACGAGTTTTACGCATATACCATCTCGATAATGATCGCTCTTACAGTTGTAAATGAGCGCTCGGACGAGGTTGCACAGCTGATGAAACAATATAAGGCGGATACGTTCAATGATTCATGGGAATACGTCGATTATGCGCATAAAGCAATAAAAATAGCGGATACCATATATGATAAAGAATCGATAGAGCGGAAAGTCGAGTGGGTTAAGAAAAACCGCCATCCCGGTGTGATTCCTCTGGGTGCGGAGGTGGAATTCAGTACCGGCGGACGGTTTGCCGTTGAAAAAGAGCGCCCGTTTGATTCTGTATACAACTATTTTCATTACTTTCATGATTTCGATTTTACCGGCAGGATGTGGAAAATTGGCGGACACATAGACGACCATCATTTTCCTGATCCTCTCAAAGAACGTTCATTCGGTTTTTTGGAGTATGCGTTCGGACGCAGTAAAATTTTCGAGGATTTGTCGAAGCCGGTAACTCTTGATCCATGGATTTTAGACCGCTTGATAAATGAAGCGACTAGGTTTACCGGTATTCGTCCGCACAGCTTGCATATATCCATTCAGGCGGCTGAGAAGGTACAGTTTACGCGCCAGAACGATATAGATCATTTAATCTGTTTATTGTTGCTTGGCGGTGATTTGGGGTATGATACGCATCAGATTTTGCGAGAAAAGCGCATTTTTAACCGTGAAATCGTAGATGAATACGGTTTCGTGAGGTTCAGTCTTGAAAATATACATTGTCAGGATAGGGAACGACAGCACAAAACCACTGTGGTGGAATACCTGTTTGCCCGTTTGTATGTGGAACACAATTACCAGCCGCTGATTATGGCGCTTAAAGGTTATCAGTTGGCTGTTAACCCCCGTCCTTTGTGTCCGGCTGACGGTTCTGAAAAGATGGGCAGGTACGAGATGGAACACCTTAAATTCTGGGCGGAGCATCCGTATCCATTACAGGAATCGAAAATAAATGAGTTTGTTGAAATAGTCGAGCACGGTTTGATGACAGAAAACGAAAACGGGCCTGCTCATAAAGTTACGTATATCCGCAAAAATATTTCCGATATCGCCCGTCAGATTAAGGCGAAAAATAAGTTCCTTACTCTCAATTAGTTTATGGTGAAATATTTTGTTGAATGTTAAATTATCTAAATTTTCATGGTTGATTTTAGGTTGTTTTTGCGGGTAAATTATATTCGCAGATCAAGTAAATTCTGATTTTAAAGCACTCAACCGATAACAGGAGCACAGATATGTCAGAGGAAAAAACTCAGCCGGTTTCCCACTTTATCAAAGAAATAATAAAAAAAGATCTGGAAGATAATAAAAACGGCTCAAGAGTACATACCCGGTTCCCACCCGAACCGAATGGTTATTTGCATATAGGCCACGCAAAATCGATATGCCTTAATTTCGGTATTGCCAAAGAATTCAACGGGTTGTGTAATCTGCGGTTTGACGACACCAACCCTGTTAAAGAAGAACTCGAATATGTCGAATCCATAAAAGAAGACGTGCGGTGGCTGGGTTTTGATTGGGAAGACCGGCTGTATTTTGCCTCCGATTATTTCGAACAGTTCTATCAGGCGGCGCTACAGCTTATTAAAGACGGTTTGGCTTACGTGGATCACCTTACCGCAGATCAGATACGAGAGTACCGCGGTACTCTAACCCAGCCGGGTAAGCCTAGTCCCTATCGAGACAGGACAATAGAAGAAAACCTTGCGTTATTCGAGAAAATGAAAAACGGGGATTTTGAGGAAGGCGAATGCATCCTTCGCGCAAAAATAGATATGGCATCTCCCAATATAAATATGCGAGATCCTGCCGTATACCGTATTTTAAAAGCATCGCATCACCGTACAGGTGATAAATGGTGCATTTATCCGATGTACGATTTTGCGCACGGGCTTGAAGACTCCATTGAGAAAATAACCCATTCCATTTGTACATTGGAATTTGAAGATCACCGTCCCTTATACGACTGGTTTCTGGAAAAACTCAACGTATTTCATCCACAGCAAATTGAGTTTGCCCGTCTTAATCTGACATATACTGTAATGAGCAAACGCAAGCTCTTGCGGTTGGTCAAAGAAAATATTGTCAGTGGATGGGATGACCCTCGAATGCCTACTATTGCCGGATTGCGCAGGCGCGGATATACCCCTGAAGCGATCAGAACATTCTGCGAAATGATCGGTGTGGGCAAGAGCGAAAGCACAGTTGATCTTGCGCTTCTTGAATATTGTTTGCGTGAAGACTTGAATAAACGAGCGCCGCGCGCTATGGCTGTTTTGCGTCCTTTGAAAGTTACCATCACAAATTATCCTGAAGGAAAAGTTGAGCAACTTGAAGCTCTAAACAATCCTGAAGACGAGTCAATGGGTGTGCGTATGATTCCATTTTCGCGGGTAATTTATATCGAGCAGGACGACTTCATGGAAAACCCGCCTAAAAAGTATTTCCGTTTGTCGCCTGGCGCTGAGGTTCGCTTGAAGCACGCATATTATATTACCTGTGATGAAGTCCTCAAAGATTCCAGCGGACAGCCTGTGGAATTGTTATGTTCTTATGATCCGGCAACCAAAGGCGGATGGTCCCAAGACGGAAGAAAAGTCAAAGGAACTCTCCATTGGGTATCCGTTGACCATGCAGTTGACGCGGAAGTGCGCATATACGAGAATCTGTTCAACAAGCCGAATCCTGAAGACGCAGAGGAAGGCAAGGACTTTTTGTCTAACCTCAACCCGAATTCTCTGGAAATAATTGCGGACAGCAAGGTAGAACCGGGTTTAATGGAAATGCCTGCGAGAACTAGCCTGCAATTTCTGCGGCACGGGTATTTTACTATTGATCCGGACTCAAAAAACGGCAAACTCGTATTCAATAGAGCCGTTTCTTTGAAAGATACATGGGCGAAAATTCAGCGTAACACTTCCGAATGATGAGATAAATATTTTATCTCGAAGGCGTTATGCGTACATCAATTGCCGTGCTGACTGATCAGTTGATTTGCCTGATTTGCCGATGACCGTGCGGATCCCGCGGTTTCATTGGCAGTTTGTAGCGCCTGCATTATGTTATATAAATCTATAGCCGACTGATTCGCTTCCTGTATAGCTTTTTGGACTTCATTCACAGCTTTTTCCGCTAAGACTCTAGCCTGTTGTGCGTTTCCGGTTTCAGTTGGGTTGCCTTGAGCGAGCACCGCGGCTTGGTTAGCGGCGGTTTCCGCATGGCCGGCTAATTCTTGCGCTCTGGCCACGGCATTATCAGCATTTATCTTAGCTTGCTGAGCGGCCTGAAGCTGTTGATTGATCAAAATAGCCTTCTGTTCTGCGGCGATAGCGGCATCCTGAGCGGCTTGAGCGGATTCCATAGCTTTGCTGAGTTTATTTTTGGATAAATCATCCACCACTTTATTTAATTGTTTCTGCGACGTGTCAGCATCCCTGACAATAGCGCCTAATGTTTTTTCCGCTTCGTTGGCAATATTTTTAATGAAGTTTTTAGCCGTTCTTGTATTATCCATTTCGTTGTTTATGCCTTGAACCGCATTCATTGCCCCTTGCCGCGCTTCGGCTACCGAATTATATGATCCGGAAAAATCATAGACCGGTTTTGCGGATGGAAAATCCAAAGATACCGGAGTACTGCTGAAAGACATTAGCCATTTGATCATACCTATTTCAGGGTTCATATCTTTTCCGCTCGCAAGACCGCGGCGGATTTTAGCCTGCAAAGCTTCAACTCTGGTATTGAGCGCAGATATATTTATTTTCTGAGGTTCAGTATATATCTGTACCGATTCACCGGGGCGTAGGTGCATGCCCCGTTTGCCTGCCGCTACGAATTCGTTATCAACCCTGCGCAAACCGTTTATGGGTTGTACTTCAACCATTCCGTCATGAACATATATACTGGATAGAGGTAAATCGTTATCATACTGTACCTCGACTGTAAACGCAGTTCCGCGAATAGCCGCTATAAGCGAAGGAGTAACAATCTCCAGTTGCGTTCCTTCGGTAGCGTTGACAGTCAAAGAACCTGTTTCTCCTTCAGGAACGCGAATTATAGTATACAGAGATCCGTCCGCCATGCGAAACGACTGCACGAGGTGCATCTCTATGTCGTTCGAACTGATCGTAGTTCCGTCTTCCAGATTCATTGTGCCAGAAGTAGCGCAACCTGTGCGAATAGCCACATTATCCACCGTCACTTTAGCCGATTTTGTCATGTAAGCCGTCTGAAAACCCAAAACCGCGGCGCACAGACTGCCGCGTTTATGGCGAGGGCATCCCACAACATATTTGCTACCATCAGCATCTTGACCGGGATAACAATAAAATTGGCTGTAACTGTCTACGGATTCGTAATCATCCTGCGGGCAGACAAATATCTTGTCGCTGGATAAATATCTGCTCAATTGGTTGCTCAAAGTATCGTAAGGCAAGCCGTACGGATAGTCGTTATGATCGTTATGATAGGTTACCATTGCAAGGGAAATCTGCCGCAGATTATTCATACAAAACGCAAGATTGGAATGATACTTGAGTTCACGCGAAGCGGCGATTATAATTGAGAGAACAACCATTAATACAGCTACCACTACAACCAGCTCAAGCA
The DNA here is from genome assembly GCA_018435605.1 of bacterium. Classification (GTDB taxonomy): domain Bacteria; phylum Auribacterota; class Auribacteria; order Auribacterales; family Auribacteraceae; genus R3-B46. Next base: position 215,400 of record JAHDNF010000004.1, on the reverse strand, counting down.
AAGTGAATCCGATATTGTTAGACTTCAGTTCACGATGCGGTGAAATTTTCACGGATCAACTCCTTACGCTATTTCCGGGTGTTTGATTTTTTCCGTTTCAATCAGTCTATTCAATTCTCCAAGATGTTGCTGAATGGACTCATCGCGTTTTTTAGTCTGATTTGAATCGGCAAGTGCTTTGGCTAACTCGTTAACAATGCGTTCTATTTTATTTATAGCCTCAAGAGTCGTTTTGTCGCGGTTTTGCAATCCAAGCACCATTTCATTTAGGGCGTCAGCCATGTCATGCATATGGTCGCCTTTGCGAAACCGTATTTCACGGGGCAATTTTCCTTTACCGATATCAATCATTATACGTTTCATGCGGTATAAAGGGCCGGCGATTTTGTGAGACAAAAAAATACCTACCAGAGCAAAAACAAACACACTAAAACTTACACTACCCAGCATAAACAGCCATATCGGTTTATTTATTTCCCGCAATGGAGTCTGCAACTCGGTAGTACCTGCGATATACTGAAATATCTCTTGATAGTAATTGTTCAGGCATACGATAATTGTACTCATAACAATTGCCATGAGAAGAATTTCCATAATCATGACAATAGATATGTGGAACTGTAATTCTTTGTTCACAATGTATTTGCGTTTAAAAAATGGCGGTCTTTCGCTCATGGGTGTTCCTCCTGTCATGATTCGGATTATCCGTTGGTAACAGATGTCTCTTTAGTGTTGTATTTATGAAATAAATCGTCGTCATAGTGTGTAAAAATTACACAAACCGTCTTTCCCCGTAAAACAATAAATTCAAATACCTTGATTATACAAAATCCGTACCAGTTATTGTTTGATAAAATTCTGAAAAGATAAAAGGATTGGAAGTTAGCAGTTCGATGCAGGCTTAATTCATTTAGGCTACAGCAAGTATTATACGTAGGTTATGGTAACCAGTTTGCCCATGGATTCGAGTTTTTTTGCCAGCAGGTTGACAATGCGGATACGCGGTAAAATACCTTGTTTGCGCCATATTATATCGTCGCTGGCAGAGTTGATTTTTTTTCCTACCATGAACTGAATCCGGTCGGATTCCATTATTTGTTGCCACAGATCGAAAACAGCGCTTCGTTCGGCTGTGTTGAGCAAATCTTCGTCGAGGATATTATGCAGTTGATTAAGGGTAATCGCTCCTTCTGTTACCAGATCGATCCCGTCAATGAAATATTGCGGAGGTGTCCCTGTATTCCTGCGGTTATGCTCTACCCGCACCTCGGTATTGAGGTGTCTTGCGACAATATTAGCGGTTGTTGACCCGCATACGATTTTAGTGCCTTTGTTTTCAAGAAACATTGCGATTGATTTTTCATCGTCGGCGGGTGATTCGGGAGGTCCGGTTAATATGGTAACCACATGCCCGTGTCGAAACGGGGCGGCTATTACAGTACAATCGTCGTTGAATGTAGATCCGTCAATCACAAAAGCCTCTTGAATAATTTGATCTGGGATATCTTCCGTTGGTGTTGAGCGGGAAACAAGGCGGTTGACAAATCCGTTGACGCCTTCGATAGTCCAGCCTCTGGGAAGTCCGTTGCCTATTCCTGCTTGGGTTATACCGTCTGAAACCAGTACGACGCCCTCGCCGTGCCTTAGGTGATAATCTATTTCGCTGACCAATGCTTCACCGATAGTCAACGTTTGTGCGGGAAGCACATACGCTTCGCGAGCGCCTAGCAGTAACGGTACCGGAGCCTCGTATGAGAGCATTGTTGCTGTGCCGTCGTGCATAATGCGTGTAAGGGTGAATGCTGAAAACGGTTTGTCGTAGTTGCGCCATTCGTTCATGGTTTTTACCATATGGGAAAAAACGTCGCGAACAGAAAACCCGTCCGCAAGCATTTGCATGATACGAGCCGAGTTCATTGTTGCGGCAATATGAGCTTTGATACCCGAACCGATGCCGTCGACCAGCAGAATTGTGGTGTGGTAGGCGTCCCGCTTATATACAACCACATCGCCGCACGGGTCGCCGGGTCTTTTTGAAGATTGTTTATAGTAGATATCGACAAAAGAGTTTTTCATCATGATCAATCTACGCCCTCTTGCGGGTTATCGTTCAACTGCATGAGGTTATCGATCAGTTTTTCCCCTTTGGCTGTATACTCGCCGAGAAATCTGGCAAATTCGCTTGCCATTCCGATTTGATGTTCATACAGTTCCCGAGCCTGCAAAATGGTTTTTGCTTTAAGTTCTTCGAGGCGCTTATGATCGGTATGGCTTTTGGTGATGTCAAGAAAGATGCCCACAATCTGGCGTTCGTCTTTGAGCATATAAAACACCTGATGGCAAATAAGGCCGTATCGTTGATGATATACCACGGCGGTAACTGTTTCTTCTTTGCCTGAGATAACTTTTATGAAATGTTCAGGGTCCATGAGCCGTGAAATATTTTTGCCGAAAATATTTTCCGAGCACAGGAACATTTTCCTGAATGCCGGATTCATGGTAAGGATGCGCAAGTCCTCGTCTACAATGACCATGCCGTTCGGGCTGGTTTCTATTATCCGGTCTGACCGTTGTTCGGCAAGGCGGCGCATGAAAGGTATACACATATCTATTTCAGCCATGCCCTGCACAACGGCTATAGCCTGCTGTCGGCATGTCGGATATCCGCATGCGCCGCAGTTGAGTTGATCGGCCTCGTTTAGTTTACCGGTCTTTTCAAGTACTTCCCTGACTTTATCTTGGGAAACATTTTTGAGAATATCCGAAGACCGTTTTATAAACGATGTTGTCAAATCGGCTTGAGTTTCCGGAGTTTTATTTATACGCTCCGGTTTATTTTCTCCGGCGTGTTCTATAATTGCTGTGCGCCGGGTAAACAGGTTGCCTTGAGTATGAATTCCCGGTCCGTTGATGCATCCGTGCGGGCAGAACAGCGGTTCGACTATACACGGTTTTTCCAGTTCGGCAACGGTTTTCAGTGATTCTTCTACCGACTCAAATCCGCTTACGCACAGGTACATGGAGTCAAAGCGGTCACTGCCGCAACCGGCGGTTTTCAGCCATCCTCCTTCTATAGAATAATATCGCGCCTCAGCGGGAGGATAGTCGTCGAAATCGCTTTCTTCGCATGTTTTAAGATTGATGCCCGCCTGTTCAAACCATATAAACAGTTCCTCAAAGGTTAATACGCAATCGATTAGCGATGAATACTCGTCGCGTTGCGCTTCGGCTTTTTTTGCCACGCACGGCCCTATAAAAACTACTGCTGTATTTTTCCCGTATTTTTCTTTTAAAAATTTAGCGTGAGCGACCATGGGCGATACAGCCGGAACAAGCAGATTAATGTAATTGTCGTTATATTTTTCGACGTAATTGACCACCGCAGGACAAGCTGTGCAAATATGCGGCATATCGCACTTGGCTGAGGTGTATTCTACTGTTTTTTTCGCGGACAGGTACGCGCCTATCGCCGTTTCGGCAATATAATCAAACCCCAGCTTTCTCAAAGCGGAAGCCAGCCTTTTGCGTTGCCAGTCGGGAAAAACAGCGGCATAAGACGGCGCTATGCTTACTGCGACAGTGCGTTGCGCCGCCAGTGTGGCGGCTTGTTCTATGTCGTGCCTATAAGTCTTAGCGCCTTGCGGGCATTCCCTGATGCATGTTCCGCATACAATACACCTCTGCGGGTCAACGAAAGCCTGGCCGTTTTTTATCTGAATTGCCTTGACCGGACATACCCGTATACACCGGTAACAATCTCTGCACCGGGCGTTGTTGGTATATACGATCTGATTGGGCTGGCTGTTATTCATCGGTATGCCTCCGGTTATTGTCGTTTACGCAACTGCGATTCGATTTCCTCTTTGACTTTTTCTAATGTAGCTGAAGTAACCAGTTTGTCGCCGATTCGCACAACCGGCCCCTGCGAGCATTTTTCAAAGCAGAATGTAGCCTTGACGTCCACCTTGTCTTTTAGATCGCTGTGATGGATATCGCAAAGTAGCGCGTGTAACAAATCCTGTGAACCGCGCAGATAACAGCTGGTTCCTACGCAGACTCTGATTTCCAGTTGTTGGGCTTCTTTGGACGCCATGAGCGACAGGTCAGCGTCGTGTATGCGTTTTCTGCTCTTGTAATGGGTATGCAAAAGATGATGGGCTACAGCGCCGCCGACTTCGCCCAAATGTGTATCGTAACATTTTTTAATATATGGATTTTCCTGCGATTTATGTAGCTGAAGCATTTTATCCGCTTCATACAGAGCCTTTGTACGTTTTTCTCTGGTATCGGAATCGAAGGAAATCGGCTGGCCTGCCCCGCCTATACAACCGCCCGGGCAAGACATGACTTCGATAAGGTCATAGCGGCATGATCCGTTTTTTATATTTTCTATCAGTTTACGAGCGTTGCCCAGTCCGTGCACGACTGCCAGACTGTATGTTTTGCCGTCGAAAGTAACTTGGGCTTCACGGATTCCCTCTGTTCCACGTACCTCAGTAAACTCGAAGTTATCTTGTGTGTTGCCTGTAAGTTTTTCATTCAAAAACCGCAGGACTGCTTCACTGACTCCTCCGGTGTTGCCGAAAATGACCCCTGCGCCGGTTTTGAATCCTAACGGTAAATCGAGCGATTCCGGTTGCAGATTGACGAAATTGATGCCGCTAGATTCGATCATTTGTCCCAGTTCCTGTGTGGTTAAGACATAATCCACGTCAGGTATTTCGTCCCGTAGAAATTCCGGTCTTGCCGCTTCGAATTTTTTGGCTGTACACGGCATGATAGATACCACAACCAAATCTTTCGGCGCGACATTCAAATCGTCAGGCAATATTTTTTTAGCCAGCGAGCCGAACATCTGTTGGGGAGAGCGGCATGTGGACAAATTATCAAGATACTCCGGATAATATTGTTCGACAAATTTCACCCATCCCGGGCAACACGATGTAAACTGAGGCAGAGCGCCGTCTTGCGTTACACGCCGTATGAATTCGCTACCTTCCTCGATAACGGTAAGGTCTGCGGCAAAACACGTATCGTAGACCCTGTCAAAACCGAGTATTTTTAATGCTGAGACTATCTGTCCGGTACTGACGGTTCCCGGTTCTTTACCGAACATTTCGCCTATTGCTACACGTACTGCCGGCGCAATTTGAACTACCACTTTTTTATTTTTATCGTCGAGCGCTTTCCAGACTTCTTGGACGTGTGACTTTGCGGTCAAAGCTCCGGTCGGGCATACGCGAGCGCACTGTCCGCAGAACACACATTCCACTTTATCAAGACTTTTGCCGAATGCCGGTAATACCGCCACGTCGTGTCCCCTATAGGCAAAATCAATTGCGCCAATTCCCTGAACCTCGGCGCACATGCGGACACAGTCACCGCATAGTATACATTTGTTAGGGTCGCGAACCAGTACTTGGGATGCGTCTTCGAGCGGTTGTTGTTTGTTGATCGGTTTAAAGCGAACTTTGTCAATACCTAGTTTTCTGCCTAAATCCTGCAGTTTACAAGTAGCGCTTCGTTTACAGGTCGGGCAACTTTTCTCGTGGTTGGCAAGCAGGAGTTCCACCGCTATTTTACGCAGTTCCCGTATCTCCGCCGTATTGGTTTTGACTTTCATATCCGGTTGAGGGGCAACGGAACACGATGCCATCAATCCCTGCCCTTCCACATCGACCATGCACATTCTGCATGCGCCGTAAACGCTCAATTCGGAATGGTAACAGAACGTCGGTATATCTATGTTCGCTTTTCTTATAACTTCGAGCAGGTTCCGTTCACCGTTGATAGGAGCTTTAATTCCATCCACATATATAAAGGCTTTTTTGTTCATGTTACACCCCCGTTACAGCTAAGAATTTACACGCGGCCGCGCATGCGCCGCATTTTATACATTTTTCAGGATCGATAGTATGCGGTTTGCCGCGTTCGCCGGTAATGGCTTCAACAGGGCATTTTCTGGCGCATAGCGTACATCCTTTACATTTTTCAGGATCGATTTCAGGTACAAGCAGAGCTTTACACTGGCCTGCCGGACATCGTTTGCCGAACACATGCGCTTCGTATTCGTCCCTGAAATAACGCAATGTCGACAATACAGGGTTAGGCGCGGTTTTACCCAATCCGCACAATGATCCTTTCTGTACGACTCTGGCGAGTTGTTCTAGCAATTCCAATGTCTGGGCAGTTGCCTGACCGTTCATAATGTCTTCAAGCAGGTACAACATCTGCTTTGTACCTTCTCTGCACAGCACGCATTTTCCGCACGATTCATTCTGGGTAAACTGCATGAAGTAATGCGCAACGCTCACCATACAAGTGTTTTTGTTCATTAAAACCAGTCCGCCGGAACCGATCATAGCTCCGATTTCCCTGAGCGAATCGAAATCGAGGGACAGTTCAAGGTGCTGTTCTGTCAGACACCCGCCGGAAGGGCCGCCGATCTGGACTATCTTGAAACCGTCGTTGGTTATAGTGCCGTGTTTATCGGTTACTCCGCCGCCGATATCATAGATAATTTCCCGCAATGTTATGCCTAAGGGCACCTCGATCAATCCTGTGTTGGCCACGTGGCCGCTTAAGGCAAAAGTTTTGGTTCCGGGCGACTTTTCGTTGCCGATTTTCCGGAATTTTTCGACGCCGAGATTTACGATCAACGGTATTGTAGCCAGTGTTTCCACGTTATTTATGACAGTCGGTTTGCCGTTCAGACCCTTTTGGGCGGGAAACGGCGGTTTTGGAGACGGCATACCTCGTTTGCCTTCGATAGACGATATGAGCGCGGTTTCTTCTCCGCAGACAAAAGCTCCGGCGCCTTCCATTACGTGGCATATAAGTTGTCTGCCTGATCCTAAAACGTTTTTACCTAAAACACCCTTGGATTCTGCGGCTTCGACAGCTTTGCGAAGACGTTTTACCGCCAGCGGGTATTCCATCCTTACGTATATATACGCCTCGTCGGCTCCGACAGCTCGGGCGGCTATCATGATTCCTTCGATCACGCTGTGTGGATTTCCTTCCATGACACTGCGGTCCATGAATGCTCCGGGATCGCCTTCGTCGCCGTTGCATATAACATACTTCTTATCGCCGGGTTGAATACGGGTCAGCTCCCATTTTCGTCCGGTCGGGAACCCGCCTCCGCCTCTGCCGCGAAGCCCTGATTCGAGAATCATTTTGCAAATCTGTTCGGGCGTCATATCGGAATAGGCTTTTTTGGCGGCGTCATAGCCTCCGCGTTCAATATATTCGTCTATACTTTCCGGGTCAAGTTCGCCGCACATTTTCAACACGAATCGGGACTGGCGTTTATAGAAAACAATCTCATTTTGTCCTTGACACGGTTCTTTGGTTACCGGGTCTTTATAGAGCAGTCGTTCTATTACCCGTTTGTTCAAGAGTGTTTCCGTTACAATTTCCGCCACGTCTTCAGGTTTTACTTTTGTATAAAGAATATTTTCTGGAAGCACGGTTACCAGCGGCCCCATCTGACAAAACCCCTGACATCCGCTCTTGGACAATCTGACTGTTGAATCGGGGCGGGTTGATTCTTTTGCTTCCGGCAAGGTTTGAGCGACGTCAAACCCTGCTTTTCTTATCTCTTCAGTAAACGCCTGCAATACTTTGAGAGAACCGCTAGCAACACAACCGGTGCCGGTACAGATTACAATTTTACCCGCGCACGGTTCGTCAAGCGGTTTGTAAATATCGTCGAACATATTATTAAGCGCCTGTTTCATTGCCGTTCTCCTCTATCATAATTTTTTCCACTAAGTTTACCGCCATAACCGGTGTGACTTGTCCGTATACATCTTCATTTATAACCATGACCGGCGCCAAACCGCACGCCCCAAGACATGAAACGGTTTCGATGGTGAACAGCATATCGTCCGTAGTGTGTTTTTCGGCGGTAAGGTTCAGGCGTTTTCGCAACGCTTCGAGCAGTCCTAGCGAACCTTTAACATGACAGGCGGTTCCGCAACACAACCTTATAATATGTTTGCCTCTCGGCTCCAAAGCAAAATGGGCGTAAAACGACGCTACCCCAAATACCTTTGCAGGCGGTATATCCAGCGAAGTGGCGATGTACGCCATAATTTCTTCCGGCAGGTATCTGTATTCCCTTTGCACATCCTGCAAGATGGGAATAAGTTTTGATTTGTCTTTGTTATACGTGTTAATTATTTCGCATACTTTCTCGAATTTCCTCAGCGGCATGAGAGATCCTCCTTATTTTTAAGCGTTAAGCAAGTTATGCAATTTTCCTGTCAATACGGCAAGACTGGTTGACAGCCTTGCGTTCTCGACAATTATTCCTTCAGGGACTTTCAGGGCAACAGGACAAAAGTTCCATATTCCGATGATGCCGCCTTCTATCATGCGGTCGGCGACACTCTGTGCCGCTTCGGGCGGTATCGCGATAACTCCGATAGGGACATGCATCCTGCGAGCCAGATCGGTAATCTTGTCAACCGGAAGTACCTTCCTGCCCGCAATATGAGTTCCTTGTTTTGCTTTGTCGTTCTCAAAAACCGCAACGATATCCAGTCCGTATTCATCTTTGAAAAGATTGTATTTGAGCAGTGCGGTTCCGAGGTTTCCAGCTCCGGCAAGAAACGCTTCATGTTTTTTGTTCCAGCCGAGAAAGGTTTCTATTTGCAAAATCAGGTCTTTGGTGTCATAACCTATTCTAGCCGTTCCTACAATACCTGTCTGAGCGATATCTTTACGCACCTGTGTCGGATCAAAACCGAATTCATTTGCTATCTGGGTACACGAAATATTTCTGCCTCTATCCGAGATTCCTTTTAAAAACCCCAAATACAATGGCAGACGGCGTAGCGTTGGTTCCGGAGTGCATCTGATTTTCAGGTCGTTCATATAGTTTCTCCTTGTGCGGAACTACTGAGATTGTGTTTATCTTTAATATTTAAAATTCAATGTTTCTGGAAATCAGGCGGCAATCCTTTTAGATTGGTTCGCCAGCTTATGTTTTTTTAAAATTCCGGATTTTCTCTAGAGTGCGAGTTGTTTGTATACATAAGATCGGCACTTTTCGAGAAAAGTTTATCGATAAATTTATATCGATATATTTTTCTTTAATATAACCCATGAATTATGCTTTGTCAATATCCATTGTGATTTTTTTCACAATATTTTGATAAAATAATAAATTATTTTGAAGATAGCTGTTTATAGCAGGTTATGCGCGTAATCAATAAAATTCAAAATAGACGTTAGAATATTAGCAGTGAAAATCTATAAGAGAGCATGATCAGGCGATGTTTTTTGAAGGAATCTCAACCGATTGCGGTATAGTATCTTTGACAAAATCAAATATGTTTATTGACAAACATTGCTTTTTCTCCAAGAATTCTCTGACATATTCGACGGAATGTTTGTATGCCTGCCAGTACTTATAGGGATGTTTTGCCGGATTATCTGGGTCTTTGCCGAACGGCATGTGATCTTTCAAAGTTGCGTTTTGTTCGAAATGCGAAAATCTGTCTTGCAATGTATGCATGCCTTTTCCAAGCCAAAATAGCGGATGATCGGAGTGAACCGCCATGTAAAGGCACATTTTGAGAAAATCTTCCGATTTATCACGGGTGTGAGGCAGATAATGCTGATGTTTATAGAAATGTTCCCGCGAATCGGCTTTCATGTTGGATGCAATGCAAACAGCGCGGTCAGCCTTATTAAAACCGAATTTTTTTAAGGCCTGACGTGTAAGAAACACATGCCCGCTTGTGAATATAATCTGAAAAGGGTCTAGCCATGAACTTTTAAAGACAATCCGAACGGCATCGTCGAAATATTTCACACCGTCTTTTATAGTATAACCGACAAGGTATCGGATTTTTCTTTTCACAAAAGGAATAGGTGTGCGAAATTTGAATATCCGCACAGTTACTTGGTATTGAGTTGATTTGAATATTACTTCGTTATTTTGCAAGCCCATAAATGACAAACCGTTTTAGCGAAATTTTTCCTAGTTTGTCATTATGGTAGGGTATCTTTATTATATATTGTTTACGCCTGAATGAAAATATTTCGAATTGTGTTAAAAATATATTATTGAGCGGAAATTATTCCATTACTGATGTATTGTATTAAGCGTCCGCGGACGGGAAATTGTCGGATTGCTGGTTTTCTTCGTATTTGTACTGATAAGTTATATCTTCGATATATGTATTGAGCCTTTTTACTTCCAGCTCGATATCCGATTTTTGGGCTATGGATGTGTTTTTTTGTAGTTTTTTCATCAAATTCATTCGCTGGTTGTAGCATAGGTTGATTATTTGGCGAAGGCAGTTGTTTGATCCTTCTTTGTTGCCTATCTTTGCATACAGGTATGCCGCAAGCTCAAGAATTTTGCATGCTCCTTTTTCGCTGATTTCATAATCATTGTTGGCGGCTTGTACAAAACAATCCGCCGCCATTGCGACGGCTTGAGCTTCATTTTTTGGTAGCCAGTTCCATAATGTATAAGATTTTTTTATAATGGCCGATCGTTCATCGCCTGCTTGCCCGCGGGCGGAATCTATATGGGATAGGATTTCTTCCGTTTTTTCTGCCAGTCGTTTTGTAGCTTCTTCCAGAAATAGTACGATAGTATAAACCTGTTCACTGCTTTCTTCGTTCATTGTTTTTATCTGGGTTTCTATCTGTTTGTTCAGGCTGTGAAAGTTGCGCAGTGTATCGAGCATATCGGATACGATAGGGGTAACTGCGCACTGGTTGTTTTCGTCTTTCTGCCCATTGGCGAATTGTTCTCTATATAACCATGACAGCCGTAAATACAGCCTTCCCGGTAAAGTGTAGCTTATTGCAAAATCTTTGCGTTCCATGATCATACGCTGATAAAAAATGGTAAGTATCATACCCATCACAGCGGTTTCGTGGCTGTGGTCGGTTTGGCTTGCTAGGAACACTTCGGCTATTTTCCGTATTAAATCTTTCTCAAATCCTGATATTTCGTTTAATTTTTCCTTGAGATATCGCATTTGGCGTTTAGTTGTGCTTTTTTGCTTATCGGTAAAAGAATCTATAAAATTGCTGTAATAGCATTTCGGGCACATTACTATAGAATATAAATACGGATTGATATGTTGCCACTGTTCGTCAGTCCATTTCCATTGGCTGACGTATTGATCTTTTTCATGTGTAACCGGAAAATATTTACCGAACACTTCACTGATCAATACAGAGATCTCGCTTATTTCCAAACAGACAGGACAAGTTATCTGTTTTGATTGAAAAGGATTGATCATACGCTCACTCTCAAAATTATTTGCGGTTTGTTTTCAATTGTAATATCGGTATTTTCAATATTTGTTTGAGTAAGATTTTTCGCGAGCGAATCCAATAAACCTACAAGCAAGGAACAAGCATTCTTGTATAATATAATGCGGGTCGATTTAGGAATAATCAGGAAGATTTGATAGTCTTGAACCGGCGTTCCTGCCACGCGCAGTACAGTACCGGTACGACAAACATGGTTATCAGTTCAAATAGCATCCCGCCGAATACAGGTATAGCCATCGGCACCATAATATCCGATCCTCGTCCGCGAGATGTCAGCACAGGAAGTAGCGCAAGAATGGTTGTTGCAGTAGTCATAAGGCATGGCCTGACGCGCCGGTTACCTGCTTCGATAGCGGCGTCGCGTATTTGCCGTACTGATGAGGTCTGTTTAGATCGAAACGATTCCGTAAGATATGTCGCCATTACAACTCCGTCGTCGGATGCAATGCCGAACAATGCCAGAAACCCCACCCAAACCGCGACGCTTAAATTGATCTGATGAACCTGAAATAATTCACGTAAGTTGATGCCGAACAAAGATACATCCATAAACCACGGTTGGCTGTACAGCCATAACACGATAAAACCGCCTGCCCATGCAACGAATATGCCGCTAAAAACTAGAGAGCTGGTTATAAGCGATCCGAATTGCAAATATAAAATAATGAATATCATCAGCAGAGCAACAGGCACAAGTACTCGGAGTTTCCGCTCCGAGCGCACTTGATTCTCATAGCTTCCTGCAAAAACATAACTTACCCCTGGAGGAACAACAAACTCGCCCGTCTGTATTTTTTTCTGAAGGTATTCCTGTGCCTGCCGGACTACGTCGACCTCGGCGAATTGATCTTTTTTATCAAAGGTTACGTATCCTATAAGAAACGTATCCTCACTTTTTATCATCTGTGGACCTTGTGTATATTGTATATCTGCAAGTTGGATTAGCGGTATCTGAGCGCCGTCCGGCGCGGGCACAAGGATTCGTTCCAGTGATTCAATAGAATCGCGCAATTCACGCATGTACCTAAGGCGTATCGGATACCGTTCTCTGCCCTCAACCGAGGCGGTGAGAGGTTTACCTCCGATAGCTACCTCGATAACCTGTTGGACAGCGGCGATTTGTATTCCGTATCGTGCGATTGCGTTTCGGTCTATGTTTATCTCAAGATACGGTTTGCCGATTATACGGTCGGCATTGACCGTCGGAGGATTGACAGACGGCACTTCTTTTAGAAATTTTTCTATTTCAATGCCCACTTTTTCGATACTTTCCAGATCGGGACCTTTGACTTTTACTCCCATAGGCGCGCGCATGCCGCTTTGCAACATCACTATACGCGCGGAAATAGGCTGAAGTTTGGGGGCAGATGTCGTTCCGGGGATATCGACTGTTTGGACAATGGTATCCCATATATCGGATGGGCTGTTTATACCTTTCCAGTATTCACGGTCTTGGTTCAGGGAAGGGTCTAACGCCGGACGCCACAATCTAAACGGAATTCCTGACGGATCGGGGATCAGTTTCCCGTCACTGCTACGGGTAAATTTGCCGCGCACGATATACGGTTCTCCGTCAGGGGCAAGGAGGGCTACGCCGTTTTCATCGCGGAACAAATCATTTTTATTCGATTCATATTTGAATGTCAGCCGTCTGCCAGATTTATCCACAATAAATTCCGGTTTGTAATGAATAATTGTTTCTATCATTGATATGGGCGCTGGGTCTAGCGGTGTTTCTGCGCGTCCGAGCTTACCTACGACAGTGTCAATCTCAGGAATGGTATACATAGCCATATCTTGTTTTCGCAATACGTCGTATACTTCGCCGATAGATGCGTGGGGCATTGTGGTGGGCATAAACAGGAACGAGCCTTCGTCTAAAGGCGGCATAAATTCTTTTCCCAACCCCGGAAATGCATGCCACAACGCCGAGATTACCGGAGTGCGCTTGACGCTGTCTGGAATCCATCCGAAGATGGTATCAAACCCCATCCATATATTGGAGGCTACCAGCATAATTAGGATTGGGATCGACAAAAACAAGGTTTTGTGATCCAGGCACCATTTTAACATGTCGCTATAGAACTTATGAAAGAGATAAAATATGCCGAGCAACCCGCCCACAATTCCCAAAATAAAAAACAGATTCCATATAAAACCTGCCGCCGGCCCCAGCGGCAACCAGTAGTCGGTCAGCAGTAGCGCCACAGCAATAGGCATGACAAACGGAGAAAAACGTTTTGCCGAAGGAATCCACCTGTCAGGCAAAAATTTAAGGAGCAGATGATACGCGGTTACCGCAATGACAACCGCGCCTATCAATCTCGAATAAGAAAGAAAAACATGCCCGCCGGCGGTAAGTAGCAGGATATAAACTGTCGTGCTCAAAAGAATGCTTTTTTTTCGCTTTGCAAGGATAACGTGAGCTACAGGCGGTATAATGCAGATCGCTACAATCAACGATGCGAAAAGCGCGAATATTTTTGTAAAAGCCAACGGCTTGAATAATTTTCCTTCAGCCGCCTCGAGAGCAAAAACCGGTAAAAAACCGATAATCGTAGTGGCTATAGCTGTCAGTACCGCGCCTGCAACCTCGGAGGATGCCCGGAAAATAACCTGTTTGCTATCTTCGTCAGGCTCGGCTTTAAGATGTTGAATGATATTCTCGCATATGACAATGCCCATATCCACCATAGTGCCGATCGCTATGGCGATACCGGATAATGCGACTATGTTTGCGTCAACTCCGAATAGTTTCATGGCGATAAAACACATCAACACGGCCAGCGGCAATAGCCCGGATATCATTATAGAACTTTTAAGATGCATCAGCATAACCAATATAACCAGCACGGTTACAATTATCTGCAGAATCAAAGCGGTATTGAGAGTGCCTAGGGTTTCGTAGATCAAACCTGTGCGGTCGTAAAACGGAACGATAGATACCTTGCTTTGAGTTCCGTCTGCAAGTGTTTTCGCAGGAAGGCCGGGGGATATCTCTTCAATTCTTTTTTTGACATTTCGGATTGTTTCAAGCGGGTTAGCTCCATAACGCGCCACCACGACACCGCCTACCGCTTCGGCTCCTTCTTTGTCAAGCACGCCTCTGCGAAGAGCGGGGCCTAATGTTACATGAGCCACATTTTTCAGGTAAACCGGTATGTTATCGCGTACCGCGACAACCGAATTTTCCAAATCGGCAATGTTCTTTACAAATCCGACGCCTCTTATAACGTATTCCACGTTGTTGACTTCTATGGTACGCGCTCCGACATCGAGATTGGCGTTTTTCACTGCTCTGATAAGATGATCGAGGGTTACATCGTATACACGCATTGCGTCAGGGTCGATATCTATTTGATACTCTTTTACAAAACCTCCTACCGACGCGACTTCGCTAACTCCCTCAGCCGCCGACAGGGCATAGCGCACATACCAGTCCTGTATGGTGCGAAGTTCCTGAAGTTCCCATCCTCCGGCCGGATTACCGTCTTTATCTTGTCCTTCAAGAGTATACCAAAATACCTGACCGAGCGCGGTAGCATCGGGTCCAAGCATAGGAGTTACGTTATCCGGTAACACGGAAGTGGGCAGGCTGTTGAGTTTCTCAAGAATACGTGATCTTGACCAGTAAAAACCGGCGGATTCCTCGAATATCACATAAATCATGGAAAAACCGAACATAGAATAACTGCGGATAGTTTTGATCGATGGTATTCCGAGCAGGTTCACGGTAAGAGGGTAGGTGATCTGATCTTCGATATCCTGAGGAGATCGACCCGGCCACTGCGTGAAGACAATCTGCTGGTTTTCTCCGATATCAGGTATTGCGTCGACCGGCACAGGGTCGCGCTGGATGCCTGGTATGTGCCAGTCAAATGGAGCAACCAGAATTCCCCATGCGATAAACAGGAGGGTAACCAGAAAAACAATTACCTTCTTTTCAAGGCAGAATTTTATGAGTCCGTCAATTATAGAGGCGCTTTGTGCATTGTTTTTTTCTGTCATATCAAACTCCGTTAACGGGACTGCGCCGAATGTTTGAATACAGTTTTCTGCTCGCCGCATCGAAACATGGCGGCTCCGAAATACGGGTTAGCGATCTCAGCCTCACGCTGAAGCCATCCTGCGCCTTTATTATCAAATGCCATAGGGCATTGCATCATATATATATTTTCAAAATCGGCAAAACCGATTTCCTTCACAAGACCTGTAACTATGTCGCTAAGCGGCTGGAATTGTTCTCTGACTGACTGTAACAAGTTGCTCGAAACAATTTTTTCACCGATAGAGATCAATTGCGAACTATACTTGTTCCAAATGATAAGCTCTTGGGGATCAAGATTAGTTTTGTCAACCGCGTTAACGGCGTCAATCAGTTTGCGCGATTCTTTTATGGCGGACTCCAAGTTATCTTTGCTTAAAAAAGTTTGTATAGAGAAATACGCCGTATATACCGGCGTTATAGACTCCAAAAATTTTTCCGGAAAAACCGGACGTTTTTCGGTGTGACACGCATCCTCGTAACCGGTTGCGCTGTGATGAGCGCTGTCCTGCATATTCATCATGCTTTTTTTTGCCTGAATTTGTATTGCCGAATCAATCTTGAATACGCCTCTTACAACCACCTGTTCGCCTTCTGACAAACCTTCCCGCACAATATAGTGGTCGTCGGCGCGTGCGCCAAGCAGTATTTCTCTGCCTTCAAACAATCCTTCTTCTTCGGAAACAGCCACATATACAACCGCCCGCTGTCCGGTAATCAACGGCGCGGTATGGGGTATCACCAAGGGCGGCAATGCCCCTGCATCGGCATCGGATACAAACCCTAGCGACTCTGCGCTGACAAGCGGCATACCGCAGACGTCACAAGTGCCGGGATGATCTTTGACTATCTCAGGATGCATGGGGCTGATCCACTTGCCTGCGAATTTGCCGCTGACAATTTTGTCATCCTCAGCCAGTGTTGATTTTACAACCGCGCGCACGAACATGTCGGGTTTCAATTTACCTGCGGAATTATCCACGTTGACGCGCACTTTAACTGTACGGGTTTTAGAATCGATTACCGGATCGATGAAAACGATTTTTCCTTCGAATTGTTCGCCCGTGTATGCTTCAGTATAAAATATAACATCCTGTCCGTATCGAAGCCATACGAGATCAGATTCGTACGCATCGAGTTTAACCCAGAGATGCGTAAGGTCGGCTACAGTGTATATTTTTGTGCCGGTTTGTACGTACATTCCCTCAAAGGCATTTTTATGAATCACTATTCCGCTCAAAGGAGAAGAAATTGTTATATGCGTGGAAGGTTTGTCCTTTTGTTCGATCTGTTGAATCTGTTCGTCGGTCAATCCCCAGAGCCTCAATTTTTCTCTGACAGCCATAATGGTCTTGTTTGCAATATCTTTGATAACCGGCATGCCTTCCGATTGACCGCTGGTTTTTACAGCTTGAATCAACTCTTCCTGCGCGCTGATCAACTCAGGGCTGTAAAGGTCGGCCATGTGGTCGCCGGTTTTTACAGGTATGCCTGTGTAGTCCACATACAGCTTATCTATTCTGCCCGGTACCCACGCGGTAATATAAGCGAGCTGTGTTTCGTCGTAGGCTACTTTGCCGACCATCCTGATTTTTTTAGTCACGAATTTTCGTTCAACTGTAGCGGTTTCGACCTGAGCCCGTTTTATGGCGTTTTCAGATAATTTCAATTGCCATTCGCCTGTATGCGTTCCTGTGTCGGCTACAACAGGAATCAATTCCATAGCGCAAATAGGGCATAGACCCTTTTCAGGCTGACGGATTTGCGGATGCATTGAACACGTCCAAACTTGTGCCGATACCGGTTCTCCAATATTCGTTATTGCTTCCGGATGAGAACGGGTGAAAAAACTTCTTACATAAAAACCGAATAAGGCAGACAGTATCACGATAAAAACAACCGCTATTTTCTTTCGCGCATCGCTCATTGTGCAGACCTTTCCAGTTGTAGGTTGATGAGAGATATTTATGAAATATATTATAGTTAAGATTCAATTTTTGATTTAAAAGATCAAAATATCAGTCGTATTCCATTAAATCTGTCGCGGAAAGCATTTCGATCTGAGCAAGACTTTTAAATTTGCGGGAAAATTCTTTTTCGTATGCCAGCCTGAAATCCAGCAGAGTTCTATACGAGTCGATAAGATCAAAAAAATCCGCCGATCCGGCTGTATATGCCTGACGGACAGTGGACAGAGTTTGTTCGGCTTTTGGAATAAGTTCTTGATTGTAAAGATTCATTTTACGCCCAGCGTCATGGAATTCATATAGAGCTGATTTGAGAGCGGTTGTCAGATTATTTTGAGTTTCCGCAAAATCATGTTGAACTGCGGTAGAATTTTTTTCAGCTTCGCGAATACCCGCGGAATACTTGTTCCACCAGATCGGTACATTGACCGAAACCATACCGATTACCGCGTCTTTTCCGTCGTCGCGAACATTATGAAAAATAGAGTTATCGGTTTGGACATAATCGAGTCCGATAGTTACATCGGGGAAAAACTCCTGTTTTGCCAAATTCCGCATATCTTTCCGTTTCTCAATAGATACTGAAACAGCCGCCAGTTGCGGGTTGAATTCGCGCAAAGCCTGAAACAATTCTTCATCAGTAAAATCTTTGTGTTTGTCAGGTATATCGTCAGGGAATGTTATCTCAATGTTAGCCGGACGGTTGAGTAAAGAGTTAAACTCCGTCATTAGCGGTTGGCGCATTTGCCGAGCCGACTCAAGGCGGTCTTTTAGTTTTGAGATTTCTATTTGAGTTTTAAGCACATCGGCATAAGATGTCGTTCCGGATTTGTATCGCGTCAAAGTTACCGACTCTATTTGATCTAGCAAAAATACCATATCGTTCAAAATGGCAATTTCACGGCCAAGATAAGCATACTTAAAAAAGATAGTCTTCACCTTGGCATATAAAGCAAGTTTCAATGTGTCGTACTGGCATTGGGCGATAAGGGCATCCCGTAGTGCAATTTTTCCTTGTAAATCCAGCTTAAAAAGCCATGGGATCATCTGGGAAACGCTGAACCTGTTGCGTTGTGGGCCGACGCGGGTTTCAATTTCCTGAAAATAATACCCATAACTAAACCGCGGGTCGGGCAAGGATTTCACTTGAGGAATCTTTTCCAACATTGCCTGCCAGCGGTTGTACGACGCTTCAATTGCCGGATTGTTTAGAGACGCATATTTTAGATAATACCCGAGTGTTGATTGTCCGGTAAGTTGTGTCGAGCTTTCATTGGGTTCCGATGAAAAGGAACATTTGTTTCCAACGATGGCAAAAATTAACGCGATTAGAAGGAATGCTTGATACCGATTGGAATGTTGAATCATATTAACCACTCATTTGATAATAAGCGTATTTTTTGTCTTACGGTTATTGTAAACACAGGTCAAAATATTAAGCAATAAAAATTTTCAGTTCGGAATTATTGCTACCGCGAAAATAGATTTATGCCTATTATTCCCGCTACAATAAGAGAAATACAGAATATTTTTATAAAAGATGCCGGTTCGCCAAGTACCAGCATGCCTATTATTGCGGTACCGACAGCTCCTATGCCTGTCCACACGGCATAACCGGTACCGACAGCGATGGTTTTCAATGCGAACGACAGAAAAATAAAGCTCAAAACCAGCAAAACAATAGTGAATATTGATACGACCGGTCGGGTGAAACCGTCGCTAAGTTTTAGCGCGACCGCCCATGATATTTCCATCAAGCCGGCTATCAGCAAGTATATCCAAGCCATTTTATCTCCATCAGGTGTAAGAAGAAATTTCTTCGCCATTTTTAGCGTCAAACCAACTTGTTATTTAAAAATTTCCTTGAGCAAATCTGTTACGCGCGCTGAAGGATCGGTGCGTATTTTTCGTTCCTGTTGAGCCATTACATAAAACAATCCGTCAATGGTTTTTTCCACAACGTACCGGTCTATTTCCGGAACAGGCACGTTTTGCGAGAGAGGAATCTTTTTATACCGGTCTAGCAGAGAATTATACTGTTGTGTAACCGAATATTTGTCCATAGTCGTGCGTGCGGCAGGTAAAAACGCTTCAACAAGATTATCATGGGTGGTTCGTTTGAAATAATCGGTTGCCGCGGTTTCACTGCCTTTATATATACCCATGACATCATCAAAGGTCAATTTCATGATGGCGTCGATGAATATGGATTCTGCTTGTGGGACAGCATGTTCTGCGGCTCTGTTCATGCTAAGTACGAACTCGTCGATAGCAGGACCGGCGCCGATAACCCGTAATCCTTTTTCAACCAGCTGGATTTTTTCGGGTAGCAGAATTTTAATGGCTTCGTTTTTTAAAAAACCGTTTTCTTTTCCTGTAAGTTTTACAGCGTTATCCACAGCCACTTTCAGGGCGTCTTTAAGTCCTCCGGCGATTTTAGTATCGCTCAAACTCGTAGACCTGAACAATCCTAATTTTTCAAAGATACCGGCTCCTGAACAAACGGTATAATTTCCGAAGACAGTTATAGCCGTAATAAAAAAAGTAAACATTAAAAGTTTGGATTTCATGTGCAACCCTCCGTGAAAGTTATCCGATTTATCGCTTAAAATTTCATTGAGAAATTCTTAATAGGCTGTTTCACGCTTACCGTAAAACCGCTACTCAGTTAACTCTTAAAAAATAATGCATCGAAACTGGTTCGGCGTTTCCATCTTGACATTTGTATTCTCCATCAATAGAGAAAATTTTACAAGATATTTTAGATGCGAAAAGGCCTGACAGGCAATTAAGCTCGTCAGGCCTTTGAATATAATTGTGCGAACTAAATTATTTGTTAGAAGGTTTATACTTAGTATGAAGTAATTTATGAGACATTTCACTTAAAGGTGCGCCGAGAAATTCTTCATATAAGCGCATGACTTCAGGGTTTTCGTGTGATTTGCGTACTTTTTTCCCTTCATCCTCTTTGAAAATGACATTCATACGCTGATTACGCACTTCATCTGTAGTAAACCTTGGTTGTCCGCCTCCTCCGATACACCCTCCGGGGCAAGTCATCACTTCAATGAAATGACATTCTTCTTGGCCCGCTTTCAGGGCATCGACAAATTTTCTCGCCTGCCCAAGCCCATGAGTAACCGCTACTTTCAATGTAACTCCTTCAAGAAAAGACCATTCCGGAAGGGTTCCTTTTATTGTGAATTCCGCCCGTTTAATTCCTATCAAACCTTCTATGGGTTTGATGTGCAAATCTTCGAAGGGCAATGACTTTCCGGTGATAATCTCATACGCCGTACGAAGCGCCGCTTCCATGACGCCGCCGGTATTGGCGAAAATATCCGCCGCACCGCTTCCTTTACCCATAGGGGCGTCTGCGTATTCCTCAGGTAAATTTTCGAATACGATGCCCGATTCTTTAATCATCAATCCGAGTTCGCGGGTAGTCAGCACGTAATCGACGTCCTGTACACCGCTGTCGTTCATTTCGGGACGGATTGCCTCCGATTTTTTTGCTATACAAGGCATGACCGATATAACGACAATATCATCGGCTTTTTTACCGAGTTTTTTTGCGTAATATGTCTTTGCAACCGCGCCGAACATCTGCTGAGGCGATTTGCACGAAGATATATTGGGCAATAATTCAGGGTAATTATGTTCCGCATAACGGATCCATGCCGGACAGCAACTGGTAAACTGCGGTAACGGGGCGTCTTTTTTATCTTTGAAAACTGCTTTAAGGCGTGTAAGGAATTCGGTTCCTTCTTCCATAATGGTCAAATCGGCGGCAAAATTTGTATCGAATACCGCGTCAAAGCCTAGCCGTCTGAGCGCTGCTACCATTTTTCCGGTTACAGCTGTGCCGGTGTCGTACCCGAAACATTCGCCGATAGAAGCGCGTATTGCCGGAGCGGTTTCGACCACGACGAATTTATCAGGGTTATCAAGAGCGGCCCATACCTCGCTGATGTGATTATTTTCCGATATGGCTCCTACCGGACATAATGCCGCACATTGTCCGCACTGCACGCAAAAAACGTTCTGAAGGTCTGTAGAGAATGCCGGTCCTATGGATGTTTCGAAACCTCTGTTTTGCGGAAACAAAGCGGCTACGCCCTGAATCCGGTTACACATGGTGACGCATCTTCGGCAAAGAATACATTTCGAGTTGTCGCGCATCAAACCGGGTGTGCTTTTATCGATTTTTCGTGATTTTTTATCGCCTGTAAACCTGACATCAAGTATGCTAAGTTCGTTAGCCAGTTTTCGCAATTCGCAGTCTGCAAACCTGTTGCATGTTTGGCATACTCCGTCGTGTTCAGACAGCAAGAGTTCAACCATCATGCGGCGGTATTGGCGTACACGCTGGGTATTGGTGTATACTTTCATCCCGTCGCTGACCGGAGTAACGCATGAAGGAACCGGTGTTTTTGCTCCTTCCACTTCGACAACGCATATACGGCACGCGCCTACCGCGTGTAAATCTTCAAGAGCGCATAAGGTGGGTATTTCAAAACCGGCATTTTTAGCGGCGGCAAGGATGGTAGTTCCATTTGGAACCGACACATCTACGCCGTTGATCGTTACATTCGGCATAATTTCATCTCCTATGTTAATCAGGATTATTTTTCCACAGTAGTCTTACCGTAATCGCAACGCAGACAACGTTTTGCTTCACGAACAGCATCGCCTTCCGTCCATGGAAGTTCAACTTCATTGAAGTTGTTTTTGCGTTTGATGACCGGCACAAGGCGCATGGCGGCTCGTTTGCAATCTACAATATCGGCATCTGGATCGAAGAATGTGTCAACCGCTTTTTCTTTTCTCCAAAAAGCATGGTTTGCACCGGTTAAAAACATATCGATTCCGATAGCCGCTCGTTCGCCGCCGGCTACTGCCTGCACCACTGATGATGCGCCGGTAACGCTGTCGCCGCCGGAAAAAATCCAATCGACCGATGTTTGTCCGGTTACCGGATTCGCCTCTATCAGATTATTTCTGGTCAGTTTGATGTTGATATCGGTAAACATTTCTTTCGGATCCATATACTGTCCGATTGCGGAAATTACCTGATCGCATTCCATAAAAAAATCTTCCGTGCCCATATCCTGCGGGCGTCTTCTTCCGGAACGGTCGAACTCTCCGAGTGTCATGTAACGGTATTTGATGCCTGATACCTGACCGTTTTCCACGACTATTTCCGTAGGGGCGACAAGGAATTCGAATTTGACGCCTTCTTCTTCGGCGCATACGACTTCTTCAGCATACGCAGGCATCTGGCCTCGTGTTCTGCGGTACATGACAGTAACCTGATCTGCGCCGAGCCGTAACGCAGTGCGTGACGCATCTATGGCGGCATTTCCGCCGCCAATGATAACGACACGTTTTTTTACAGGAACGGATCCTCGGATGTTGTATTGGCGCAGGTATTCTATAGCGTCGAATACGCCGTCGGCGTCTTCGCCTCTGACATTAAGACGCATACCGTTTGGCGCGCCGACAGCGATGAAAACAGCGTCGTAGCCGTCATCGCGTAATTGTTTCAACGATATATTCTCGCCAAGCCGCATGCCGGTTTCAATGGACACTCCCATATTCTCGATCATGCGGATTTCGCGGGCGAGTTCTTCGCGCGGTAGCCTGTATGCCGGAATGGTTTGCACAAGCATGCCTCCCGGACGGTGTTCCGATTCGAAAATTGTCGGACGGTAACCGAGTCGAGCCAGAAAATACGCGCACGACAAGCCTGCCGGGCCTGCTCCGATAATAGCGATTTTCCGTTTTTCGTTAGCTGAGTTTTCCCGAAATTCCGGTAGCTGAACAGTTACTTCCTGTTCGACCATGAACCGTTTGAGTCCTCTTATAGAAACCGGTTCGTCTACTGTAGAACGCCTGCATTTATCCTCACAGGTATGAAAACATACACGAGCGCAGACAGATGCGAACGGATTTCGTTCGCGATGAAGTTTTAGCGCTTCCGCATACCGTTTTTCTCCGATCAACGATACGAAACCCGGTATATCCACATTTGCCGGACAAGCATTTTGGCAAGAAGCCCGCACAAGAGCCGGGCATATGCTGGCGGCGCAATATTTGTCGCGAATATGCATGATGTATTCTTCAAAAAAATGTTTCATGGTGGACAATACAGGGTTCGGAGCTGTTTGTCCAAGTCCGCAAAGTGATGTATCTTTGATCATGACACCGAGATCGTTAAGCATGCAAAGGTCGTCCGTAGTTCCGTGACCATCGCAAATCCGCGTAAGAATTTCCAGCATACGTTTGGTTCCGACTCTGCACGGAGTACATTTCCCGCATGATTCTTCCTGAACGAATTCGAGAAAGTAACGGGCAACGTCTACCATGCATGTATTGTCATCCATAATGATTAAACCGCCGGAACCCATGATTGCACCCAGTTCGTTGAGCGATTCGTAATCCAGAGGCACGTTGAGGTATTCTTTTGGTACACATCCTCCGGAGGGTCCGCCGATCTGGGCGGCTTTGAAATCCGCACCGGACGTCATGCCGGCTCCGATATCGTAAATCAGGTCTCCTAAAGTGGTTCCGATGGGAATTTCAACCAGTCCGGTATTGTTAACCGCGCCCGCCAGAGCGAACACTTTGGTGCCTTTGCTTTTTTCAGTGCCAAAAGAGGCGAACCAGTCTGCACCTTTTGAAAAAATAACCGGAATATTGGCGAATGTTTCTACGTTATTAAGAAGGCTTGGTTTATTCCACAACCCTTTGTCCGCCGGAAACGGAGGCCTTGGCCGCGGTTCGCCGCGGTTTCCTTCGATAGACGCGATCAATGCGGTTTCTTCGCCGCATACGAAAGCGCCGGACCCCATCCTGATTTCCAGATCAAAAGAAAAATTAGTGCCTAGAATTTTGTCGCCAAGCAATCCATATTGCCTAGCCTGCATAATTGCATGGTTAAGACGTTCCACAGCAAGAGGATATTCAGCTCTGACGTATACGTAACCCTGATTCGCGCCTATGGCGTATCCTGCTATAGCCATGCCTTCTATAACACTGTGCGGGTCGCCTTCGAGAATACTTCTATCCATAAACGCGCCCGGGTCGCCTTCGTCGGCATTGCACAGAACATATTTGACATCGCCTGCTGTTTTTTGAGCGAAACTCCATTTCTTGCCGGTCAGAAACCCTGCGCCTCCGCGTCCGCGCAACCCTGATTTTATTACAGTGTCGATTATTTGATCGGATGACATCTCGTCGAGTACGCCGGCTAATCCGGCATACCCTTCTTTATTGATATATTGTTCTATATCCAAAGGATCGATAGTTCCGCAGTTGCGCAGTACTATCTTTTCCTGTTTTTTAAAAAAGGGGATATCCTGCATTTTAGGTATGGGGGCGCCTGTTAGGTTATCTTTATGTACAAGCCTTTGTACTACTTTGCCGTTCATTATATGATCTTTGACGATTTCAGGCACATCCTGCGGCTTTACATTCTCATAAAATATGCCGTCCGGCTCAATAGTCACCACAGGCCCCGCGGCGCACAAACCCTGACAGCCGGTTTCTATGACAGTCGCCTGATCGCCGATTTTCTGGTTTAATATTTCTTTGCGGAACGCCGCGCTTACATCGAGCGAGCCTGAAGCGAGGCATCCGCCTCCGGCGCAGACCATAATGCGCGTTTTTCTCCGTTCAGTGGACTGAAGTTTATTTTTAAATGAGTTAAAATCGCTGATAGATTGAAATCGGTGTGCCATATCAATTCATCTCCTTTCCCTGAGAATCCTTTTCGCGGTAATATTTGAGGATATCCCTGACTTTCGCGCCTTTGACGCGCTGATGGATATCGTCATTAATAGTTATTACCGGAGCAAGGCCGCATGCGCCGAAGCATCTTGCTATGGAAAGGGTAAACATTCTATCTTCCGTAGTTTCGCCGACATCGATACCAAGTTCCTGCTTTAAGTTTTCCAGTATCTGTTTTCCGCCGCGTACATAGCATGCTGTTCCAAGACAAACCCTAATAATGTATTTACCGCGGGGAGTAGTAGAAAAAAACGAATAGAAACTCACTATTCCTGCAACTTCGCTGTATGATTTATGAAATCCGTTGCTCAAGTACCGTATGACTTTATCCGGCAAATAACCCAGCAGGCTTTGCACGATCTGCAGAGCGGGAATCAAGCCGCCCGGTTTGTCACGATATTCTTCAATTATATCGTCCAATCGTTTTGTGATTTCTTCTTCGGATAGTGTACATGCGCACCCCGAACATTTTGGGTCGTTCATAACAGTCCGCTCCCTTCGTGTAAGTTTCTTTAGGGTAAATCCTTGGATATAAGTATGTTACATAAGATGCCATAGAAGGATTATAAATATTAACATAGATCGGCAGAACGATCAATCAATTTAGCATAATTTTGCTGATGGATAAAAAATTATTATTTACAAATAGTAATGATTACTATATAGTGGTCTTATGAAAATTAATAATGAAGACCTAAAAAAAATGTTTTATGACAAGTGTGCCGAGAGGGGGCTTAAGATTACCCCGCAACGATCGGTCATATTTGATGAGCTAGTTAAGGCAACGGATCATCCCACTGCTGACGCTATATACAAACGTGTGCGAAAGACCTTATCGAATATTTCTTTTGATACCGTTTACCGAACGTTGTTGTCATTTACTGAACTAGGCCTAGTTAATCTAGTGGAAGGAACGGGTGAGCAAAAACGTTTTGAGCCCAACTTGCGTCATCATCATCATTTTAGATGTATTAAGTGTTATACCATTTACGATTTCGAAAATGATGCTTATAATGATATCGCCGTACCGGAGGCTGTGCAGAGACAAGGAGTCATTATCAATAAGAGGGTAGTATTGGAAGGCATCTGTTCAAGGTGTAAGGGAAAATAATTTTTTTGCCTATTTAGTAGTAATGATTACGATTTAGTAGCTAACGCAAATTAAAGGAGGTGATTTATTGAAAAAATAAAGAGTGATTAGCGGCATGTAGTAAATAATATCAAAATATGCATATCAACCAAAAGGAGTAAGATATCATGTCAAACGAAAAGTACAGATCAATCGTAAAACTTGACTTCCAGTATGCACACAGGTTTATGAATTATCAAGGAGAGGCAAGCTATCTTCATGGACACTCGGGATTGCTAACGATCGAAATTGAGGGGGACTTAAATAAACACAATTATGCCTACCCAGTAAAAGAGGCACAAAAATTAGCATGGGAAGTAGCCGATAACTTCATGCATGGAACGATTTTTCAAGAAGGAGACCCCTTGCTTGAGTTAGTTTTGCAAGGATATGAGAAGACAGGAATGAAGGGTACAACAAATAGATTTGGTAAGCCTGCAAAAGCTCTCAATCATGAGCTGGTAAAATCGTATCCTGAAAGCAGAATATCTGTAAGCAAAGGCCCCTCTACTTGCGAATGGTTCTGCACGGTATTCTATGAACTATTGAAAGACAAGTTGAATATTAAGAAAATAGAATTCCGTTCTTCTTCGTTGAACTGTGCATCAAGAGAGTTTTAGTAATAAAAGGCCATATTAGTAAACATCCACCGGCTTAGCCGGTAGATGTTTTTTTCTATTGCAAGCAGAAGTAGGATTACATGGGTATGTATTAGTATGGTATCTTAAAAAGATAAGGCGCCCGATAATGTTTGGGCGCCTTTTCTTTTTAGTGTAACATATTGTAAGACCTCAGCACAACTTAATTGAATCTGTAATAGTCAGGACACGCCGGCGAATGTCAGTGATGTGAATCAATTCCGAACGTTGCCGACTGTATAACAAACAACAGCATAAACGATACCTGACAATGAATTAGATGGATACTGAAAAATTGGTCGGCAATCGAAATCGAAAGAAAGGTTAGTTATATGTGACGTCTACTATGACCACGTTGGTATATTCGCCGTATAAAATGTCCGGATCAGTGGTATTTAAGATATATTCTTCGCTGATAAAAACAGCGAAATACAGCCCTAGCTGATGTCCTCCTGATCCTTTATCCCAGTCGGAAAGTATACGCCATGTTGCAGGGTCTTCGGGATCCATGACTATCGCGTCGGAGTCCATTGGTTCTGTAGGATGTTTCATAACAGGAACGAACAGCCAGACCGGTTCTTCACCGATTCTATCCCTGTCTGATTCGGTAAAAAAGTCGTCTCCCTGTGCAAAACCATCGCCGTCAAGGTCGAACGGGAATTGCCCCGGGTTGTTTCCTTCAACATACGTATTTAGTTCTCTGTTATAATAACCTGAAATATCGCCGTCATTATCAAAATCATATCCTTTGAAGAAATAATCGTTGGTTACAGGAGGATAACCTAAAATCTTGTATACCGGATCATTGATAGTGCCGTCCGATTTGAAAAAGCCCGGAGGGCCGAAATTTTCGCACCAAACTTTCAATCGTATAGTGTATTCCGGGTATACCGTATCGGTAGCATTATCGTATCGGATCAATCCGTCTCTTTTTATAATATGTTCTTGTGCATTTCTGTTTTTAACTACGGACGAGGTATAAATTCTTAATTGCCAGAGGGCATCCATGTTTCCGTAATACACGTAAACAGGGGTATTAAGCTGATTCATCACATGCCTTTTTTCTTCGCCGGAATCATAAATAGGGTCTGCCGTGAGGTTTTTTGGACTTAAATATAAAATTATATTGCTTGATGTAGTTGGAATAAGGGTTATGTCGTCAA
Organism: bacterium; assembly: GCA_018435605.1. Lineage (GTDB taxonomy): Bacteria > Auribacterota > Auribacteria > Auribacterales > Auribacteraceae > R3-B46. The sequence continues at coordinate 187,357 of JAHDNF010000004.1, read as the reverse complement.
TATAATATGTTGTGCTTCCGGGAAACCAAGTTACAAAATTAATCTTTTTTATTTTATCAAGATCAAGCATAGCGCCGGGTATTCCGTTTACTTCCAAAGAGACCTGATCGAAGAACAGATAATATGTATCCCATTGACCGTCAGCGGAAAGAGTTATAGAAGTGCCTATTTGAAAGACTTCTCCGGTATCTTCTTCCACAAATTGTACTACGACATCCCGTTCAAGCGCTCCTACCGGAGCCAATATATTAAACTTGATGCTACCGTAACCTGTGAAATTCATGGCAGTCGGAAATACCAAAGAAACAAAGGACCCTGGTGCTGTCCCGTCATTGTCGTCGTATACAATTTTATAAAAATTATCGCCAGATGCCGGGGCAAACCCTTCGGTAGTTTCATCGGTTATAGAACCGGTTATATATGGGTTAAACATGGTGTATTCTATTCCGGTATAGGTTTGTGGCGATGCATCTAACTCGAAGTCGTCTATAAGCAAAACCGTATCAGGTTTGACTGCGTTTGACAAACTCGACCACGGTGAAGCTAATCCGTCTATCACATAAGCTAATTCATAGCGGTAATGGGTATCGGCTAAGATGTTATCGTCATCGAAATATACAATAGCGTGTATCGGATTGCCGGAATTGAGCTCATACGGCGACGCTGTGTTGTTATTTGCAATACGACGTAACTTGTAACCTGTTGGCGCAAAGACTATATCCGGCGGGTTCCATGATATCGTAAACCCTATAAATTCTTCGTCTTCGTTCAAGGTAATATTGGCAAAAGGCGGGTTAGGTGGATCAAGCAAAGTCACTCCGCGAACCATATAATATTCTTCCGGCTTGTCTACATCTACACCGCCGTTTATCCAGTTTAATGTAGAGATTCCGTTTTCATCAGAAAAGATGAAAGGATACGATAGAAAATGAGCCGCGCGAAATCCATTTTGACCGCCCCATCTGATGTTTAGATACGGCCTTCGTATACCGCTGGCCAAACCGCTACCTGAAGCAATGCCTTCGGCAGTCGACCAAGTTGCGCCGTGGTTTTCACTTTCCACGTACAAAAGATTGCCTGTATAGGCATTTTCAGATACATACTCCGAAAAATTATTGGCGTATACAACCTGTACCGCAGGCGTACCAGAATTATTCCATACGGAAATAGCGGGTGCATATCCGCTAGAGGATATGGTAGACGCTGTATCCCAATCGTTTGACAACGAAGACACATCTCGTTTGGAATATTTTATTTCCGAAAATTGTTCGAGTCCGTCGTCGCCGGGTGTTCCTACGGTGGTAAACTGCCATACGGCATAAGTATAATCACCCATGGCGGTTATTTTCGGAAAATAAACGGGATAATTCACATGGTTGCCCGGAGCACCGGATAACAATTGTTCGTTTTCGTATGTATCAGTGTATACTTCCTGCTCAGACTGCCACGATGTTGTTCGCGTGCTAGAAACAATACGCATCTCAGGCGGTATTGTTGTTGAATCAGTAAAACCTACTGCCGTAAAATTATCCAAATCGATATTAACTGCGCCTGTGTACTCGATACGAATCTTAACCTGTATTACATCGGTAAGATCAGGCAATACATAAGTTCCTTCTATATCTGTCAAGTCTTCAGCATCAAAGTTAAGTGTTTGCCAGCCTGATAATGATGCGGGTAAAGTTAAAAGTGATCCAATAGGCAGACTGAATGTCGAATAGTTTCCCCCGTTAATCGGCTTAGCGACAATTTCCGCTGTAACAGAGTTTGAAACGGATGAACCTAGATTTGTTCGTATATCAATGGAAATAGTTGCTCCCGTAAGATCTTTAGAAGGACTCCAATTAGCTTTTTGATAAAGGCCGCACCGTGCCGAAGAAGAATCTTTGATCATCCTTATATATGTATTGGAACCTTCTGTGTAACTATAAACACCGCCATTGGCTCCCCATCCTGCCCAGTTACTGGTAGGATAACTATTAAAGTTTTCCAAAAACAATGTTTCTTCCGAGCCTAATTGTATAATTTCTTTTTTGTATTCGCCCCATATAGCGTGAACACCGTAAGCAGATGTTGTTACCGACGGAGTACGCAATACGTAATCGGTTGACGCACCGGTCGATACAGTTTCCATGCCGGTTGTTGTCCATTGGCCTGATCCGCTGTTATAAGTGTACTTGGCGTATTCTATAGAAGATACGCCGGAATTTGAGGCTTCCCATATAACATGTACATTGCTAGTGGAGTCGACATGCACAATTACATTGCTATATATGGATGACGATCCGCTGACCTGTATGTTTGACGTCAACCAGTCAGACGGATTCCCGTTATTGTCGTTTATCTGCAGGTATATTCTTTTATCCTCAAAACCTTCGGTGCCCATTACCGAATCTTCCACCCATGCTATTGCTATTACATCGCCGTATTTCGAGATAGACGGCCGGCGCGGCCATGTGCTTGTATAACCGCTGTTATAGGTGGAACTATCCGGTGTAAGATGAGTTGGCGTCCAATTTGCACCTGCGTCAGAGGACTGCGAATAATAAACGCCGGGCGGAGTGCTTACATTTCTGGCATAGTATACATAATACGTTGCGTGAAGGACATTATTGTTGTCGGAAATAATTTTCAATCCTTGCGGGTACCCTGGGTAATCGGCAAAAACTGCATTATTCCAGATATCAAAATCTGGCATTTCGTTTATAGCCACTCCGAAATTAGTGTGATCCGATGTCTGTAATTGAGGGGTAGATGTATACGAAATGGCGGCTTTAATTATTATACGGTCATTCTGAGATGTGCTTAGCGATGTATTCCAAACGTAGGAAGAGCCGTTCTGGCCTGCGGTAAAATTTTGGTTATATATAGACTGCCATTCTGCGGAATCGTTATCCAGTTGACTTTGAAATTTATATGACAGAGTAACATTATAATTTCGGTTGTTGGGGTTGTAGATAGTCCAGCTTATAGTAACACTGTCGGTAAAACTTATTCCTTCTACCGGTACTCCGTTAGGAGCGGTGATAGTTATCAACGGCGATTTGTCGGTTACTGTGGGGGTTAAATGCTGGTATCCGTCTTCATCTTTGTCGGGGTCTGCGTACATGTGTATGGCAAGTCCTCCGAACCCATAATGTCCAGCGTATTGTCCGGCTACGTATTCAAGGGCTGTTTCCAGTTCTTCGTGTCCTTCTTCCCAAAATGTTATATTATCCTCCGAGAGTCCAAGATTCATAGTTTCCACGCATATAACGCATTCTTTACCTGCCTGATAAGCTTTTTGAACCTCATTGTCAGCTATGGCTACAATAGTTTCTTTTGTGTCGCTATATGCCATAACGGTAAAAAAATAGACTTGTTCCATTATGTCGTCAACTAAATAGTTACTATACCAAGACGCCACTGCATCGGAAAACGTCATGGCAGGGCTGTAAGATCCGTTGTAAGCTAGTATTTTAGTCCGGCAGTACTGCAAATCGTTGATATATGTAGCCCATATTTTAGAAAAGTTTGGCGAAGATTCCCAACCGGAGACATGCGGTAATAAATGCGGTTCGATATCGAGCATGATACCCGCAAAACGTTCGTTAGGGTGTCCGTTTGATTGAAAAGATATTATCTGGTTTATAAGAAACTGAAACGCCGCGTTTTCTTTAGGGTCGGACGCACCCCATAAGTCCGGTATGGCAAACTCAGGGTCGGATATTACCACATAAATCGAAAATCCTCTGCTGTTCATATCAGCCAGAAACCGGCGCACCTTATCCGGCTGGCTACGCATTTTTCTATCGCATGCCATATAAATGTTGTCAAGACGGTTGGCTGGGTTGCCGTGAGGAGCTTCGATGAAACTCAAAAACTCATCAAAATCGTAAGCCCCATTATCATTAAAATCGTCTATAATAGCGTCGCTTTTGCTCCATACCCAAAGACCTCGCTTGGGAATAAAAGTACCCCCTGCAAAATTATCCAAATCTATCTCCGCCGAGCCTGAATATGAGATAAAAATTTCCACTTTTCTTATGTCGTCAAAACGAGGTATCGGCCCCCATCCCGCCGGATTGTATGTCAAGTCGCTAACATTGAAAGTCAGCGTTTGCCATCCGGCAGAGGAGTCGGGCAAATCTAGAAATGATCCGGAAGGAAGTGTAAATTCAGTTGTAAAATTTGGATCCGTCGCGTTAGTAGTAGTAGTCAAAATCCGCGCGGTTACCGCCTGTGAAACAGGCGAGCTTAAATTAGTCCTTATCTTAATAGAAATAACAGAGTTAGTTAAATTCTTAGAAGGACTCCACTCCGCTTTTTGATAAAGCCCGCATGATGTGCCGCCGGTTTTGATTAGCTTCATGTAATTATTTAAGCCTTCAGTGTAAATATCCACGTCGCCTGTTACCCATGCGCCCCATTCGCTTGAAGAGTAGTCGTCAAACCCCTCAAAGAACAGAACATCCTGTCCGCCTTGAGCGACAGCCGGCGCGACGGCGCAGAGCATCGAAAAGCATATAAATAACGCTATGAGAATAAAGTTTTTGCAGTTCATTAAATCTCAGTTGTAAAAGTTATTTCTGTAATAAGTTAAAATTACTTATTTTTTCTCCATACGAATTTTGAAACAATAAAACCGAATAAACAAAGCATAACCGCACCCGGTTCGGGTACAGCCGCAACACCAATATTGTCAACCAGCACAGAAAAACTTTCCGCGCCGACAGCCGGTTGAAAATTAAGGTAAATATCGGTATACGGGTCGTTTGCGTAATCCCACACGATAGACGGGTCGCTGACGGCCAATCCAAGATAAAAGATGAACGTAGCGGTATCGCCTGCCGATATAGAAACAATATTTTGCGCAATAGGCGTAAAAAACTCGTCGAACGAAGAATATAACGCCGAAGACGAATTAGGGCCTATTCTGAACAAAACGTCAACATCATATAACCCGATATTTGCGATGTCAAATACCAATGCGTAGTAATTGGAAAACACAGGGTCGAATACGTGGCCGGTACCGTTAAACGAAGACAACAGCATTTCCGCTCCTCCATCGGCACCGAACGCCAGCGAATTTGTGGACGCAATACCGAGTATATCCGCCGCGCCGCCCGATACGCCTGATCCGTAAAGGCCGGCGGTATATGTTGAAAATATATCGCTAGTCCAGAAATTAAACAAACTTATATCCGACTGGTTTTCGAAATAAGCTATTTCAGGCGGTGTTTTGATCAGGTCGACTACTGTGCTACTGCCTGCCGAAGGGTTTGACTGTGTAATCAGAAAATTATTGTAATAATGATGCGATTGTCCGTAAACAGTCGCGCTGAAACCGATAATCAAAGTTAGCGTACATAGAAACGTTTTTTTCATAATCAATCCTCCTGTTTCTCAAGCAAATCAATCACGTAAATCTCTTCGCCGATTATTGTGAAAAGTTTATTTCCTATTATTTCCATATCGTATATTACAGACGAACCCTGTACATAATCCGCAATTCCGTCGAACTGTGAGTCGGCAGGGTAATCGTTCCATATATTGACATCGATAAAACTCAAAGCGTAAGCGTTGGCGGCCTGAGGACCGTTCAAAACGAGGTAATCGTTGTTCGCGGTGATAAACTGCGGCACAAGAGGACTGTTTTCAAGAATATTTACCGCGACATGGTTATTCCCGCCGGAATGATCGGGCATGACCAGCGATACGCCCTGCATGGTACGTAGTGATGCGAACAGAGCCTCGTCGTTTGACGCCAGCTGATACGCTCCGCCGTACGATTGAAGTTGAATAGTGGACAGAGGCGTTATCAGGCTCGCCGGTTGAGCCGGATTGAATATGGTAATGAAATCGGACGCCTTGTTAGGCGTGGTATATGAAACCGCGTAAGCGCGGTCTTCGGACGGATTGTCCGAGTAATCTATGATTATGTCTGTAGTACGCGGAGAAATGAAGTTGCATCTGGTAACAGTCTGGGTATCTAGGTTTATCTGGTATACGTCCGGCCCGCCTGTGGAAAGCTGGTTCCAGACATAAGCGTAATTAACGCCGGTATAAAGTTTAGGCGAGTAACCTACGACACCGGATATGGTTATGTACGGCGATACCATAGCGGACAGTACAGGCGCAGAAGACGTGTCGTCAAAGGTTTCTACGTTGAACCAGTAACATCGTTTCATTGTACGGGATACGGCTAAAATAAAATCGTTGGTTCTGCTCATCGCAACCGGATAAGGGACTTGTATAGACGCCGGTACCGCTAGGCGTTCGGCGCTGAGGACTCCCTGATCATCTATTGAAATATGGAATCTGGCGATGGTAGTTCCGGTTGATTTCCACGGATCGAATATGTATAAATCCGAGCGGACGTCGTCAAAAAACATCCCGCCGGGCTTGAAAGTTTCAAGTCCGCTCATATCGGCGATTCTATCGAACAGCATGCTCATCATATAAACGTTTTCTTCCTTACTGGCGTAACCCCATAGACGGGCGGAAACTTTGCCTGAAGTGTCTTCGTCCAAGGTAACTGGAACGGAAAACGTGTGAGTATCGTTATCGGACTGTATAAGCGCCGGCGCCGATTGTAATTGGTCGTTTATATAAAAGTTAATGTTTTCAGGTATATGTCCTGCATTCTGAGCGACAACCGCTATGGTATCGTCCGCCTGCACGAACGACGGGCTGATTGACAATCTCGGATAAATGTCGCCTACCTTGACGGTAGCGATACCCTGAGGTGTTACGGCAAAAAGTTTTTCACCTGTCCAATCGAGTTCAAGTGTTCCGTATGCTGATACATTATCCGGAAAACTAATATGCGAGATAGTTTCGTCAAGTTGAGCCGGGTTTATCAGGGTAAAGAATTGTTCGCCGCTGTTGAATATATACGCCATATTGCGCGCGTTGTCATAGGTTACAAAACCCGCCCCGTATAAACCGGAACCGGTCAATGAACCTTTAGAATCGAACCGCGCTATATCGGAAGAGGTATAAATTAAAAATTCACTGCCGTTATAATTGGGAGCTACGGACACTTCGCCAACCTGACCGGAGTTTAGCGGTATAACTGCAGGAAGCTCGGTAAGTAGCATAGTCCGTCCTTCATATATAAAAACGTCGAACGAATTGGTGTCATAATCTTTAGCAACAATATAAGCTACGGCTTGATTACTGCTTGATATCACCTCTACGCTGTCATAATGAGCGTCTATGGGAACTTGTGTAACTGTTGCAGTAGGAGTATCGATCCGCGCAATCAGCAACCGCGCCGCATTATGTCCGGCTGTTCCTATAATGACTGTATCGTACATAATGTATGCCAGCGATACCGGATTAACCGGATTCCCCTCATTATCATGCAATGTTACCGAATCGATCAGAGAACCGGAGGATTGCAGGTTGAAAAGTTCGAGAATCGCTAAATTCTCATATATTACATATAATGTTGTCTGTTCTTTAGAAATATCCATTTTAAGCGGCACTGCTGTAGATCGTACCGCGAAATTGCCGGTTGACGCATATACCAGTTCGTCGGCCGGCAGGGGTTCATATATGTCGACCTGCCGTGAACTTTTGTTGAGCAAGTATAACCGGCCGGTGATATTGTTAAACTGAATGTCCGCTATAACATCGCTGACGGCCCCTATACCGAGTTCCGCTGGCACAAAACGGTAACCGTCGCGTTTTATGTGCGAATTCAACGGGTTCGATACGGTCACATCGACATACATCGATGCCGGATCGGTGATTTGCGGCAGTTGCACCTGCATAAGGCCGTTCGTTTGGGTTCCCGGTATGATTGACGCGGATACCGAGCCGAATTGAACATTGTTTACCGATGTAAGATTAGATCCGGTTATAGATACTACCGTATTGCCGCGCCACGGGCCTAAACGCGGCACAATAGATATAATCACAGGCGACGTTTTGAATATAGTTATGGTGCGCGTACCGAATTGGGCGCTCAATCCGAACGAATCGTAAGCTATCGCGTATATGGTATGCGAGCCTTCGGGGTAATCGTAAACGGTATCCCATATAAACTGGAACTCCATAACGCTACTGTCAGGCTCCGGATTGATTATCCGTTGTATCATGTTGGAAGGCGAGTTTATGTAAACCTCTACCGAAGAAAGGTAAGCGCTGATGCTTAAATCGACGTCCAGATCGTTCGCCGTACCTGAGACAAGGATTTCCGTAGCGGTAATATCTTCATCGTAGCCCGGCGTCAGCAGTTCTCCGTTTGGCGGTTTGTTCCAGAAAATCTTTTTTGTCGGTAACGATACTTGCCGTGCACCGTCATTAAGTTCGATGCGTAAATCATAGTAGCCGCGCAGGGTTTCGTTATCCCATTCTACGGTAAATCCCGATTTATACGTGTCGCCCCAGTAAGGTATCTGTGCGTTTATTGGATGAATATACCTGTTAACTGCCGTGACTGCCTCAACGTCGGTAGCATCCGCCGGTCTTTTGAAAAATAGGGTCACCGACATGTCCTCGTTATCGTCGAACGCCCAGCCTTCGAGTATCAGCGGATCTGCGGAAACAATAGAAATATCACCGTGCACAGCTAAAGTATTTATTGAGACGATATGTCCGAACGGGTCGTCAGCGGTATGTAGGAATTGTCCGGTTTCCGCAGACTGTATCAATATATTACTGCCAGAACTGGTATTGTATAAATTTAGAGTAAACGGAAGTGTGTTCATCAGCGGGGTAACGTTGGCTACCGTAAAATTAACGGCTACCTCGGAATTATCGTAAATAGTTATGGGCGAGGTACTGTTTACAATCGCGCCTTCCGGTTCTTCGATAAGCATAAGTTGCAACGCGCCGGAAGCTATATCCTGACGCAGTCCCTCGGTCAATCTGTCAGGATGGATGGTAACGCGCATACTGCCCATCTCGAGAGGGAGAAGTATGCCGTCGTTGTCGTTGGAACGCACGAAACCGTCGGTTGTGGTGAACGTGTACGGCAAAGAATCGTTATCGAGCGTTAAAGAGTAAAAACGTCCGGGTTGGGAAAGGTCGATAAAAAAATAGAGTTCCCGCGCCGCGTAACCGATAAACTCGGGGCGATACGGGTCGTCATTGACGCCGTCGTTATCGTAATCGACAGCCACTGCGTATGACGCTAAGAGACATACAACCACACTAATAAGCCGGATAATTTTCTTCATATAACCTGTTTAGAGCATATAAGCCGTTAACTATTTTCCTCTTTATTCCGTTGAGTCCTTAAATCCTTTTGTAATCTCGCCTTTTGCACCGTCTATTTTAAACTCTATCTCGGTATTCCATTCTTTCCTGTTATCCTCATCGCCTGCCGTAATTCTGATAAAAGCGCTATAGGTTCCGTCTTCCAAAACAATTTTGTTATTCTCATCTTCGCCTAGCCAAGTAATGTAATCGTAACGCTGGTTGGCTATTATACCCCATAAAATATGGTTGAACGGTTTGTTGTATTCAACGCCCGTTTCTAAATTTTTTATATAAACAGAACCGGTAGGGCGTATATGCACGTTACCGGAATTGAGTATATTCGTAGTCAGCCTGAAAAAATTTATGTTAGTTACAGATAGATCGTTCACTTCAAAATCATAACGCTCTGTTCCTTTTATCGTAACGTAAACCGGTATTGATGTTCTTAGCGCGATGTTTGCTCCGCCCCTTATTGGTTTTTGAGTATCCCCTTCGGTTATTACAAACCAAGCGTTGTATTCTCCTGTCGCACCTTCAGGTATCGATATCGAGCAACGAACTTGTCCTTCCTCGCCCGGTTGCAAATCGAGCGATTCTTTATCTATTTTAAACCAATCTTCAATGAGCGGGTCTTTTGTCCGGTCACGCCAGTCTAAAGTGACGCTGGCCGGCTTGTCACCTATATTTTCTACTACAAAACTATCCTCAAAACTTTTCCCCGGTGGCACGGTCGCCTCAATACGAGACGGCTGTACAGAAATTTTGGCGAATGCCGTGCCGGTAAACAAAACTGATATTGCCAGCAAATACAATATGTTAATCTTTATATACAGCTTGCTCATCACACTCCTTTCATGTAGATGCGTTCAGGCAGGCGGAATTATATCCGCCTGCCTGAGTAAAAAATATTAATTATGACGCATTTCGAAATAAATAGTTCCGTCATATTGAACGTTAGCCGCCAAACCTTCTTTGGCTCCAAACGCTACATCCAAGTCGGCAAGTGCCTCAGGTGTTGAACCCAACTGGGTAGATGCAATAACTTGTGGAATGCCGTTTGCGTGTACTTCGCCTGCAAGTTCGGCAATGTAGAGATATGCCGCGATATTTGGATCGTTATCACCAAAGTCATCAGCAGAAATAACACTGCCATACAGATTCAATTCAAGACCGGTTTTTGCCTCGGAACGAATCTTTACAGGCAAATATATACCATAAGTTGTATTCACTAAACCGCCGAACTGACCGATCCAGTTTTGTTTGTCTAAATCAGTGCCAGCAGAAGGATATCCTGCGGGAGGAACAAAGGTTGCAGAACCTAAATTATCGGTGTAGGCTACTATTTCAAACAAACCACCGGCTTCTGCTTCGATTAACGCTTTGCCTATGATTTTGTTGAAAGCGCCACCAGCTGTGAAAGTAACTGGAGTATCATTATCCGGATCGGATAATGTAGCAACTAATGAGTAAGTACCTTCTGTAAATGTAATGGACAATGATATATCGTCAGTTGCCGATGGATCTGCATTTCCGGGTCCGAAGATCTGTGCGGAAGCGCCGGATACCACAACGAGCGCGAATACTGCTGTCAACAATAGTGCTAATTTTTTCATCTCACTTCTCCTTAAAAGTTTGATTTGTTTGTTGGATTCATCCTCAGAATCCAAATTTGGTTTTAGGTTTAAAAGATTTACTTAATCACCTCCTTTGTTGCCGTGTTAGACGCATTTGGTTATTAAATATAACCGTATATAACGGTTTGGAGTATCAGTTTCCGATCAAATGTATAATTACAGTTCCCTCATATTGATAAAGTTCCAAATCCGCATTAAACGCCAGAGTTTCATTAGCCAAATCGATGGCGAAAGTCAGTTCAATTCGCGGCGGCCATGTTTTGTCGAATATTGACGCTATAACTTTTTTGTAACTGCCGTACAAAGCCGACTCAACCGGTAGCGCTGTGTTGACAGCCATTTTTTCAGGGATATATCCGAACGAGGGTTCAGGGTTGTAACCGGTTCCCCCGTTGTAGTATTCGGTATTGATAGAACCGTCCGGATTGACAGGCGCTGTAAGTTGCGGTACGTAATTTGGTTCCGATTCGGTGCCGATATTAACCAGCCCTGCTGTTTTAGGCACCCAAACCTTCATAGGCCAGAAGCGCGGACGTCCAAATTGATAACGCCATAGAGGCCATTCAGGCGAAGTTTGAACCCACTGTTCCCAAGGGTATAACAGATGCAAACCTGTAAATAGGTCTACGGTATTAGCTTTTTCAGTAGGCGATTCGGTTTCGGCCGGTAATTTAGAATTCAAACCCAAACGGTTGATATTATCGGTGTAAATTACGATTTCATAGAGGCCGCGTGATTGCCACGTAAGGTAAGTTGTGCCTATTTTTCTGTAGCGGGCAGGGTTAGACGGCCATGTTTCAGAGAATCCGTCTGCTTGTGTTCGTATGAAATCGGTTTGTTCTACATCTAAAAAAACAGGATTAGGGTTGGCGCTAACTACTATCCCAAGATCAACGTAAACCGTTATTTTCTCGTTTTCATGATTGAAAATCGGTTCGATGGCGTAACAGTACCCTGCAATCCCTAAAAAAAGAACAAATCCTGTTGCAACCTTTGCAAGCCTATTGAACATAGTTTCCATGCCCTTTATAACTCGACCCCCCGAGATATTTTCGCATAATATCATTAAAAGTTTATTATGTCAATAACAATTTATAATATACCCATTGCATAACGCGGGTAACAACAATTTGTAAAGATGTCAATACTTTGTTGGAATAAATCTCTTCGCAAACCGTGTTTGTGCGCATGACAGTTATTTTGTTGGTTTTTTAAAAATTCCTTCAGTTTTATCAGCCGTTTGGTGTTATAAATATTAATTGTCTTAGTAATAATAACAATAGAACGATATTCTTTCTTACACAAATTTTACCATAGAAAAGCTAAAATGCACAAAAAAAAGTAAAATATTCAAACTTTTTTTTGAGGTGTCACAGGCAACATTTTGACAATCCTGATATTTCAGCTTGGAAGTTTGCCGGGAAATTTTTCGGCTAATGCGGTTTGACTTTGAAATTCATCCTTATATTCGCTTAGTTTCTTACTAATATTTCATATAACGGTTCGTTGATATATTTTAACCGCTTAATTAATTTTTATAATTCTTATTGCGTGATAATTAAAAATGCCTGTTTTTTGGTAGGAAACTTTATTTTTTCTTATAACCTTTTGTGTTGTAATGCCGATAAATCTAGTATTGCAAGAGAGGATTAGTATGCAGAATCTGGATCGTATTCTAAATAAAATCGGTACGTTGCCCGCGCTTTCTCCGATTGTCAACAAACTGTTGGTATTGCTTGAGGACGAAAATTCGTCTCTTGAGGAAATAGCCCGTTTAATATCGGTAGATCAGGCTTTTGCGGTGAAAGTACTGCGGTTTGCCAATTCCGCGTATTTCGGATTTGCGCGTGAGATTTCGTCGATTCAGCAGGCTATAGTCATTTTAGGCACCAGATCGATCAAGAATATCGCGCTGGGCATATCGGTTTTTCATTTGGATAAAGATATCGCGCCGGATTTGCAGAACGACATACTGCGGCTGGAAAAACAATCGGTGAAATGCGCTGTTTACGCGCAGGCTATTGCCCGTCATTTACGGTTGCCCCATTTGGACGACATTTTTGTTTCCGGATTGCTCCATGACGTAGGGCGGCTTGTCATTATAAGGTGTTTGCAGGAAGAATACAGGCAAATATGCAAACTAAGGGAAACCGGCTACATGAGTTTGATTGACGCGGAACTGAAGGTACTTGAGGTTACACACATGGATGTAGGCGCGTATATGCTGAATCAATGGAATTTTCCGGAAAATATTGTAGCTGTAATTCAATACCACCATATGCCCCACTGTATACCCACTACACTGGCTGATAATCCTTCGATCGGATATCATATCAAAATAATAGCGCTTACTCAGCTACTATGCTATGAGAATGAATTGTCGGCTAGCGATAAGGGTATTGTAGACGTACTGCTCAACGAACTTAAGTTATCGCTATCGGATTTGGAAAGCGTGTTCGAGAACGCTCAGATCGAACTGGATTTGTTGTCCTCGGCATTCGATGTTTGATCTTCCCTGTTGTTTTTGAGGATTGACAGTCTGTTGAAAAGCGGCTGATACGATCCGTCGCCTAAAATATCCTCGTTGTATGCACGTAAAATTTCACCGACGCTCCAAGCCTGAGAAATACAACCTCTGAAATAGTACGGCATGGCTCCGTCGAATATTTCCGATACAGTGCCGATTCCTCCGACCCGCAGGTGTTCGTGAAAAGCAGAGAACAGGGAAGTCGCTTGTGCGACGGTTTGCGGTGTGCGCCTGTAGACCCTTACGAGACATGTAGCGTAGAATCCAAGTAACCACGTCCATGTAGTTCCTTGATGATAAGCTATGTTGCGCGGGCCTTCTCCGCCTCTGTAATGCGGCGCAAAACAAGGGTGATCGGGCGATAACGTCCGCAATCCGAATGGTGTAAGCAGATTTTCTCTGACAACATTAATTACTTTTTCCATATAGTTTTCTTCGAGAACGGCAAACGGCAATCCTATGGAAAGAATCTGATTCGGGCGCAGAGCGGTTTCCGTGTAATCTTCATCAACGAAATCGTTCAGATATCCGGTAACGGGGTTTTGAAATACCGCGTTGAAAGATGTTTTTATGTCATCGGCCAGATGCGCGTAGTACGCCGCGTCGGAAAGGTAATCGGTCTTGCTTAAAATATGAGACATGACTTTTAATGCCGTGTACCACAAGGCGTTAACTTCAACCACCATTCCTTTTCTTTGCCGGGAGCGGGAATCAGAGCCGATGGCATCCATCCATGTAAGGGGCAATTGTGTTTCGCTGAATGTTATAAGGTTGCGGTCATTCATGTGTATATCGAACAGAGTGCCCTTCATATATGCTTGTATCACGGATTTTAATTGAGGGATGAGGGATTCTGCAAACTTGTAATCGTTTGTATAAAGCAGATATTTGTAGAGCGCATAGAAAAACCATAAAGATGCGTCAACGGTATTGTAAACCGGTTCGTTGGTGTCGGTGAAATAGTTTGGTAGCAGTCCTTTGTTGAATTTTTGGCTATACGCGAACAACATTTCTTTAGCTATCTGAAACCTGCCTGTGGCAAGAGTAAGTCCGGGTAGCGCCACCATAGCGTCGCGAGACCAGTCTTCAAACCAATGATATCCTGCGATTATGCTGGTATTAGGCTTGTCGTCCCGTTGAACGATAAACGAATCTGCGGCAAACACAAGGGGTTCGAGAAAAGAGTGGTCGGCCGGCATGCGTTTGACCAGCTTGCTTCTGCGAACGATTTCCTGCTCTTCGATGGAGTTGATATTGACCCCGACAAACGGTTCTGTTGAAAACACAATCCACGCATCGTATCTCGACGGACGGTAGAAGGTAAAAATGAAGTATCCCGGATTGAATAAGTCCTCATGGCACTGAAAGCCGCGATACGCTTCTTCCCTGTATTCGAAATTGTTATACCAGAACCCTTTATCGCGGAATATGTCGGCGCTGTGATACATGTATAAAGGAGGTAGCGACCAGTTGGGAGTAATTTTTACAGCGTGTTGTGAAATGGAAATATCGTTGATCATGTTTTGGTGTCCGGTCTGCAACTGATGAAAGTGCCTGTACGCAAGCATAGGTCTGACATAAAGTTCCACATCGCCTTTGTCAGGTAATATAAGGTATTTTACTGCTGTGGCGTTTTTGCCGTGGATCATGAAAACCGATTTTTCCACGCGATATTCGCCTATCTGATAAATGAATTTCGGAAACGGCGTCAAGCGGAATTCCTTTAGGTACTTATGCCCGTCAGGGAACACCTCGCCTTTATATTGGTTTGAAGAAAGGCAGTATTTGTCGCCTTTGATAACAATGGTTTCTTCTACCTTTGAAACAATAACATGCCGGTTTACAGGAGGATTTATTGCGGCAACCAAAAGTCCGTGGTACCGTCTTGTATTCATACCCAGAATAGTCGACGACGCATATCCTCCAAGCCCGTTGGTTTCGATCCATTCGCGCAATGTTGCCGCGGCCATATTTGCGGTGAGTGCTTCAGGGATTCGTATCATTATGCATAACCTTTTTATCAAAAAAAACTTTCAAATAGTTACGTAAGTCTATACTATTTACAACAGCGATATTCTGAAAATATAACAATTTCCATACGTAATGTTAAGGAAAACATTTCAAACATCAACATGATAATACGGAAAAACGTATATGATCTGGTCTGTAATAGCCCTTGCTAGCGCATTAAGTGTTTCAATTGCCGATAGTTTGACAAAAAAATATCTAAGCGGGTTCAGTGTGTTCGTAGTTTTCTGGGTGCGTATAGCGTATACCCTGCCGGTTTTGCTTGTTTGTTCGATCGGAATGACTATACCGAAACTACCGGCGGAGTTCTGGATACCGATGGTTCCGCTGGTTTTCTGCGAGGTGCTGGCAGGTGTTTTTTACGCTCGAGCGTTGCAGGTATCGCCGTTGTCGCTGACTATTCCTTTTATGGCGTTCAGTCCGGTATTTCTTATTATAGTCGGGTATCTTATCCTTGGTGAGAAAGTTTCGCCTACGGGAATGCTTGGAATAGTGCTGGTGACTATCGGGGCGTATCTGCTTAATATCCACCACAACAAGTACGGTATATTAGGCCCTATAAGGGCTGTTTTTCATGAGCGTGGGTCATGGATGATGCTGTTGGTTGCGGTGTTGTACAGTTTTTCTGCATCATTCGGAAAAAAAGCGTTGTTATATGCCGGCGATCCGTATTTTTTTTCGTGGTTTTACATGTTAGTGGTGAGCATAGTCAGTTTTCCTGTGATGTATGTTTTGTCTGGGAGGCGAGGCAGGATGTTCGTTTCGCATCCTAAAATTTTTATGCTGGTTGGAACCGCTATGGGGTTAATGGTGATAACCCATTTTGTTGCTGTACAACAGATGAATGTAGCGTATATGATTTCCTTGAAGAGAATGAACTTGGTTTTCAGCGTGATTATCGGTTATTTTCTGTTCAGGGAAGAAAGATTGATTCAGAACAGCATAGCCTGTATAATGATGATTTGCGGGGCTTTTTTGGTAAGTATAGCCCGTTAAAGGAGAAATTATGTGGTATATTGTTGTCGTAGCGTTTTTGGCGCGGTTGGTCGGCGCCGGGTTGGTTTCCCTTATTTCCCGCGATGGAATACGATTCATAATTATGGCAAAGGCTCTTGCAGACGGCGACATGGGCAGTTTTGTCGCCGAGCAGTATCATCCTTTGTATCCGGCGTTTATATATTTATTTCATTTTTTTTCTGCAGACTGGTCTATAGCCGCCCGACTGGTTTCTATTGTTATGGGCGCTTTAGTCGTAATACCGCTTTTTTATATAAGCGAGAAGTTGTTTAACCGTCGGGTAGCGTATATCGCGTCGGTGATCTATGCGTTTCATCCTTATGCTGTCCGTTTTTCAGCAGACACGTTATCTGAATCGACTTATATATTCTTTTTCATGTGCGCTTTCTTGTTAGGATTCAAAGCTTTAGAGCAGGGTATAAAACCTTTGACCGCTCTGTTCGCAGGCGGGTTGATCGCAGGCGCGTACCTGACCCGTCCGGAAGGGCTGGGGCTTGCTATTGTAACTGCCGGCGCAATTGTATTATACCGGAATGATGTAACCGGACGATGGATGACCGCGGTGAAATTGCCGGCATTGGCGTTATTGATTTGCGGAGTTGTCTTGTGCAGTTTCCCTTACACGTATTTATTGAAACATGAAACAGGGCAATGGCGCATTACAACTAAAAAGGCGGTCGGAGACTTTGTGCCTTCGTTTATCCGTACGCAATTCCATTCGGGCGATATCTCGCAATCTAAATCAGACACATTTTATTCGGAATCCGAAAAAACCGATAAGAAAACCAGTTTGCCGGCTTCTGAGGTGAAAAATGATGAAAGCGGTAAATCATCTGTAAGCCATTCGTTATATACAGGCCTCAATAACCGTCTTAGAGCGGCCGGCGAGGTTTCTCAAACTTTTATAGAGACCTATCATCCTTTGTTATTTATTTTTTTTGTTATCGGGCTGGTTTTCGGAATGCGCAGATCAGGCGTTAGACAACGATTACTGCTGGCTATGATTGCAGTGACGTTTTTGTTATACGGTTATATTCTGTATAGGCTGGCGTTGATTCATTACGTAAGCAAACGGCATCTGTTGCCGTTGGTTACTTTGGTGTTTCCTTTTTGCGCCTTCGGCGTAGACAAGCTGGCCGGAACCGGCTGGGCTGGCCGGTTTTTAAAGGGGCGAATAAAGCCGTTATATATAATTACGGCATTGGTGTTGCTGATTATTGCCTTTAAAACCTTCAAGCCGTTGCGCGCGGACAAACAGTTTATAAAAGATGTGGCCGGCTGGCTGGTGATCAACTCGGAACTGCGAGGCGTTTACGCTGTCGAAGAACCTCGGATAGCTTTTTATGCGCGACTGCCTTTTATATTGATTCCTAAATGTCCTTTAACCAACGATCAACTGGTTGATTTTTTAGAGCGGAAAAATATAGATTTTATGGTATTGAGCAAAGAATACGCCGATGAATATTTAACCGGTTTGGATCAGCTTGCTAATACTGTGAAGTTAAAACTAATATCGATCTATAAACATACCGATACTAAAATTGGGAAAAAATATCTTCTCTATGAATACGTTCGCTGATTGCGTCGTCTATAGAGGAGAACCCGAAACAAGAGGAGACGTACAGATGCTACAACGAACTTTTTTGGTCATGACTATGGTAATCGGATTGGCCGCTGTGTGTTGCGCTCAGGAAACAAAAGAAGAACCTATCGCCGATATGGATCAGTTTTGGAACCGTACTTCGTGGCGTATTCAGAACATAAACCGGCTTGTTAACATGGGCGACCCTGAAAGCGAGTACGAACGGCTTATGTATGAGCTGGAAAAATTCAGGTCTTATATGGATGATGCTGAGAAAAATCTTGTGCCGGAAAATCCTAACAAAAAAGAACAGTTTCTAAGCCTGACCGGTTCTCTTAAAAAAATCAGCGATGAGATGATAAATTTTGCATACAGCAAAAATAAGACAAACCTGGTTGAGGAAACCAATAAATTGTTCAGAAAATACACTGAACTCAAAAAATTGTTGAAAGAAGATCCGATGGCTCAATTCGAATAGCGGTATGGGAGCGTATGGAAGACCAGAATAGTCAAGTTACAGAAGAACAATTTCAGGTATCCGATTCCGGCATACTGAAGATAATAGGCAAAAATATGGGAGATTACCATATCGTCAGGCTGATAGCCAAAGGCGGTATGGGTATTGTCTATGAGGCCGAGCAAATATCATTAAACCGCAGAGTAGCTTTAAAAATTCTGCCCAACGATCTGATAAACGAGTTCATATCCATAGAACGCTTCAAAAGCGAGGCGCAGTCTATTGCAAACCTTCATCATCCTAATATAGTACAGGTATACCAGTTTTCCACATGGCAGAACGCGCAATTTTTTGCCATGGAATATATCGAGGGAAAAACCCTTGACGAGATATTGCGCATAAAGCGTCAGTCGTCGGACGAAGAGGGCATACCGCTTTTGTGGGCACTGGATATCATGATTCAGGTGCTCAAAGCGCTGGATTACGCTCACAGCAAAGGAGTAGTGCATCGCGATATCAAGCCGGGTAATATTATGCTCGATGTATCGGGCAGGGTATTTCTTACCGATTTCGGTCTTGCTAAAAATGTTGATGTGGACAAACTTGAGGCTGACGGGCTGACCTTGGGCACGCCGGAGTACATGTCGCCTGAACAGGCGGCAGGCGAACCGGTCGACTGGCGTTCCGATATCTATTCCATAGGGTTGGTGTTGTATGAAATGATAACCGGAGAGGTGCCTTATCAGGGAAATAGTCCTGTAAGCATAATCGCTAATAGGATAGTCAAGGAAGAAGTGCGCCGGCCCCGCGAGGCCAACCCTGATATTCCCGAAGAGATCGACCGCATAATTATGAGGGCGTCCGCCAAGCAAAAATCGGAACGATATCAAAGCGCCAGAGAAATGGCCGCCGCGCTTGACAAGTTTCGTGCGGAACAAAAAATATCGGAGATTGTAAAATCCGCCGCCGCCAAAGAAAAAGCTCGTGCGCAGGCAGAAATAGAAAAAGAAAAAGAAAAAGCTCAGGCTGTTATCATGGAGGAAAAGATAAAAGCCAACCTTCAACTGACTCAGGAAAAGCGTCAGATAAAGCAGAAAGAGCTTATCAAGTTGTTGAAGATAGCTGTTAAAGCGTCGGTGTTTGTAAGTATTGTGTACTTGATGTTGTTTCTTATATATGAATCGAATATAGAAGAAGACCGCATCCAGAAAGAAGTGGCGCGAAAAATAGTTGAGGAAAAACGGCAGGAAGCCAGCGATTCGGCGTTGAAGAATTTACAGGAAAATACGACGCAATTGCCTGATATCCCTTCCGAACTGGTAGTGCAGAAAGAGCCTCAACCCGATGCGGCTACTAATAAACCCGCTGATCAGGAACCGCCTCCGTTATCACGGCGGGAGATTGACTGGGTGCAAACCCAGCTACAACTGGGCAAAAATTACGAGTTTGTCGACAGGGATGACTTGGCGATAGAATCCTACATGAAAATCATCAGAAAATACCCTGATTCCAAGTATGCACAGCAAGCTAGGTTGCAGATCAGGCGGCTTACAGGACAATCTGAGTGAACTAAAATTCGATTTAATTATATGATTACGGCATTTTGTAGAGGTATTAATCTTATCCGCGAAAAAACCGCTGGCATGCGATCATAATTCCTCGATATCGAGTTGAGATTCTTCTTCAGACGTAACTTTTTTCTCCGTCCGTGAAGCATGAGTTTCTCCCGTCCTGCTTTTTGCCTTTCTAACTTTTGTCTGATTAATTGTTTCCGATTGCGGTACAGAAACATCTTCCTTTGCAGGGTCGGAAGATTTGGTATCGCTACTGTCTTGATCCGGATCCGAGGATTTCTCGGGCGAAGGTTGAATTTTGCCTTCCATGAGTCCTTCGAATGTTTCGCGTTCCATCACTTCCCGTATGAGCAGTTCTTTGGCTATCAGGTCGAGTTTACTCCGGTTGGCTGTGATAATATCCTGCGCGGTTTTATAACTTTCTTCGACAATACGTTTTACTTCCATATCGATTTCCTGAGAGACGAGATCGCTGAAATTAGGCTGGTCGTTGGCGATGTATTTGCCGAGAAATACCTGATGTTCCGGGCCCCCGTAATTAAGCGGCCCCATTTTTTTGCTCATTCCGTAATGGCACACCATTTTACGGGCTATGGACGTAGCCCGTTCAATATCGTTTTGCGCGCCTGTAGAAATTTCCTTAAAAACGATTTCCTCGGCAACCCTGCCTGCCATCATTGTGGCAAGGTCTTCGAGCAGTTCTTTTTTGCTTTTTAGATACCGGTCTTCGAGGGGCAGATGCATTGTAAACCCCAGCGCTCCGTATCCTCGGGGAATGATTGATATTTTGTGTACCGGATCGGCATTGGGGCAATTATACCTTACCAAAGCGTGACCCGCTTCGTGATAAGCTACGATCTGTTTTTCCTGATCGCTGATAATACGCGATTTGCGTTCAGGGCCGGCCATTACTCTGTCGATAGCTTCTTCGAAATCTTCCATATCGATTTTGCGTTTATTTTTTCGTGCCGCCAGCAGAGCGGCTTCGTTGACCGCGTTGGCGAGATCCGCTCCGGAAAACCCGGGCGTGCGCTGTGCAATCACTGTAGTGGAAACTTTATTATCAAGAGGTTTTCCCTTGATATGCACTTGTATGATTTCTTCGCGTTCTTTTACGTCCGGCGTATCGATGACTATTTGCCTGTCGAATCGACCGGGACGCAGTAATGCGGCATCAAGCACGTCCGGACGGTTGGTAGCGGCGATAATGATTACGCTCGAGTTGGTTTCGAATCCATCCATTTCAACCAAAAGTTGGTTGAGAGTTTGTTCGCGTTCGTCGTGTCCGCCGCCCAACCCTGCTCCGCGTTGCCTGCCGACCGCGTCGATTTCGTCGATAAATACGATGCATGGGGCTTTGGATTTTGCTTGAACAAATAGATCTCGAACACGCGACGCTCCTACGCCTACGAACATTTCCACAAAATCCGAACCGCTGATGGAAAAAAACGGTACGTTGGCTTCGCCGGCGATAGCGCGAGCCAGCAGGGTTTTACCTGTTCCGGGAGGGCCGACGAGCAGTACGCCTCTGGGTATTTTGCCTCCAAGGCTTTGGAATTTTTTCGGTGTTTTGAGGTATTCGATAATTTCCTGTAGTTCTTCTTTAGCTTCTTTACAGCCTGCTACGTCGTTGAAATCGGTTTTGGTATCTTTTTCGGCGTAAATTTTCGCGCGGGTTTTTCCGAAAGACAGCACGGACGACCCTGTTTTATCCATTTGCCGGGTTATGAAAATCCATATCATAATCATCAACCCGATGGGTACGATCCATGTGAACAGAAACTGGGTAAACTTGTTTTCCTGAATCCCTCTATAAGTGATTCCGTTTTTGTCGAGTGTTTCAACCAGTCCCAAATCCGGTATCGGGACAGTGGAGAAACTTGTTTTATCGTCGAGCGTGCCTATTATTTTATCCGGATATATTGTTACGTCGCGGATCCGCTGGCTGGCGATTAGCGATTTGAATTCGCTGTACGGTATTTTATTTTCAGGTGTTATTTGGAAAAGTACTTGGAATAGGAAAAACACCCCGATAATGATCAAAAAAAGCCAGAGCGAAAAATTTTTCTGTTTGCCTTTCTGTGGCGGTATAGGCCTTTTGTTTCCTTGTTCAGGATTCATAGTCATAAATAGTCCTCAATTTTTGCTTTGCTGTATTGAAAAGCACGGTTGCCGGTTTATAAATTCAAATATTCTCAAGGTTATACAGTATCACGCAGGTTGTGCGCAAGTCAATAAATCGATAACTCTATCGCCGTATACGCATAATTTTGTATAGCGCCTTAAAATTGTGTTGTATTTTTATCTTGAAAGGCAGTGCTTGGCGAGTGTATCATCTTTTAGAGCTTATCTGACACCGGATGGTTCATTGTGAATGGCATTAAAAAGTTACGGCGGCAAGCGGTGTTCGGGGATTGAGGCGTTATGAAAACAAAGAAGATAAAAAACACCGACCGGATAATTTTCACGGAAGATTTCAGCCTGATTATCTTGAAATTCATTATGTATTTTTCTGTTGCTATGTTTGCTACCGGATGCGCGATGGTTCTTTTTTCCGTTGAGCGTAGCAGAATACTTCCGGTCGCTCTGGTGGCTGGCGGTGTATGTATCCTATTGATTCTGATAGGGGAAAAACAGTTGTTTTGCGCAGGGTTTACCGAGATAAATCTGGAAACCTGCGTTTTGCGGCAGAGATTGTTTTTTTTCCGGTGGCGAAGTTTTGACATGAGTTTGCTTGAATATGTCAGTGTGGAGCGGGTAATATCGCGAGGCCGGATATTGTTGTATAACATATATATGAAGATAGGCTCAAGGCGTATCAAGCTGGGTCAGGAAACGGATCATTCCCTGCTGGAAACAAAATTGCGCTCCATTCGCCGTTGTGTTCCGTGTCCTGTCACTGAAACAGACAAGCAACTGCGCGAATACGACTCCTCAGATATAGTCAAATTGGTAGGCATAGTCTTGTTTTTGATGGTGCTGGTATATTTGATGAAAACGTCGGGTAGCCAGTCGTCGCCGTTTAAAGATAACACTAGGTTTTTGGTTGTCATTTTAATACCGTTAGGATATTTTATTATGTTTTATTTTTTTAAGAAGGGAAAAAAAGGGTCATGATGAACTGGGCACCGATTGTAGAAACACTCAACCGCTATCAAACTTTTGTTATATCCTCCCATATCGGGTTGGAAGGAGACGCGGTGGGGTCTGAGATAGCTGTTGCGCGTCTTTTGCGAAATATGGGCAAGAAAACCGCAGTGATACATCATGATGCCGTTGTGCCTGTTTCTCTGAGGTATCTTGTAGACGGGGAACTGGTTCTTTGCGCCGATGACGAGCAGAGCGGACGCCTTATAAACGACTGCGATGCGGTTGTGATTGTCGACGTAAGTAACTGGGATCATCTGGGTAATGCCGGACTGTTGATTAGAAACAGCGGTAAACCGGTAGTATGTATAGATCATCATAAATCCGAAAATCCCATAGGCGACCATGCTGTGGTAGACAGTACAGCGTCGTCTACCGGTGTGATGATTTACGATCTGGTAGCAAAATTTCCTCCGCAGATGTTTGACACACATATAGCGAAATCAATCTATACGACCATATTGACCGATACCGGCAATTTCCGTTTTTCAAATACCAATGCACGGGCTTACCGCATAGCGGCAGACCTGATCGACCGCGGTGTAGACCACGCGCAGATATGTAAAGAACTGTATCAAAATGACAACTGGGGAAGGTACCGGTTGATGCATCTTGTTCTAGGTACGCTTAGTAAAGACGCGGACGGCAAAATTGCCTCAATGCAGATAGATAAACAGATGCTCAAAAACAGCGGCGCATCTTATGCAGACAGCGAAGGGTTTGTCGATATGGCGCGGTGTATCAGGGATGTGGAAGTGAGTCTTCTGTTTCGCGAAGTAAGTATGAATGAGACCAAAGTTACATTCAGGTCAAAGCAGTATGTGGATGTACAGGCAATTGCTCAATTGTTTGGCGGAGGCGGCCATACCCGTGCGGCGGGCGCATTGGTTCATGCCGATATGAAACAGGCTATAGAAACTGTCATAGCGGAAGTGAAAAAAGTTATTTAAGAAAGGAGCAGGCCATGCCGGTAATCGAACAGCTCGAACATTCTGCCGATTATTATGTGCGGATTGTAGCGGATGACGCGGAGGATCTGTTCAAAGGCGGTCTGATGTCCATAGTCATGTATTGCGTGGCGGACGTCGATACTCTTCAATCGTATAACATCACGATCAGCGAACCATGCAAACTGTCTGCGGAATCTATAGAAGAATTATTTGTGCGGTTTTTAAACGAAATTTTGTACAAGATGGATGAGAAAAACGCAGTATTTTTCGATATATCGATCAATCGTTTAACCGGCAATTTGCTTGATGCCACGATTTATGGTGTGTCGCGAAGTACCGTTGATATGGAAAGAGAGATAAAGTCCGCCACATATCATAATTTGGCTATAGAACAAGTGATGAAAAAAGTTACAGCCACCGTACTATTCGACGTATAAAGAGGAGACGAACTATGGTCAAGTACACTGCCGTTCTGTTCCCGACTGATTTTTCGGAATTTTCAAATGTTGCGCTTGTCCATGCGGCCTATATTTGCCGCAGTTGCAACGCCCGTTTGATTGTATTGCATGTAGTGGAAGAAGTGTTACTGCCTGATCCTATTGAATATATGGGCGTTTATGAGAGCATAAACGAAATACAAAAACACATCGAAGAAGAAGCGAAAAAAAATCTCGCAATTTTAAAAAAGGATTCGCGGCTGGCTGGTATAGAGGTAAGTACGGATATTAGTAACGGCAAACCGTTTTTGGAAATAGTAAAATATTCTCGCGAGAACAAAATTGATCTGATAGTCATGGGTACGCACGGTTCGTCGGGTTTGAACCACGTACTGTTTGGCAGTACGGCTGAGAAAGTTGTTCGTAAAGCGCCGTGTCCGGTGCTGACAGTCAAACATCCTGACCATTCGTTCAGCATGCCGTAAAGAGTATGGCTATGACAGAAAAAAACGAAAAAGTGTTTAAAGAACCGGACGATATAGAAGAATACCTATATAGGGAATCGCTGAGTCTGCTCAAAACACTCAGACAGTCGTCCGGATCGTCAGTCGAGCCGTACATAACCGGTGCGGGAAAGTTTCTGGACTTGGCGGCAGGAACCGGAGTTTATTCGATATTTCTTGCGGAAAAATACCCTTCTTCCCAATTTATATGTATGGAGCCTGATCCCGTATCGCGTAAGGTTGCCGAGCGGATAAGCGCCCGAAACGGAGTGAATCTGACGATAATAGGCGGTACGGCGAATAAAATTCCGTATGAAGATAATACTTTCGATTACATCATTATACGTAAAGCGTTGCAGTATTTTACGCCTGTAGATAGATGTTTTTCGGAATTGCATAGAGTTCTTAAAAATGGCGGTGTATGCTTCATAATAAAACATATCAATTTTCCTGCTTATCCATTGTTTCATCTTTTGCGGTTCGGCGATTTTGATTTTTTTACCAAAAAAGGCAGTTACAAATATCTTAAAATATGGATATCGTCCGGCAAAGCGGCGCGTCTTTTGCGCCGTGCTTCGTTTTCTGATGTGGAAATTGTGCCGACAGATTTTATGGGACGCGACATTTCCGGCCTGAAAAAAAGGTTTTTAAAGCGTGTTTTAGCTCCGTACGCGGTCAAACCGTTTATTATCGCCAGAAAGTAACCGTATTCCATGGCGGATGTTTTTATTTACAAAAGGCGGTTGATTAAGTTATTCTCGATTATTGTAAATTTCGTATCGGAAGAGTAGTGTTCTTCGAGAGACAGAAAAAAGTTATATGGCGATGAAATTATCAGATAAAATCCGGAAAGTTATCCATCTGGGCTACTATTTATTCCTGAAAGACTTCAGGTATCGTTACCGCCAGACTTTTTTCGGCTATTTCTGGGCGGTTTTAAAACCGCTTCTTATTGGAGTGCCTTTAATACTTATAGGCAGGCAGTTTGATCTGGGGTCGGACTCAAAAGATGTTCCGTATGAAATTTATTCGTTTGCAGGAATCATTTTATTCCAGATTTTTTGGGAAATCGTGATGTTTCCTCAATGGATAATGCGCCGGTCGCGGCAATTTTTTAAAAATGTGCGGGTACCTTACGAATCGGTCATTTTTGCCGGATTGTGTTATTCTATTTTCAATACTCTCATATATATAGCTGTATTGGCCGTGATTTTTCTTGTATGTAGCGTGCATATTCCCATTTCGGCGGCGGTTGCTGTTTTATTGATTCCGGTAATACTTTTATGCGGCCTTTCCATAGGCATATTTTTCGCTCCGGTAACCTTGATTTACCTTGACATACGATACGCTTTGCCGTTAATATCTACATTGATGTTATGGAGCGTGCCGCTGGTATACAAATCGCCTGCATCGGGCATACTTTATCATATAAACAGATTCAATCCGTTGACTTATTTGTTGACTGTACCTCGTGAATTGATTTTCGGGCATACGGATACTTCCTTGTTGTTTTTTGCCGGAAGTATCTGTTTCTTTCTTGCCTTTTTATATATAGGGCTTAAATTTTATTTCCGCGCAATGCCTTTTGCGGTGGATCAAATATTATAGGAATTCAAAGCACAACTATGCCAGCAACGATAAAAAATAGTATTGAATACGAAACATATCTGGAAGTCCGCGAAAAAGTGATGAATATCATCAGCCGCAACGCTGACGGCGACAAGGTTGTCGGCCAGCCAAGCGAATATTGGCGGGAGGAACTGTCTAATTTCGATTATATGATGGAGGCCTCACCGCTTATAATAAAAAAACTCAGGCATCATTGTTATCATATAACCGGCCTTAAAACTTATGATTACAGAACAAACCAGACCGCTAAAAAAGCTGTGCTGGAGAAAAGGCTTAATTTTCTTCGCTCATCCGGAGCCGAAGACATTATCATACCGGAATCAAGAATACTCGGCGGGTTCGGGTATGAAATAGACGGGGAACTCTACAATGTGGATACCCTAAAGTTTACCGAAGTTTTGCTGGGCATGAAGAAAGCCGGGTTGTTAGATTTTTTTAAGAAAAATTGCGCCCGCAATCTTATTTGGGAAATTGGAGCAGGCTGGGGCGGTTTTGCTTATCAATTCAAGACATTTTTCCCGGACAGCACATATCTTGTAACCGATTTTGCGGAGCTGTTCGTTTTTTCCGCGGTTTATTTGAAAACGGCGTTTCCTCAATCGCAAATAGCGATTTGCGATAATGACAACATATCATCCGTGCTTGCGTCATGGCAGGAGTACGATTTTATTTTTATCCCAAACACCCTTACATCAAAGATAAATGGAATTACGCCGGATATTATGGTTAATATGGTTTCTTTTCAGGAAATGACATCAAGTCAAGTGGATGAATACCTGAGAAAAGCCGTTGATCTGGCTTGTAAAAACCTGTATAGCCTCAACAGGGATTGTTCATCTTACAACAGAGAACTCGATAATGTTCATGCCATAATGAACAAATATTACATCTTAACACAAATGCCCCTCATAGGTACGGATTATACCGGCGCTATGAAAGACACAAAACTTAAAACTGTTTTTGACAATAACAACGAAGTTATCCAGACGAACTACAAACATATTATCGGTGCGTTACGGAAGAAAAACGCGGTCTGCTTAATTCCTGAAAATCCGAAAGTCGTGCTTGGAATGCCGGTGTACAACGGAGAGAAATATTTGGCGGATGCGCTGGATTCCATTTTAGGCCAGACGTATACGGATTTTGCTCTGATTGTTTTGAACGACGCTTCCTCCGATCAGTCCGGACAAATCATAGCTGACTATATGAAAAACGATAAAAGAATATTTTATTTTGCTAACGAGCAAAGGTCGGGAATGATAAACGCATGGCGGAAAACTTTTGAGTTATGCGTTGAAAAATATCCGTCCGCGGAATATTTTGCGTGGATCAGTGATCATGATATATGGAATCCGTACTGGATATCCGCAATGCTCGAATCGATGGAAAGAAATCCTGGTGTTGTTCTTTGTTATCCGTTGACCCAAGGGATTTCTGAAAATAGTTTACCTGTTGTGGAAAAGAAAACCGTGTTTTCCACTGAAGGTATTGACGATCCGGAGAAAAGGTTTTATTTAGCCTGTAAAAAACTTAAAGGCGCAGGCAATATGGTTTACGGGTTGTTTCGCGCAGACCACCTCAAAAAGGCTGGGGTATTTCGCAGAATGTTGCTTCCGGACAGGAATCTGATGTTCGAGCTTTCTTTATACGGACAATTTACTCAGGTTCCTTTATATTTGTGGTTTCGCCGGAAAATCAACCGGACAACTATACGCCGTCAACGGCGGACGCTGTTCGCGGATAACGGGCAACCGTTATATATCTATTTGCCGTGGTGGTTTGTAAGTTTTGCGGGGTTTATTAAAAATTATTTTCTAAAAAAACCGGATTATATCGCTGTTGACCGGCTCTCAATTTTAAAAATGGGGTTTTGCTTTTTGTTTTCTCAGGCGTATAAAGATTTAAAAAAATATCCGGCGAGGGTTTTTAATAAATATAAGAAGGTCAAGAAAATAGTCATAGATAAAACTGTGAAAAAAGTAAAAAAATTGTTGCATGATAGAGTTTAAAGACGTTTCCAAGATACTGTCTTCCGATATAGATGTTTCTCGCGCTAAATCTTTGATAAAGATGGTAACCGGCAGGGAAACAGTCTGCGGCGAACTACGGCCTGACCAGTATTTTTCCATAAAAAATATTTCTTTTTCGATATCCGAGGGCGAGACGTTTCTTGTTCTCGGCGGTGAAAATTCCGGAGTAGATACTATTGCCAGATTGCTTGGAGGGCTGACATATCCATCCGCAGGAGAAATCACTATAAACGGGTTTTGCAGGCTGGTGTCTAACGGCAAAATGGTCAGCACCCCGCTTATGACACTTGAAGAGTACCTGCGTCTTGTAGTTATGATTCAGACAAAAAATCCGTCTAGGCTCGCCTCCGATTGTGCTGAAATTATAGAGAAATGTTCTCTTGGAGAATGGAAAAAGGTAAAAATCAAAAATATACCTCCGGCGACCTTAAAATTGGTTAATTTTTATACTTCGATTTATCTTCCTGCCGACATTTTTATTTTCGAGAACATTTTTTCCATGGGAGCCGGTGACTTCAGGCAGATGTGCAACGCAATGGTCGATGAAATTATAGCTACGAAAACCGTTTTTCTCATATCGCAGTCATATCAAAATCTGCCGTCAAAAATAGATAAGGCAATGATTGTTCATAACGGTCGGAGCGTGTTTTTCGGATCTTATGACGAGGCTGTTTTAGCTTATGACAGATTGAATAAAGTTATGGCCGGTAATTCCGGCGATTCCATAATCCCTGCGCCTATGGCGGACGGCTTTATATTTGAATCCGACGATGACGATGATGGCGATGTTGTTTTAACCGGTACGCCTTGTAACGCAAAATATGCTAAAAGTTACCCTGAAGATTTTATAAAAGCTTTAGACAAATTGAAGAAAACTGAAAAATTCATATTTGCGGGACCGTATTTGTCGGACGTAGGTTACGAGATACTTTACTGGATACCTTTTTTGCGGTGGATTTTGAAAGAATGCGAAATCAGCCCTGACAGGACAATAGGCGTTTCCCGTTACGGCGCCGACGCTTGGTACAAAGATGTATGCGCAGGATACTGCGATATTCTCGATGTGATGAGCGCAGAGGAATTCAAAGACGCTCAAGATATGAGAATGAAAAAGTCCGGTACTATAAAGCAGTTTGAAATTACCGAGATTGAGTCTGATATATTGAGAAAAGTCGCAGTGATGCATGATATTTCCGATTTCGATGTCGTACATCCTTCGATAATGTACAAATTGTTTACTTCGGTGTGGAACCAGACGTTTCCTGTGGACTTTATACTTGAACATCTCGATTTTGAGCAAATCAGGCATATTCCCGATATAACCTTGAATTATGATTTGCCCGAACAGTTTGTCGCAGTGAGGTTTGATACGACAGCATATATACCTGAAACACGGCAGACTAGATATATGATAAAATCTTTCGTTGAGAAAATATCGAAACGGATTCCGGTAGTGGTTTTAAATACAGGTTTGGAGGTGGATTTTCACAAAGATTGGAGTACTTTTTTTCGATCGGACAACATATTCTTTTTACAAGGCGCAGTAGGTTGCAGAGAGAATTTTTTATTGCAAACGGTGGTCATGAAAAGAGCTAAGGGTTTTCTCGGCACGCATGGGGGAGCGTCTTATCTAGGCCCTTTTTGCGGAGTACCGGCTTTGACTTTTTATCAAAATGAAATCGGGAATTATTCCGTGCATCTGGATGTATCGAGAGCCCTGTTTAAAAACAAGAATGACTGCCGGTTCGATGTTTTCAGCCTTGCGGATATTGATCCGGATTTTGTCGCGGATAATTTGTTATACAACAACATACCGGCAGGTAAAGAGATATGAAGATTTTGTTTTTCATGCTACATCCGGGGTATATGCGGTATTATCATACGACGGTATCTGAACTTGCGCGAAGAGGCCATACGATTCACCTGTCGTTCGATATTCCTGCCAAACAGGCGAAAGATAAACTTGATGAAAAAGTAAGCGCGGAATTTCCCGGCAGGATAATAGTTACCCAGACGCCGAAATTTGTCTGCAAGTGGTTTAATCTATCCAGAGCGGTGTCGTGGGCAATAGATTACCTGCGGTATCTGACGCCTGTTTTTAAGAACGCTTTTCGTTTGAGAAAGCGAGTCGAGGTAAAAATGCATCCGCTTTTTACAAAAATGTTTACACAAACACCCGTGTTTAGTTCTCTGCCCGCTGTAACCGCGGCGATAAAAATTTTCATCGTATTTTATAATCATATTCCTGTTCCGTCCATGTTGAAAAAATATATTGAAAAAATTGATCCGGATATTGTTCTTGTTACACCGTTGGTTACTCAAGGCAGTTTTCAGGGCGATTATGTCAAAGCGTCGAGACTGCTGGGTATACCTGTAGCGTATTGCGTTGCCAGCTGGGATAATTTGACGTCAAAAGGGTTGATAAAAGGCAAGCCGGACAAGGTTATTTTATGGAATGAAACGCAAAAAAACGAAGCGCAAACCATGCATGGTATAAATCCTTCGTCAATAAAGTGTACCGGAGCGCAGAATTTTGATGCGTGGTTTCATCGCAAACCGTCTACATCGAGAGAAAATTTTTGCCGGAATGCGGGGCTAGACCCTGACAAACCTTTTTTTCTATATCTTTGTTCGTCTAACTTTATGGCGCCAAACGAAACAAAATTCGTTACCGGCTGGATTGAAGCGATCCGCGGTTCGGACAATCCGCATATTGCGCAGGCAGGTATATTGATAAGGCCTTATCCGGAACATGTGAAACAATGGGAACAGGTAGATTATACAGGTCTGCCCAATGTGGCTATATGGCCGCCTGCGGGAGAATACCCGTTGACGGATCAATCCATAAGTAACTTTTACGATTCTATTTATCACAGTTGGGCTGTTGTCGGCATTAATACCAGCGCCATGATTGAAAGCGCTATTATAGGCCGGCCTATCCTTACTATCATGGCGCAAGAACTAAACGGGAGCCAATCGAATACGCTTCATTTTCATTACCTTCTAAGGGAAAACGGCGGATTTTTGTTGGTGGCTGAAAATCTGAAAGAACACATCCGGCAACTTGAAAATATCGTAAACGGAGATGAAGCATTACAGGTAGCTATGTTAAATTTTGTAGAGAAATTTATCCGGCCTAACGGATTGAAAACCGATTGCGTCCCTATTGTAGCCGACGAGATCGAAAAACTTTCTGCGATAACCGTTAGAAAAAGCGTTTTATCCGATATTCTCACAGTGCTGTATAAACTATTATATTATCCGCCGGCGTATCTGGTTACAAAAATAAGCACAGGGACTAAATGGAAACTGCGTTCCGGACAGTGGAAAAAAATCGCGAGGCTGGCCGAAGAATTGGGTTGCGATCCTCTCGAATTGTGGGAGGTAACCGAACAAAACGGGCTTTTATCGTGCGATGTGACGCTAAACAAATCTAAAATAGCGGAATTGATCAATTTGAAATCATGATTGTTTTATTTATATTGCGGCATTCCGGTTATCTCAGGAATTACGACACTACAATAAAAATGCTTTGTCAGCGCGGGCACCGAGTTTATGTGGCGTTTAATAAGGTCAATAAAAAATTCGGCGGTTACGAAGAATTGTTTGACAATGTGTCGAATTTATGTTTTGTTGCGGAAAGTGCCCCTGTACGAAAAGATGCGTGGTGGGTTTTCGCTAGGATATCAAGGTATTTTATAGATTACCTAAGATATCTTGACCCTGCGTTTGCCGGTTTTTCTAAGATAAAAGACCGCGCTTCCAGACGAATACCGGTATTTTTTGACAGGGGAGCCTCCTTTATTGTATTTCCGGGCATGTTGAAATTTTTGATATCGGTTTTCAAAAGTATAGAAAAAGCAATCCCTTCGTGCAGGCAGATAGATAATTTTATAGAAAAATTCAATCCGGATATCATGCTTGTAACTCCGTATGTAGATTTAGCGTCTGAACAGGTGGATTATATTAAAAGCGCGGTAAAGTTAGGCATATCAAATGGGTACTGTGTTGCCAGCTGGGATAACCTTACATCTAAGGGATTGATAAAGATAGAGCCGCAGGCGGTAATCTTATGGAATGACCTGCAGAAAAATGAGGCTGTACGCTTTCACAATGTGCCGGAATCAAAGATATTTGTAACCGGCGCGCAATGTTATGACCAGTGGTTTGCATGGAAACCGAGTTTGCCGCGCGCCGAGTTTTTGGAGAAATCCGGTTTGAAAAGCGGTAATTACGCTTTATATCTTTGCTCCTCAAAATTTATTTCTCAAAAGGAAGTTGCGTTTATAAAAGATTGGATACGCGCAATGAGGATGTCTGAAATCGAATCTATAAAAAATCTCGGCATATTGATTCGCCCGCATCCGCAGAATTCTTTGCAGTTTTCCGGTGTCGATTTTTCGGAGTACGAAAATGTAGCTGTGTATCCGCGGTCGGGCGACAATCCGGTTTGTGATAGGTCGAAATCGGTATATTTCGATTCGCTTTTTTATAGTTCGGTAGTGGTTGGAATTAATACCAGTGCAATGATAGAAGCGGGTATTCTCGGCAAACCGGTATTGAGTCTTGAACTGCCCGGTATGGCGGATTCCAATAAAGGCACTATGCATTATCACTATCTAAAAGAAGGCGGGCTACTTTTTACTGACGAAAGTTTTGAATCGCATATAAACAGGCTTAATCATATTTTGAGCGGGGATGAATCTTATGAAAACGGGTTGAACGAGTTCGTCAAAAAATTTGTCAGGCCGCATGGTATAGATAGGGCTTGTACGCCTTTGGTAGTGCAGGCAATCGAGAAAATAGCCGTTCAGCCGCAGACCACGCAGTCTGATAGCGTGTTTGCGAAAATGGCTCAGTGGGCTTTTTTTCCCGTTGCCATAATTTGTCATGCTGTATATACTTTACTTAAATCGTACAGTAAAAATTTGGAGAACGAAAGCTGATCATGGGAATATTTGAGTTTTTTAATCTTCCTGCCAGTATCCGGAAAATATTGGAAACCGAGAAAAAGATAAATCAGCGAATTGATGTTGTTCAGCAAAAGCTGACAGACTTGTACTGTGTGAAAAATCAACTTGACGAAATGCTTGAGTACAGCAGAAATATATGGAAAATAAACAAGCAGTTAAGCCATCATTATCTTGATCCGATTTTCAACAGATACCATAAATCCGCAAATCTCAGGGAAATATATCTGACCGACCTTTTTCCTGAAATCGCTGACATTAGCCTTCCGCTTGGAATAATTCACGAGGAATCCGGGCATGCCAATCACGCAGAAATGTTGTATTTGGTGGCCTTGGCAAAACTAAAACACGCCGTAAATATCTTTGAATTCGGAACATTTATGGGACAAACCACATATTATCTCGCTCATTCAACGGATAAAACCCATGTTTATACCCTGGATTACGATGAATCTTCTTCGCAGGCTAAAGATAGCAAAGGGCTGTATTTTAAGAATACTGCTGTTGAAGATCGTGTTACTGTTATAGAATGTGATTCCACGCAGTTCGACGTTTCCGGATTTGAAGGAAAAATGGATTTCATTTTTATTGACGGAGGCCACAATTACGGCAATGTAAAAAACGACACCGAAAAAGCGTTTAGAATGCTCGCTCCCTCCGGCATGATCGTATGGCACGATTACGCTCCTAAATCACCTGATGTATCGAAATTTATATCTGAATTCACAAAACAGATGCCTTTGTTTTATATACGCAAAACATCCCTGATTTTGCATATTGACGGCATAGATCCTTTAGCATTTGACCTGCAATAATAGAACTTTACTTATGATATGTAAATTGTATTAGATTATAGCTCGGGGGGGGGTATGAATAATACTGATGCAAACTTGATGGAAATACATAATTATATCAAAGAACTAAAAAATTTTTCTGTAGGTTATACCCCGAGTTTATTCTGGGAGAAACAGCTTGAGGATCTGAAAAAAAGTAATTCATACGCTAATATCGAAACACTTAAATATAGTGATATAGAGCATATTATAACTCGTCTGGGGTATGGTTTTACATGTTCCGTAGCAGGCGGGGCACGTTGCGATACGGATTACATAGAATCTTATGACTTGATGTGCAAACTCGACGAGATTTCCCAAAAAATCAGCATGAAACATTTTGATGTTGCGAAAGATAAATGGGAACACGCCTGCGCGCTTTATTTTCTTCAGCGCCATAAAATACTTGACAATTATATTGATTTTATAAGTTCTCTATCTATAAAATCCGATATGTCCACGGCCCGGCACTATTATTATGCTTTGTTGATACGGAATTTTATCGAGTCATATCTTGGTTCGGAACCGGTTTCTATTTGCGAAATCGGCGCCGGAGCAGGCAATCTGGCATTTTTTTTGTCAAAAATGGGTTGCGTTAGAAATTACTGCATAGTCGATCTGCCTGAAATGCTTATCAATTCTAGTACGACAATATACAAGCATTTGAGTCAGGCAAAAATAAGATTCAACCAAAAATTTGACGAAGGCTCAGGGTTTGGCGATTCTCAGTTCTGGTTTTATGTTCCTCAACATCTTGATATGCTGAAAGATAAATCGTTCGATCTGTGTCTAAACTTCAATTCTTTTATGGAAATGGACAAAGATGCGAGGGATAGTTACATAAAGACAATTTACCGTGTAGGTAAAAATGATTCCTTATTTATCAATGTGAACAGGCGGCAGAAGTCGTTGCCAAATAGGGAAGGAACGTTTTTCGACAATAATCCGCTTTTGTATCCTTATGACCCTGAAGATATTATTTTAATGTGGGAAGAAGATGAGTTTCAACAGGCGACGCGATCTCAGTTCGGCAGTGTGCCTGTGAGTTATGCAATCATTCGGGCATCTATTGTAAATCCGACGAAAAGAAGCGGTATAAAACCTTTTGAATACAATATGGCGAAAATGGTTATGCCGGCAAGCAAGACGGAGTTGCCGGTTATCAAACAAAACAAAAAAAAGAACCGTATTTTGAAATATCTGCGAAAAGCGCTTAAGAAGCTAAAAGCATACATAAAATAAAAATAATGTCTTAGACCATCTCATATCTGCTTGACTGCATTTTAACGTCCTGACGGTAAATCTCTGGATTTCAATGTTAGGGCTGATTTCTCCTTCCATTGAATCCTAACAGTAAATGCAAGCTAAATCGGTTTTACTGTTAACAGCAAATAACAGTAAAGTTCGTTATTCCTGTCAAGTTTTCCTGTATAAAGTATTTGTGTTTCTTGATGTGATTCACAGCGTTAAACTATATTACAGCTTAAAATATATACCGTTTTTATTATTGTAGCAGAGTGCCGAATCAGTCAAAAGAAAGTCTTCGGATTAAGAGTCGCAGAAACGGCATATTGTTGACATACAGAAAATAAGAACGATAAATGATCGATATTTTTTGAAGAATCGATCGGTTTATGATACAATAATTATATATAAAAAGAACAATAATATCATTAACTCAAATACAGGTGAATTCGATATGAAAACAACATTGCTTTACCGGACATTGCGGTTTCCCAGTAGCTACGCCCGATTGTTGAGTGTCATTTTGATTCAGGCTTTAGTTTTTAGCTCTATCGCATGGGCGGAAAACGACTCCAAATCGATTAGAGTACCAGATTCAATGGGGTATATTCGCGATTTCTATGAAGGAAGTAGCGACGGACGTATGGTAATCCATATTCAGGATACTCATACAAACTATTCGGCGCAAAAATATTTATCTCAAATATTATCTTTTCTTCATGCGGAATACAAAACGAATTTGATCGGTCTTGAAGGAGCTTCAGGGCCGCTTGACGTGTCGGATTTCTCACGATTTCCGGATAAGGAAGCTAAACGTGCGGTAGGAGATTATTTTTTAAGCACCGGAAGAATCGACGGAGTAGAATATTTTTGTATCGTTGAAAACGAGACATCCGAAACAGCCATGTATACTGTTCGGGGCATAGAGAAAAACGAGCTTTACCGAAGTAATTTGCGATCATTTTTAAATTCCCTGCCTTATCAAGATGATCTGCTGGATTTTTGTAAGGTGCAAAAGAAGAATCTGATGCAGGTTAAATTGGCTGTTTACAGCGATTTGCTTGTAGAGTTCGACGACTTGGTGGAGTCGTTTTTCTTTTACAATATAGCGTTTTCGGAATTTTGCCACAAATTGTTTTTCTTCTGCGAATCCAACCTTATCGAATACGATTCGTACGGGCATATCTGCGCCTTGTTCGATTTGATGAAGCTGGAAACGTCAATAGACTTTAACAGTCTCGATAAAGAGCGTATACAGTCGTTGCGCTATCTTCAGGAGCAATCTCTTGACAAACAACGGTATGCGGCGTTGTTAACCCGAGAGATAGAGTTCCGTACTCATAAG
The DNA here is from genome assembly GCA_018435605.1 of bacterium. Lineage (GTDB taxonomy): Bacteria > Auribacterota > Auribacteria > Auribacterales > Auribacteraceae > R3-B46. The sequence goes on along the minus strand of JAHDNF010000004.1, from coordinate 150,257 downwards.
ATAAGCCCTATTGAGTTCTATTCTTCGCTTGAAAACATTTTTTCCGAATATAATCTGGATATCGGTCGCTTTGAAAATCTTAAAAAGTATCTCACCTATCTTAAAGTATTCGAGTCGATAAATCACAACGACGTTTTTGCCGAAGTATACGTTTTTGTCGATTCAATTTATAACGCTTTGATCAAGACGGAAGATCAAAGGCAGGCGCATCAAATGTCACGGTTCATCAACCTGCTAAATAAGTTTCCGGCTTTGCAGATAACCCATAGCGAATTTGAGCAATACCGCGATCTTCGAAGATCGATACAGTGTTCCACCGTGCAGGAGTATGTGTCTGATATGGCGATGCAATGGGGTATGCCGGTTCAAAAGGTTGCGAACATAGCGCGTCTTGATGCGGCTCTTGCCACTTTCGAGGATTTTTATTATGCCGCGGCGGAACGTGAAAAGGAGATGGTGCAAAACGCTCTGTCCATGCTTGACGAAGAAAATCAGGATTGTGTAGTGCTGGTAGCCGGCGGATTTCATACGCAGGGCATCACCGGTTATCTGAAAGAAAAAGACATATCTTATGTGGTCATTACACCGCGCATGGAAGAGAATGCTTCTATACCGTATCACGAGTTACTGCGAAATTATTATTCTCCGCTTGATGAAATGATGCGAGCCAGCGTAAGCACCCTTAAAGTCGCGTCATGGTTGACGCAGGGGCAACCTTTGGCGTATCCCGAGAGGTCTCAGTTTTTGAGGGACAAGCTGAAACTTTTGCTTACTACAACCGCTTTACATTCGCAGTGGTCGCAGTTGCGGCTTCAGTATTCGGCTGAAGAGCAGGAATCCCTCAAGGATATGTTACAGCAACAGGCGCTTGAAGCTGTTAACCTTATAATCAGGCAAGCGGGCTACGATTCGCTGATTACCGTAAATTCCGTTCGGATAGATATTACCGGACAGGTAATTACCGCTGATATAGCTGTAAAGGGTATTGCGGATACACTGCATGTCTCGTTGTCCGACAAGAAAGCGGCTGTAGACGTGCCGGCGGAAATTATGAGCCACATGCTGGAAGTGATCAGGTTAAGTAATGGAGTTCAGACCATGATTTACGCTCCTAACGGTCACAGTATTCTAGCCGAGCAGTATGCTTTGGTTCGTTACGGTATTTTTGACGCGCTGGCCGAATCAGGGAAAACCAGAGAAACAATAATCGCAAATGTGCTTTCGCTTGTTCCGGATGCAGGATGGAGTGTAACACGGGTAGGCGTGATTATTGATGATCTGGAATCGCTAGGGTATATCGAAAAAGGCTCGGACGATGTGTATAGAGTAGCGGATTCGCCCCAACATTCTGCTGTTGCTCATTTGATCAGTCATTCTCTGCGAAAAGAAGCCGGCTCTTCAACCGGATTTTCGGCTCGAAGGGTTGTTGTAGACGATATGCCGCGCAATGTAAGGCAGGTTTTCGAGTCTATGGAAATAAGTGAATTCATAGTGGAACCTACCTTGCCTCTGTCGGTTATAGCAGGGTTTGTGCGAAATGCATTTGACGGGGCGTTCCAAGGGTCTATCAAACCGGGCGCTAAGCTCGGTTTATCGGACGGGGCACAGCTTACCATAACCCGTCCTGTCGGTAAAACGAGTTATATTGCCGCTTTAGTATCGCGTCCGCAACCGGTCGGCGTTGATATTGCAGTAGCTCGAAGTATCAGGGAAGCGTTTGAGCTGAGCGAAATTCCGCAGACGCCTTATGAAAATGTAAACTGGGTGGCGATGCAGATACTGCGTGAAAAAATAGGCCGGAATATGGATACCTCCGACATCGATTACGGTATCTTGTCTCTTTCCTATCAGTTGTCGGACGCTGAAAAGACCGCTCTTATACATGCGATTCTTCAAGGGGTAAACCTTGCGGAAAAAGAATTTGCGGTTATAGAAAAAGAGCTTCAGGGGATTTTAGGATTACATGTATCTAAGCCGCCGCAATTTAGTAATACGGTTACACAATTGTTATTGGGCGGAGCTTATCAGACTTATAGCGACCTAGCGATGAGTATTTTACTTCGTCTTAACCCTGAACTCAACCGAACCGACCAGTTCGATGAACAGCTCAACAAAGCGTTGGTGGATGTTGTTGCCGTGACCGATGAAAACTATGCCGGATGGTTCGGCCTGATAAGGACAGTTTCTGAACAGGCGCCGGAACAGTTACGTAAATCACCTTTTAATGAAGCGGTTAACGCGCTTTTATCGCATATTGAAAACCGCATAGAATCTCACGATGTCGCGCCGTTTAATTTTCAGGATATAATAAATAGCTTGTCTATCGCCATAGAGTTGGAACGTCCTGTTTCGCAATTCACGGCTCCGGTTTTGTCTACCGAGACGGAGCGAAGTAGGCTTCTTGAAACATTTATGGCGGAACGACGAGACGCTGTCTTTCAGTCAAGAGACCGTTCAATAAGACAAGACTTGAAAATTATACAGAAAATTGACGAAGTGACATTTGTCGGGTTTGACGCCAAAACAAACTTTATTTATACCATTACTGTCGTACCATTGGATATTTACTTAAAAGAATTTGTGTTTCCTTCCGATTTGGTTGACAATGTCGATGTTTACGCCGATTATTCCGGTTTTCTCATAGAGAAGACCGACGAAATAGCCGGAGATGTAACTGATGATGGAGTGAATAACATTCAGTTACAACTTTTGCGAGCCTCATGGCAACGGTTTATGTCGAGCGGCGAAGTTCGTATAGACGATATACCTGTTTCAGCGCCAGCCGGTCAATTTGCCGCGGCACGCGCGGAAACAAAGCAGAACCTCATAACTACGCTCAGGAATACCGCTACAAGTCTTTCTAAACAGCATGATGTTCAAGCACAACAATTAAATCAGCTCAACGACCATCTGGCGCAACTGGCCGACAGGGAAACGGCATTGAATGACGAACTTACATTCAATAAGAACAGACTGCAAAATATCAGCCAGCAGTTTACCCGATCATACGAGGCTGTCGATTTGGCAGAACGTGCCGCTAGGCGGTCTGTCTCGTCTTTGGAATTGGATATAGACAATTTACTGCTGGATTTTTTAGCCATGGTTATCTTAAGGCATATGACAGCCACTCTCGTTACCCAGCCGTCTGTCTCCGATGTGGAAAGAATGCTTGCATACTGGACTGGATTAAATAATGTGCCGCAAGGTGTATCGCTTATAAAAAATCTTGTCGAAGCGCCTCAAAAGACTCAGAGTTTGCAGTTTCATAGTGTTATAAATCCACAAATACTGGAAGCCATTGTCAACGGCATACCTGCTACAGTTCCCGCCTCGTCGGTAGAGCGGATCGTAAAAACGAAGGACGGGCGGATGTATCTGTCTGTGAGCATGGAAAACGCTATTTTAAAGCGGTTGGCCTCTTTCGACGGGAAACCAGTATTTGCCGACATGCTGAAGATGATTGAGCAAACCAAGCGGTTACAGGTATCCCAAGATACCCCTGAATTGCGCCGTCAGCTTGCGGATATTCGCGAGCGTCTTAGCGCTATTTCTTCATACGAAGTTATTACCGATGCTCTTACAGATAAAGCCGATGAGCTGAAGCGATTACAGGATCAGCTAGCCCATGTGCAGTTGCCGGACGGATTAATAGGAAATAGTTTTGTCCAACGTAAAAACGACCTGCTTGCGCGCGCGTCGCAAGGCCGTAAAAATGTTATCGAACAGATAGAAAGAACTACGCGAGCGCTGGCAGATTTTGATGCTCAAAGGAAAGAAGCGGAGCAGGCAATCGCGTCCCAGCGAACGGACGTGACAGTCAATCTCACTTATTTTGACTATTTACGTAAAGCTCTTACCGGCCATGTGCTTGGCGCAAAACCATTGCCGGGTATTGTGGAAATGGTGGAACAGGAACGCATATTGGAAGAATGTATCGATCCGTTTACTTTGGCAGTCGATGAAAACAAGATTAAAGTTTTAATATTTAAAAAGGCTCAGGAATTCGCCAAGTTTGATTTGTTGCAGGCTGATTGGAAGGGTGTATCCACTGTTGACAGAACAATACTACAGCAGGTCATAGACCGTTTACAGATAAACAGTGACTTCTACAGTAAAAGGCAGGGTGTTGACACTGCGAGGCAGAATACGCATCTGGTTAATCAGTCTCCAGGAGCGCAATATGTTTTATACGGCACAACCGAGTTCGGCGAATTTTCTGCAGGACAATATTTAGGGGGAAATTCGAGAACCCGTACGCTTATGGAAAACAGCCTTTATTATCTATCGACCATAGATCCCGCTTTGGCTCAGCGTGTCAAAAGCGATATGCGTATAGTTGTGTCCACCATGCCGTTTCACCCTGATTCACCGAATTTTACCGACCGCCTGACCGATCAGTCACGTCAGAAGCAGATGTTGTTCATTGAAAAAGCCGTATATGAATACGCCGTAAAATTATCTGTTACAAGGCCGGATATGGCGGTTCGTATAATGGCGGCGGCTGTCGCCCATGCCGGACAGACTGTGTTTCGGACGGCTCAGCCTGTGATAAATTTCAATACTATGAAACTAAATGATTTGTATCCGCTTGTATCGCGAATAGCAAAAGAGAACGGCATTCAAATTGACTCCGACCGATTGAAACTCATTTCCGAAGCGATTATCGAGTTTAGAAACAGCAGTCCGTCCCAGTTGGCTAATATTTCCCAGCTTGATGCGCTGGCAGGATTGCCGCAGTTACAGCAGTATCCGGCTATTGCGACCGGAATTCAACCGTATTTTATATTCAACGCAATGCAGGCTGGTTTTAAGCCTGTGGCTCTCAACAAAGCAACAATGATACTGGGTTCCAGCTATAAGGATTTCCGCGATATGGTTATCCTTGAAGCTGGTTTTACCGCCGGGGATATCGAAAAGAACGCGAGCGTAAACACATTGGAAGGGATTCTTGATAACAGGTTTATTTCCACTTCGGAAAGATACAATCGGTTTATCAGTAGCATATTTGGCACTCAGATGCTGTTCGATTCCTTAAGCCGGCGAGTCGCCGATTTTGATCCTGCCTCCGAAGAAGGGGCGTATGTTGCTCTGGCGGCGCAGTTACAGGCTGGCGTCGACTCACATGTCAGACAGATAGATATAGTATTGAAAAATGCGGTTGTTTCCATTGACAAACAAGGACAGCAGATATATACCATCACCTTTCCGGACGGACGCAAAGCGGCAGTCAGCGACAGACAATTTTCGTATTTCAGTTCGAATTTCTATGCGCTTGCAAATACTGTCCGCGTGTATTATTCGCCGTCAGATGGAATAGGTCTGATGTTTACCTCGCCTCAGGATAGAATCGTTCAGCTACCGCCTTTGGTTTCTGTTACCGATATAGAACAGCGATTAAACCGGATGCTTGAAATAAGCCGTGAAAGCTCGCTTGGTACTGTAGCTGGAAATACCGCGATAACGCCTTATTTGACATCGGTTGTCAATCCCCATAAAGGATTGAATGTATTGCCGGAAGATGCTGTTGCACAGAATCAGCTTTTTGTCGGACAACAACAGTATGCTTCGGAAATAAAAGATGTATTTTCTGCAATGATTGCTTTGATCAATCTTGACGATCCGCAAAACTGGCAGGCATTACCGTTATCGGAACGCAAAGGAGTTGCCGCCTTACTGCTTGTAAACAACAACATACCGTTGCAGTGGCTTGATTACGTATCCGGCATATACGATTCCGGTGTACCGGTTACCATAACGCAACGAGTTCAGTCGATTGTAGATCAATATGCGTCGCCTTCATCTCAAATGGTTGATACCGACATTATACTTGAAATTTTATCCATAGTCGGATCTCAGCAGTGGGATAAATTTACCGGCAAACAAAAACAGGCTTTGTTTCAGGCAGTGATGGAAAAATACCGCTCGGATTTGAATGAGGATCAATATGATCAGTTGAACAGGTTTTTTAGGTCGCTTGAACCTATAGCCGCGCGTGTCGTCCAGCCTATAACCGGCGATACTTTGGAATTGCTGTGGGATTTCAGCAGACGACGGCTTGCAACTTCCGATGATCCGTATTTTATAAAAGAAGAAATACGGCGTATGAATTCTCTTATCAGACAACGGCGCGATGAAATAGCCAAACTTTCCAAAACATCGGCTGTAGAGACTGAACTGACTACTTTACAGCAACTTGAAACTTTAGTGGAAAAGACGAAAATTGAATTGGCCGTCCAACTGGTCGACGGATTCAACAATCAGTATGACGGAGTAGTGCATCTTGACGTACCGAGGGCTTTTATAGTGGATCAGGCAGATACGGTCTTGGACTATATCGATCATTTATATACGCCTCTTGAAATAGATCTGGCAACCCATCCGCTGGCAGACCAGCTTAAAATGTATTTGGATAACTACGCCGAAGTAAGATTATTATGGAACAGCGGACGACGGCAGGATGCTTATGATCTGATGATGACCTTTTTGGATGATCTGAAAGCATTTGTGGCTTCAAACTCTTTCTCTGTGATTGGCGCTCAGACCAATTACCGCTTCGACAGTGATGCACAAACCCTTTATGAAATTATAAATAACGATGAGCCGTATACCGATTTGGATTTATTCTCCGGCATGGAGTCGTTATTGAAAGAATTTATCAAGCGCTTGCCGGCTGAAAATGTATTACCCGGTCTGCTTGAATATTCCGATTTTGTTATGGGCAATATTCAGCCTCAACCGGGGTTAACCGATCTGATTTTACGCCTGAAACCTGCGGGTTCCAAACTGCTCCAATCGGAGATGGGAATAGGTTACGATCAAGATTTGTATAAGGAACGGGGTGTCAGCTCGAACGATAATATTATCTTTCTCGATGCAGGCCGTGCTTCGGAAATGTCGCCGGAGTTTCTGGAAGGTCAGAAAGAGGCTTTATTCGAGGCGATTCTCCATCGTAACAATTCACTTGGACAACGACTGGATACGCTTGCCGATACAGGGTTTCCGGTAGACGTCAATTTGTTGCGCTTTAGCAGTAGGGTAGACCAGTTGCTAGCCGAGTCCGATGATCTTGGAGATGGATTTAGAGCCGCTCCAATTATGCTGGGGAGCGAGGATTTTGGGGTAAGAATACCGGTAGCTATGCATCCCCGGCAGTTCGAGACTATACGGGAACATCAGATGAAACTGTTCGAGTTGTTGAGGACATATCTTAAACAAGCGGCTTTTTTCACCTACGACCAGCCTCGTCCGGCAATTGCCGAATCTTTGCTTGTCAAAGCGGAACAATTGGTTAACAACCTGACTTTGTTTTCTCCCGTATTGCGCAATAATCTGCTGTTTGCCATCGAGCGGGACAAAGAAACAATGAATATTTTGCGCCAGCAGAAAGATGTATCCGCGGATAAGGTTCTTATACATAAAAATATATTCAGCAATGAGAGTATCAGCCCTGATGTCGCGCAAAATAAAGCTCTTACACGCATTCTAAAAGGCGCTTTTGACGATCTGACTATGATTGTTACTCATGAGTTTGCGCACAACTTGAAGACGCAATGGAATATTGTTATCGGCGCCAGACCGCGTGAGAACATACCTGAAAACACCCTTTACATCAGCAGAAGTTTCTATGAGATGCTGATGCATCTGTCGGAAAATGAATCGACTATGCAATACGCCTCCGTACTGCTTGCCCGGCAGTTGTTCGACGCATATCAGAATCGGACTCGACTCCTGAGCGGTATTGTAATCAACGGTATGACTGAAGGCGAAAACACACCGGAGCGTTTCCTTGTTCCTGTGCAGATTACGAAAGATGAAATTACGGACGGTTTTTCCGGTGAAGTGATTGTACCCATAGATATGGGTTACGACAACTACGGGCGTCCATACCCGAATCTTACAGGGCCTCAAACAGTAACTGTTTTCCGCAATGGTGTTCCGATACAGGTTATAGACCGCACCAAAAGATTATCAAGGTTGTCGCCTGTTGCAGGCAGACGGCTTGCTTCTGCCGGTATTCTGTTTGCTTCGGATGAGGCTAATAAAGAAGTGATATTCCCCTTAACCTCGCTATTTGCGGGAATACATGACGGAGGGTTCCGTACGGTCACCAATCAGCAGGGAAATGTTGTCGGACTCGAATTGCTGTCTAACATCGAACGGTGGATCGGTCCTGTAGATCCAACGGACGACACATTATATTTTATACGCAAAGACGGTAATGTTCTTGCGTTGGTAAAATCGTCTCCGGATACGGATACGATCTATCCTTTAATGCCGCTTGGCGATCTCCAGAGCATACTTGAAGCCGGTGCGGTCGACGACGTTGTTCCTCTTTTGAAGCAACTTGCAGGTAAACGTCGTGTACTGCAAAAGAGTCTTGAACAGAGGGAAGAACGAACTCCATCCAGACGAAAAGCAGGCAAGGCAATGAATACGGTGGTTAATTTAATACTGCTGGTATCCGTGATGAGCGGCGTTTTTTCCGGATGTGTCGATTCTGATGACGGCGTGCGTCATGACGGGACATCGGAAACGATAAATATAGAAGACCTTCCTTTCACGCAGTTTCTTGAGCGGTATGACGGCGGTCTACCGATACTTATGGATCAACAAGCCCAGTTGGAAAACCTTGCTCTTCTCGACAGAGTACGGGATGATCTGGAACAGCAGTTGGCTATTCTGGAAAGAGACGGGCAGAGCGCTTCGGCGCAGGCAAACGAGATTCGGGCGTATCTGGCCGATATAGACGAACGTATAACAGATTTGCATTCGATTCCTATCGGGTATACGCTGGTTGATCCGTCATCGGTTGACGATACAATTATCGCAGTCAGGATACAGGGGCAGGATGACATCATTTTGCCCACCGACCTTGCGCAGGGATTGCAGTCTGTCCTGACCGATGAAGAATACAGAAGTTTGCTTGGAGATTTGAGGTTGTTCAGTGTTGAACAGCTTACCGACCGCCGCGGCAATAACGCCACCGGCAATCCGAGCTTAGATAAGTTCGACGGATTCGTAAGAAGTTACGCCGGCACGCAGGATCACGACGATTACGCTACTTTGGTTCAACACGGAAGAGTTGTTCCTTATGATCAGTCTATTAGTATTTATGCCGATCTGGCGGACAATAATTTCGACAGTGCCCGCAGAAAAGTAGATGCACTTTTAAGGATCATGCAGTATGAAAGCGAAAACGGACTGCGCGGTGTTGTTCGGTTTGGATACAACACTGTCGATGATATGTACGTATCCGACCTTGCGCCTCTAGGTAATACTGCATGGACATTAAAATCTATTTTTGCTTATGTGGATGTTACCGGCGACCGGTCTATGTTGACAGGCACTAAAGGTATTTTGCTGAATCAGGCAATGGAATTCGTGTTGTCACAACAGGTTTTGAATCAGGACGATCCCCGGTACGGTCTTTTCCGTGCGGGAACACGTATTCAAAACGGTGTCGAAGTAGGCAGTGAGCTGGTTGTTTTTGAGCATCTGGCTGACATTCACGATTTACTAAATCTGGCGTATCGAGTTACCGGCAACCCTGTATATCAGCAAAGGCGTGTGCTTCTCAATACACAGGTTATGCAGTCGATGCTGGTTGATATGGGCGACACGAACGGCGCTTACTTCCATCCTAATATGAATCCTGACGGAACCTTTGGTAAAGGAGTAGCCATTGACGATTTGACATGGGCAGGCAGTATGGTGCTTACAATGGAACATTTACCTTTGGAAGAACGTATGCAGACGGTTCAACGTCTGATTACTTATGTCAGAAATAATTTTATAGTGGAACACAACATAGCCGACCTTAAAAATCCTGTAAACGCGCAATCGGTGGTGATGAATCAGGATTTGATTATGGACAGGATAGCCAACCCTCGTCCGGACTCTATCATAGGCGTCAAATTTTTTGACGGAGTATTCGCTGACGATTTTATAGCGGAAATGAACTGGGACGACCCGTCTGTAATGTCGGTTCAGTTTGAAGCTACGCTCGGTTACATACATTTGTTGGTGCAAACCGCTACTCTTACCGAAGACGCTAATTTGCGCGCGCAGTTGGTAACCGAAGCTCAATTCCTGCTTGAGAATATCCGAAGTTTTCATGACTCTAAAAGCCATCATGGAGGTATATCTTATGCTACTCGCAATTTGCATAATGTCCAGACGACTTTGGAGTCGCTGATAGCCACGGAAACATACCGTACGTTGATGGGTATTTGGGCTAATCCGAGATTGATGTGGACGTTTATAGGAGCGTCGGAGGCATCTTTACAGGGCGACCGTCAAGTGTATCTTTCAGCTGACAGGGACGCTTTGCTTGTGCCCGATCCGTTAGTGCAGATGAGGGGGCCTATAACACAGCAGGGAATATTTACCGGCGATGCTCAACCGGTTCCGGGATCGGATGTTTCGCAACAACAAATGGTCGAGCAGTCGGGAGCTCCGGCTGTGGTATCCGACAGGAATACATTTGTATTCGATTTTGAATCCGGAACTGTTATCCATCCGTCGACAGGATACGGCGTTAGTTCCATGGGTACTCCCGATCAGCCTACTATAATCGATGTCATGCGCGATGATTTTATTTCTGTATTCAATTTCCTTAAAGGCATTAAAGAAACGATCATTCCGCCTTCTCAGGATGTCTCAGGATGGAAAGGCGATTTTTACAACGAACCTTCGTGGACGGTTGATGCCGCATCGGCTAGGCCTTTAAATCTACTGCCGGGCAGGGACTACAACGCCCAGATAATCAACGGAAACCTTGTCATAAGCAATGAACTTGCTGTTGCGCTGGCGGACGTGGAACAGCTTCAAGGCTGGCAAGTCGGCGATCGGTTCACAGTAACCATATCCGGCAACCGTGTAATAATACAACCTACGCTTAATGAACGCAATTACGACCGGTATTCTCAATATTCCGAAACTACACAACGGATATTTTCCCAGTCTCAGGAACCTATTGTACTGACGCTCTCCGATTTTCCGGCGTTTAACGAGTTGCCTCGCGGTATAGCGCTTGAGGCGCGTATAGGCGATCAGCGCGACAGCCTTATGGTAAGCAGGGCGCAGGCTCAGGTTAGCGTACGAATGGACGCTGTATTCGGAAGCCGGTATTACGCGCCGGACGGTACAGAATTTACCATATCTGTAGATCAGCAGGGTAATTTGAATGTTTATGAGCAGACCGATCTGGCTACGGTTTTTCATAATCCGTGGACGCCCAATATCGCTCCGGATGCACTGCCTTTATTTTTTAAAGCGTTGCGGTCTAAAGGATTGGATCAAATTTACGTCAATACCGAACCGCTGATTCAAAGCAGGGAAATAAATTCTATGGAATCGCGCGCGTATTATTTTAACTTGATTCAAGCCGCTCATGCCGAAGGTATTCAGGTTTATGCCATGCAGGGATACCCTGACTGGGTTACGCAGGCCGGAGCCAGCGAAGCGATATTGTATGTTGACGAGCTCGGCAAAAAACAGCTCGATTTTGACGGGTATATCCTCAATATCCGTGCAGACCTTATGCCGCAGGTAGCGTCTGGCGACTCTGCGACAAGGGGAAGATATGCCGCGGCTCATATGCAAATTGTCAATATGCTTACGGAAAAATTACATTATTATGCCGGCAATAGCGTGCCGGTAATAGCGTATCAGACACAGGATATTGCCCTGCCTGCCGGTATTGGAGAGTTGCCTACGGCAACAGATGTGTTGATTATAAGAGGCACGTCGGTTCAAGATATTGTTACACAGGTGCAACAGTTTAATCCGGCAAAACCGTTCCGTATTTATATTGAAGCGGGTTTGATAGACGATCCGTCGGCAACATTTTTTTACCGCGAAGGAGAAATGGCCAATGTTTTGAGTCAGGTAACCACTTTGCTTCGCAGTGATGCCCGTTACGGCAGGTTGTTTTCCGGGTTTGTAATAAATCAGGATACCGGTGAAGATTTGCTATATACGCTTCGTCACGGTGTCGGACGCGGTTTAAGCGAACGCATTGAAGACAGTGTCTACCGCGCACCCGACGGCGTGTTGTACCTTGTAGGCAGTCTTTATAACATGCTGGTAGGAGATAGTAGCGAAAAGGTGTTGCATCAGGGCGAGACCGATCCTACGCAGATGCATGAGATTGAACAGACAATCTATTCCCGTATGGTAGCCCTTGCGCGCGGGATATCGGGCGCAGGCAATGTAGATCATATTGTCAGATCATTTATGGAAACCATTCACCGTGACAAACCGACTATTTTCTCGGATTCGCCTCCGTTAGGCGCTGAAATCGGATCTTTGGTTGCTTTGTTGAACTTGGTTTGGGGTGAACAGTACAGCGATCTCGGTGAAATTAGAAATATCGAAATTTACGGGTTGGATGAACACGGTAATGTGGTAGCCAGTTGGAATGACTTGATCAATAATCCGGTAAACATTGTTGTAGGAAGCGGCAGTTCAATTGTCAGACTTGAAGTGGTGGCCGATGTCGTATCTAAAGCGCCTGCCGGCGAGCTTTTTCCCGGGTATATCGGGTTTTTGACACATCATCCGGGCAGTGGCGGTGTGGTGACAGAGATATCTTCGGATGAATTTAATCTCAAACCGGGAGAGTCGACTACGGTATCGTTCGGTGTTGATATCAACAGGGAAGGATTCAATGGGTTCAGCCTGTTTCTGTTTAACGGAGAAAAATTTTCGTCCGCCACCAAAGTTGTTGATATGGCAGGTAGTTTCGGGCATCGATGGGATTTGCTTGCCGAGTGGGTTAACGGTCATGCGCAGGATATTCCGGCTTTCTACGATAACACTGTACGTCTGAACGAGCAACGCGCTATCAATCAAGCCGGAATGTATGGCGGGCTGGTTTCTACAGATATAGCAATACACACAGTGTCTATCGACGTTTTTAACGAGACAGCCGCGTTACGGCTCGCCGGATTGCTGTCTGAATCGGGTTTGTCCGAGATCAGTATTAATGGACATCAAGTTGCGCAGTTGATTTCGTCGTCTTCCGATAGAGAAGACACACAAACAAGGATATCCAACTTTATACAAACTTTGGCAGGGCAGGGAATAAAGGTAAACATGATTATCGGTCAGGAAAGTTGGATAGGCGAGAGCGCCCCCTATACCGATTTAACACGTGATCTCAACGCGCTGTTCGGGTTAAAAATCCCTTATGCCGGTGTGGTTTTAAATTTGAATATAGATCCGTCCGCCGCTGTATATCAGCAGATCGAGACATTAGTGAAATCGGAAGGTTTTTCTGATTTTTCTTTATACAGCGCGACGCCTGTTACCGGAGTTAGAGGTACTAGCAATGCCATTGAGTCGCCCGCCGATCTGATGACCGCTCTGCGAACAGGTAGAGATACCTTGACTTTGTCCGTTGAAAATATTGATCAGCTTATTTCGGTTTTGGATTCCGTTGATCCTGTTGAATATGAAGCGCTGATAAACAGGGCGCAACAGATAACCAGTGGAGATTTACAAAGGTACGTTGAAGTCGGTTATTCGAATTTGTCCCGCATAGATCAATTGATGTTCGATTTCGGGCGCATAAAGCGATTACCTTTGGTGCAACTTGGTGAGGTTGCTTCGCAAGTGACTATGGTTACGCCTCCTGCGCTGTACGTGCCGGCAGACAGAACCCCGTATCTTGCGGTTGAGGTGGAGCATGTCGGAAACGCTACGATAGGCAATTTCAATGCCATTGTGGAATTGACCGATATCTATACCGGCCAGCGGCAAACGGTATCTTTTCCGGTGATATTGACATCGCAGGAAAGCCGCACAATTAATATTCCTATAGAAAACCTTCCTGTGGGACAGTGGCGTTATGATGTGACGTTTGTTCCCGATTATTATCAACGAAGCACGTCGTTCATACACAGCATTCCGTTATCTGCTTCAGGTACCACGGTAGAGGTGGGTCAGTGGAATTTGACTACCAGTTCAATCACTCCTGATGAGGCGTATCGTACGGTCAGTGTGGCAGGTACTTCTTTTGAGCTTATCAACAGATACGGCGCTACGCATCAGCCTGCTGTCCGTTTTTATGATTCTGCCGGCGAACCTGTTGTAATGGTGCTTTCAAACTTGCGTCAAGGAGTTAGATACGAACTTGGGCCTTCCAAAATTATAGTTAACGTCAGTATGACTGATTTTAACGAATGGGCTATTGAAATCGGCGGCGAGGAAGTGACTATCGGACGTTCCAGCGAAGGGCAAGAGATATTATCGATGGGCATTCCCCATAAATCACGTGTTTTCGGGTATATTCAAAAGGGTTTGCCGGATATATCAATATCAGACATGACCGTTACGGGTGAAGACACTTATATAGATAATCTCGCTTCCCAGATCATCGCACTGCAATTAGGAGTGCCTGTTTCCATAAATGATCACACTGTACAATTCAATCACACATATTTGGAAGAAATTCTGGAAATTGTGGTGACCGATCCGCAGGGAACCGTTACCAGACGGACGTTCCACCGCAATAATCCGATGCGTTCTTTAATGCTGGGCGATAAGCTGTTTATATTCGGCAATGATGCTACTGGCGCTACGGTCGGCGTGATATCCGACTTCGTAACTGCCAATGTAACATTTTCTGTTTCCAATACGGGAACAGCTCCCTTGCGCTACCAACCGGAGCTTGGTTTCCAGCATCCGCTGGTGGGCGAGGTATCGGTTCCTTCGAAGGATATTATAACTATCGAACCGGGTCAGACTCAGGAAATAACCGCTACGTTTCCAATACCGGTCGATATACTGGCCGTAGAAAAAATGCAACTCGACAATCTATTGGGTGTATTGCGTACAATGGAAGCGGATTACAGAGCCTTTCAGGATAAAAGCAGAATTTCCATCGATTCCGGCGCTCTGCGTCATGATGAATACGTCCAACAGCTTTCTGTTTTACGGCAACAAAAAATGGCGGAATTGAACGGTTTTCTACGAGGCGTGAACACAATAATAAGCGATGTACAGTCCAAACATCTAATACAGGAAACCTATCTGCAGAGCGTAGTAAATTTAGAGCAACGTAAAATACAGATACAAAACATGATAACGCGACTGGAAACAGCATCTCCGGCTGAATTCGATCAGATACTGTTTGAGATAACTCAGATGATGCTGACGCTCAGTAACGATATGGCCGATCTGTCTACACAGCAAATAGGAAGCCGGCTGTCGATCCTTGATGTGGCTAATATGCTTGGCGAGCCGGTATATATGCGCGGGCCGCGCGGCGAGGTTATCGGTCCGTTGATCCGCGACGTTCTTGTTGATCCGGTGATGAACCGCACCATGCCTCAGCAAATACGCAGGGTAGCTGTCGGCGAACCGTTTATCATAGAGGGTATTTTCTCGGAAAAAGATGTCAATCAAAGGTTTAACGACCTGCAGAGCGCGATACTCGATTTCAATACAGGGTTTGACCAGCTTTATTTTCTGAATCAGGAAATCACACGTATTGAGAGTTCCGATATTCCTTCAGCCGACCTTGCGGCTCAAATCGCTCAGGAAAATATCGATATTCTGCGGCACGATTTGAGGTACGCCCGCACGGTCAAGCTGGTCGACTTGTACGCATCGTTTGTTGACGGTTTGGCGCGTGTCAATCCCAACGATTCGGCTTCTATCATACAGACTATGGTTATTGTTGAACGGGAAGTCGGTCAACTGTCTAACACTATTATGACTCAGTATGTTATGGGCGAGATGACCCATTTTGTCAATGAAATGCCGGTATCTACTGCGGATATTCAGACATTACTTCAAAGGGTGTCGCAAAGTTCCAATATGGATCAGGTTAATAGTCATATAGCGACTTTCATGGATGGCTCTGACCCTGCTGAAATTACCCGTGTCCAGCAGGCCGTCGGCACCATAATACAAAACGATTCCCAGATCAGAGACAGGGCCTCGGCTATCGCTGTGGTCGTACTTGACGAAATGGGGTTCAAAAATGATATCAGCCTTGAAGCCATAACCCGTCTGCGCCGTTTTTATACGAATGACCGGAACATCCTCCCGAACTTGATCAACCATTTGAAAACCTATAGCGGGCAGGAACTTAGTTTTACTCAAATAAGCGACATCATAGATGCTTATGCTACACGCAACGGCAACGATTACCGGTATTATATAACGTATGTATCACAGAACCTTAACGACACTATAAGATATATGGAAATGAAGCATCAACGGAGCGCCGCAGGGCTGGCCGCGCTAGGCATCTTTGAAGAGAGAATCATATCCGATAGGTTGTCTGCCAATGCTCTTGCTACCGGAAATGCCACCGACGAGAATATTAGGCAGGTGCGGACTTCATATCAGCGCACCATGGCTTATTACCTTATGCTTATAGGAGTGAATAGGGATTTTACAGTCATAGAGGATTTCGACGCGGTGATACAGCGTATTCGCGCCTCAAATTTGACAGATGCAGAGAAAACCAGCGCTGTCGAGCGTGTTACTCGATTGAAGAACGATTATTCTCAATTCCAGAGTTTTATAGAATCGCGGGAACTGGAATTGACCGATGCTGTCGGGCAGGTCGATGTAAGGCGTCAGTCGGTTAGCGACGCGAAAAAGTTGCTCGGACAACTACAAGAACTGCGGGACAAACACGGCGATTTTATTACCGGACTCAGTGAGTTCAGAGATGACCGCTGGGAACGGTATCAGGACGCAATACAGGCTATGCCTGCCGAACACGCACTGCCTGCTATAAACGAGGCGTTCGGTTTTTATGGCGACTTATTGCGTCAGCAGGTGACCGATGCTCAAATTGCAATTACCGGCAAGTCGTTTGTACAGCGTGAAATACAGAGTAACAACGCAGAAATAGCGCGCTTGAAGGATGCTTATTATTCCGAACCTGTCGCCGCACGAAGACAATTGATTCTAGGAGAAATCCGTGAATTGAAGGAATCCGTATTTAGAGCTCAAGCTGAGCTAGAATTGTATAACTGGTATATACCTATGATAAACGAACAAATAGGGGTAACGCAGAGCAGGCTAGCTCAACTTAACGGAGCGGCAAGAGATCTTGGCGGAGCTATCGATACGGCTGTATGGCAGGGAGTTATGGATACGACAGCGCAATATATAACGGAACATCGAGCTACAGCAAGTTCGTTCATAACAGCTTACGATACACTTACACGCCAACGGCAAGGAGTCTTGGACCGGATAAGATCGGCTACCGGTAACTATACATATCCTTTGAATACAGAGGAATTATTGCAGGATACCACAAATACGTTGCCGGCGTACAAACAGCAGGTAGGTAGCTATGCCGGACAGCTTTTGAATTTGTTGAATGATTTGAATACTTCTTTATCCGGCGCTGTTAATACCGAGCCCTATAGAAGCCGTATTGCAGTAGTGACGGATAATTTAAATCGTGCAAGAACTTATCAGGAAGTACAAACTGCAACCAATCAATTGCTTGCCATCAATCAGGATTTACTCGCAACGGTAAAACGCATGGAACCTTCTGCTGGAACATTGCAGTTGGTGGTTAGAGATTGGGGTACGCAATTTCAGGAAAATATCGATGACATAACTATTTTGTCACAAGGATTGTCGTTGGAACTACTTAAACAGACGCAAATTACGCCGATAACAGTTACAGTGCCTACAGATATGCGTATTTACGTCGCAGGCGAACCGAGAGATATTGCAAAAGGTTCTTATGTAATCAGAGGCACCTACACCGAGGTGTTAGACCAGCTGTCTGCCTTGATAGACGCTCTTAAAGAGCCGGCGCGGGATGCGCGAAAAGAAGTCGCCGCTCTTGACACTTTGCGTGATTCTCTGAGGCAGTCTTATAACGCTGTACCTAGGATCGAAGCTGGGCAGTCATTTATTTCCCTGCGGCCGGCTGAGGCGGTTACAACCAAAACCGCTGTTGCCAATGCCGAAGAGAATCTTCAAGTAGCTGAACTTATGCATCAGCGTGCGCAGATGTCGCTTGACGTGGCACGTTGGGCGGTCGATCAGGCGTCAGTAGGTTTGGAACAGGCAAACATAGATTTACAATCCGCGCAAACTGCGTTGGAATCGGCACGCAGACAGGTCGAAATTGCTCAGGGCAATACCCAACAAATGTTTGTAGAAATGCTTGAACTGCTTACAGGCAACGATTACAGCAAGTATGTGGCGTCGTATGCGGACGACAACGAGTTCCGCATTACACTGCGTACCGCCGATCTAGGTCCTCAGCATCAGTCTCTTCTCGATACACTGCGTCAAATGGCTGTACGTCAGGAAGTAGACCTGAAAGACAGGTACAACATATACGGCGAGCCGGTCGGATTCAACTGGCAACCTCAAGCTGAATTGCGTGACGTTATTGGTCCTTATCTGCGGCTCGATATTTCCCTGAGCGGCGGTTTGTATTCTATAAAGTGGCGTCCTACCGAACCGGACAGGGTAGATATAGTAATGTCGTATACAATTGATGTAGGCGGATTTGATATTGCGCGGTATCGTACTCAGCAACGGCATTTTCTCACCTTGCTTCGTGATTTTGCCACACGTGATCAGTATATTGTTATGGGAAGTAAAATCGAACAGGTCAGCAATTCAATAGATCAATACCGCGATGCGGTCGCTTGGCTTGAACATCTGGAAAACAATATTAATCAGGCACAGGAAAACAGACTGCGCGCGGAATTGAACCTACAGCGGGCTACGGAGTTTTTGGAGACTCAGCAAACCGAGTTGGTTCGTCAGCACGAAAATCTCAATAGGCGGCAGTTCGAACTTGATAATGCGCGGGAAATTCTTGACAGGGTACGTCAGGATGCTCAAGACACAGTAACGCAGGAAGAATTGATGGGTATTTTTAAACCCGCGTCTGAACCTCAAATCGCTCCTTCGCCCGATGATCTTGCTACTGAAACCGATCTGCTCAGCGGAAAAGAGATTGAGCTTACCAGTACACAGAAACGCGATGCGTTATTTTCAAAAATATTCGCCCGCGCAATATACGCTGTGGTCGGGCTGATCTTTGCGCTTTTTAAAATAGATTCAGCTCGTAAACTGCTTGCTAAAAAAGATATCGAAGAAGAAAAATTGAAAGCACAACAGACTGGCGAACAGCGGCAAATTGGTGTTATTGACAGACTGGCAACTTATTTTCCGTTTGATCGTGTTACCGTTACGGAAATTATGCCGTTCAGCGGTCGGCGTGAACCTAATCTCGCCCGCAACAAAAAACAGTTCGAGCGGGTCGGCAATTTGATGAAACGATGGGGCGTAGATACGTTTGCCGTGGTTGCCGACGCGATGAAAGGCGACGCTAAATTCATAGAATCGGAAACTTTGTCATACAGCGATTTATTTGACAAAGAACGTGTAGCAAATATGACATGGTACGAAAAAAGCATGTATCGGACTCGATTGTTCTTTAGACTGTTTAGAGCTTCCTATGACGATTTAACCCAATCGAAAAAGTTTAAACGGGGCTGGCTTATTTTTTCCATACTCGGCGGATTACTATTGTTTCCGCATATGCCTATACCGGCTTTCGGAGCTTTGGCGGCCTACACAGCTACGGTTACACTGCCGTGGTTTGTATGGATGCCGTTACTTTATATTTTACCCCGTACTATATATAATATAAGCGTTTTGGGGTTGGCGTCCATGGCCGTAGTCAAACTAGGTCTTTTCCTTGGTTTTTCCATTTTCAAGTATGCGTTTACTAAGTCGTTGTATGCGCTTTTGCTACCTGTGTTGCCCATATTGAACCTTGTTCAGTCGGGATTCAATAAGATAACCGGCTTGAAAATTTCAGTGGCAAATATCAAAGATGCTCCTGACGCTATTATGAGCGGATTCAGGAAACTGTTTAGGCTCGCCGAGCCAAAACGGCACAAAACGCCTGACGGCAAAGATTTTTCAATTGAGTTTTCCAACCGTGTCATCGATAAAGCCCGCGCTTGGGCGCAGGATAACGGGCTAGGTGCGCTTGAAGAAATGCCTAAATCGCAGGCACAGGCATTGATCAACAGTTTCATTATTGAGGAAACCATCAAATCGACGAAAAACATTGTATTTCAAGATGAAGGCAACACTTTGCGTGTCAATGTCGGTCAGGAGATCGACGATTTGAATTTAAGAGTCGGTGTATTTGCCTCCATGCCGGCTATTTACGTTCCGTTTTTCCTGCCGGAATCGCGTCATTTCAATAAATGGTTCTGGGGTATCCTGATTCAGAATTTTACGCAGTCTTTGCAGTATGCCGCTTCAATGGGCGCTCGCGGTCTTCGGGGCGCGGAGCGCGGCGCCAACGCGAAACACGGTATTTTCTCGCATATTATTTCTAAAT
The DNA here is from genome assembly GCA_018435605.1 of bacterium. Lineage (GTDB taxonomy): Bacteria > Auribacterota > Auribacteria > Auribacterales > Auribacteraceae > R3-B46. The sequence goes on along the minus strand of JAHDNF010000004.1, from coordinate 129,892 downwards.
CGGAACTTGACATACATTCATTCTTGTTTATGGTTCAGCCCCGCTGGCTGGTGGGGCATTTGCATGTAATCCGCGAAGAGCTGGTCGGCGGCAGAATTGTGCTTGACATGAATTTCAATGACGCCCGCGATCTCGAGTATAAAGAAGCGCCGCAAGATGTCCCGCAATGGCGCAACATGGAGGACTATGTACGGTATCTTATAGATCAGGATGTTCAACTGCCGGAAATCGACTCTGAAATGTTGAATCAGATTTTTACAGGTAAATTCAAACTGGATATAAAGTTGCCGGACGACATGACCGATGAGCAAAAAGCGGCGTTTCTCGAAAACGCTAACGCGCAGTTTGATCAGCTGGTGCAAATCGCCGCAGGTTATTACCGCGCTTATCCCGACGAGACTAATCCTTTCTACGGACCCGGCGAGAATGTTACCTTCAGCGGCCATTTCCCTGCGGTGCAACAGAAACTCACTGCTGATGATGAATTCGCGCTCGGCACATATACTCCGACAGAAGGTGTTTTTTACGTTCGTGGCAACTATTTCGGCGGCTTGAACTACGCACCGGGCGGAGTTCAGGTAGACGGCGTTGATGGTAATCTCTCTATCAAGCCGACCGGAGAAATCGCCAGAGTCGATTATCAGCAGAAAGTTGACGGCAAGGGTGCTAATGTGCCCGGCACTAAAGCGACCAACCTGAATGCAGTATTGCTGGCTATTCAGGGGCAGACGGTGCTTAAACGTGAAGTAAAAGAAAATCCGGATGGTACCCGTGCGTTGTCTATCGGTTTTATAGATCTGCACGAGGAATATTTGCCGGAAGTTGGAAAAGCCCGCAAAACCCATGAAGAAGCATCCGAAGAACGAGATACGCAGTTCAGAAGAAGTTGGTGGAAGATAGGTAAGAAGTTGCTTGTCAATGTTTATGACAATTTATCTAAAAGCTACGTTACGATTAATTTGGGGCAGAATTTGGGTTTTGCTCCTTTTCCCGGACTGGAAGGAGTTATTGCCGCGTGGAAACGCTTAACCGTAGGTGCGGTGCTGGGCGTATTGCCGGTATCGTTATACGGAAATTTACAGGATCCTATAAACGCGGCTATGCAGGCTTATTACAATCCTGCTTTAGTTAAAAAAGCCGCTGAGTATGAGATGTATAAAAACCGGCTTGCCTATGACAGAATAGGAAAGGAAATTGCCGATGTACAGACAGCGTTATCCGGGCAGACTGTAAAACTCGGTGAAGCAAGCTATACTATTCCGGATTCTGCGGTTTTGCAATCCACTGAACAGCGTGCGGAATTTGCGAAGTTATTATCCGTTTTTCTGAAAAATATGGGTATTTATTTACCTGACGATCTGATAGCAAGGCATGCGCAGTTGCTTGAGGATACTCATCAGTCCGTATTCGAGTATTTGATGGCAGTCGAACTTGACCGGCTTGAACGGCGCCGGCAGACAGGCGGCAGTGCAGTATCCACTTTGGAAAAAGGTTTGGCTCAGTACGGGACAGCAATTATGAATGTACAGGAGTATCTGGCTCAGATCGGTATGATTTTTCCTGAGGACAGCGTAGGGAGAAAAGCGTTTTATCATATAGCCTCATTGCCGGGGGTTATTGAACGGACTGTTACTATTGCGGTTGACGACGAAATAGGCGAGTACAGCTTCGATATGAGCACGGCATATAAAGTCGGTGTATACAACCGTACATCGCAGAGTTATATAGCGGCATATAACCGAACTGCCCCTATGACATACCACGGATCGCACGATATCAACGTACATCGTTCAGGGGCTCTGGAACGCCAGTTGGGCGACAGGGACAGAGAGCCTATCATACGCCTTGGTCAAGAGCGCAACGAATTGCAGGGAACCCGTTCATGGGCGATGATTTCCCCTAAGGGTCCTATAGGGATTTTTCAGATGAAAACCATGGCCAAGCGGGTTAGGAATGCGCAAGATTATCCGAATGCAACGCGGTTTATGCGCGAACTTGTAGATATTGCCAGTAAAAATGGTACGCCTATAGAACGGATTATTATTCATGACGGACAAGGCAATGCGCCTTCGCTTGACGATTCTTCCAAATGGCATATCATTGTGGTAAGCGATTCAAGGCTATTCCTGACACAGCCGGGTCAATTAGAACCGCTTATCAAAAAGATTCTGGAAATACCTCAGATCAGCGATCTGACAATAAATATGAAACAGGTTGATGTGATTCATCGTGACGGATTCAATACCCTAGCCAAATTCGATGTGCTGACTTCCGAGGGCAGGGAACTTGCAGAGTACAATGCAAAAACAGAGCGTATAAACTCCGCTGTTTCAAACATTATACTTAAAAAGATCAATACGCTGAAGAATTTGTTCGGGTTGACCGATCCGAACATGGTCAAAGCTGTGATTGAACCTGTAAGCGAACTGGCAGGAAAAAAGGACGAACTCAAACCGGAAATCGACGAACTTAACGATTTGTACAACCGGAAAAAATCGTTCTTAACTAGCTTGCGCAAGTTTTTTACTATTTCCCAGACTAATCTTTTTGACAAACTTATCTCTGTACCGTTGATGACCATAGTTAAAAACAGTGTTCCTCTGGTGTTTTTGGCGATGGCTGTGTTCGGGCCTGCGGCGGTTGTTTCGTTTCTTACCGCAGGGGCTTTATTGCCTTTTACGCTACCGGTAACCATGTCCGTTTTTGGTATCGGCCAAACTGTTCTTGCGGCGCTCGGATCAATCTATATATTTTCATTGCCGTTGATTTTGTTTGCGAGTGTGCGCAATTATTCGCTTAATATAAGGACGTATCTGCGTCTTGCGCGAATCAAGAAAATGCTTGGCGATGATGTTGTTAATAGCATCCCTGTAAATAAAAAGATGGCATTGCTCGAAAAGATGAAAGTCGATTTTTCCACGCCTCTGGAACGATCGTTTGGTGTTGAGGATATCAGTCCGAACGATTCGTCGCCTATTCGGTCTCTGATTCATGCGTTTAGGACAAACAGCGCTCTGGTGGACACTTCACTCGACCGGACTCGGCAGGCGTCTAAATTGGTCAGAACCGCATCTGAGATGGGGGTTGTTATTGAACCGTCTACAGTGGATGAAGAATATGTAGCTACCAGCAAACCGGATGAAACCGGCGCGGAGCAGTCGTTTCAGGAATTTAATTACAACAGTACGGAAATAGAACCTGCTGTTGAGGAAGTTGCGAACGAACTAGCCCGGCGCGGCAGATTGCTGTTGGATAATTTACGGCGCGCCGCGGCTGAGAATCCGGATGAATTGATGCGGGCGATAAACGATTATATAGCGCAACGCAAACAGAATCAAGCTATAGCCGGTCATGAGGACAGACTGGAATTTGTTACTATAGAAGATATTCGCGCGCTATACGATGTCAGTCAGGATTTAAAACGTTCCGGTTTTGTAACGGTCAGATCTAAAACAGGCCGCCGTGACGTAAAAGTGCTTGGTAAGATTTTCGGTTTGAATGAGGCCGATTCACTGGATATTCTCAGCGGGTACTGGAGCGAGGCTCAGTGGCCGGTCGTAGTCGGTATACCGTTCATGCCCGGTACTACCAAAGGCCGTTTTAGGGTAGCTACACGTGGAGGAACGCTTGAGGACGCCCGTCCGATCCCGTTAATGTCGGCGTTCATGACGTTTGCCGAACCGCCGTGGCTGGCAGGATTATCGGCATTCAATATTCTGGATACCGAAGCGCACGATCCGGCTTATGCATTGGCAGAGGACACTAAGTTCGGTATAGTGGGGTTGTACAACCCTCCGTTGTATCCGAATACGCCAGCCATATCGATTCACCTTAAGAAATACGTTGAGGAGCAGTATGAACGGCGTTTATTCGGTGAGAAAAGTTATAAAACCGCCGCGCAAGTCGGTAAAGGGCTGAGCGTATTAAACGGCATCGATTCTATGTTCGGACATCCGATATTCACCTATGGCGCTGACAGGCAGACCGCTGAAGACTGGCGTGAAGTGCTGGATACTGTATTCAATGCCAAAGCTCATAAGCGTGATGAAATAGCGTACGAAGGTGCCGGACGCGGCTCGGGGTGGTTGAATTACATTATTTTCGGGTATTCGCTGTACGGGCATCTCGGACGCCGTATCGGGTCGTTCCCGCCGGGTGTGGCGCAGGCAGTGCGTCAGATACAGTATATCAAAGAACTGGATAAGGAACTTGACGGAAGGCTGATGCAGGTTATACGTTATTTACAGATCAACGCACCGACACCTGTGTATAACGGCTTGTCAGGCGTAGATTTTCGTCTGGCGCTTTCTATAGCCAAAGGTTTTGAGAAAGTGAACGTCGAAGGCAAAGATCCTAAAACTGTGTTGGATGAGTTGATACAACAGGCGCTACGCGAACGTCTTGAACCTCTGAACGAAGCAGAACGCCAGAAGGCGTACAAAGAATTTTTAAGCGGCAACCAGTTGTTCGGCCATGAATTGTCGTTTCCAACAGATATGTTGCAGTCCGTGCCTGAAACATCGCAGGATACTCCTCAAATATCGGAGTTGACTTCCGATGAGATACAGATCATTGAGGAACTGAAGGAACAGGGCTATACTCAGGCAGACATAGATGAATTGCTCCGCTCTATTATGCCTTTGAATCCTGATGTTCGTATTACTGCCCTAAAAAATGTGCGACAGGCCACAGTCACCCCTGCCCGCGAGATGACTCAGGCGCAAAAAATTCTATGGAAATTCAGGTTTCCAAAAGCTTTGCCGGAAAAAATCTTTCAGCATCGCAATATCAGAACGAGGTTGGGTTCGATATTCAAATTTGTTATGGTTGCAGGATCGATTGCTCTGTGGGGATGGTGGGCGATGGCAATACCGACACTGCTTTTTGTTGTAGATACGGTCGGAGTATTCAAAGGACGAACCATGCAAACCTTGATGCGTACAGTTCTAGGCGGGCTTGCTGTTATCGGTACGGCAATATTTGTGCCGGGCGCTCAAGCGCTTGGGTTTGCGTCGCTCGGTTTGTTTTATTTGTATTTGTTTGGCGGCGAGCGCGGAGCTGATCAGCTACTGTATTTGATAGACCGTGTGCCTATTGGCATAATGCGTTCATTGATGAACAGATACAATGTTGAATCTCTTGCGCATAAGATGGGATCGCTGGAAATGGAAGATTCATTTGGGCCTTCATATAAACGGGCTATAATAAAAGAGACGGTGGCTCATATCGATCAGCGTGCGCAAAGTTCTGAAGAGTATGATAAGATGTTCAAGGAAAAATTCGTGTTGACTACGCTTGAGCATTCGTATCTTACCCGTTTGCGAAAAATTTACCGGCAACATTATGGCGAAAAAGCTGATGATGTTGAGCGTGAAATAATGCAGAGTTTGTCGAAGTTTGCTGTAGATCAGCGGTTACGAATAGTCAAACATATACACGAACGTCTTGAGAACAGTTTTTCGCCATTGATCATGGCAAGGCATCTTCTGACAAGCAAAAAACAGGATGAAAGGCTGGATTATCGTTCGCGGCTTGGATTTTTGCGTAAGTTTTTCTCTGAACGAAATAAAGAGCGGTTGTTGTCAGTGGCGGCCATATCTGCTGTTATGGGAGCGGTGGTGGTGTTATTCGGAACAGCGGTTACTCCGCTTGGAGCCGCAGGGCTGATTACGTTGATAGGCGTGATACGCCTTATAGGTACGAAGACATCCGAGCAAACACTTGGGGCAATAGTTGCCACAATATTGCCGATGGTTCATATGTCGGTTTGGGGATTGGCGGCATCGTTCATGCCTATTGTTGTTGTTCTTGCAGAAATATTGTTGGGTTATATGGCCGGTTCTACGCTGGGATTGCTTTTGAAACATTCCGTTGAGCTGATATACAATGGTATTGTAGCGCCTATTTTTATCCGTCCGTTTAGAGCTCGCCGCGAATACGAAACAATTTTAAGAAAAAGTCCTGAGGTCGGCCAAAGGATACTTATAGAGTCTGTGGTAAAACTGGTAGACGAGGTGGATTCGGATATTGAGTTCACCGAAAAATTTGACCGGTTGTTTTTCGATACCATAGAATCGGTACGCGATGATAGTGCCGGCGATACCGGAGTTACTCCTGTAGAATCGCCTCAACCGGATTCGGACAGCGGTCATCAAGCGCCAGCCGGTACCGGCGTAACTCCTGTTGACGATACGCCTAAACCATCTTCACCGGAGCCGTCAAAAGAAGTATTCGATGAAGCGGCGCGTGTAAACCGTATCAGGCTGATAAGCGAGTTTCTTGCAGATAAAATCGGACTGAATGCTTTTGAAAAAGAAAATATACTCGCTCATATCAATACAATGACGCCGGTTGTGACAGTTGAGGAATTGAACAAACAAAAACAGGCGTTTCTCGAGTCGGTCGACTGGAGCAATAATGAGCTTACATTGCAGACATTGTTTATGCTTAACAATTTACGTAAATTCGAGCTTAGGGAGCGTGCGCGTGCCGGCATGTTAACCGATGCGGAATTGCGGGAAAAAGAAAAAGATATTAAGGCCAATGAACGGTTGTTATTCGATATGACGGATATGCTTGTCGGATATGAGCGTGACTTGTATTCTCTCGATAGAATTTATTATACACGGGGGGCTTTGATATACAGGCTTGATGAGATTCAAAATATACAGGCGCAGGATATTATAGACCGCAAATTTTCGCGGGATCTTGAACAGCAACACCTTCAGGAACTCAAAGATCAGTTTGCCTCGTACAATAATCTGGTCAATCAACTTTTCTATTACAATAATAATCAGGTAAGCGAGCTGATGAACGGGATCGTACGTCTTGCGTGGCTTATGGAGTCGGCTCCTTCAATTATGCAAGAACCGCAGGGGCTTGTGCCTTCGTTTCAGCAGTCTGTGGAACAGGGACTGTTCCCACGAGAATTATTGAATAAACTTATCGACCTAATTTTTGTCGAGCGAAATCGTGAGTTTATCGGACTTATAGCGGTGGCACGCTCGGGTGTAGCCGATCAGTCACAAGTTGTTCCAACGTTTATAAATTATATTATTGAGCAGGAAATAGATCCGTTCCGTCATCAGTTCGTGCCCAAAGGATTTAACGGCATAGTTACTGACGACGTACAGACAGGCGCTCCTGTAACGTCAATTTCGATAGTAGAGCAACCGGTAGCAGTATCGCAAACCGGATCGGATATATTCAATCAGGAGTATGTAGACTTTTTATTCCAGCAATACAATCCGGATATGCACAAGGATAAGCTGGCTGATTATCTTGATGCGTACATAAATAAACGAATAACTATAACGCCTTCTATAGAAGCTATTTCTAGGAATGAATTTTTTAAAGAGATTCCGCGCGCGGCCAGTGCGTCGGTTATTTTTAACGCTGTTTTGGATATAGCTGACGAAGTCGATTTTACAGTAGCTCAAACGGCAGTTTTGTTGCGGCTTCTTGAAGAGACCGGTTATGTCTTATCTGTTGCGGGCAACAGTGACATAATAGCGCTTGATATAGATACGTTTGATTTGGTGGCACAGGAAAACCGCGGCAATCAGAATCAAAAGCAGTTGCTTATGCAGTACATTGACGCACTGCAAAGCAGGTACGATAAGTATGGCCGTGAGGCGCAGATACTTGTCTTTTCCGAATCGATGAGCGCGCGCGATATAAAGTTGCTACTAGGTGAAAGTCTCAGTTCACGGATTGGCGCTATCTTTGGAACAGAGATGTTCGATCATACGATAACAGAAAAAACAGCTGAAAGGTTTATACGCTTTTTTGCTGAACGGATTATGAATCAGGATGTCAACCGTCTGAATATTAAGGTGTTTTCGAATAAAAAACATGTTATGCAAGCCGCTTCTGATTTCGGTGTAATTATGGTTCATAGAAACTCTACCATATTCGATGCATTGAAGATATTTGCCAACGTGCATCCCGGAGCAAAAGCTATGCAGATAATAGCCGCAGGGCAGGATATGTCGCACGCGATATCTCATCCCGGCAGTTATATTAATCTGGGCGGTAACGAATTGACCATAAAGAAAGATCAGTCGCCCACATTGTTCAGGCAAATCCGGTTCAGTAGGTTAATAGAATCAGCCGCATAACGGGCGCGGATAGTGATGTACTCTGTCGTGTCGATACTTGTGACAAAGTCCATTTTTGGTTTTGATAGGTACCAAAGTAGTGTTATTTGCGCCATTGATTTTTAAAGATTACTACGCTCAAAGGCGGTACTTCCAGATGGAGAGAATACTCTCTGCCGTGAACGGATACCGGTTCTGCTGTGAGTCCGCCTTTATTGCCGGCGCCGCTACCTCCGTAAATTTGGGCGTCGCTGTTGAGCATTTCTTTCCAAAATCCGCCTACAGGAACGCCTACTCTGTATCCTTCTCGTACAACCGGAGTAAAATTACAGACCACCAGCATCATCTCACTGCCTGATTTAGATTTACGCACAAACGCGATTACACTGGATTCCCAGTCGTTGCAGTCGATCCAGTCGAATCCGTCGCTTTTGAAATCAACTTCGTATAATGCTTTTTCATTTTTATACAGATGATTAAGGTCACGCATCCATTGTCGGACTCCTTGATGCGGCTCTGACCCCAGCAGATGCCATTCGAGGCTGGCATCGTGGTTCCATTCGCTCCACTGCGCGAATTCGCTACCCATAAAAAGAAGTTTTTTGCCGGGATGGGTATACATGTAACCGAATAGAAGCCGCAGATTTGCGCATTTCTGCCACACGTCGCCCGGCATTTTGTTGACCAGAGAACCTTTGCCGTAAACCACTTCGTCGTGGGAAAGCGACAACATGAAATTTTCTTCAAACGCATACACCAGACTGAAAGTCAACTGGCTGTGATGATATTTTCTAAACAGAGGGTTCTTTGACATGAACTTAAGGATATCGTGCATCCAGCCCATATTCCATTTCATACCGAATCCAAGTCCGCCTAGATAAATAGGTTTGGAAACAGACGGCCATGCGGTCGATTCTTCGGCTATCATTTGTATACCCGGAAACTGGCCGTAAACCGCTTTATTGAGAGTCCGCAGGAAATCTATGGCTTCAAGGTTTTCTCTGCCGCCGAATTCGTTGGGTATCCATTCCCCTTCTTCGCGGGAATAATCGAGATAAAGCATTGAAGCGACAGCGTCAACGCGCAATCCGTCTACATGATATTTTTCAAACCAGTAGAAAGCGTTGCTGATCAAGAATTCGCGCACTTCGTTTCTGCTATAGTTGAAAATATATGTTTCCCAGTCCGGATGAAAACCTTTGCGGTAATCTTCGTGTTCGTAAAGATGAGTTCCGTCTCCGTAAATAAGCCCGTGAACATCCGACGGGAAATGAGACGGCACCCAGTCGAGTATTACACCGATTCCATGCTGGTGCAGATAATCTACAAGATACATAAAATCCTGCGGAGTACCGTAGCGTGATGTAGGTGCGTAATATCCCACTATTTGATATCCCCACGACCCGTAAAAGGGATGCTCCATAACCGGTAAAAATTCGACATGTGTAAAACCCATATCTTTTACGTAATCGGCAAGTTCGTGAGCAAGTTCGCGGTAGGTTAAAAACCTGTTGTCTTCCAATGAATTGCGTCGCCACGACCCAAGATGTACTTCGTATACCGACATGGGTGAGGAGAGGGTATTTACCGCCGCCCGTCTGCTCATCCAGTCATGGTCGTTCCACTGGTAGTCGATATCCCATACGATTGAGGCTGTTTTTGGGGCGACTTCCCAATAGTAGCCGTACGGATCGGATTTATCGACACGGTAATGGTGGTAACGTGACACGATGTGGTATTTGTATGCCTGACCCTTTTGCACTGAAGGTATAAATCCTTCCCATATACCGGATTCATCAGTCCTAGGTTTGAGCGGATGCGCTTTTTTGTCCCATCCGTTGAATTCGCCTATGACCGATACATACCGCGCGTTGGGAACCCATATAGCGAAATAAACGCCTTGCCGTCCGTCTACCGTCATTTGACGTGATCCTAACTTGTTATACAACTGAAAATGGGTGCCTTGCTTGAACAGGTAAATATCATGGTCGGTAAATACCGAATAGTCATATATTACCTGTTCATTGTTTTCAGCGTTTGTCTTGCTCATAGGATTCCTCTGTTTTGCATATCTTTTTTTCCATTATAGATAATAATTAATATTCATTGACAAATATATATGAGAGTACGCCAAATCGCAAGAGGTTTAAGTTACTTCTTCAACAAGTTGAACTATTTCCTCAAGCGGCACTATTGCCCAGTCGATCCTGCCGGTCAATTCGGATGATAATTCGTATATTGCCCGTTCCATTATAAAAGCCCTCAACAATACGGCGGTCTCATGTTTGTCAGACGGTATAAACGGCGCGTGGCCGATTTCTTTGAGATAGCGGTTTAAAAAAGCCGCTCTTGTCCATACATACCATACTTGCCTAATAGGCCATATTTGGGTAAGCGTTAAAGGGAACGTGCTTTCAGAGATATCTATAGTGGATGCGAACGATGCGTAATGGATTGACCGTAGCATGGACGCTATGTCCCTTAGAGGGCATATTTTGTTTCTTCGTTCGCTTAAAGAGCGGTCTCTTTCACCTTCAAAATTGGTGATTACAAAGTCTTTACCGGTATACAGCAATTTACCCAGACTGTAATCGCCGTGTATGCGAATTCGTTTTGCGGTGAAATCGGTAGTTTTTATCAATTTGAATATATCGGTTATTATATGTTCGCTTGACAGAGCGCGTTCAGCCAGAGCGCGGGCGTCGTGGGGCAGTCGGTTGAAATTATCTTTGAGCATCCTGAATACATTTTTCATCAGACTGTACATGGATTGATATTGGGATTGTTTATAAAATTCGGTAAATGGTTCCGGAACAAATTCAGACTTTCTGCTTGACGCCAACGCCAGATGCAGTTTGGCGGTATGTTGCGCCAGGATTTCCATCTGTTCGAAATAAACTCCGAAAAATTCAGTTAGAAACTGCGGAGTTTTTTTCTCCGGCAATATGCCCATGTTTTTAGATTTACGAGCCAATTCTTCGAATTTATCGAGCTGAGTGCCTGCCTGCTCATAATTTTTGACCAGATAATTTATGGTATAATCCCAGCAATTCCCCTGATTCTCAACATATTTGTATAAAATAGCAAGCGTCATTAAATCGCGAGTTTGAGTAATATATTGTATGTCGCCGCAATAGGGCAATACGTATTCGAGGTGTTTCTTTTCGGATAAAAGCCTTGTTATTTCAAGATCAATCCCTACGCCTGATTCCAGTTGCCGGTAAATCTTAAGCATAAACGTATCTTCGAAAGCGGCATGAATTTGTTGCGAATGCCTCCATTGAACATGCACCGAGAGTTTTTTCCCTTCGCGTATGGTTTTAAGGGTAATATCTTTTGCGCTTGATGGAACCAATCCGATATTCCGGCCTTTGGTACGATGTCGGCATATAATGACATCGAGTAATGCCGTATAAAAATCGTCATTCCAAGCGGCATCATATAAAGCTCCGGTTGAGCTGTCTGACGAATCCATCTGGCAGATAACTGCATTAAGCGGCAGTTCATCTTCTGGTTTATTATCCTTATCCGGAAGGTAAGCTGTGGGCAACATGTATGTTTCTATGTAGCCGTCAGAGTATTCTACCTGAATAATAATTACATAGAAAGGGGTTTTTCCGGCGGTAATCCGATAATAATCTTGAATCCATACGGCGTCGATACGCCTTCCATGGGCGTCGAACCAACCGCTTCGATTTAGATAGCCGGGCAGGGCATTTTCAAAAGCCTGTCGGTTTCTGCCTTTTAAAAAATTTTCCCATGACCCTTTAACATGAATGGTTGATATTTGCGGTTTGATATCCAGTGCAACAGGCCTGTCATCAGCTTCCAGTGAAATCCAATAAAATCCGTATGGACCGAGTGTTACAAAATACGGCATATCGGTTACGGCAGGTAGGCGGGTGCCGCCGAACAGCTCGACCGGAATTAATCCTGCATAGCGCGAAAGGTCAAGTTCCGTATATTGGGCAAGACGGGATAAGTTGGCGATAACAAGTATTTTCTCTTGTCCGTATTCGCGTATGAACGCAAGTATTCTTGTATTTTTCGTTTTGACAAACTCGAGGTTTCCGCGTCCGAACGCTTTGTATTGTTTGCGCAGTCCGATGATATGGCGCATCCACCACAACAGAGACTGGCGGTTGTTGTGTTGAATTTCAACATTAACCGCTTCATAATGATAAGCAGGGTCGAGTATAATCGGCAAATAAAGCTGTTGAGGGTTCGCGCGGGAAAACCCTGCGTTGCGGTCGGAACTCCACTGCATTGGCGTGCGTACCCCGTTGCGGTCGCCGAGAAACACGTTGTCGCCCATGCCTATTTCATCGCCGTAATAAATGACCGGCGTACCGGGCAGGGAAAAAAGTAGCGATTCCATCAATTCTATCTGTCTGCGGTCGTTGCCCAGAAGCGGCGCCAGCCGGCGTCGGATACCCAGATTGATACGCATATGGCGGTCGCGCGCGTAAACCTGATACATGTAATCTCGTTCTTTATCGGTGACCATTTCCAAGGTAAGTTCGTCATGATTGCGTAAAAAAAGAGCCCATTGGGCGTTGGGCGGAATAGGCGGTGTTTGATTTAAAATATCTATTATTGGATAATGGTTTTCCATGCGCAACGCCATGAATATACGGGGCATGATAGGGAAATGGAACGCCATCTGGCATTCGTCGTTATCGCCGAAATACTCTACCACGTCGTTAGGCCACTGGTTTGCTTCAGCAAGTAACATCCGGTTGGTGTAGTTGGAATCGATATGTTTACGCAATTTTTTCAAAAATGCGTGTGTTTCCGGTAAATTTTCACAGCTGGTTCCTTCACGGGCAAAGAGATAGGGTATAGCGTCAAGGCGCAGTCCGTCGACTCCGCGTTTCATCCAGAAATCGAGTAATTTTAAAACCGTTTTTTGGACTGCAGGGTTGTCGTAATTCAAATCGGGTTGATGTGAATAAAAGCGATGCCAATAATATTTGCCTGTAACAGGGTCGAGTGTCCAGTTGGACGATTCGAAATCTTTGAAGATAATCCGTGCCCCTTTATATTTCTCAGTAGTATCAGACCACATGTAAAAATCGCGGTAAGCGCTACCTTCAGGGGCGTAGCGTGCCCGCTGAAACCACGGGTGCTGATCGGATGTATGGTTTATTACCAGTTCTGTGATAACCCTCAAGCCGCGCCGATGGGCTTCTTTCAAAAACTGATTGAAGTCGGACATGGTGCCGTACATGGGGTGAACATTTGTATAATCCGCTATGTCATAACCGTCGTCGCGTAACGGCGACGGATAAAATGGCAACAGCCAGATAGCCGTTACGCCTAGATGTTCTATATAATCGAGTTTTTGAGTTAGTCCTTTAAAATCGCCTATACCGTTGCCGTCGCTGTCGTAAAACGCCCGCACATGCATTTGATATATGACAGCGTCTTTATACCACAAAGGATCTTGTGACAGAGTAGATTGAATGTTTTTTTTCGTCATGTGCCAAAACTCCCTGATGATCTTTCGTATAATTCGGCCAGATACCGCAATTTGTTTTCAATTTCACCGGATATCATTTCTTGAGTAAACCGCCATTCCCAATTTCCTTTTGTTGTTCCGGGCATGTTCATTCTGGTTTCAGTACCTAGTCCGAGAATGTCTTGTAAAGGAATAACGCAAATGCGGGCTACCGAACTCATTGCCAGACGGATCATATCCCAGTGAATTTGGTTGCAGTCGGTATTGAGGTATTTTCTAACCAGATTTCTTTCCGATTGAATTTCCTGTTCAGACTGGGTAGACTGTGAGCCTGATTTAGCGGTAAACCATCCGACTGTCGTGTTGTGATCGTGGGATGCAGTATATACGGCGCAATTATGTATGTGGTTATGAGGCCGGTACTCCGATGCTTTCGGGTCGGTGCCGAAAGCCATCTGCAAAATACGCATTCCCGGATATCCTAGTTCGTCGCGTAGAGAATCCACTTCAGCGGTTATAACCCCGAGGTCTTCGGCGATCATATTTACATTGCCTAACGCATTATGTACCGCGTCGAAAAGTTTCTTGCCGGGTCCTTTGATCCATCGTCCGTTTTCGGCGGTCGGTTCGTGTGCCGGTATTTCCCAGTATGCTTCGAACCCTCGGAAATGATCTAGGCGCACCATATCGACCATAGAAAAATTTATTCTGAAGCGGTCTATCCACCACAGAAACCCTCGTTTTTCCATTTTTTCCCAGCGGTATATAGGGTTGCCCCAGCGTTGGCCTGTCGCGCTGAAATAATCGGGCGGGACTCCGGCTACAACCAGAGGATTGCCGAGGTCGTCGAGATAAAAAAGATCGCGGTTCGCCCAAACTTCCGCGCTGTCATGGGCAACGTAAACAGGTATATCGCCGATGATCGAGATACCGTTTCGTTCGCAGTACATTTTAAGATCGTTCCATTGTTTAAAAAATAGATACTGGGTAAACTTCCAGAATTCTATATCCTCGGCAAGCCTGTTGCGCCATATAGCTAAGTTTTGCGGGTCATGGTCGGAAGCGTTTTGTTCCCACATTGTCCACGGTTTCAGGTTATGAATCGATTTGAGCGATACAAACAGCGCGTAATCGTCCAGCCAAAAAGAATTTTTTTCGCAAAATCCGTAATAGTCTTCTAAGGATGCTTTTTTATCGCGCTTGTCGAAGGTCTTTCTCAACAGGTTAAGTTTGTAGTCAATTGCCATTGCGTAATCTACGCGATCATTAGGAAAATCAGGTATTCGTTCTATATCGGATGAATCGAGATACCCGTCGTCAACCAGCTTTTGAGGGCTGATAAGATACGGATTGCCTGCGAACGCTGATAAGCACATGTAGGGCGAATTACCGAAGCTGATATGTCCCAGGGGCAGAATCTGCCAAAGAGATTGACCTGTTCTTGCTAGAAAATCGGCGAAGGTGTACGCCGATGGTCCCATATCGCCTATTCCGAAACGTGATGGAAGCGATGTCGGATGCAGTAAGATGCCGCTGAGCCGTTTTGCGAACATGGCGTCATCTCCTTATTTTGCGCTATTGAGACAAACACTGCGTTTCATACATTATTACTTATATACCGTAACATAGCAACGGACTATAAGTAAAACATAAATTTTGATATCTATCTTCACAGCAAAACGGCAATTTAGATTCAAATATCATTAACCTGTTTTACTACGCGATTTTTTGTGATAGCATATAAACGATTTTATAAACCGGAATTGTAACGAGGGCGTGTCATGTCAAAATTGAAACTTGATTTACACGATATTTTTAATAAAGGCAAGAAAATCGAAGATGCGCTAAACAATGTCATCAACGAAGCTGTTGAGAAAAAGATTGCCGAAGTGGAAATTATTCCCGGCAAAGGAAGCGGGCAATTGAAGAAACATGTGCTCCGGTTTCTCGATCAAAAACACATCAAACAGCTTTACCACAGGATAGACAAAGATCAGAAAAATTTCGGCAGGATATTTGTCTATTTCAGACACAAAAAATGAAGCGTTTTCGGCGGTTTTATCCTCTCTTGCCGGCTTCTATTTCTTCGAATCCTACGGTTGTATCTGCAATGAACGTCGGACGTCCTTTTACTTCCTCGAAAATTCTGCCAAGATACTCGCTGATAATTCCTATGGTGATCAGTTGAATACCGCCGAGGAACAGAATAGTCAAGAGAATTGTAGCTGTACCGGTAGCTTCCCTGATGGAATAACCGAAGACATTAAGGTTGAACACCCTGTAGATAAAAAAGAATAGGAACCCGACAAAACTTGTTCCGGCTATTATCAGTCCCAGTATACTGGCGAAACGCAACGGCAGACTGCTGAAACTCAGCAATCCGTTCAATGCCAGATCGACCAGTTTAAAGAAATTGTATTTCGGTTCGCCGCCTGCCCGCGCAGGTCGTTCGTATTCTATGGCAGTATGTTTAAACCCTACCCACACGCGCAGTCCTCGGATGAAGCGTTTTTTTTCCGGCAATGAGTTTATCTTGTCCACGACTTTCTTGTCCATAAGACAGAAATCGCCGGCATCAAGCGGGATATCTATCTCGGAAAGTTTTGAAAGCACACGGTAAAAAACAAAATAGGAGAATCGTTTGAGAAAATTTTCTTTTCGTTTTTTTCTTACTGCGTATACAACTTGGTATCCCTGTTTCCATTTATCTATGAATTGTCCGAGCAGTTCCGGCGGATCCTGCAGGTCGGCGTCGATTATAATTGCCGCGTCTCCGTTAACATACCGCAATCCTGCGGTTACCGCCGATTGATGCCCGAAATTCCTTGAGAATTTTACACCTTTGATAAAAGGATATTTTTTATGGTATTCCGATATCTGTTGCCAAGTATTGTCTGCCGACCCGTCATCCACGAAAATAATTTCGCAGGAGTCTTTCCATGATCCGGTAACAGCCAGCAACCGTTTGACTAGCATATCCAGAATATCGGATTCGTTATACGCGGGGATAATAATACTGATCATAGCCATTATTTATTTTTCCTTTTTGCTGAACCTTATGCATCTATTATCTTACAAAACAAGCAATTATTCTAACCGACCCAATTCGGTTATTCAAGTTTTTTGCTATCGGAATTGTGATATATTAAATTCAGGCAGGCTTATATATGGTAAAATCGCAGTTTTTTAAGATTGTATATCGGTTTTATAAGCCGGCAAAGATACGTAGAATCTGGTAAATTGCCCGTATTCCGATTCAAGCCAAATAGTACCGTCAAGGCGGTCGAGGATACGTTTTGCTACAGTCAAGCCCAGCCCTTCTCCGGCAGAGGAATCGTGAGGTTGAAGTTTGTGGAAAATATTGAAAATCTTTTGCTGATATTCCGGTTTGATGCCTATTCCGTTGTCTTCGATGCAGTATATAACCCGTGCGTCGTCGGTTTGTCCGTATATATGAACCTTTAAAGGCCGTTCAGGATGACGAAAGTGAATAGCGTTATCTATAATATTGGAGAAAACGTCTTTCAACGCCGATAAATTTCCTTTACACGGCGGAAGGACATCGATGACTACCGATGCGCGTTTTTCTGCAAGAATAGGCTGTTTGTTTTGTATGATATCGCGAATCAGAGTATGCACATCTATGACGTTTTGCGTTTGTTTTACGGAGCTTACTTTGGAAAGGGTCAAAAGCCCGTCGATCAGATTTCCTATTTTGCTGATACCCATGCGGATGTGATGTAATGCACGAGGAATGTCGTTTTGCACTACCGGCTCTATCAATTCTTTAGATTTTCCCTGTATTTTGACTTCATCAATAAGCTGTTTGAGAAAAGCACAGCTTTTTTCCAGTTCCGAACGGAACCCTTGAATATTTATCAAAGGGGTGCGCAAATCATGTGAACTGACGTAAATGATACTTTCAAGTTCTTCGTTTTTTCGGGCGAGAGTTTTAAGCAATTCTTCTTTCTCGGCAGTCATTTTCTTATGCTCTGTAATATCTTCCAGCACTCCGTCAATGAATGTTGTATTGCCGTGCGCGTCGGTTGTTATGGTGAGACTCAACAATGCCCAGAACAAAGTTCCGTCCTTTTTTTTCAGACGCAGTTCTTTATTTTTTATTCTTTTGCTACAGGCAATCTCAGATAAAAAAATGTCGCGGTCTTTCAAATCTTCATATAAACACGCTGGAGTGATCGACATGAGTTCTTCAACAGAATCATATCCGAATATTCGCGCCATTGCCGTATTCACTTTGATAAACCTTCCTTCTCCTTCTACGGTTGTGCGGAATACTCCAAGATTGATATGTTCAACCAGCGATTTATATTCAGCGTGGCTTTTTGCAAGATTCTCTTCAGTAATAATCCGTTTTCGGTCGGATATGCTACTTTGAACCACAATTAGT
Organism: bacterium; assembly: GCA_018435605.1. GTDB lineage: Bacteria > Auribacterota > Auribacteria > Auribacterales > Auribacteraceae > R3-B46. The sequence goes on along the minus strand of JAHDNF010000004.1, from coordinate 111,924 downwards.
ATTGATAAAGATGTTACTATTGCCAGAATGACTGCAGAGAATTTGACGATCTTTTTTATGAACTGATTTACTTCGGTCTGAACATCTTCAATATAAACGCCGGTTCCTATGATCCAGCCCCACGGCCAAAACCCTTTAACAAAAGATAACTTGTGAGCAAGTTTAGCTTCATCGGCGTGCCATTGCCATATATAATCCACGTACCCTTCACAATCTTTCATTACGGTGTTTACGAATTCCGCAACCAGAAATTTTCCGTTTGGGTCGGCTAGAGTGCTTAAGTCTTTATTTTCCAAGTCGGGACGGTATGGGTGGGAAATCATTCTGCATTGAAAATCGTTTACCCAGAAATAATCCAGTTTTTCATGGCCGTATCTGATTTCGTGAAACAACGCCTTAGCCCGTTCCTGAGCTTGTTGACGGGTGCGTATACCTTGTTTTTCCAAGCTGTGATAATATTCAAGAATATGCCACTGCGATTCAACCAGGCGTTTGGTCATCTCTTTTTTTCGTTCGATGAAGCCTTGTTCTATATTAGGCAGGATAATTACGAATATTGCGATAATGTACAGAACGATAGTCAGTAACGCGGGTATGAATATTTTCAATAACCTGCGCAATAGAATATAGTTTCCGCTCATTTTAAGAACTGCCTTTCAGGTGATAGATCTCGATATCTTTGAATAATCAGCTTGGAGATTCTTTTAATTGTAACCGGAGTACAAGGTAAATAGCGAATAAAATATCAATTGTGTTTTATGATTAATTCACTCTAAAGGTCAAGAAATAAGTTGCGAGATTGATATTTATGGTACCACAATCAAAATAATAAAAGAAATCAAAAAATAAAAAATTTAAACAGGACTGTTAATGTTAAATTATAGATGTTTTTTGATAAATGATTTAATGAAAATAGCACCAAAAACAAAAAGTCCCATACTTATCGGTTCGGGAACGGATTCCGCAAAATAAATAGGGCCAGTTAATTGCATACTCTCTCCATTCAAAATTATATCTATTGTACCTATGATTGGTCTTAATTCGACTTCTTCAGTTTGATAAAACAATTCATTCGGTATGCCATAAATAGAAAAACTGGTTCCAACTGGAATCATTGGCTTTCCAACAGAACTTATATCTTGAACATAATCTTCAAAATAAGCTGTTGGAAAATATTTACTAACGCTAAAGTAAGGTGACAATGCGTTATACTCATTTTCAAAATTTATTTTATTGTTGCCAAAACGTATAGCAAACCACCCGCCCAAAATATATGGGTTAATATCATTCATAGTAAAATCTAGTACCCACAGATTATCAATATCCTGTTGTGTGTCCTCGTAAAAATTCAGTGTGATCACCCCATCAGAGGTGCCCGTTGCGGAGAATGAAGAGGTAGACAAGGTAAGTAACGCAACGGCAATCAACAATGCTTTTTTCATGATTGTCTCCTGTGGTTTGAAACAGAATTTACACGTTATAATAAAATTATAACACATCAATATCTATTTTTACTACAGATGAGTTACCATTTTGTGTACTTGAAATGATAACTCATAAAGGCGCAACAGGTATGTTTTTTGCTTAATTTGTTGCGGTCAAACTAATATGTAAAAAGGAAACATAATAAATGCCGTTGGTGTCAATCATCATACCTACATACAACCGTCCGAAGTTTATCGGGCGGGCGTTGGAAAGCGTGTCAAAACAAACTTTTACCGATTTCGAGGCTATCATTATAAATGACTCGGGCGCGGATGTGCGTCATATAGTCGACCGGTTCGACGATCCGCGGTTTGTGTATATAGCGACAGGGTCAAGAACAGGGCCGGGAGTAAGAAACGCCGGCGTTTTAGTATCTAAAGGCAAGTATATCGCATACCTTGACGATGACGATTTATATTATACCCATCATTTACAGACAGTTGTGGATGCTATTGAAAAACATTCGGCGGACTTTGTATACAGCGGATGCGTCACTGTATACGAAAATGACGACTGTACGGAAGTTCGTAAAACCCCGCGCATATACTCGCCGTATCATCGCAGTCTGATCCGGCGCCATAGTTTTATGCCTACTTGCAGTATTTTGCATCACAGGAAACTTTTTGAGCAGGCAGGATACTTTGACGAGTCGATATCCTTCGGAGAAGACTGGGATATGTGGTTTCGTTTTTCCGGATATACAACATTTATTCATATAGATGAATATACCTGCGAATATCACAAACGCCTCAACAAAGGCACCAACATCAACAGCCTGCAGGAAACACGGAAAAACAATATGTCTTTAGGAAAAACACGGCTGAAAAAATACGGTATAATCGACGATCCGAGAAGTCATTACAATAGTCAAGTACCAAAATTCACTCTCGAACAACTCATATCTTATATTGCTGACAAACAGATATATATATATGGAGCAGGATCTTATTTTAAACAAATATACCCTTATATCAAACAGCATATTTTAGGTGTTTTCGATGCGAAGTACAAGGGTTCGGACGGACAGTATGACGGAATCCCCTGTATGCCGTTGGAAAAATTATATTCTGTAGATAAACCGATACTCTCTACAGTAGTGGGGCAGATACCGGATGTTTTAGTTACAGTTTCTAAATATACTTCTCGCGTAGATAATTTTATATTTCTCGATGATTTTTTCGACCGGAGCGAATCTATTTATAGTGAGATTAAATAGAAGATCGGATTTAGCATATCTAACCGTTTTCGAAAGGCGCAAATACAATCGGTTAAGCTACTCTTTAACCATATAACCTACGCCTCGGCAACCGAAAACAGCTTCAGGCCTGTCAGCCAGATAATCCATGCAGGCTTTGCGTACCCCCGGCAGGCACACATAATTGTAATCATGAACGCACACGATAGCGTTTGGAGATAGTTTGTCGTATGTTTTTGCGAAACTGTCGATTATTGAAGAATAAAAATCGCCGTCGAAAAAGGCAAAAGATATTTTTTTGGGATATTTTTCATCAGGGATATCGGCAAACCAGCCTTTGGTTATCACAGGTAATTTTAAGCCTGCCTTTTCAAAATTGCCGGTCAGAACTTCCTGCTCGGTTTTTAGTTCTCCCTCATAACGCTGTAAAGATGTGGTGCCCTGATCGTGTTCCGATTTTTTTGGCAGACCTTCAAAAGAATCGTACACATAAAATTCTTTATCGCTCTTGTAATGGTCTAGCACTCTGCGGATGAAAAGCGAAGTCGTGCCTTCGTGGCATCCGAGCTCCACAATGTCGCCTGGGACATTTTCTTTTATGGTGATCGCAAGGCATTCCATAACGAATTTCAGCTGGTATTCTGTAATATTCGTCGTGATTCTCGGAAATCTTTCAAGCAGGTTGTCGATAAATGAACTCATGGCGACTCTTTATAAGGTAGCGGATTCAAAATCATATTAGGCAAATATACAATATAGTTTTGCCTCTTTCAACAGATAAATCCGCAGACAAATTATACGTACAATCACTGTTGCAGTGGGATAAAATGTATTGACCGCAGAAAAATAAATCGGGTATATTTTAGCTGACAGTTCACCACACAGACACGAAAAAAGCCGGATTGATGGATAATAGATTTTTTATCATAACTGTTGATACCGAAGGCGACAATTTATGGCGCAGATCAACAGAGATAACCACGGATAACGCGCGTTACATACCCCGTTTTCAGGCAATATGCGAACGGTTCGGTTTTTATCCTACCTACCTGACAAATTACGAGATGGCGCAGTCGCCGGTATTTTGCGAGTTTGCCTGCGACGCTCTGCGCCGCAACACCGCGGAAATCGGTATGCATCTGCATGCTTGGAATTCGCCTCCGTTTTTTGACTTGACCGGCGACGACAACGAGCATCATCCGTACCTGATCGAATATCCGCCTGATATCATAGACAGCAAAGTAGCCTTTATGACTGCCATGCTGGAAGATGTTTTTCAATGTGCAATAGTCAGCCACAGGTCTGGCAGGTGGGCGTTTGACGAAACCTACGCAAATATTCTTATAAAACATAGGTATTGCGTAGATTGTTCTGTTACGCCGCACCGGTCTTGGAAAAATGTGAAAGGCGACCCATGCAAGGATGGAGGATCCGATTACAAAGGTTTCCCAGAGAATGCTTATTTCATTGATCTACACGACATTAGTAAATACGGAAACTCGGGTTTGCTGGAAGTGCCTATGACCATAATGCTAAACGATGACAATAGGTTATGCTGGTTACGGCCTATGCGCGATAACATTCGGGATATTTTTTATATTATTGACAGAGCGGTAGCGGAAAACCGGCTTTACTTGGAATTTATGATTCATTCTTCGGAGTTGATGCCTGCGGGTAGCCCTACATTTCCGGAAAAACACGATATTGAAAAACTTTACGAAACACTGGAAACCGTATTTGAAAAAATCAAAGGTTGCGGTTTCAAAGGCGCAACATTGAAATCATTTCATAACTATTTTATTCAAAAGGGAATATGCAGTGAATAAAAAGCGTGTCTTCTATGGTAAGGCTCTTGTTTTGGGCAGGGATAACCGCAGTTTCCTGTCGGTTGTCAGGTCTTTGGGGCGCAACAATATCGAAGTACACGGGGGATTTTGCGCGCCGGATATAGCGGCTTTGCAATCGCGCTATTTGAGCGTATTTCACAGCGGCATCGATTTTAAAGCCGATTCCCTTGAATGGAAAGACGTTCTGATATCGGTGCTCAAGGAAGAAAAGTTCGATTTGGTTATTCCGTGTGAGGATACGAGCGCATATTATCTGCATTTGTTTAAAGAGGAGTTGTCAAAGTATGCCCGGTTTTATTTGCTGGACGATCTGGCATACGATGTAACCCGTGACAAACAAAAGACATGCGACCTAGCCAAGTCATTGGGGATACCCGTTCCACGGCAAACGGAGATTCGCAAAACCGGTTTGATCGATCTTGATAAGATATGCACCGAATTCGGTTTTCCGGTGGTAATAAAACCTCCTGTGTCGTTCAATAAAACATCTGCGTCCAGAAACTTTGTAAAGAAAGCCTATTCTGCGGACGAGTTTAAGCAGATAATGACAACCGTGCCTGACGATACTGCCGTCATCATACAGGAAAACTGTATCGGAACAGGAATCGGGGTTGAGCTATTAGCTCATAACGGCGAGAGTCTTGTTGCATTTCAGCATGAAAGGGTACACGAACCGCTTATGGGCGGCGGCAGTTCGTATCGCAAAAGCGTCAAACCTGATCCATATTTATTGGAAGCATCAAAAAACATATTGAGCGCCTTGCGGTACACCGGTGTGGCTATGGTTGAGTTTAAGTCCGATCCGAAAACCGGACGCTGGGTTTTGCTTGAAATCAACGGAAGGTTTTGGGGTTCACTACCGTTACCGGTTTCTTTGGGAGTCGATTTTCCGTTTTATTTATACGAATTGTTCGTTCACGGCAAAAAAAGTTTTCCGCAAAATTATCGTGCAAACAGGTATTGCCGAAACTTGCCGAGAGACTGGTTGTGGATGCGGCAAAATTATCACGCGGATAAAACCGATCCGACACTCGCCACACGCCCGATGTGGAAAGTGGTAGCGGAGTTTTTCAATATCCTGCTCCTTAGAGAAAGCAACGATACGCTGGTATTGGACGACCCTAAGCCGGGCATTGCGGAATTCTCTACCTTATTTAGAAACATTCGCAAGGAATACACCGACAAAATTATTGAAAAACTGACGAGGCGCAAAGCAAAAAAATCTTTCAGAAAAGCTAGGTGTGTGTTGTTTGTATGCAAAGGGAATATCTGTAGAAGCCCTTTTGCCTCAGCCGTCGCGCGTTTATACACAAATAAAAAAATTGTTTCCGCCGGATATTATCCGTATCCCAATAGGAAAAGCCCTGATACCGCAATTCTAGCGGCACGTGAATTCGATATAGATATATCGGCGCATCGTTCGCAGATCATCAACAAACCGCTGGTAAATCAAGCGGACTGCATTATTGTTTTTGATAAATTCAACCTTGAAACATTGCGCGACAGTTTTCCGTATGCCCGCCACAAAATATATTTGTTCGGGTTTCTGACAGATACCATGAAGGAGGTATCAGATCCTTTTAATAAAGATATCGATGAGTTCAAAAAAGTATACCGGCAAATAAAAACTGTTTTGGAGAAATTCAAAAGAAAATGACAGCAATAAGAACTGCGTTCATATCGTATACTTTTTCATTTGGCGGGATACAAAAATCGATGCTGATGATAGCCCAGCAGTTGCGGGAACGAGGATTCGAGTTCCATTTCATCTCCTGCGACCGCAACGACTTTCAAAATAAATTTCATGAATACGGAATTTGCCGCCATATACCGGACGAACATGACCTTCTGGGGTATCTTATTGAAAATAAAATAGATTTGGTTCAACTCAACCATTCCGCGTATGGAGGTCTGGTGGCGTATCTTGCCGGAGTGAAGGGGATTGTAGAGCGTGTAGACGGACTGAAATCCGCGTTCATGTTCGACAAGATGCCGGTAGACAGCATTATTTCTTCTACTCAAAGAGTTTTGGAGCAAAGCGCGGAACGGTATCCGGAAAAATACAATATAAAGATTGTAAACGGAGTCGATTTGCAAATGTTTGCGCCGTCCGGTAGTAACCCTGTTCTTCGCGAACAGCTTGGCATCGGTCAGGATGATATAGTCGTAGGTTATTCGGGTCGCTTGTCCGAGGAAAAATGTATCGATAAGCTGGTGGATGTGTTTTCGAATATATCCCGTACACACTGCAATGTCAAACTCGCCATCCTGGGAACGACAACAAGGCCTAACGAGAAGGCGCATTATAATTTTCTGGTTGATAAAATAGCCGGATTACAGCTTTCCGATAAAATCTTTTTTCTCCCTCAAACTGAATTTCCGCAACAGGTTATGAATATGTTTGATATCGGCGTATACATTGCCGGGACATACAAAAGACCGGACGGGTCAACCGATGTTACGGTGGAAGGGTACACAAACGCACTGCTTGAGCTGTCAGCCATGGGCAAACCTCTGGTCGCCACCAACTCCGGTGATGTAGACGGTGTGATACAAGACGGCAGAACCGGTTTTATCGTAGGGATGGACGATACGGATGCGTTTAGCGTCCGGCTACTTGAATTGATCGACAATCAACAGCTACGTACCTATATGGGCGCGAACGGCCGGGAATTTATCGAAAAAAAATTCAGTTTTTCCCTGATGGCGCAACGCTACGAAAAACTTTACAGGTTTGTTCTTTCTAACGAATTTTCCATCGAATACCCTTACGCGCGAAGAGCTATGGCAAATCATTATTTAGGAAACCCATTTCCTATGACCCGTAAGACAGGACATCCTGCTAAAATCCTAATTTTTAGATCGGGAAGCAGGCATATCATGGAAGGAATTTTTGATATGACCGGCAAGCTGTTTTCCCAACCGAAAATCTCAATATTGTGCCACCGCAACAATTTTCATGAATGCGCCGATTGTGATTATATCGAAAAAATTTACCGCTACGATGCCTCGGATACGTTTGATCTGGAATTGATGTCCGATTTGATACAACGTATAAACGACGAATCTTTCGATTACCTGTTTTTTATATATAACGATTTTTTAGGCAGGGGATGTGGAAATATTACGCCAATAGTAAACTCAATCCGCGCAAGCAAAACAGTAGTAACCACATCTATAAGAGGGGGTATAAGGAGTTTCGTGTTTCCCCGCTGACGGTTACCATTCGAACATAGAACCGCATGCGGTAACTGCTATTTTTTTGTCAGCAGATAAAGAGTCGCAAAGATCGAAAATATTTTTTGATGCTTTGAATGATTTTAACGACTCGTAAAAACGGTCTGCCGATTCCATCCGCAACCCATTGTAGTTATTTAAGATAAAAAAGATATAATCATAATTGCGGTCATTTATCTCAGAGATGATACATCCCATGCGTTCTGGGTCAAAACGGTCGGAGTAGCAATACACAAAAATCTCGTCATGGATTTCATATTTCCTGATATCGGCATAATTTTTTTCAGTGCACAGAAACGATATTTTTTCAACTCCGGATTCCCGAAGCCTGTCTACCAGAATATCCGCCATAGGTTTACTGCCGGAACGGATGACAAGCGTTTTATTCTTAGACTGGACATTAGTAATGTCAAAATTTTTCGTCATAAAGTATTTATCTGTTCCGTGCCTTGATTTTGGGTATTTTATAGAGAAATCAGGATCAAGAATCCGGCGGTACAACTTTTCATAGCGGTTTACCATAGATTCGATAGCAAAATGATTAACTACATATTTTCTGGCGTTTTCACCCATTTCTTTTCTCAGGCGCTTGTTGTTGGAGAGTTCGATAAGCGCGTCCTTAAAACCGGTTTCATCATTCACATCAAAAACAAAACCTGTTTTGCCGTGCTGTACGAGTAAAGGTATTTCCCCGCAATTTGTGGCTACTACCGGTATACCGGTAGACATGGTTTCCATGAGCGCATTGGGGTATCCTTCGCGAGGGATATGCACTGATCCGTCCGGTTTGGTATACGTCCCTGTAAAAATGACTCCGATATCGAATTCAGGAATGACATGTTCGGGATGTTCCGTGCCTTCCATTAGGAATACCGATTTATGCAGGGACATATTGGATATTTTTTCTGCCAGCAGTTCGCGGTATCCGTCTTGGTGGTCATTGCCCATCAAAATAAGTTTTAAGCCGGGATTAGATTGTAGCGTCCGGGCGAAAAGTTCGATCAGCTTGTCTTGACGTTTTTCTCTGGAAATTCTGCCCAGATAACCGACCACTATATCGCTTTCCCGAATTCCGAGCCTGTCCCGCAACGGTGTAGCGCATGTCCGGCGCGGCTGAAACAACGATGTGTCCACACCGTTATAGATCAAATCGACATATTTATGGGGATATTCTTTAAGCGCCCGTTCGTATACCGCATCTGTGGATGCGACTATGCAGTCAACCGGAGTTTTGTCGAAAATAAATGCCGAGGCGTACCCGTCGAGGCGTTCCACGATGTGCGTAACCCCCGCGCAATGAGCAAAATAACTTCCGGAATCGCAATTATTTACATGTACTATATCAATATTGTTTTCCTGCAGGTAACGTATTACATCGCGCGGTTCGGTGATGCTACGGCATACTCCGCATGCTTTGAAGCGTTCCTGAAAAAAGGTATTTTGCAAGTTGATCATATGAAATGAAAAACCGCGGTCTTTTAGATGTTCGGCTATGGTCAGGCATGATTTCTGTACGCCTCCCATATCGAAAAAATAACCTATAAACGCTATGTCGATTGTTTTTGATGAGATAACGCGCCGATTTTCGGGCAGATGCCGTGACGCTTTAGCGTAGCTCATGGCGCAATGGTTTCCAAGATTTGAAGTTTTTCGTGTATATCTTGATTGTCAGGGTATACCGACAACACCTGTTCCCAGCATTTGAGCGCTTCAGCGTACTTTTTCGTCTTAAAAAAATTATTTCCTTCGTCGATTTTTTCATCGATAAGCAATGTATGCATTTTGCGGGTTAATTTGTTTCTCAATATAAAGTCGGGATAATGGGTAACGAAAATATCCCTGAAATATTTTTGTGAACATCCCTTGCAAAATTCGTAGCGGCCGCCTTTGACAAAATGGTTTTGCCAGTAGGAAAGCAAATCGTTTTCCGTATAGTCGTCCGACCCGTTGAACCTTTGTTTGCACACCGCCGGTTTGCCGTCTGATAAAATAAAAAGATTATTGCTTGTTTTTTGACAGAAATGTATGCCGTCTGCCGGCGACATGTCGATAAACTCTTTTCGGTCGAAGGTATCGCAGAAATCGTTGAAAGATTGAATTGCGGTAGCGTCCGTCAGATATTCCCATCGGTCGTAATAGTAATCGATCTGCTGTTGCCGGGATGACCGGTTGACTGTTTGCACAACCAGATACGGAACAGCGGAATTGTGTTTTTTCTTGACTGCCATAACCAGTTCTACCATGGCATCGGACGCAAACAGGTCGCCTGATTTGCCGTAAATATCTATAGCGTCTACGTTTACTACCAGTATATCAAGCTGTGCATCGATAAGTTGTTCTAAATAAGATTCTGTCAGCGTCGAACCGTTTGTTTCAATGCAGACACGGGTAATTTGTTTATCCTTGGCGTATTTTATGAAATCTATTATTTTTGGATGAAGCGTCGGTTCGCCGTATCCCGATAAAAACACCATAGCCGTCATATCGCCGAACCGGTCTATTATCGACCTGTATACATCCGCATCCATATCCTTTTTCGGGCGTGTCATAACTGTGTTAGGGCAGTCGGCGCAGGAAAGGTTGCATCTGCCGGTAACTTCTATTTCCAGAACCGACGGGTAAACGGATTGTCCGAGCGTGTCGTAGGCACACCGAAATGTTTCCAGTGTCAGGGAATCATAGTTGTCTGTGAAAGTTCGTAGTGTTTCAAGTTGTCGTTGTGAGTGAACGGGATAAAATTCATTTTCCTGATTTTTGTTACACGCGACACCGAAGGTTTTTCCATCGTAAAATTTATCCAGTATTTCCTTGCAATGAATAGGGCGTCCGAAATATTGCTTGATTGCGTCAAGTTTTTCCCGTTCTATTTTTGCGCGGTCGAGAGTGGAATTTCGAGATATCAGGTTGTTTACAGTATCTTTTACCCGCGCGGACTCATCCTTAAATCTGCTGTTGCGTTTATATTGGCAAGCCGCTGTTTTTGCGGACAACTCAGCTACCGGCACAGCAAAAATCTCGATTTCATGGCGATACAAACATCCGTAGGCTACACCTTTTTTACTGTATTTTCGCACAATATGGTCTATTGTTTCAGGTTCGATAAGCGGAACGTCGTCCGCTGTGCAAACCAACGCCAAATCACAGGCGGCAGTAGCGCAAAAGGCGGTCAGGTGTTCGGCGCTGTAAAAAGCGTAGTGAGGTATGTTGTACAATAAATCGGAAGATCGAAAAATATTCGATTCGGTGATCGCGTACGGATTGTTTGACGGAATCCTTATCAGTTCCACTGGAATATTAGTGTCCCAAACGGATATAGGATTCACCGCTTCGGCGACAGCGTCATCGCACGGGTTATTGGATGTAACGATATGAATGCAATCGAGTGTTTCCGATTTCTGCAGTCGCATAATCATATTAACGAGAATCGGATTTTTACCGGCAGTTTCCAGAACCAAAGACGGCAGACCGCGCATATTTTTAACAGCACGGGTCGCATGTATGAACATACGGGTTTTGATCATTGCAAATTCCCTCGCTATCGGAAAATGTTATCAATTTTTTGTTTATAGTTTTTAAAAGCAATAAACATACCAGCCTGTAGCGAGCAGACTGTCTTGCGTAGCGCATCCGATTTACGTCAATGTGATTAAAAAAACTACACGGTTTTACAGTATTACGCCATACAATAAAAGATATATGAACAAATATTTATCAGGAATAGTATTTGCGAGAAAAAACACGCTACCGGTATCGGTTTTCATATCTTACGAAAGGAAATCGGGTGTTTCTGAGAACGAAATATTTTTATTTTTTGAGAGGCACTCTTTCAAGCCATGTTCATTTCTACAAAGGATGGGTCGACGCGGCGCGAGAACACGGGTTGCCTATAAATATGGTAACCGTTTTACCTGATTCAGTTTATGCCGAGCAAATCGATCTGGTTGAAAAATTCAGCCGATATGATTACTTTCATATACTGCGTTATAAAAAAACGGAAACTAAACAGCGATTGATCAATTTGTTTTTCGGCTGGTATCTTTTGTTGCACAAAAAGGTGATAGTTCAACTGAAAAAGCAGGATATAAACCAGTTCGACACTTTGAAAAAAATTTTCAAAGACCGGCTTAAATGTATAATAGAGCTGGAAGGCGACGCCGAGGCGGAAAAGGAATATCTCGTGCAACATGCGTACAAAGAAAAATTTTACGATCAAACTATCAGAAGCATGGATAAAGGTATAGCCAGATTGCCTCAAACGCTCAAAAAAGCCGATCACATTTTCGTGCTGTCGGATTTTTTTAAAGAAACCCTATGCGGCAGGTATCCTGAACTGAGCCTGCGTGAGAAAATAAGCACGCTGTCAACCGGTGTCGACTGCGGTCGGAATTATTATTCGCCCCGCTTGCGAACCTGTGCCCGCCGTGAATTAAATATCGAGACAAAATTCGCGATGACTTTTATAGGGAACGTATTTTACAGCTGGCAAAACATATCGCGGACTATAGAAATATTCAGTTTGATCAAACGAACCGTGGCGGAAAATGCGTATCTTATCCTTCTGGTTCCGGATAACGACCATTCTATAGCGCAAGAGTTTCTCAATAAATATGATGTAAAGGCTGGCGATTATCTGCTAAAACAGGTGGATTACGATCAAATAGCATATTACCTTAATGCGGCGGATATAGGTTTTTTGCTCAGGTCGAAACACACCATGAACCAAGCGGCGTCTCCGGGAAAATTCGGCGATTACACGGCATGCGGGTTACCGGTGATTATGACGGAAAAAATATCGGATTTTTCGGATATGATTTCGCAAACCGAATTTTGTGCCGTTCTCGATGACATGGATGACGACGACGAGGTAATCCGGAAAATAAAACCTTTTTTGATGCACGACGATACACGGCGTCAAGAGTTATCGCAATGGGCGGTAAAACATGTTTCCATACAAAGCCGTATCAATATATACATCCAAACCCTTAAGAGCTTGTGAATTTAATACATAAACGAGCTATAAAACCGCGCCTCGGATAAACATCTTCCCATAATGAAAAGAAGTAAATTTTATCTATCGATTTTATAGCCTACCAACAAATTTCAGAAAATGTCATAGATATACGGTCGGCCGTCAATGATAATCAGGTGGTTTTTATTAACCCCTATAGCGCGAGGGGTTATAACGTTCTGTTCATAATCGAAGTTTTTCTCGAAGATAAGATTGTTTTCATAATCATATTTCCGAAGTATTTTCTCAGCAAAGCTAGATGTAACGAAAAAGCAATTCAATTTGTCGCATCCTTCAATACATCCGCCTAGAATACCGGTTTCATGAAAAACGCCGTCCTTAAACGCGATAATGTTTGATGTTTCCCGCAATTCCAGTACTTTGTGGATATCGGCGATATACAGGGATCCATTAAAAAACGATGCATGGTTAGGGATCATAAAATTGCCGTTATAAGAAGTAATTTGGCCGTCGTCCGCCATGTAGTGCAACATCCCCGTATATGCTTCAAGAAAAAATATTCCGCCGGCCGTATCGGATACGGCAAAAGCTATCTGTCTGTCTTTGAAAAATGGGATGATTTCCGCCAATTCTCCTTCCCTGTTAAACGTATCGGAGTAGATATCTGCCAGATAAAGCGCCGGTTTCGGTTTGGTATCGATATAGCAGACAATATAAAAATTCTTGTACGGCACAACGGCGGAAACAAGCCATGGTTCATCGGTTTTCAGCTCGAATTTACTCAATACGTTGTAATCCCGATCGGTAAAAATGAATTCCCTGACTTTAAAATCGGCGGTGCTGTTGTTAAACAGTATAGTATCGGCGGTTATGGTTACTCTTACGCACATTTTATCGGACAGTGAGCAGGCTTTTTCCCCTGCAACTGTATTTAAGCGCAAACAGTATCGTTGCGATAAAGCGGCCGCTTTTTGTGATACGTTATCGAGTGTTACGTCATGGAATTCGCTCATACAAAATTCTCCCTGCTGAATATCAATAACTCTATGTATGCGATTCTATCACTTCAAGCCGATAAATATATATAAAAATTTTTCTCATGGAAGATTTTTAACCGGCCTGTAGTTTATTTAGACATATAGCTGAAATTAGCTCCATATTTGTTGCCGATAGACCTGATTTAACCGGCTGGCACAAATGATGCTTTGATGATGATTTCATAGAGTTTGACTGAAAAATCGCTGTGCCATGTTAAATCCACCAAACCTAAAAGGAATACTCGATGAATGTTGCGCAGAAGAATAAATCTCTTAAACGCACTCAACCGCAAATAAATAAAAATCCATACATGGTAAACAAACTTGCGTGCCATCCCGATTTGATATCGAAACTCAGAACCGGCGATAATGATACATTAACCCAAGTTCATCTTATGCCCAGCAACGTATGTAACCAGAGATGCAGTTTCTGTTCGTATAGAATGCCCGACAACAAAAACTCGTCGAATTTCGATTACCGCCAGATGCTGTCCATCGAATCAATCATGTCGCTTATAGCAGATATGAAACGTATAGGCGTAAAGGCTGTAGAAGTTACGGGCGGCGGCGAACCGCTTGCGCATAAATATAAATATAAAATGTTCGAGGAACTGTTCAATGCAGGTTTTGACGTGGGGCTTGTCACCAATGGGACGCTACTCGACGACGATTTAGCTAACTTGTTGGCGCCGAACCTTACGTGGATGCGCGTATCAATAGACGCGGCTACGCCCCAGTCTTACAGCGCTTTGCGCAACGCGCCGGAACACCATTTTTACGCCGCGCTTGACGCGATAAGCAAAATCCGGCAGGCAGGCGGGCACAAAGATGAATTCAGGCTGGGAGTCGGGTTTGTAATGGCAAACGGTAACGAGCTTGACGTATACGATTTATGCGCTATTGTAAAAGACCGGGGCGCGGACAATATAAGGCTCAGCATAACATTTTCAGATCAGCATATGGATTTCTTTACCGACCAGAAGAAAGTTATGGAAGGCATAGTGTTATCGCAAAAAGCGGTCGAAGACATCGCCGACGAATCATTTCAGATTATCAATCTGATACCTGAAAGGTGCAATAATATTCTCGATCATAACAACGATTATCATTATTGCTATACCAAAGATATTCTATGCGTCGTTGAAGGCGCGGGAAACGTGTACACATGTTGCACGTTTACCGGATCGAAAAAAGGTATACTCGGCAACTTTCTAAACCACAAAAACGGTTTTTACGGAGTATGGGAAGATTCGTACCATTTTAGAAAAAATCTTGATCCGCGGATATACTGCAACGTCACATGCCTATACGCGAAACGGAATTTAGAAATGATAAAAATTGTGGAAAACGACGATCTTTACGAGCCGTCGTTTCAGCCGGACGCCATCCATAAAAATTTCATATAAATTTCTGTTGAACGGCGTGATAGCGCGTAGCAATACATAATAATAATGGTATAAAAAATGCTTTTAAAGCATTTAGAAAATATCAGACATATATCATCAGCACCGCGACCGGTTAAGTGTGCTATTTAAATATGAGCTATGAGGGCACGGAGGAAAAACTAATGTGCGGAATTGGCGTTTACATATCCAAAAATGCCGTAAAAAAAGATGTTTTATGCGATAAGCTGAATATTATCAATCGGAGTCAGGCGCATAGAGGTCCAGACTACTCAGATACTTATTGCAACAAAAACGTCGGAATATGCCACACGAGATTGTCTATAATAGACCTTTCCGAAAAAGCGAATCAGCCCTTCATGTCTCCTGATAAGCAATACATCCTTTCCTATAATGGGGAGCTTTATAATTTCAAGGAGCTACGAAGTATCTTAATCGAACTCGGACATACATTTACGACACATTCCGATACCGAGGTCGTGTTAAGATCGTATATGGAATGGGGTACTGAAGCGTTTGTAAAATTCAACGGCATGTTTGCCATAGCAATTTACGACAAGACTGCTGACAGAATCGTATTAGCACGCGACCGGATGGGGATGAAATTTATTCATTATTATCAGGATGACAAACAAATAATTTTCGCGTCGGAAATAAAATCGATTTTGAATTTGATAGGAATTCCCGAATACCGCAAAGAAGCGATCAATGATTTTTTAGTGCTTGGACAAACCAATAAAACCGAATCGCTTTTTAAAGGGATATTCAACCTGTTGCCGGGCAAATATTGTGTGGTAAATTTATCGGATTTTACGATCAAAATGATCGGATACTTCAATTTACAAAGCAAAGTCGATCCGGAAAAATATATTTACAACAAAACCATTCCGTTTGAGAGACATGTAGACATATTGGATGATCTGCTTCAGAAATCTGTCGAAAAACATCTTGTTGCCGATATACCTGTCGGCACGCTTTGTAGCGGAGGCGTCGATTCGAGCCTTGTAACAGCGATAGCCAAACGAATCAATCCCGATGTGAAGATATATCACGGCGGCATAGCAGAAGGCGGAGGCGAAGAAGACTACGCAAAAATTGTTGCGCGGCATCTAGGCATAGAGATCAATTTTACTTATCTGTCAAAGGAAAAATATTTTAATGATCTGACATCCGCTATATATCAGCAGGAAACGCCTTGTTTCCATCACAATGATATTGCGTTGTATCATATATGCCGGCTGGCGAGAGAACAGGGAGTCAAAGTTCTTCTCTCCGGAGAAAGCAGTGACGAGCTTTTCGGCGGATATCACTGGTATCCGCATCTGATGAAGAAAACGGCATTTAAAGGCATAGGTCCGTCAACCGGATGGAGTAACGAGTACCTTTACACTTCGGGTCTATTTTACAGACTGCCTCCGTATTATGAATCGCCAAGGCTGGCCAACGCATATTCGCTGTTCGTTCACCAAGGCGAGAAATTGGTCAGATGGAACTGGATACTGGATACTTTCGATTTTTTGCATGACGTCAGCGAAAAGGCTGGTAACGCCATTCTGATTGACAACCTGCTCACTTTTCTAAATACCCTTCTATATACCGCTGACAGGATGGGAATGATGACTTCAATAGAAAATAGATTCCCGTTTATCGAGAATAATATTGTCGATTTCGCTATCAATCTGCCTTTGGAATTCAAAGTTGATCTGTGTACCAACAAAAAAATATTAAAACGGGTCGCTCAACGTTATCTGCCTGCGGAAATCATCGATAGACCCAAACGCGGGTTTCCCACTCCGGTAGAATCGTATTTTTCATTTGAGGAAAGTTTTTTCAAAGACGGTTTCTTAGAAAATCATTTTTCAGTGCCGGCAAGGTATATAGGAAGGACATGCGTAGATAAAAGGCTGATGTTCCGTCTTACTACCGCGGAAGTATGGGGCAGGATGTTTGTTTTTCAGGAAAATATCGATTCTATACAAGAAAAGATTAACGCCACATTCAATAAATCATATCAGTATATATAATACCGCTGGATTGTCCGTATTTCACTACCGGCTTTGATTCCGGCTTACTTACACGATTTTTTTACATGTTACACAAATTCAGGAGAAAATATACGGATGGTGTTTTCGGGGTAAACGGTGAAAATTTTTCGCCGGATTTCCTCGGCATGCGCTATTGAAGCTATGACTATGTTCGTAACGCCATAATCGCGAGCTTTATCCAATGTTATTACAGGAATGCCATGAAAGGATGTCAGTCCATCGGGAGGATCGCTCACTATAACAGCACAGACCGGAATATCTGGTTGAGCAACAAGCAATTCACATAATTCGCCAGCTCCGTAGATAGCTGTTGTGCCGGTGAAACTGTTCGGATGATAGAGCTTTCTGAAAAAAGTTTTAAGATTCTTATAGGATTTTATTCCTTCTGCGGTTTTGTCGCGCAGTTCATAGCGCTCTTGGATCATGACAGGGTAAGCCTGTAGGGAATCGGTGATAAGTGCGCATTCCATAGGATCAATCGGTTTTTTTTCCTCTATGCCTAGTTTCTGTAAAATCCCGTCGGTATTTTTTCCGGCAGACATCGCTTTGAATACTTCGTCGACAACAACGAAATCGGAATCGTCGGGACACTCCATTCTTTTTTCGCGAAACAGTTTCTTGTTTTCTTCAAGGATTCCGTCTTGTTCGCATCGCTGATATCGAAGCACATATTTTTTTATCAAGTCTGAATAATATTGAAAATAATCGTGTTTGCCGGCTATTTTATCGGCGATGTATCCATAGCGAAGGTTAGTCTGCTTGGCGAACCTGAGAAAATTGTTGCCCTCCGGCCTTATAAAGTATTCTTGATCATCTATATCGCTTAGGAAATCGTAAAAATCTTTGGAATATTTGTTATTGTAGAGGTGAATACCCATTGCTTTGCCGCGAAATTTGTCCATAAGCCAGAAATCCATGCGCAGTAATTTGTCATAATCCTGCATGTTGGCTTCGTACATAATATATTCAAGGGCAGACTTATAAAGCAGTACGTCCGCGTCGAGCGCCAGCATAAACCGCCCGCTACTTTCGGATCCGAGTTGCATTGTCTTTTTTACCGCCCGCAAAAACGGTTTTTCCTCTATGACATGCAGTTCGCTCAGAGGCGCCTGTGACCGGACGATCTGTTCGCAAAGCGCTTTTGTCCGTTCACCGGCGCTTCGGATTACAATCATCAGGTCTTCAGGGTATTTTTCCAAATATCTCACAGTTTCACCGATTATAATAGGTTGTTATTTATGAAATTTCTGAAAAGCCAAGGATGTCATCTAAAAAAGCAAAAATCAGACCAGACTAATTAAAGGTTCCTAAATAAAGTTAATTTAGTATGTGAGTTAAATATTTCTTTGTAGCGGAATTTTTAGGTTTATTTAGCGTTTCTTTAGAAAATAAACAGGGTTGCCGGATTGTCGAAACAGCGACAACAGGTAAGATATCCGGTAATATTTTTCGTTCAGAGGTTTGTTCCAACTGTCGTGATCGAAAGAAGGGTTATGTAAATAATCGTAAAAATTCCTGTTTAACTGCAACGCCCAGCCATAAGGTGGGAACAATATTTTTTCTATAGCGAACCCTGCGTCTTTAAAAATCATTTTTGCGGTTTTACGGGTCAGGTGTATTGTGTGGCGCGGGACATCGTAATAAGGTTTTTTATAAGAGAACTCAACTGTTTCGTACAGCGGAAAACTGCAAATGAAAACACCGTTTTCGCTAAGCCACGAGTGTAATTTTTTCAGCTCTTCGCGGGGATGAAGAAAATGTTCTACAACATGCCCTGCGTATATATAATCAAAATAATTTTCAGGGTATTGAGCCGACGTAACTGTACCGTAATTAGAAGTTACCCCCACAGCGCGGTATGCGTCGCAGATAGGTTTATTGATATCAATATTATGCACTTCGTAGCCGTCATGATACATGTACTGTGCAAAAATGGCCGGATGTCCGCTCCCCAGATGAAGGTATTTCTTTTTTTGATCGGTTTTAGGTATCTTATTATAATACGGGACAGGCTGTTTTCTGTTGAGGTTGAAATATTGGGCGATAAAAAAGTTGGCTGTTCGATAAAATATTTTCTCAATATACTTACCGGCAAGTTCTTGAGCTAAATTTTTCCTGTACCGCTCAAGCAAATCGGTAGGAAAATTTCGAACTTGAGGCTGATGTTTTATTTTATCGAAAATTTTGTCTATATTATTTTTGAACGCATACGCCCCGTAACTATCAGGATAGTATTTACCTATTTCATTTTCAGGCAATATGGGTGCGGTAAACAAAATCTTGCATTCTGCGCATTTACACACATAGAATTTCTCGTCAGGATGATAGCGTATATCAGGTTGTTGCTCGACAATATCGTATTCGCGCGAATTACAATATGGGCACCATGTTTGCGGTAAAACTGTTTTATCGTTTTGTTGCATATAAGGCTAATCCTGTTTTTATGAAATATGTATAAACCTGTTAAAGATATGCTCGTCAGCGCCTATATTAGGTTTTATAATTCAATTTCTTGCGTAAGTCGGTTGGCTGTATATCTGATTTTACACAGATCAAGCCCCGCGCCAGTCATATTGATTCCATTGGCTTGTGTGACAATCATTGTCCTTTGATTTACCGGATTGACTTCAATGATTTCCGTTTTTACCTCAGGATTGCGAGCGATCCAATCGCCCCATGCGCGATGCTCGCCCCACGAATCGTCATAGGTGTCTTTCGGGCTTTTCCAGTCATCCCAGTATATAATGATTCCCGGTCTTAGAATAGGTTTTACAAAATCAAGCACTTCAATAGTCGATTTGTACAGATCGACGTCTATATTTATAAATATGATATTTTTCAATGTTTTTCGCAGTTGATCTGTGAGACTTTCAGAAAAGAAACCGTCCACAAAAGAGAACCGTGTATCCGATTCTTTAATATTCAGGTCGTTTAAACGTGACAAAACCTTTTCTTTGGCTGAGGCAAAGCATCCTTTGTTATGTCTGTCCGGACGCCAGACACCTTCTGTTTCATCCGGTAATCCCTCCCAAGAATCGAATCCTATCAACGAAGTTTTTGGAAATTTTTTTAAAATTCTTTCAGCTTGCCAAATATATGAATCGCCCACATATACGCCGAACTCAAGGCATGTTCCGCCTTCAGGGAAAATACTGTTGGCTAAATAGAAACCTCTCTGTAGTAATGTTGTCATCGGCTTTTCCTTTCATCATAGCTTGCTTCGTCTGATAATATGTTTTATTAATGTAGTCTTAGGTGTGCGTTCGTGTCAATGCCTTTTAAATTTCCTGCTTTTTAAAAAATATTTTTTATATTCTGCTGGACGCGCCAAAGCGAAACGAATTATAAAAGACACAACCGATTAGTGTGTTACATTTTATGGGTCTTATGTTGTTGGTTTTAGAGAGGCGATTGTCAAAATAAGTACGCATTTTGTTTGACTTTATGTTTTTTAAAATTGTAATATTTATGTATACGCCCTGTGTTCGGGCAGTTGTAAATATGTTATTTATAATTGAAAATAATTGAGAAGTCGTTATGACTGTTATAGTTTTCACATTTGCAGTATTGTGTTTTATTGTTTCCGGATGTTCACAGACGGTTGACGATCAACCCCATAAAAAGCCGGTTGATACGCATAATCTGCTCGGAAAAAAAATTTTGTTGGTCGATTCATACCATCCTGAGTATGTTCAAAGTATGCTGATTTTGAATGAAATTGAAAAATTTGCGCAAAAAGAAAAAATTGAGCTTCAAGTTGTGTATCTTGACGAAAAACACAAGAAATCGGACGATTTACTGCGTCAGGCGGCAATTAACGCCAAAAATATTATCGATGCTTGGCAACCTGATGTTCTGATTGCCGCTGACGACCCCGCAAGTCAGTATGTAGTATCCGAATATTATCGAGACGTTTCGTTGCCGGTTGTTTTTGTTGGTGTTAACTGGAATGTTTCCCAATACGGTTATCCTTATAAAAATGTTACAGGCCAGATAGAGATAGAGTTTTTGAAGGAATTGCTGTCGGAATTGCGTAAATACGCGAAAGGTACCCGATTGGGGTTTATAACCGGCGAAACATTGACCGACCGCAAAGTTTGCAATTATTACGAAAATGATTTGAAAATCGAATTTTTTAAAAAAGTTTTTGTCAACGATTTTGAAGAATGGAAAACAGCTTACCTTGATTTGCAAAATACAGTGTCTATTTTGCTTGTGCGAAACAATGCCGGCATAGCCGGCTGGGATGACGGCGAGGCTCAGAAATTTGTTTTGGAAAATACAAATATCCCCACCGGTTCGATATCACAGAATATGGCGCCTTTTGTTCTTATTAATTATTCAAAAGTAGCTACCGAGTTCGGTCAGTATGCGGTAAAGACCGCTTACAAAATTCTGACCGGCACGCCGCCGTCGGATATACCGATAAGCAAAAACAAACAGCTTCAGGTGTATTTGAATATGCCTATGGCCAAAAAATTAAATATAGTATTTCCTATGAATCTTATAGAACAGGCAACCTTTGTCGAATACGGGCAAGCTGATGAAAACTATAACGATCAATATTAAAATATTGCTTCTCATAGCTGTAACCTCCGTAGTCACTATGGTGCTGGTGATGGTGTTTGCGTCGTATTCTCTTAAAAACATAATCGATACAAAGCAGAAATGGATATATACCGAAAAAATAGATACAATTCTCGATATGCTGAACCGCAAAAGCGAGCTTCTTGAAAAAACCTTTTTGGCCGAGGCGTACGAAGACGGGTTCAAACAGTCTTTTTTAACAGATTTTCGGGCGGCTTATTATGCTGAACATACTTCAAAGTCATACCCTTTTATTTATTCTCGAAGCGGTCATGTTATAGCCCATCCGATATTTGATTATGGTTGCCGGCCTAAAATAGGCAATATGATTTTTGATAAAATTATCGAATTGAAAAACGGCGAAATGGATTATGTGTATAACGGACAAAAAAAATGGATGATTTTTAGATATTTTGAAGAGTGGGACTGGATCGTCGGTTATGTAGTTGCGCATACGATCAAATACGATAGTTTTCACCAGTTTCGTAATATTCTCTTTTTGATTATGATAGGGACGTCTTTACTTGCTCTGGCAGTTATAACTTTTTTGATAACCAGGCTTACAAAACCGATTTATACCCTTACAAAAGCATCGGGTGCGCTGGCTGAAGGTAACCTTGATTATCCAATTGAAGTGAATACGAAAGACGAATTGGGCGTGCTAGCCAAGACTTTTATGTATATGCGCAATGCAATTCAGGAAAAAATGCGTGACCTGCAATCCCAGAATACCGCTCTCGAATATGAGATATCGGAACGCAAACGTATTTCTGATGCCCTTGCCGAAAGCGAAAAAAGATACCGAATTTTGGTTGAAAATACCAATGATTTGATCGTAAAGTTTGATGAAAACAAAAGGTTGCTGTTTGTAAGCCCTTCTTATTGTGCTATATTCAACAAGAAGGAAGACGAGTTGATCGGCAATTCTTTTATCCCGTTTATTCATAAAGATGATCAGAAAAAGGTAGAAAAATCTATCGAAACATTGTTCGCGCCGCCATATTGTTGTTATCACGAAGAAAGGGCGTTGACACGCGACGGATGGCAATGGCTGGCGTGGTCTAATAAGGGGTTGCCGGACGAATCGGGTAAGGTAACTGAAATCATTGCTGTAGGGCGTAATATAACCGACCGCAAACAGGCGGAAAATGAACGGGAAAAATTGATAACCGATCTGGAACAGAAAAATGCGGAGATGGAATGTTTCACCTACAGCGTGTCGCATGATTTGAAGTCGCCTCTTATTACCGTAATAGGTTTTACCAATTTTATCAAAAAAAGACTGATGGAAAAAGATTACGGCGATGTGCCGGAATATGCAGACAGGATACTCAATGCCGCTGAACGAATGCACCGGCTATTGGATGATTTGTTGAACCTTTCCAGAGTAGGCAGGGTAGTTAAACCGCCTGAAAAATTTTCTTTTAAGGAATTGGCTTACGAAGCGAAAGAACTGCTGACACAAAGGATTGAGGAAAACGGTATTCAGCTGAACATAGCCGAAGATTTGCCGGATGTTTTTGCCGATAAACAGCGTCTGCTCGAAGTTCTTATCAACCTGATTGAAAATGCCATAAAGTTTACTTCGGGAAAAAAATCGCCGGAAATTTCCGTCGGTGTTCGTCAGGAACATGCCCAATACATTTTTTATGTCAAAGATAACGGAATTGGCATCGAACCACAGTATAAACAAAGAATTTTTGGGTTGTTCGAGAAACTGGATGCCAATAGCGTCGGCACAGGGGTCGGACTTGCCCTTGTAAAACGCATCATAGAGTACCACCACGGTAAAGTATGGGTGGAATCGGACGGTAAAGACAAAGGCTCAACATTCTTTTTTACGTTACCCATTGATCCTGTGAAATAAATGATCCATTAAAGATCTTGGATATGAAATTTTCTTGCAAGATAATACCATTCACTATATAGTAGTTATTCTTAATAAGGATGTTTATGGATAAATTTGAAGAAATATGCCGAAAACATGATTTAAGAATAACTCCCCAGCGAGTGGCGATTTATCGCGAACTTACCGGCGATAAGTCTCACCCGACTGCGGACATGATTTACAGGCGTATGCGAAAAATCTTTCCGTTTATTTCTTTCGATACGGTAAACAGAACGCTCAACACATTCGCGCAGATCGGCTTGATTGATTCTGTGGAATGTTCAGGGCGGGGTAGCCGTTATGATCCTAACACGGAGCGGCATCATCATTTAAGATGCATACAATGCAATAAGATATCGGATTTTTACGACTCGTCATTGGATAAAATAGAGATACCCAAACATGTCCATGAAGGGTTTACTGTTTTGAATACCAGTGTGGTGTTGACAGGAATATGTATAAACTGTTCAAAGAAAGGAGATTCAAATGGGAACAAAAGGTAGGAAATTGTTGGAAGACATGGGGCTTAACGTCTCACAGCTTATTGAAACGCTCAATAAGGCTTTTGCCGATGAATGGCTTGCATATTATCAGTATTGGCTAGGCGCGAAGGTCGCTGTGGGTATTCCCCGCGAGGCGGTAGTTGCTGAGTTGATACAGCATGCCACCGACGAATTGCGCCATGCGGATATGTTGGCCGAGCGGATTATACAGTTGGGCGGAACTCCGCTAATGACCCCCAAGATATGGTATGATTACACGAATTGCGGTTATGACGCGCCCGAAAACCCTGATCTTCGAGTTCTCCTTGATCAGAATATCAAAGGGGAACAGTGTGCGATAAGCGTTTACAAAAAAATAATCGATTTCACAAAGGATAAAGATCCGGTTACGTATGATATAGCGCTACAGATTCTTGAAGATGAACTGGAGCATGAAGAAGATCTTGAAAACATCAAAGACGATATAAAAATGATGTTTAAGAAATAATGCCGGCAGTCGCTGTATGCCGGAAAGATTTCTGAGTACGGCTGTTTGCCGTTTAGTCGTTCTATAAGCAATCCAAATCTACTAAAAATCGGTTTTCGGGAACCTCTGGAAATAAATTTTGCAGTTTTAATTATTTTCCAGAGGTTCCAAAGTTTATGATGCGTGATTGTTATGTTATTATCAATAGCGATAACTATCCTGTCCTGTATTGGATAGAGCTTATAATAACGGAGCGCAAATTTTGCTGGGAAAGCGGGTCATTTGCTCAATATTGCGGAAAGAGCGGTTTTGTCTATAATATCTACTTGGTAGGATGGATGTTTTGAATTAGCCGCCTGCGAGATAAACAGGCTCCTATGAGCTATATCTTTACCGGTAACATCTGATAACAGTTTGTATGCGTGAATGTCACGCGATGTATTGAGAATAAAATATAAGGTGTGTTTTTCCAGTTTGTCGGTGTCTTTGTTAAGCCGCTCAAGCAGTTGACGTATTCCTTCTTCAGACCGGAAATTAGCGGGTCTGCGTGTAATGTTGCCGGATTCTTTTTCTGCGAACAAATACCATCCTATCCATGGCCATGTATCGTCGGTATAAAATACCATAGCAGGTGCCGGCTGGTTTTTTATAAAATCCGCGGTTGGTTTTATTGATTCGCTGAAACGGTAATTTGCTCCGTCAGGAAATGTCGCCATGTTGGCTGGAGTGGTTATGATCCAGTAAGCGACGATACCGGCTGAAATAAGCGTTGTCAGATCCCACCGGTAATTCATAATACGAAGTTGAGCGTGAACTCGTTTCAGTATGATGTTCAGGCTCAAGGCGAACAAAATTATAAACGGCGATGATATTACAATCAGATAGCGGGAGTATAGCGGGTAATTAAGCATTGAAATCAACAGATCGTAGGCGATAACAAAGATCAATAGAGAAAAAATTTCTATAAATGAGCGAAAATCGTAAATATTCCGTTTCCTGTACAGTTTAAATCCGTAAAGAAGTCTTGCGAGAAAGACGAACCCTATAGCAACCAGACTGGTCATGAAATTACCGGTAAAGTATCGTTCCTGTTTGAACCATTCTACAAGCAGGCGCAGAGGATTGCCGGTGGGAGTGAAAAACCTTTCCTGATAAATATTTATCATAACGCCGACTCCTTTGTCGGCAAACAGAAGCATCCATAAAATAAGCGGGATTATGGAAATAGCAAATCCTTTTATGATTTTTATCAATGAAGGCGTGTAATATTTTGTGCGAATAATAAAGAACAAAACATATAACGGAGTAAGGAAAACGACCGATTGTTTTGTCGATAGAGCCAGCCCGAGAAATATTCCTGTCATTAACGGAATTCGATAAAGAATGGCTAATAGCGCCAGTAATGATAAAAACATGCATGTTGTATCCGCAAAAGCTGTTGGGGCGTAGAGTATTTCAAATGGGGATAGAGCGTAGAAAAAACCTGCCCACAATGCGGCGTGCTGGCGAGCCAAGTTGAGAGCGATAAGGCACACCAGCGGTATCATAAGTATACCTATACATAACCCGGGTAATTTTATCGCGGCGTCGGTTGGCCCGAAAAGAAAGATGGATGCGCCTACAAGATAGTAAAACAGCGGCGGTTTATCTACCTCTCTGACCGTCAATCCCAGCTTAAAATTATGTCCTATGCTTGCCGACCAGTTGGCGTAAAGAGCTTCGTCCGGATGCAAAGATGTATGCGAACCGAACGCCACAAGGCGAAACAGGATTCCGATGATGAAAATGGATAAAAACAGTTTAGCGTTAAGGGTGCGTATATCGTAAACAGCGCGGTATTTGAATTCTTTTACCGCATCTATGCATTCGCTCGCAATATACATACAATCACTCCGAATATTGTGGAAAATGTTTTCAAGCATAGTACCCCTTAATTATGTGTTTGGCAAGAGCTAATGTGAAAACGTATAATGTGAAAACGAATCTGTATTATAGTTCTTCAAAACACGAAATAAATCTTGCGCAGGTATATCTTATTGGGTATAGTATTGGCTTATTACTTGCGGAAACTCTGAGTTTTTAGGGATTCCCTCAATATATGAGGTTATCGTATGATTCGAATTGCATCTTATTTGTTATTGATAGCTTATATAGCAGGGTGTGCCGGATTTTTGTCCGGTTGCGCTTCCAATGAATCCGCGTTACAGGACAATATTGCGGAAATGTTTGATGTAACTACCGTTCCCATGCGGGCTGGGTTGCGTCAAATCGACAATTTCCTTGACGGTATCGGCGGCGGGTTAACCGATGAAGATTATGAAGATTTCGGCAAGTAATTTATTGTTCTAACCTATTGTTGTCAATATCCTGTTCACCACCAGCTTCAAGCCTTTTTTTAAGATTTTCGCGCAGTGCCGGCGGAAAATCATTTTTAAGCGCCTGATCCACTACTTGTTTTTTTATATCTTTGATATGTGGCAGTTGCAATCGTTCCAGATTTCCCGTACTTCGCAGATATTCTGATCTGACAGCGTTTGCCAGCCTCAAATAACCTGTGTATTGTTCATCCTGATTTAGCGCCAAGTTCCAGTATGCCTGTCGCACTAGGCTGTAAACGAGGCTTTTTACGTGATCGTAGTTGCCGGTTTGCGCTGTTATCTGGAATTGTTTGAGGACAAAAGTGATATAGTCGTTTTCCTTTACTTTCTGCGGGAATTCATCTTTGAGTATCCTGAAATATTTTTCCGAACCCTCCCGATTGTTGAATGCGTATAAAAGAACGACTACCTCCTGCAAATAATAGAAATACGATGCGTGGATATTTTTCATCGTAGCCTGATCTTTGTATTGCTCGGCCAGGGATTTGTACAAAGTGAACATCGGGTCGATGAATCGGGCGTCAGGGCCGGTAATGTATAAAACTTCGTCGCCGTCCTTCGCAAGGTACACATATCCACGCCGGTATAAAGATTGCACCGACAAGTAAATCAGGCGGTCATATAAAATTGAATGCCTTTCCTGCGCATATTGTTTGCCTTGATATGCCCAGTACAGCGCGTGGGATTCCGGCAGACGCCATTCTATGGGTCCGTACATATCTTGCAGAGAAACCATTGTTTTTAAATCCAGTTTGTAATCGTGTGTCAATGTTTTTGCGCGCAGGTAGGTATCGAGCAAATCGAGAATGTCTTGAGGAAAATTTGACGCTACTGCCGACGCAAGCCATTGTTGAAAATCTTTGTATGATGTGATGTTTGCTGTGCGGGCAGTATTCCACGCGGCCTGTAGCGCAGGGTTTGTTTTTAATGCGGATTCAAAGTCTTCAAGAGTAGCCATTGCACGGACATCGTCCGCCCCTTTAATCAACGGGTCTATTTCAAGCGCGAGTTGTTTTTTATAATACATATGCATATCGTCCCACTGCTGTCCGATTTTATGTGCATAAATCCATGCAATTTCTTTTCGGATGCTTGCACTGCGGGTGTTGTACATCAATCCTTCTTCGCGCAGAAGCGATATGGCCTGTCTGATCCACCGCCACCGGTCTTCTGCGAACGGCATTTCAAAAGAGATGTTATAGGCCATGTTCCATGCGTTATGAGTCCATACATCTTCAATTTGCGGTTCAAGCTGGCAAATCCACTTGTAAAGTTGCGCCATCTCAAAATATTTGCCTTCTTCACGCAGTTTCATGGTGCGAAGCCACAAGGCGTCGATCAGCAGACAGCGCAAACTGCCAAGGATGTTCACCGCCAGAACAAATTGAGGCGGTGCGTTTTCAACCGGCAGGTTGCGCGTTAACCCTGCATCGTGGCGCATATTGTTGATCAACGGAATAAACCGCGTGTTCAGCACGGTCGTGCAGGTCAGCAGTGCTATGATAATTATATATCGATACTGTTTTTTCATCAGATAATCACCTTGGCGATTTCTTTTTTTTGAAAAATGATACTTCCCAGTGCTAGTATGCAGGCGCCTTTAAGAAGTACCAATACCCCTAAACCCCAAGCGATCAATTTCGAATCTATCGCCCGCCCGTCGGTTAAATATGACACGGGATTGATTTTGTCGAACTGTGGGAACAGGCGTATGAAAGCCCCTAATATTTTCTGGGCAACGGTAAAAAATGTAAGAGGTTCTTCTTTTCGCAGTTCTATCAGAGTAAACGAGCTGTCCGATACTGATCCGAGTATTTGAAGCACTGAAACTGCCTGCGAACCTATAGCGTAAACAAATAACGTCATTATCACAGCTACCGGAAACGACAGGAATGACGAAAACATAACTCCCAGCGCGCTTAGCACTATTAATTGAAAAAATATTAGCAGGTATCCCTTTAGAAAATTTATGGTGAACGTGTGTGTGCGATACATGACTTCGATGCCGTTTTGTTCGGGGAATATCACGGTAAGGTATTCTTCGTCATAATTGATAAATTTAATAGACAGGTTTCCTTCCGTATCGATAACGGAAGCGGGGATTTTTATTGTATGGTACACCTCCGGAGTTTTTTCGCTTAGCAGACGAACAGGATAAACTTTTTCCGGATCACCGAAAATCCATCGGGCGGTTATAGTCGCGTCGCCGGGTTTGGATGAAGAGTAGTATTTGAAACGGATATTAAGCGTATCTGCGGTTACCTTATTGAGTCCGGTAAACTTGAATAATTTTTCATGGCGTTGAGGTACACAGTACATAGAGTAGAACAGGTTCTGTTTGATCTGTTTTACAACCTGATCGTAGTCGATATCTTCGTCAGGATGTTCTTTGCGGTAATTTTTGAGTTCTTTTTCTATTAGTTCCCGTGTATCGGGTTGTTCAGGAGTGACCACAGCTCTTGCGGTCAGGAGATTTTCCTCGATGACTGTCTTTTCTTCTTCAGTAATGGTATCTTTATGTTGCGAAAGTATATACAATACACCGGCGTAATTGATGCTTCCTGCGGCAATCAGTAGTAATCCTGAAATCAAAGTAACCCCCAGCCAGTGGCCGCACACTACCTGCCATCTGTGTACCGGTTTGGTGATTACCGTGAACATCTGTTTTTTTTCGAGTTCTTCGTTTATGGATGCGCAACCCATGAATATGGTCAGTAAAGACAGAAAAAATATCACGAAATGCATGGAATACGAAATGTATAGTTTCAAATGTCCTTCGGTTGTCCCGTCGCCGTACAACACAACCGGAAGAGACGGCAAAACGACAAGAAAAAAAAGTATCACTCCGATAAAAAATTTATCGTGCATCGCTTTGAGAAGTGTTTTATTAGCGATGGCCGCAATACTTTTCATATTGTTCAGTCTTTCTTGTTAAGAAGTTTTTTGATGATTTCTTTATTGATCTGCGGATCAGCAGGTTTGTCTGCTTTTGACTGCGCGGATGATTTATCCTGCCTGATGACATCTGCTCCGGATGTTTCTTCTTTGTCATCCACAGCCTGCTGTACAATTTTTAGGAAAAAGTTCTCTAGCCGGTCTGTGGGATGTTCTACAGTGATTTTGGCGTTGTTCTCCGAATCGGATATGATTTTCTTTATGGCGTCGATGGTAGACTGTTTCAGTTGAGGCAGGTTGACATACAGGGCGTCGTGTTTTTTTAGAAGGTCGCCGACCTTGCCGCATACCTTTATTTTGCCCCCGTACAAAATGGCAATCCGGTCGCACACATCTTCCACATCAGCGAGTAAATGACTGCATAGCAGAATGGTTTTTCCGTTATTTTTCAGTTCGATTATCAGGTCTTTAATTTGGCGTGTGCCGATCGGATCGAGTCCTGAGGTAGGTTCGTCGAGAAATATCAGGTCAGGATCGTTGATCAATGCCTGAGCCAATCCAAGCCTTCGTGTCATTCCTTTGGAAAATTCGCGGACAGGCCGTTGTCCGACTCGTCCAAGCCCGACCATATCAAGTAGTTTATCCGTACGTTTTTTTCGTTCTTTAGCTGGGATATCAAATAATTTTCCGTAAAATTCAAGTGTTTCCTGCGCGGTCAGGTAACCGTACAGGTAAGATTCTTCAGGCAGAAATCCGATTCGTTGTTTTATGGCGACATTGGAAACAGGTTTGCCGAGTATGGCTATTTTGCCTCCGGTAGGGAACAGTAACCCGAGAAGCATTTTCAATGTGGTAGATTTGCCCGACCCGTTAGGGCCGAGCAATCCGAAAACTTCGCCTTTTGTTATTTCCAGAGTCAGGTTATCAACTGCTTTTACTCGTGGACGTCCCCAGAAATCCTTAAAAATTTTGGTCAGGTCTTTTGTGCGAATAACCGCGTTATCAGGTTGTGACATATTCTGTCATTGCCTCCGTTTGCTCCGTATTAGTCGATTCGAACGGTACGAGGTCTTCGCCGAACCGAACAAGCCGGGCGCTGTTGAAAATAACTACGAAAGATCCGATATTATGAAGTAATGCGGCAAGAATTGGGTTGAGGTATCCGAATCCCGACGCGAGCAGTCCTGTGAGTATAAACAGAGCGCCGAACGCAAGATTCTGATAGATAACAGCCCGCGTCTTTCGAGATATTTTTATTATGAAAGGCAGTCTTAGCAGATCGTTGTTCATCAGTGATATTGACGCGCTGTGAATGGCTATGTCGCTACCTGCGGCGCCCATGGCGATACCGATATTTCCGGCGGCCAGCGCAGGCGCGTCGTTGATTCCGTCTCCGACTACTCCTACCGAATAACCGAGCTGTTTCAATTCGTTGACTACTTCGAGCTTTTCTTCAGGCAGGCAGTGCGCTCTGTATTCCTGACAACCCAGTTCGGTAGCGACTTTTTGCGCTACCGATTCGCGGTCGCCGGTAAGCATAATAATTTTCTTTACGCCTGCCCGATGAAGTTCTTCGGTTGCCTGTTTTGCCTCAGCGCGGGTTTTGTCTTCAAGTCCGATCCACCCTGCGTAAGTTTTGTTTAAGGCGACATACAGGACGCTCAATCCTTCCATATCTTTCGAATCGCCTTTTATTGATATATTGTTTTCGATAAGCCATTCCCGTTTGCCCAGCAAAATGGTTTTGCCGTTTATAGTTGCGGATATACCCATACCGGCTTTTTCCTGAACGTCGTCCGCCGTGTACAGTGGTACCGAGGCTTCTTTAGCCATATTTACCACAGCTTTGGACACAGGATGCCTGCTGTTTTGCGCTACCGATGCCGCGGCAGTAAGCAGGTCGAACGCGGCGTCTTCGGATGCTGTTACCGGAGATAGTTTAGTTACTGAAAGTTCTCCTGTTGTCAGTGTTCCTGTTTTGTCGAAAACAAGCGCGTTCAGGTGTGAAGCGATTTCCAGATGACGCACATTTTTGATCAATATACCCAGCCGAGCCGCGCATGACAAAGCCGCCACAATCGCGGTCGGAGTGGCAAGAATCAATGCGCACGGGCAGGTAACTACCAATGCGGTAATAGCCCTGCTCATATCGCGGGTAAAATACAGTATAATGCCCGCAATCATCAGAATTAGCGGTACATACCATGTTACATACTGGTCTATAATGCTCATGATCGGCATTTTTGTATGTTCCGCCTCAATGATAAGTTTTTTGACTTTGCCCAAAGTAGTGTCTTCGCCGGCGCGGGTAACTTTCACTTCTATTTTGCCGGTATGATTGACTGTACCTGCAAACACGGTATCGCCGGTTTTTTTCTCGGCTGGCATAGATTCGCCGGTTATGCTGGCTTCGTTGATAGTCGCCATGCCGTTGAGTATAGTGCCGTCGGCGGGAACCGTATCGCCGGGGAGAATTACTATGGTATCGTCTAAAGTAAGTGAATGTGCTGGTATTTCTTCAATAGAGCCGTCTTCAATTTTTTTGCGGGCGCGTGTTGGTGTAAGGCGTATGAGGCCTTCTATTGCCGCCCGCGCGCCTAGAGCTGTACGGCTTTGGATAAGTTCGGCTCCGAGCATAATAAACGCTACCGCTCCGGCGGTTTTATAATCTTCAAGAGCGAAACATCCGATTATGGCAATAGATACCAGTTCCTCCATGTGAATTGTGCCTTTCAACAAAGACCGAACTGATTTTGCGATAATCGGGGTTCCCAGCAAAATTGCGCCGATAAAAGCGCTTAGGGAGGCAACCTGCGGAGAAATACGCAGAACTGTCTGCGCCAGATAGGCATTTAAGATCAAAGTGCCTCCGAGAAATGTTGCCAGCAAGCGGACTGCAACGAGTTTTTGTTGTAGTTCCGTAGATATTGCCGCCGATGTTACACGCATATAAAATTACCTTTGTTGTTCTCTCCGGTCGAGCATGAGCCGGATTTCCCGTGTTCTGTTGTCCTGTTGAGAAAAAATAAATATATCGTCAAGGTTATCCATAATTTTTTTCAAACTGTTTTCTCTGGCCATAAAAAGAAACATATCGGGGCTGTTTTCGTATTTGTCGATTACCTCGGCCAGATAAGCGGCGTCGGCGCGTGTTTTTTCGATTATATGAGTATGGTACGCCATAGCTTCGGATTCGATCTGCGATGCTTTTCCCTGCGCCTCGCTGACGATTCTGGCTGAATAGGTTTTTGCTTCATTGATTTTCTGGCTGTGTTCCTGTTCGGCTTGAATGACATCGTCGAACGCGGCTTTTACCTGCCGCGGTGGTGTTATGCGTTCGATATCGAGCCGTTGAAGAGCTATTCCGCAATCTATGCTTGCCAGTTTTTCTTGCATGGAATGTTCTACTTGGGAGCGGAATTCTTCTATGCCTGTGCGAAGAATCATATCCACGGATGATCTGCCGGCGGTGGATACAATGGTATTGTTGAACAAATTGATAAGCAGGGTATCGATATCTTTTACAGTCAAATAGTATGTATAAGGATCGATAATTTTGTAACGAAGCGTCCATATGGCGTGCGCGATGTTTACATCACCGCTGATTATATAGCCGTCTATGCCCGGTTGTAGCGCCTGCGGTATACGCCTTTGAGCCGCTGGGTTTGCGGGTATGTTTTTTAAGTCGTTGTACCAGAAATTGTCGATTGTCAGGTTCTGCACACGTCCTGTAGGAAGTATTATCACCTGATCCACAGGATACGGCCATGCCCAATGCAACCCTGCTTTCAGGACGCGGTCGGCGGGTGTGCCTACAATCTTGCCGAACCTCAGAATAAGAGCGCTTTCGTGTTGTTTGACAACAAATATCCCGGAGCAAAGAAATCCTGCGATTACCAGAGTCATAGTCAGCTTTATCAGCCGAAAAGTGACTTTGAGCGCGTCCAGCAAAGATTTATGCGCAGGGTCGATATATGTAGATGAATCCTGTTGTCGAATTTCGTCCGTCATTGCGTTATTTTATCCGGTTTAAGGTTTAGATTGTCCGTCGATAGAATCGAGTAGATCAAACGGCGGAGTTTGCGTGTCTAGAATGACTGTCGCTTTGTTTTTTAAGACTTGTTCGAGCGTTTCGAGTTTCTGTAAAAAAACCGCCAATTTTTTGTTGTCTTCAAATATACGATAATACTCGGCGGCGGCGGCATCGCCCTCACCGCGTATTTTTTTTGCTTTAGCTTCAGCGCGTGCCAGTATCTGGTCGCGTTCACTGCGCGCTTTGGATTTTATCTCGTTAGCCAGAGCGTCGCCTTCGGCGCGAAACCGTTCGGCTATTCGTTCGCGTTCTTTTTTCATACGTTCGAAAACTTTGGCAGTAGTCTGTTCGGGAAGAGCAATGCGTGTGATGTATAGAAAATCCACCTGAATGCCGTAGCGGTCTTGCGCTTCATGGGCTACCGGCTGGAGCATTTCCCGCTCTATTTGTTCGAATTGAATTGAATCATTGTCCAGAGAAATAAGATTGGCGAACTCATGCCGTCCGATAACCCCGCTTTTGAAGGTGCGTACCAGTCCTTCAAGGTTGCGTTTTGCGTCGTTTATACTGCCTATGCTTTCAAGAAAAATTTTTGGATTTTTTATTCTCCAGCCGAGACATGTGGAAAATACGATATTTTTGCCGTCGCTGGTGAGTGTTTCCTCAAATACGCTTTCATCAATAATCAGCCGCGCGTCGAAGGAGTATACCTTCTGGAACGGCCAGGGCATTTTCCAGTACAATCCCGGTTTGTCAAGAGTTCGCGTGGGTTTACCGAATGTGGTCAACACCGCTTTTTCGTTGACGCTTAACTGAAATGCAACAAGGTAAAGAAGCAGTAATATGGCTATCAATATGCCGACGAATATGGTAAGAAAATTCTTTTTCACGGGCTACTCCTTTGTTACCGTCCGATATCCAGATCGAGCAGATTCGGTTGATTTTTATATTTCAAGTCGATTATATCTATTTCGTTATTTTTAAGACGTGAAGATATGATTATTTTGCGTATGTCCGCAAGTACGGTTTCCATAGTCTTTAAATAGTTGCGCCATTGATATGTAACCGGCGCCAGTTCGAAAGCCCGTTTTTGTTTTTCGAACCGTTCGGACTCTGCCTGCGAAAACAATTTTTGCCGTACACTGTAAGATTCGGCTTCGAGCATAATTGCTTGCTCTTCCGCCTGTGCCTGAGGAAGTAGTTTGTTTGCGAATGCCTCCGCTCCTAGAATTTTCGCCTGTTTTTCCTCTTTGCTTGACACTACCGACTCGAACGCATCGCTGACTTCGACAGGCGGATGAACCCCATATATTGCTACGAGTATGATTTCTATACCCACATTGTGTCTGTCGAGTTCGTATTGTATGCGTTCGCGCATTAGGCTACTGACGGATACGAGGCTTTGCCCCATGAAGTCGAAAAATTCTGTGGTTACCGTGTATCGCACCAGTTCGCGCAGGCTTATGTTATATAAAAATTTCTCAGGATTTTGCTGATTGTACAGGTATGCGTACGGATCTTTTATACGATACTGTATTTCTCCAGATGCAAGCAGTGCGCCGACCGGTATTCCGGTGAGGTTTTTATCATCGTTCATTTCAGTTTCTATGTCGTCGCTTGTGGGAAGAAATATAAGCGTCCTGTTTTGATGATGAGCTTCGCTCCATAAAATGGTTTTTTTCCCAATTTCGTGTGGATTTATCTCTATTGTCCGAATTCGGAATGTTGATATAACGCGCGATTTTTCAATAGGCCACGGCATTTTGAAATGGATTCCGGACGACAAAATTCCTCTGTTATGGTCAGGTACGCCGAACCGTTCTATGATTCCGGATTCGTGAGGGTCGATCATGATTATTGTGCTGAGCAGGTACAGCACGAATATCTGAAACAGGATAAGCGGCGCAATGATTTTCTCTATAAATTTATAGAACCATGTTTCGGATATCTTGAATCCGAATTGATAATCCAGCGAATGTGCGGCGGCATGCAGTAACCCTTGCGGTTCCGCCAGCAGTCCCAGTAAAAAACTTTGGTATGGAGGCCTTTCAAGCCGTCCGTGTACACGGGGGCGGTAGAAATCGAGTACGATGTGCAGTATGAAATCAACTCCGGTCAATCCGATTATTAGCGGTATAGCGAATGTCATTACAGTGTTTGCCCATGTATACTCGAAACGGTATAAAATCAACGAAACAGCGGTAAGTAAACTCAGAATGGAACAGCTCAGCAGATAACCGCTACCGCCTTTCAATACATGGGAAGACGGAGAAGCGGCAGACATACCGGCTCCGAAACGTCCTATTACAAAACTGAAGAACGCGCAGATAATTAGTCCGACGGCTGTTTGATTCAACGTAGTTTTTGAAAGCGCCGGCGTGTAGTTATAGATTGATCGGAACAATAAATAACCGGTTACAAGCAGTCCGATTCCGAGCGCTACGACAATGCAGGGAAGTACAAATTTTTCCATCTGGCGCAATTTATGGGCAGACGAAAGCAAAGGCCTCGAGTCTTCGTCGAATATGCCGGTATCCTGAGTAGATTCGATCAGTTCATCTTCATTTTCTTCGGCAACCAGCCGCCGCTGGCGTGTATGAAGAAATGTACACAGCCATATAACACAGCCGAAAATGCTGTATAATGAAAGAAATACTACGCTTTTTGAGCCGCACCATACAGAAAATAGAAAAAAAACGCCTGCCAGCAATATCTGTATGCCGAGTCCTAACAGCGATACCGGCTCGCATTTTTTATCTGTATGTCCGATGTTTTTATGTGTCATGCCAGTTCTCTTTCCGAAAATAGTACCCAACTCATAACGACCGCCGTTACAATGCACAGCCCGCTGTATGCAAGTGTTATCGTCACATAGGCGGAAGGTATGGTGTTATTCTGCAAAAATGCGTCGGCGACCCAAAAAAATTGCAGATTCGGTATAATCGCATAGATTGCTTTACATATTATATTGGTATCGGCGAACCTGCCGAAAAAGTAGTCGGATGTCATGGTTATAAAAAATACGGCAAAACAGAATATCAGGTTTGCCAGCATATTGAATCTGATAGAACCGATCAAAGCGATGGATGTGATGATCGCCATAGCCAAAAAAATGAGGATACCTGCTTTAAGCAGGCCAAGTTCCATGCCCGTTCCGAACTGCTGAGGCTGAAAAGAAGGATTGACGAAGGCGACAAAACAAAATACGATCACCAGTAAAATAAAGAATGTGGTGATAAGGGTAGACGTAAAAGGCCGCTCGAAAAAATAGTTTATCAGCGCCGACCAGAATATGCAGAAAATCAGAAGGAAGTTCAGGCTGTATACAACCGGTTTGTCGATTACGAATTGTGCTGTTTCGGGTACGCCTAGTCTTATAGTCAGGATTAAAATTAAAGTCAACTGCGTGACGGCTATAACCATTCCTGCCAGCAATCCCAAGTATTTGCCGATTACGAACTGCATACGAAAGATAGGTTTGGACATAATAGTTATGGCGGTTTTGTTCTCGATTTCCTTATAAACCAACCCTGAAGCGGAGAAAGCCGCGATGAACAGAGATGCGAGCATGATTGTTGCCAGCCCCATGTCGCGTACCAGTTTTAGACTGTTGAGCAGAGTGAACATAGAAAACCACGGGCTACCGTATATAAGAATCATTGCCAGATACACAATAATACTATATACGGGCTGGCGTATCATTTCCTTGAAAGTTACCTGAGCGATAGTGAAAATTTTCTGCATAGCCGCCGGATTAAAATAGATGTGTTTAAAAAACCCCTGAATTGTTTCTATACTATACGAATTTATCTCTAAATCCAGTAAAAATTTGTGTGATTTAGTCAAAGCAAATAGCGTGCCTGTAATTCTTGTAAGATTGAAGTCATGAGCATAAGACATATTTTAATGGCGTTATTGAATTTTGCTGGGTGCATGGAGAATCATAGAAATAAAACTGTTTTTCTTTATGCGGGTCAAACAATGTATCTTTACAATAGAAATCGCTCAATAGTATAAAAGAATCATGAAAAAACCGTATGCTTACTACAGTTTAGCTTTTTGCGCCTCATTGTTGATTCATTTTTCGACATTGGAGGGTATTTTTCGTTATGCTCCGCCTTTATCGCCTCCCAAACCGGTTGTTTTGCCGCGCAATCAAATGAATATGCAGTTCATGGATGCATATAAAGAAAAAACTCCGCCGGTTTTTCCGGAAAAAACTCCGCTTATAGGGACTGACGATAATTTAGCGTCTCAACCGGAACTGCCGGATAAGAAGGTAGATGCCAAAGGCGCTCCATACATGAAAAAGGTATCGGATTCCAAACAGATCAAAACTCAGTCCGCCCACGCGGACGCAGACCGGATGCCTCAGGTTACTGCGGTTACACCTCCGCCGCAGGCCGATAGGTTGGATTCTACTGACCGCCCTGAAGATCGGGAAAAAAAGAAAAATATAGTAAAAGACGACATCTTGGATAAAAAAGAACAAATGGTAAAAAAGATTGAAAGCCAGCCGGAACAGAAAACTTTTGACCAATCCGAAGACCGGCCTGAGAAAATTTCTCTTAAAACCACTGTCAGCACAACAAGCGTCCCTACACCGCCGCAGGTTGTTCACGGTGGAGCTACGCAGAATGTAGTTCAATCGCCTCTGGACGGTAAAATAGACGAGCTGATTCATCAGTCTCAAACCAATGCCGAATCTATGGCGGAGTTGATAGACGCTTTGAAATTCAATATCGCCAAACATAATTTGGGCGAATATTACGCTCGTATGAAACGGAAAATAAGCCGCAACTGGCAAACCCGCGTCATGCTCAATTACAGTAGCGAACTGTTCACCAGCAAATCTTTTATAGTGTTCAGCATAACTGAAGACGGCGATATAGGGTACATCAAAATCATGGATTCCTTCGGGAATCCCTTTTTTGCCAAAGATTGCGAAGCGGCTATACTCGAATCCGCCAAATTCGATCCTCTGCCGCAGGAATACATGGAAAACAGCGGAAAAAAAGATCTTTGGCTGTTCGTTACCTTCGGATATAATACTAAATAATTTTATGATACCAGATACATCGGAGGATAGTATGGATGCATTGCACACACTGATTCAAAAGGGCGGGTACATCATGTATCCCATCTTGTTCTGTTCGCTTTTATCGTTGACAGTCATACTGGAACGCTTGTTTTCCCTGACGCGATTCAGGGTAGCACCGGCAAAACTTCGAAACATGATACAAAATTATTCCTCATCGGACTCCGATTCGCTGATCGCCTATTGTGATAAACATAAAAATCCTATGGCGTCGGTTATCAGGAAGTTGATCAATAACGCTCATTTGTCGAGCGATCAAACCGCAGAACTTATTAAGGTTACCGGCAGACAGGAAACAAGCGGGCTTGACCGGGGGTTGTTTTTGTTGGAATTGATAGCATCTATCACCCCGCTTATGGGATTGCTAGGCACGGTGCTCGGTATGATCGAGGTGTTCGATACGATAGCCATGCAGGGAGTCGGGCAGGCAGGCGCGTTGTCGGCGGGTATTTCCAAGGCGTTGATTACCACTGTAGCGGGGTTGAGCGTGGCAATACCGACGCTCGCCGCGTATACACTGCTGTCGCGCAAAGCGGAACGCCTGACCGACGAAATCGACCGTCATACAACGGTCTTGTTCGGTAAAATATACGGTATACAAACGGATTGAGAAACTATGTTCGCGAAAAAAAGAAACTCACGACGACGGTTTACAATAAATATAACTCCATTGATAGATGTGCTGTTTTTACTGCTCATCTTTTTTATGGTGTCGTCGACTTTTGTGGAAAAACCCGGTATTGAAGTTACACTGCCTCAGGCGAAAACAGCGGCGCTCAACCGCGCTGACGATACCATAGTAACTATCGAGCATGACGGTACAATGTATTTCAATGCGGAAAAAATTCAACATCATGAACTGAGCAACCGGCTCGCTCAGGTTCAATTGAAAAACATAAACGAACCCATAATACTTCAGGCAGACGAAAACGTAGCGTACAAAACAGTTGTTTTCGTTATGGATACCGCCCGTCAACTGGGGTTCTCAAACATCATATCGTTGACATTGCACGAAGGGACGCCGCCAGCAAATGAATAACATATTTCGTATTACAATTTGTTTTTCCGTTTTAATGACCTTGTTAACCGTAATGCAGGCAAGCGCCGCTCCGCGTATTTTCATAGCTGATAAAACAATACAGTTCGGCACAGTCAAACCCGGGCAGAGGGTATCAGTGGAAATTCCTGTTACTAATACCGGCGACGAACGGCTTGAGATTTTTAAAATACGCACTTCCTGCTCTTGCGTACAAACCGGCTGGTCTATTATGCATATCGAGCCAGGACAAACCGTTGTTATGACGGTACAATTTGACTCTACAGGCAAAGAAGTGGGGCAGGGATATTACCAACTCTTGGTTTATTCCACAGATTCTGTAGACAAGATCGTTAGAATCCCCGTACTGACCAGTGTTGAAACGGATATGCAAGGTTTGAAAATAGAGCCGGATATCCTTGATTTCGGCAAAGTGCATGTAAATCAAGGCATACCTGTATTGAACATTACTATACGTAACAGCGGTTCGCAGGCATATAGACTGCTTGAGATAAAACCCGGCTCCGGAGTGGATATACCAACCCTGCCGTCCGATACGATTGCTCCACACGCCAATATAACTATTCCTGTAACTCTACACTCATGGATACGGGAAGGAGTGTTCAACTCGAATCTAAACATCCGGACATCCGACCCGTCCATGCCGGCGTTTCACTGCAAGGTGCGCGGTATTATCAGAAAATAAATCGTTGCTAGCCACTATAATACTCCCGAAAAATATGACCAGTGAGTAAGGTGGAAACTGTGGTATGTGGTATAATGAAACCTTCAAAAAAACGGGGGATTTTTAGTTAAAAAAGTTACACTGACTTGTAAAATCAAAATTTATAGGTTATATTATTATTTAGGTACTTTTAGACAGGAGTTTTTCCATACCGTTTGGTTTCTTTTGGAATTAGGTCAGTAAATAAAAGTTGATATGCATTGGAAGGTTATATGAAAACAAAAACATTATTGCTACTGATAGCCTCTATCCTAGTGGTTATGCAACCCCATGCGGCAACCGCATATTTATCGTTTACCGATATCGGCACTGTTAGCGGTAAAAAAGTTTATGGTCAGGCTATCAACAGCAAAGGTGAAGTCGTTGGCTGGCTAAAAGACGACAATAATATTACGACACCATTTTATTGGAATGGTTCGGAAATGATCGAATTATCAACTTCACAAGGGTATGCATTTGATATAAACGACAACAGTGTTATAGCAGGTCAATACGCTCCGTCCGGTAGCAATATAGCGTTTGCATGGACGTCAACCGGTGGCTTTGTAGACTTTTTGCCGGGTACCAACGATTCCGCCTCGACCATTTTGAATGACGGAACTGTGTATGGACGTTACAGTGGGACTGTCCCGTCAAGATGGATAAGCGCATCGTCTTACGTCGACTATGCAATAGCGCCGGGCTTCGGTCAGGGGCAGATTCGTTCAGTTAACCCTCTAAACGGGCATGCTGTGGGAAATCTATATAACTGGACAGGTATTGCTGAAGACCGTCAGGCTATATGCTGGACATCGCCCTCATCGTATACTTTGCTTACGCTACCTTCTGCGGGGCATGAGAGTATGGCAATGTCTATAAATTCATCGAATCAAATAGCCGGCTTTGCTTTTGATGAAAGCAACAATGGGTATCCTGTATTCTGGAATTCCTCATCGGAGA
This sequence comes from bacterium, assembly GCA_018435605.1. GTDB lineage: Bacteria > Auribacterota > Auribacteria > Auribacterales > Auribacteraceae > R3-B46. The sequence goes on along the minus strand of JAHDNF010000004.1, from coordinate 70,138 downwards.
TGGGTGAAATACTGGATTCTTCAGGAAGAGCTTATTTTATAAGCGAGACAGGGGATGTATTCGGCTCATCCGGCGGAGTTGCCGTCATGTGGAGTAAGGATATTACCGGCTGGACAGCATACGACCTGAATGATTATATAGACCCGAATTCAGGGTATCTTTTGATTGAGGCACATGAAATCAACGGACAGAATCAGCTGGTATGTATTGCGTCAAACGGAAATGACATACGTACTGTTGTGCTTAATCTTAACGAGAGTATTCCTGTACCTGAACCGGCATCAGTACTGCTTGTACTCTCGGCTGTAGGTACGCTGTTTGTCCGTCGTATCCGAAAATAGTGTGATCAACATTTCATTTATTTTTGAAAATCATCCCGCAAAAGAATCTTGAGGATATCTGTTTTTTTTGATAAACTTTGACAGGATACCCTTATCTAACTGTTAAAATCATAAGCTCGACTGAGGAGGATGGACCATGGTCAATACGATGGCAAGGTTATTTTGTGTGCCGTTCGCGTTTTTTTTGTGGGTTGCCCCACTGAATGCGCATTTGTGCAACGACGTTTTTATTCAGGCAAAAGATAATCTGGCGGTAAAAGTGGACATACGCGACAACCAACTGCGAATAAACGAATCCGCCGAATTCCGAGTGTACCTTTTGAACACCATGGACAGAGATATAGCGAATATACAGCTTGCGATCGACACGGAAGACTTTGACGCATCGGTAAAACCGGCATCGGACTGGCGTTCTTATCCGCGGTTGAAAACCAAGAATAAAGATGGTAAAAAAGAATATTTTATAGTAAAGCTACAACGCAGGCATGATACCGCTCAGGGGAAGTATCAAATCGGATTGAGGCTGTTCAACGGCGAAGATTCCAGCATGATTTTCAAGACGGTTGACATAAACGATGCCATGGCGGCTATGGAAGTGCCCCGTCTTACGCTGGCGGTAACCATTGACGGGGATGTGGATAGAACCGAATGGAAAGACTCTCTGCTTTGCACATCGCTTTACGAGTATGTTTACGAACCTGTTACCGCCAGTTGGATCAGCAAACAGGGCGTGAATAAGCCGTCCGATGTTCAAACCCGTTTCAGGTTTTCCCATGACGATGAGAATTTGTACGGAATGATCGATTTTCAGACCAAAAGCGACAGCGATGTAGCGCGAATATACTTGGCTGAAAACCACGACGCCAAACCGCAGGTAATTACAGCGGATTTACAAAAACAAACCGTGACGCTTAGCGGAAATGATCAGCCGCTTAAAGCAAGTTTCAGCGGTACGAAAATTGAGTTCAGTGTGCCGCTGGATACTCTTAATCTCCAAAACGCGGATTCCTTTTACGTTAACGTAACCAGAGATCAGAACTCTAAGAAAACATACTGGCGAGGGAACGAGATTTCCGTGCTCGACCCGATAGTCTATGCCAACTTTATTTTGAGGAAATAATGTATAAAGGATACACCCTGCCTTTTTTTTTATATAATATTCTTAAATATTATGCGTTGGGGTTGTTTTTTGCTGTATCGACTTTATGGTCGACATCATACGCGAAAGCTGATGTCATGCTTACGCTTCATCCTGTTTCGGAATCATTTTTTGAAGATGCCCTGTCCGGAACCGATCCATGCCTGCCTCCGGAAGGCGGCCTGATCGTTATCGGAACATTCAGTGATCCTTTGTTTGCCGTTTCCGGTGTAAATTCCGTATCGCTGTTTGATTCTGACGGAAACCGTGTGGCGTTGACCGCGGAAAGGTCTTCTTTGTATTCCGAATTTGACGACGGCGAAATAAATTCCATGCGCATAAAATTTATACTCCCGTCAAATGAATCGGGTATTCCTGTACTGCGCCTGACGTGGGGCGGTTCCGTATTGTCCGATAACAGCATGGTTGATTCATTGGCCGTATATGACGGTAACAAAGATTCCTACCGGCATTTTACATGGCGGCCTCAACCGGACGGCGACGACTCAACCTCCTATAGCGCGACCCTCGACGTTATCGTGGACAACAAAGCCGACACATATTACCTTTGGTATTTGTTGCCTGTCGCTCTAATTTTTACCGTTTTGCTGGTCAGGAGGTTTTCCGTTTGATGGCCGTTTCTGCTATGATGATAGAAAAATTTTTCGAGCCGTTAACATCCCCTTTTTACCTGATATTGCTTTTAGCCTTGATAATAATATTGAACCGTTTAAACCGCAATTTTTTTATAAATACATGTATATTAGCCGTTTATAGTATGGTATTTATTGCGCTGTATATCTTGTTAGGCGCGCAACCGGCAGTATACCGCTGGCTTCATCGGATGAACAGTCCTCTGGTGGCTGTGTTGGCGGTTATGGTGTTGCCTGCAGTTTTTTTGCCGAGGAATAGGTTTTACAAACTATTTTTGATACTGCCTGCCTCAGTTATTGTGTCAGCTGTTCTGGAAGTAGTGCGCCAGTATGGAGCCGTTCCGCAAGATGCGGGTTTCAAATGGTTTTTGATGAGTCCGGCGCATTGTATCGGCGTGTTCACGGGCATACTGATCATAGCTCAATATTTTCTGCCGCTCGACAGTTTTCGTAAATTTACCCGGATAAGCGTTTTTATTCTGTTGGTTTACGGCGGGTTTGCTTTCAGGCAAAATTATTCCGATTATCAGGCTATGATTGCCCGCAGACAATCTGCTGTGCCTGACATAATGAATATATCCGAAACCAGTCCGGTTATGCGTGACGACAACCGACTAAGCTATATCCCCGGTGCTCCGTGCAGATTCAGCGCTGATGGCGGATATGTTCAGGGATGCGTCATGGAGTTAGCCCAGCGGTTGTTTCAAGTGAACGACCGCAAAATCGCGAGGGGGGATGCTGTGGAAACATCGTATCTGGCTATAGCTCTTGCCGCACTGGTACTTTTTACTGTACTGGCTTTTATTGGAGCGCGCTGGTGGTGCGGATGGATATGCCCTTTGGCCACCCTCGGCGACTGTTTCGACCGCATACGGCGCTGGTTGAAATTGCCGCATTTAAAACCATCCCAGCCGGTTAAGATTACGGCTGTAGTTTCCGGGTTATCGCTTGGTTCAATAGGGTTACTGCTTGCCAAAGCGTATGCCTATATAGATGAAAACGGGTATTTTGCCGGCTGTAAGATACCGGCATATCCGTTCTGTAAAATATGTCCGGGGCAAATGGTTTGCCCTGTGGCGTCTCAGGGGCTCGGAGCGCTTTCGCCGCTACCCGGAACTGAATGGCTGTTCGGTTTTTTTAAGATAACGGTTGTCGCTTTGACATTATTTTTCATAGCGGCTTTTTTAACTGCCCGCCGTCTTTGGTGCAGGCTGTGCCCTATGGGGATGGCTGGAGGAATTTTCAATAAAGGGGCGTTTCTGGCGTTAAAGAAAAACGCGCTAAAATGTAATGGGTGCGGTATTTGCAACGAAGTGTGTCCTATGGATATTCACATTGTTCAGGAAGATATGGAGCGCGCTGACGTATCGTGCTTCGACTGCATATATTGCTTAAAATGCGTGGACAACTGCCCGCAGAATGCTTGTTTATCCCTTGAATTCGCGGGAAAAACTGTTGTGGAATCGAATCTGGAAAGGAAACTGACAAATGCCCGATCAGTTTGACGAAACATATAAAATCCGCCCAACTTTTCAGGACAATCCCGGAAACCTCAAAAAACAGAGGTTTGTCGAAGACGAGCAGAAACGCCGCCAGTCGCAATTAGCTGATAGACCGTCGAATATAGCTTATTTCGAGTCTATTTTGTATAACAGGGATTTTTCGCGTAAAAATGTTCCGTGGGTAGGTTATTTCTGCAATATGATACCGCAAGAAATAATAAGGGCTCTGGGAGCACAGCCTATCCGTGTAGATTGCGGCAATGCCGCCGCCGCTCAGGTAGGCGAGGAGGTGTTGTCGGGCGATATATGTCCTCTAGCCAAAGCGTCATTCGGTATGTTTCTAAACGACAAATCGCTGGAGAATTTTTGCGATATACTCGTTTTGCCCGCAAGCTGTGACGCTAAACGCAAGCTGGGGCAAATCATGAACGACTACAAACCGACTTTTATGTACAACATACCGCCCGAACAGAACCATTCGCTGTATGCGCACAATACCTTTTCTGAAACCAACCGTCTGGTAGCGTTTCTGGAAAAAAAACTGGACGCAAAACTTTCAGGTAAAGAACTGCGCAGGCAGGTGAGACTCAGTCATCAGCGAACGTTATTGATTCGCGATTTGCAGGAGGCGCGCATACATAAACCGCAGGCGATTTCCATGTCGGATTTTTTTATAATAATTCAGTCGTCTTTGTTCAGGCCGGTTGATCTGGAAGAATGGATAGAGCAAACGCGGCAAGTTTGCAAGCAGATACAGGACTATTCTCCGGCGAGAAAAAGCCTGAGGCCTCGTATAGTTCTTACCGGTGCGCCGATAATCTGGCCTAACTATAAAGTCATAAATCTTCTTGAGGAATCGGGAGCGGATATCATCGCGGACACACTGTGTACCGGAGCGCAAAGCCTGTTCGACCCTCCGATGACCGATGAATGGTCGAAACAATCGTTGATTCGCGCGTTGTCCAACAGATATGTTTACGCCGCCATCTGTCCGTGTTTTATATCTCAAACAACCCGTATAAATCGAGTTATAGATTTATGTGAAACATCCGGCGCGACAGGTGTTGCAAACTACAGCCTGCGTTTGTGCCAGCTTTTCGATATGGAAAATTACAGGCTCGAACGAACGCTTAAAGAAAAAAAGATACCGGCGTTTACTATACGTACCGACTACAGCCTTGAAGACACCGAACAACTTAGGGTGCGCATAGAAGCGTTTCTTGAAACTTTGTAACGGAGATTTTTCATGATAACAGCAGGGATAGATATAGGGTCGACCACCTGTAAAGCGGTAATTGTCGGCGATAAAGAAATTATAGGGCAAAAGATTTTGCTGTCAGGGTCTATTCCCGCGCAGTCCGCCAGGGACGTTTTTTCTGCCTGTTGCGAGGAATCATCGGTAGATCCTTCGCGGATAGTCGCTGTTGCTACAACCGGTTACGGCCGCCGGCTTGCTCAGTTCGGCGATATGGTAATCACTGAGATAAAAGCGTGTGCAATAGGCGCGGTTTACATATCTTGCCCCCATGGGCAAATACATACGATCATTGACGTCGGAGGGCAGGACACCAAAGTAATCACTTTAAACGAGCACGGTGACGTCGAGGATTTTGCCATGAATGACAAATGCGCCGCCGGAACCGGCCGGTTTCTTGAAATGCTTGCCCATAAATTGGAATTGACTTATGAAGAATTTATATCCGCCGCTCTAACCAGTGAAACAATGATTCACATGAATTCCACCTGTGCGGTTTTCGCCGAAAGCGAAGTGGTATCACTTCTGGCAAAAAATGTATCCAAAGAAGACATCGCCGCGGCGGCTCATAACGCTATAGCGGAACGTATAGCGTCCATGACCCGAAGGGTCGGCGTTCAAGATGTGATATGCCTGACCGGAGGCGGCGCTAGAAACAAGGCTCTGGCCGATTCAATAGAATCAGCGCTCAACAGGAAACTTTACATACCCGGTCATCCGCAAACAATTGTGGCTCTAGGAGCCGCCATAGCCGCCCGCGATAAACTTTCCGAGAAAGGATCCTGATGAACCGCTTTTACGTTGTCATAGCAATCATAATGCTTACAGTTTTTGCTCTTTTTACTGTTTCATGCTCGCGTAACGAACACGTAACCGATCTGATAGTTTTTTACGCCCCCTGTTTTGCCCCTATAATAGACGCATTGAGAAAACCGATCGAAGCAGAAATATCCGTGAACCTCAGGCACGAGGCTTCGGGCAGTCAGGTGGTATGCAGAAAGGTTGTAGAACTTGGCAGGGAATGTGATGTAATGCTACTTGCAGATAACGGGCTGTTTAAAAAAATAGCGTCTTCCCACTGTTCGTGGAGAATCGATTTTGCCAACGACGAAATAGTTTTGGGTGTCGGTACTCGCGCGCGTCTAGTTGACGAAGCGGAACAGAACTGGATGCCGGTATTGCTTAACCCCGATACCCGGCTTGTCAGAGTAGATGAGAATCTCGGCCCTACAGGATACAGGACATTGTTGGTTTGGAAACTCCGCGAACTTCATGGCGGCGTACCCGGTCTTACGGATTCGCTCTTGGCAAACACCGATACAGTAGTCGAACATGTGGTACAACTGGCGACAATGCTCAAATCCGGAGATGCGGATTACGGGTTTCTCTATAAAACTACCTGTATAAAATATGATATACGCTTCATACCTCTGCCGGACTCAATAAATCTAGGGTCAGCGGACACGGATTATTCTTTAGCTGAAGTTAACTTTTCCGCCCTTAAATCGGGTGCGCCGGAAACGATTACAGTAAAAGGCGCGCCGATTACATACGGTTTGTCCGTACCCCATAACGCTCCGAATAAAGAAACGGCGTATATGTTTATCAAAACCATTTTGAGCCGTAAAGACGTTTTCGATAAATACGGGTTTAACCTTTTTACCCCGAAATTTTACGGGTCGCGCAGTGATTACGAGCATATACGGGAATTTATATGGCCTAAAAAAGAAACTTCTGCCGGTTCACCGGCGGCACACTACGCGGGAGAATTCTGATGTCCGGATCCGACAGGCCTGTAAAACAATGGTTGCCTCCGGTTTGCATCATGGCGATGCAGACTGCGTCGTATATAATATTTGGTATCAGCGGTTGGTTTATGCCGCTGGAGCTGTTCAGCGTATTGTTGTTCTTAGCCAATGTGGTTATCTGCCGTATACTTATAAAAGGCGGAGCCGATAATGTGCTTGGTTCGAGTATAATGTTTATAATAATGACTCATGCGCTGATCGGCCAGCGAATCGCACCCGATTCGCTTACCAGCGGTTCCATATTGATGGTTAACATTCTCATATTGTATGTGGGTTTTAAAATATACGAGAATCTTAGCAAACTGCATTTTATGTTGTTCGTTGTCAGTTACGGTATTTTGTTTGCCGTATTCATAATCGGCATGGAAAACGCGGAGGCGTTGTTCCTGCTTGCTTTAATGGGACTTGCGGCAACCGCCCGCGATTTCAGGCTACTGTCTTATTACTGGGCTTTGGTTGTGGCGTTCACTTTCTGCCAGCCCTATGCGTGGCCGGCGGTTATATGCCTGTTTTTTCTTATAAAGATATTGCAAACCGCTAGTGATAATAGAGCTTCGGCTACGCTTTTGGTTTTTCTGGCAAGCGGTCTACTGCTTGTTTTTTTTGTGTTACTGCCTGTATTGATTTTGCTGGCTGACGAAAATTCCCGCAATATAGTCAATATGCTTAAAGACGCCGACGTGCTCAATGCTCTTTTCACGACAGCGATTACCGCGACATGCTCTACGTTGATTCTAACAGTGCTGTGTGTGCCTTTAGCGTATGCGTTGGTTAGATCGGATTTTTTCGGCAAAACATTTTTGTTGTCGATTATAGATTTGCCGATTATCATACCGCAGTCCGCGGCAGGTATAATGTTGTTGCGGGTATTTAGCAAACAGCAGGTTCTGGGCGAATTTTTTTTTCATGCGTTAGGTATCCGATTTGACGGGACACTGCTTGGAGTGATATTGGCTCAGATTTTTGTTTCTATGCCTTTTATACTGAAAAGCGCCATGACTGCGTTTTCTGCGGTGCCTCTTTCGGTCGAACAAAATGCACGCACGCTCGGCGCGTCTGCGCTGTCAACCTTTCGCAGGGTAGTCCTGCCGGTGTCTGCCCGAGGTTTGTTGACAGGTTGTATTCTGGCTTGGGCGCGTGCCGCAGGCGAGTTCGGAGCAGTGCTGTTCATTGCGCCGTATCCGCAAACCGCGCCTGTCGCTGTTTATAACCGGTTTACCAGTGTTGGATTGGTGGAAACCGCTCCGTTGGTGGCGACTTTGATACTGTTTTCGGTACTTTTATTTTTTGTTATGCAATTCTCCATTAATCTCATGCCGAAGGTTCATACAAGGGAGCGTAACTGATGAGACCCGGATTGCGGATAGACAACTTGTGCGATAAAATAGGTCGGTTCTCGGTCGGGCCTATAAGTTTATCAATCAGCGAAGGAGAGTATCTGGCCATACTCGGGCCGACCGGATGCGGAAAGACATCACTGCTTCGCGCATTATGCGGTTTGTCGCCTCACGCTACAGGAACGGTTGTTATAAACGATGAACAAATAAACGGGTTACCGCCTAATAAACGGCGTATAGGTTACGTGACGCAGTTGAGCGATTTGTTTCCGCATATGACTGTCAGAGATAATGTGGAATTCGGAATGGCGTATCTTTCTGTTTCAAAGAAAGAAAAGGCAGACCGTATAGCCCGTTACCTGAATCTGTTCCGCTTAGATAACATAGCGGCTCAGCCTGCCGCTACGGTATCAGGCGGAGAAGCTAAAAGAACAGCCATGGCACGCGCGCTGGTAATTGAGCCGCGTCTGTTATTGCTTGACGAACCGCTGGGGATGTTAGATTACAACGGCAGAAAAGTTATGATGGATATTTTGAAATTGATTCACACCGAACTGAAAACCACTACCATCCACGTTACCCATGATAGGTATGAAGCATGGAGGGTCGCGGATACATGCGCGGTCATGGATGAAGGCAAGATAGTGCAGACCTCGTCGGTGAACGATCTGTTCCGCACTCCGAAATCGGTTTTCGTAGCGGATTTTCTGGGCGGTAAAAATATCTTTGAGGCAGAATTTTGCGGGAAAACAGCGTCTGTGCCGTGGGGGGCGGTTGAACTCCCCTGCCCTGTGTCTGAGTCTAAAGGATATATCGTTATTCGACCCGAACGACTGCGAATTTCGCCGGATAGTAATAAATCCCTGTTATGCTCGGTGAACTCCAAACGGGATTGCGGAGATTATATTGAAATAATATGCGGTATCGATCGTGAAAACGTATTTTATATGCACGCGCCTTATGATGAGGCTGTGAATCTGTCCGTCGGTGATAAAATAAGTGTTACATGGGCTACGGATGCGGTTCACGTTATAACCGGTCAACCATGAGAAAATTTTTCTATGGAAACATGGCTCGATAAAATTGAAAACCTGCTTGCCAGCCTGTTTGCCAATATCAAATTGGTAGAAAAAGGGCTACTCGGACTCGAGGGGAGTTACGTAGAACTTCTTACTGTGCTCGCGCTTGGTATGCTGGCGGTAATACCCATTTTCGTGCCGCGTAACAACCGCCAGATATGGCGTCATGTCAACCAGTTGTTCGGTTTGGCGATATTTGTGTTCGTGGTGTTTACCTGTCTGGGCGTATTCGGCATGATACGGAATTTTTACAGAGGACTGCACGAAATAGGCAGAGAAAACATCATTGCCCTTTATTATTGTTCCGTGCCTGTTACGATACTTGTTACTTCCATGTTGTTTGGTCCGGCCTTCTGCGGCTGGATATGCCCGACCGGAGCTCTGCAGGAATTCGTAGCTTCGCTTACTCGTAAATGGACTAAGGTACATAAGAAAATGGGGTACAGTTTTTCTCCTCCCATATTAATATTCGCCATTTTTGCCGCTTTGGTGTTTTTGTTGTGGATGTACAGGCTAAGCGTAACACGGTTGTTTTTTATAGAGGATGCGAGTATCTACTGGTCGCAAGTGTTGATTATTCTTCTTTTTGTACTTGCTTTTCGCATGCGCGAATGGGATTTGAAACTGCGCAGACTGCGAATTTTATCGTTTCTGATAATCGCTTTCGGGGCTGTTATGAGTATGCGTATAACATCACCTGTTCATTTCGGGTTCGCCAAAGTGTATGACCCCGCATCGTTTCTGGCAACGGTCATGGTGGCGTTGGCCGCGCTGGCAATACCTATGGTTTGGTGTCGTTACCTGTGCCCGTGGCGGTGTGTCATTGCGTGGGCAGGCAAAAACAGCGTGCGGTATATAGATTTTGACGAATCGAAATGCATATCCTGTTCCAAATGCACGCAGGTATGCGATCTGGACGCTGTGGTTAACGGTAAAATAGATATTCACGAATGCCATATGTGTTTCAAATGCGTGGATACATGTCCTGAAAACTGTTTTTCAGTGCGCGACGACTGGAGCCGATCGTGCAAAAAAAGCTGATTTTATATCTGTCATATATTCTATTTTTTTCGGTTCAAGCGTGTAACGCAGACCAATGGCCTGCCCTGCGAGCAACAAACAGCGCTCAAGGCTCGATTGTATACAACGGCGAATTTCCTTTGCAGGAATGGCATTATATCTATAAGAGCGGACGGCGATATAAACAGGGTCTTGCCGTGTGGGCGTCGCCCGCGCTTGCCGTGGTGGCAGGGCATCCTATGGCGTTTATCGGCGGTTATGACCAGACCATGCACGCGCTCGACCTTGTCACGAAAAAGGCGGTCTGGCGAAAAATCTGCAATGCCGAAATCGGTTCGGCGCCTGTTGTAGGCTCTATAAATGGGTTTGACGTTGTGTTCTGGGGAGCTAACGACCGGTCGGTATACGCATTTAGCGCGTTTGACGGAAAAAAGCTGTGGACTCGCGAACTGATCGAACCCTCAACTACTCTCGGGCAGGTTGAGGTTACCAGCCCGTATCTTACCGGCACACGTCTTTATATATCTTGTTTCGCTTACGATAAATCCTTGTCGCGCAACGAACAGTCCGGTTTGTTGTTCTGTCTTGACAAACATACCGGCAAAATACTGTGGCGTATAAAGGCCGGTTCCGGTTTTTTATCCGCGCCGGTGGGTTTTGTCATAGACGGCGCGCAGTATGTCGCGGTAGCGGCTAGGCGTGGTTTGGTGCAGTGTTTTTCCGTATCGGGCGATCGTCCTGAGAAAGTTTGGGAATTTCAGATGCCCCACGAGGTGCTGGGTTCGCCTGCGGTAACCATGGAAACGAATCCTCCGATGATGTATTTGGGGTCGAAATACGGTAATCTAATAGCTATCGACGCCGTAACCGGCACAGAAGTATGGCAGAGGATGGCCGGCAACTGGATAGACAACACCGCCTGTGTGGGTATGCTTGACGGCAAACCGGCGGTTTTTGTGGGGTCTCATGATTATCGCGTGTACGCATTCGACGCTCAAACCGGCAAAGAATTATGGAACAGGGCGCTGGGCGGTGAGATATATTCCGCACCGAGCTTTTTTAATATTTTTGACAAACCCTATGTTGCCGTAGCCTCGCTGGACAACCACTTGTATGTGCTCGACGCGAAAAGCGGCGCTGTGCAGACATCGTATTTTACTGGGCAACCGATTTGGGACAAGGTAACCAAAGGGGAAACTACCTGGGGGTCGCCGGTAACGATTTCTGCCGGTAGCAATACTGTATTGATTCACGGGTCGTTTAATGACGTGGTTTACACACTGCCTTTGACAGGCGAGTGTTCCCTGACTGCTATGGCGAGGTCTGTTGGGTCGTTATGGTGGTCGCTACTTACGGTTTTTGTGGTTTTTACGGGTATTGTACTGCCGGTATGTATACTGATTCCGCTGAAAAAATCGAATTAAAATTAAATTTGGCTTGCATACGGTTGTATTTTTTAGCATACAATAAAGAAAACTATTTATGCGAGGTATGTATGCTAACAGGTATTTTCTTTGTGTTGTTTTGTCTATGTTTAGCGGTTCCTGTTCAGGGACAGTTTTTAGAATCGTACGATTTTTTCGGCAATTCATTTGAAGATACGGACAATGGACAAAGCGAACTAGCCGATTTGATCGGAGCAGTTAACCTGCTATATGATTCCGAAGATTATCAGAAGGCGCTCGAAAAGATAGAGCAAATACTGCGGTCAGACCCATATAATGACGCGGGTTATATCAAAAAAGCCTTGATACTGATAAAATTGCATCGTTTTGAAGAAGCGTTGCAAACTGCGGATGTTATACTCAACAAAAATCCGGATGACGCTGACGGGTGGTATATCAAAGCGTCGGTTCTGACTAATCTGGAACAGTATGATACCGCGTTGGCCGCTTACGATACGGCAGTGAAATACAGTTCGTCTCCGGAGTACATATACAGCGACAAGGGAATGCTTCTTTTTAATCTGGAACGCTACGGCCATGCTATAGAGGTTTTTAACAAAGCGTTGGAGATTAATCCCAAGTTACCTGAAACTTTGGAGTACCTTGCCGTTTCTTATCATCGGTTGGGAAAATTTACTGAAGCGCTGGCCGCTGTAGATATGCTCATCGCTGAAAATCCCGACGATTGCCACGCATGGTACAACAAGGCAAAAATACTTGATGATAAAAATTGCGCTGACGAAGCGCTTATCGCGTGCAACACATTGCTCGAAATCGCGCCCGATTTTGCCGCAGGGTGGTCGTTGAAGGGTATACTTCTTAACAAACTGAATTTCCGGAAAGAAAGTCTGGAAGCGGCGACGAAGGCTGTGGAACTCGAACCTCAACAGGATTTTTTATGGTATAACCGCGCTTGTGTGTATGCTATCGCAGGACAAAAAGAAAATGCGCTTGATGACCTGCGGCGTGCGATAAATATCAATCCGTCCATAAAAAACAGTGCGAAAAATGACGATGATTTTTTTCAATTATGGGATGACACGGATTTTATCAAACTTACCGAGTGAGTTTTTTACTGTCATGCCGGTTTGACTGATGTCAACGAATATATCCGAGCGATTTTAGTTCCTGTTTTGACCGCTCGTCCATTTCGCCTGTCAGCGGTTGGGGGCGCGCGTTGTCATCTTTGGCGGTTATCCGTTCCAGTCTGCGCTTGAGTGATTGCGCCTCTTTTTGTTTGTGTTGTATGAGATTGTTTTTTTCGATAGGGTCGTCGTTGCGGTTGAACAGGTATTCTGTGCCGTCGATGGTAAAGTATGTCCAGCCTTCTGTTCTGATGCCGGTTTTATTCCAGTCTTTGCTTACCGCCGGCCCAAATCCGGCGTGGTGCGGATCGGATATCAACGGTATAAGAGATTGTCCGTCTATAGGCGGGTTTAAAGGCGGAGTGTTTATCAGGTCGATTACCGTCGGGAAAATATCTATGGATTCTACCATGTGAGAAACGGTTACGCCTGCCGGTATTGAACCTCCGGCAAAGATCAGCGGAATATGTATCAGCTCGTTATAAAGCGTATGATTATGCCCGAAACTGCCGTGGTCCTTAAACTCCTCGCCGTGGTCGGATGTCAATATGATGATAGTATTATCGGACAACTCCAGTTCGTCTAATAGACTGAACAGTTGGCCGAGCATGTCGTCGAGATAACGGATTTCGCTGTCATAAAGCCCTTTGATATGTTCGACATCCTCTGCGGATATACTGTCTTTGAATTGACGCAGATGGTAATCGGCGAATCGTTTTGCTTTGAGGTTGTTTTTGTCGGGATAATCGGCGTTGGTAAACATAGCTTGGTATTGTGGCGGCGCTGAATCGTAATATGCGTGGCAGTCATAGGTATGTAAAAACAGAAACATAGGGCATGAGCGGTTTGCCCTTATAAAATCGAACAACTGCCGTTTGTAGTCGGCGAAACTGAACGAAAAGTTCCCGCCGCCCAAGTGATTGTTCTGCACAAACATATCGAAACCGCGATCCCAGCCAAGCCAGCTGGTAAGATAACCGCCGTTGGTGAAGCCGGCTGAGTAATAGCCGTTATCGCGCATATAGTGCTGGATGGTCAATACCGACGGGTTAAGCACGTCGCGCTCGTCTTCCACGTTATGGGAGAACGGATAAAGCCCCGTAACTATGGATGTAAACGACGGAAGCGTCCACGAACATTGACTGAACGCCTGCTGGAATATAACGCCGCGTTTTGCCAGACGGTCTATTGACGGCGAAGTAGGACGGCTGTAACCGTAGCACCCCAGATGGTCTGCGCGCAGTGCGTCGGCTCCAATTAGAATAATATTCGGTTTTTCTTTGTTTTTGGTATATATGATCGGAGCGTTGAATACCGGCAAGGCTTCAGGTTGTCCGTCTATATCTTTGGATTCGGCAGTAAATATGAATGACGCTTCTTTGCCTTCGAAACTGGATAGATCGACAACCGCATCGACCCACGCGGTTTGCCCGTGGTATGTTGTTTCCCATATACGTCGGCGGCTGTCCGGTAATTTCAAAAAGACTTGGAAACGAACCGGCTCTGTTAATTTTTGTCCGTAAGTATTTCTCAATCCGCAGGCAAAAAACAGGGTAGACGACGGAGCGATGCTGACAGTATGTTCGAACGATGAATGAGGGTACATGCGTATGGAATCGCGAATATCTTTTCCGATATCGGTTTTGACACGGCGTTGGGAAAGGGATATGGAGTCGATCATAGCAATTCCCCGCGTGCCGGTAAATTTAACTGACAGGTGGGTAATTGGGTTCGATGCGTCCATATAAAATTCGCATACTGAGTAACGCTCGGACGGATGGATGCGTCGGACGACTTTTTGCTTATCCGTAAACGCTAAATCCGCTGAAGTACGCCATGAGATTTCGAGTATAGCGGCGGTAGCGGACATAAAATTAACTTCGACATAATTAAAAAATTGAGGTTCGTCTAACGATTTGACAAGAGGCGCGGAAATTACGTCGTAGCGCATCATTAATTTCCCGTGACGGATTTCGGTATTGGCGTTGCCTGTCTGGTACGACCATCCCTGCGCGGATGTTGTGAAATCGAAAGTCAGAACCGGAGCCGGTTTTTGCGAAAAAAACCGGGTTAGATTTTCGTAAGATTCTTGCGCAAGCGCATGATTGAATGTAAGCATAAGTATCGCTACAGAAAAAACCGATCGTATTATCATGACAAAAACACCTTCGTTTTCCGGCAATGCTATAGGTTATAGGAACGCATACTGAGTTTATAATCTAATATTCGCATTGAATTATCAATCTTTTTTCCGCTTAACCGGTCGATTTGCGGTATGTAGGTATATTCTAAAAAAAACAGGTTGCCGGACAAAAAAAGTTGCACAAAAATGCAAATTTGGCTATGATGCGTGAATATGTTACGATATGCGCCAGTAGCTCAGTAGGATAGAGCACAGGATTCCTAATCCTGGGGTCGTGGGTTCGAATCCCGCCTGGCGTATAATGTTAATAAAGAGGTTATTATGGATAGCTTGATAGATTTTCACATGCATACGTTTTTCAGCGACGGAGAGTTGTTGCCGTCCGAATTGCATCGCAGAGCTGTTGCCGCAGGGTACACGGCGCTGGCGATGTGCGACCACGCCGACGATTCGAATATAACCACTCTGCTTGCCCATTACGGTCTTTTTATTAAAGCGCTTGACAGAAGTGCCGATAAACATATAATAGTGTTACCTGGCGTAGAACTCACACATGTGTTGCCCTGTCTTATAGCTTCAAATGTCGAACTCAGCAGATCATCAGGCGCGAAAATTGTCGGGTGTCACGGCGAAACGATCGTCGAACCGGTAGCCGCTGGTACTAACCGAGCGGCAATCGAGGCGGGAGTAGACTTTTTGGCGCATCCGGGTCTGATATCGGAAGATGATGTCAGGCTGGCGGCGCAAAAAGGTGTGTATCTGGAGTTGACTACCCGGCGCGGACATTCTCTGACGAACGGCCATGTAGCGCGTCTGGCGAAAAAATACGGCGCGAAATTGATTGTCAACACCGATACCCATAGTCCGGATAACTTGTTATCGCGGGAAATCCGCAAAAAAATCATACTTGGTGCTGGACTTGAATTGCAGGATGTGGATATAATTATAGCAAACAGCGAAGAATTGCTGAAAAAAGCGATTGAACGATCATAATTAAAGGAGTTGTACCGGTGAGTGCAGATCATATCCCAAAAAACGAGTTGGAAACCGATTCTTTCATGGAAGCCATCGGCAACATTTTAGATTTTTACAAAAAAAATAAACTTGTTGTCCAGTGGGCGGCTATCGGTATAGTCGCAGTAATCCTGATCAATATAGGTATAACACGTTACATTTCAAGCCAACGCCACAAAGCGCTTCTGGCATACGAGAATGCGAAGACCGAAATGGGACTTTCCGAGTTTATCGCGAATTTTCCCAATAGCGAATACGTTGCGCTTGCTCTTTTTCAAAAAGGAAATATGCTCTACGAAAAGGAAGATTATGCCGGAGCGATGAATGTATTCGCTCAGCTCGTCGAGAAATACAAAAAACACGAACTGGCGAGTTTTGCGTTGCTTAGCATTGGGTATTGCCAGATGGCTATGGGCGAAAATGTAAAAGCGCAGGAAATTTTTAATAAATTGATTGAGCAATATCCGGCCAGTCCTATGGCGGGCGATGCTAAAATAAATCTGGCACGGAGTTTGCTTAAATCTGCACAATATGAACAGGCGCAGAAGGTGATAGACGAATTTCTCAAAGCTGAACCGAACAGCTATCTTGCCGACGAGGTTAAGAAGATGCTACCGGAGATCAAAAGAAATTTGTAATTTATTGATTTTTTGCTTGACTTTATAGATTAAGCAGTAAATAATTAGGAAAATTATAAGAAGGTTGTAATGAAGGCACACGCATCTCAGGTGATTTTAATGAGGCTGGAAAGGGGGGAAACGACTTAAGGAAATGCCGAAAGTCACCGGCTGAGATGATGATATATAAGATAAAAGTTTGACGATTCACTTGAGTGAACGGTTTATCTGTTTTTTTTGAAAATCTACGGATGGGTTTTTTGGGAAAACAGGTGTGTGGATCAAGTCACGTCCGTTCGTTCAGGTTGTTTTATAGAAGTTCTTTGACACTATGTGGAGGTTCACATGGATTTGACATGGATACGCCTGTCTTTGCGTGATGACGATCGAATCGAAATACGCGGAGATATTTTGGTAAGTTTCTAGTTGAGATAAATATTAATCCCCCGAATTAAGATAAAAATTCGGGGGATTTTTTTTGTTTTTTTATTGATTTTATATACCGATATAAGTAATATATACGAAATATAAAACAGCCGAGTCGTCTAACGGTAGGACAGCGGATTCTGGTTCCGTATGTGAGGGTTCGATTCCTTCCTCGGCTGTTTTTATTATGCCGGCCGATTAATAAATCTGAATATTTCGCGGTGGCCCCTTCGTCTAGTGGCCTAGGACGGATGGTTCTCAGCCATCAAACAGGGGTTCGATTCCCCTAGGGGCTACCAATTACCTGAACATGATTTATCTGAATAATTATATTCCCTGTGCGCTATATCCTGACGAAGTACGTCGTTTATGGGGAATATTCAAAAGAAATATTTTTTCATACAGCTAGATACAATTTTGGGTTGATGAATTACACAAGATTTGCAAGAAACTTTATTCATTTATTTGACATGTTACTTCAGACGAATACACTGAATTACTCGATCAAGTTCCTGCAGGAAGTTTGAACGGTCTTTATTCTGAAATGGCGGCGGCCCTCCGGTCATTTCTCCAGAATCGCGCAATTCCGACATCAAACCGCGAATTGTAACTGCGTTGCCAATATTATCGTCATTAAATGATTTTCCGTTTGGCGCAATCACATACGCTTTTTCTCTCAAACAACGACCCGCTAGCAAAATATCCGCTGTAATAACAATATCACGCGGTTTTATATGCTCAACAATCCAATCGTCAGCCTCATCAAGATTACCACCTACAACTTCAAGTGTAATCCACGATTCTTCCGGTACCCGCATCCATGAATTGGCAATTAAAGTCACTTTTAGTTGATAGCGTTTTGCAACACGATAAACTTCTTTTTTGACAGGACATGCGTCGGCATCTACATAAATATCAAGCATAACAGCTCCATTTAATAGAGAGATATTATCAGAGACCAAAAGTATTTTGTTACATATACTTTACTATAGCGTCCAAGGGTTGCTTTTTGGGGCCAAAGTTTTGCTGAGCCGCGTAACCTACAGGTATAACCGCCATGAATTCTCCCTCAGGTTCCTGGAGAAACTGCAATACTTCGTTTTTTATAAGAACTAACACTCCAAGCCACACGCTGGATAATCCAAGCGATGCAGACGCGATAAGTAAATTTTCCACTGCCGCCGCGGAACTCTGAATTTCCATAACACGGAAAAAATCATAAGCCTGATCTCTATCAACTTTAAATAATTCTGTTCCGTGAGAGATAAGTTTGCCTGTATTTGCCACAGCAATAACCACAGGAGCGCTTACTATACTGCGTGATGCCATACGAAGCAATGTCGATGACGGCCTAGGAAAGTCATTCGCTTTAGAATTAACAAATTTGGCCAGTTCATTCTTACTCGTTTCCCGCAAAACTATGAAACGCCACGATTGCTGATTATGTGCTGAAGGGGCATGATTTGCGGCATCAAGAATAAGTCTAAGGTCTTCATCACAGACCTGTTTATCTGTGAACATTCTCACGCTTCGTCTGCTAATAATGGTATTTAAAGTATCATTCATCATTTTGTCAGACTGAATAATCTTTTGTTTTTCAATATCCATTTCATCCACTTTATTTAGAGATTTATTATGTTTCCTGAAAATCCATTGTTCGATAGTTATCATAAAAAAAATACCACTGGTGACGTCAGAAGTCAATCACGATTGCGTGCTACAAGAATATCTTAAAACCGCGTTGCGGTTCGGACGCCTTGAATGTCCTCAAATTTTATGCAAAGCCTGCGTCTCGTGAACAAATGCGACGAGGGCTTATTTTTTGGCTGAGGCTAAATCTAGGCTAAATTGTAGTTATATATGTATCGGGAGAAGTGGGTATGTTATGAAAGGATCAGAAAAAACGAAAGGAACAGTTATGTATCCTAACCGTAGCAGAAATGAAATTGCAAACGAATTAATGCATTTCTACAAGAATAATCTTGGTAAAGGAATGAGAGCCATTCATTCAGCAGAAGCTGTTGGAAAACTGTACGGGCAAGATGTAGGAAATGCTTTAGTTAGAGGTCTATATGGCACAAGGAATCAGAGAGATGTAGAAAATGATCTTATAAATTCAGGAATTGTACAACTTGCTAATAGTCAAACCAGTCGGATTAATAATGACGAGATTAAATGGTCTATCCAAAACCCGATCAAAGCATGGAAGGTCAAAAAAATTAATGATGTTTCGACCCAAGAAGCTATTGAAGAATATGGTACTTATACAGATACTCAATCTTTTGGTAAAGGTGCTCAATATCGTCATATCCGGCGAGCTTATACTGTTGCCAAAGAAATTGGAGAAAATGAAGCCCAGCATGTTACAAAGATTCATGAAACAGGTAACCCAAATTTTGATCCCCATGACCCACAATCCGTCGCGAAACGAGATATGGATATGGACGCTAATAAGCGTGGAATAGATTTATACAGAAAATATCCTCATCTTTCAGAGGATGAATTGCGAAAAAAAATCAAAGAAGATGTTGAGCGTGGTAAATCTTTGCGAGATTTCTGGCCAAAACGGTGGTAATCATTTTAATTTGATGCTTGATACCAACCGATTGAAAAATTCTTTATTTTGATCAAAAATATCCTCTCTCGCATACCCACCAATAATAATCTGATTGTTTTGATGAATTAAGATGAAATTAATACTTACTATTTTTTTGTTATACACTTCTTGGTAATGGATTACCCATTTACTTGGATTTCCATCTATTTCGGTGCTACCGGAATCCAAGATTGATCCGTTATATAGAAGTATATCTTCGTTATAGATAAATTTTTGAAATAGTTCTTCTAACGAAACTTCACCGATTTTTTCTTTGGATGCGATAACATAGCGGAACTCATTAATATCCTTGGCATCAAAAAGGCCGTATTCATCTTCCGGAAAAATAATATTCCAATTCTCGGGTAATTCAATAGAAAGCAGGTCGAAATCGTATCGATGCATATCCTGAGCAAATAGACATATCAATGATGAAATAATTGTAATTTTGACCCATGCAAACACAAAAAACGTTTTGCTGTTCATCCGCTTTGTCCTCTTAGAATTTTCTAATGGTATGATAATGGTAAAATATTTTTTGGACAAGTGAAATTTCTGCCACATCATAGTGACCGCTATATTGTTTTATCTTACCACCTGTCATAGAATGAGCTTGTACAGATAAAACTGCGTTGAGGTTTGACCGCATTGGACGCCCCAAAATTTACTGGAAAGCCCGTTTCTCGTCACGAGCGAGATGCGGGCTTTTTTTACGTCGTTACGATGTCCAAAATGCAACAGCAAAAAAGTGCGCTGTTATTCCAGCCACCCGCCCATCCGCTATCACGTCTCCAGAAATTGCGGGCAAAATTTCAAGAACATTGAGGAATGAAAATGGCTTTCTCTTGGCTGAGGGTAAATCGAGGCTAAATTGTAGTATATATATTATATAGAGGGATAAGTGATCTCTCGCAACTACAAATTTTTAGCAAGGAGAAGAGCCATGGATGACCGAACAGGAGTAGAAAAATTCGTTGACCATTTGATGCAAATCTATGATGATAGTATGGGGTCGTCAAATCCGTCATGGCATGCTGGGCGCAGTATGTTCAAAAGCCGATACGGATATAAATCTGAAGATATTTCGGGATTCAAACCAGAGCTCACTGATCATGAACAAAAGGCAGATGTCACGAGACACGTACTTGGACATGCCGGCGTAATTTTAGCAGGCAGGGGAATGGATGACAAATTCGATGTTATACCCGGTCGAAGAGGTATTGGCGAATTAACGGGATATGCTATTTCAGGTGTTGCTCAAATTTCAGATATATGGCAAAAATATTTTGGAGATGATGATCATCAAGAGGGAGAAGCAGATGTCGAAATTTTCAATGATTACATTGCACGTGATATTGCTAACGCATTTACGCGAGCGTATGAAGGGAAATATTCACGCGACCAGCTTAGCCAAAAAATAGTACATTTACTCGGACAATAGGAGTTATTATGAAAAAAATTATCTTATTTTTGGGTATAGCTTTTTTAGGGTATACGATCGGTATTATGACATATGCGTCAGGTGATAAAATCATTGGTAGTGAAATATCTCCAAACGGAAAATATAAATTGATTTATAAGGCAGTCCGTTACGGTGGGATTTTTCCTCCGTATTGGCGTCACTACGTTGAGCTTCGTGATATATCGACAGGAAAAAGAATAATGGGTTGGTTCGTCAAGTCAGATGACATCAAAGCTCGCCATAATGAAACACACTGGCAGGGTGATTCTATCATCATGACCGATCCTGATTTTTCTTCGGCCGGCAATGCGTTACAGGAAATTGTTATTACAGAGGAACAAGCAACTTTTCGTTTTTCCAAAGGATTTGCTACCGAGTAATTTCTTTTCCACATCATAGTAACCGCCATACTTTCATATCTAACTGTCTGTCATAAAATGAGCTTGTACAGATAAAACTGCGTTGAGGTTTGACCGCATTGGACGCCCCAAATTTAATGGAAAGCCCGTTTCTTGTCACGAGCGAGATACGGGCTTTCTTTTTGGCAGATGCAGGAGAGATTCTATGACCTCACCAACCAGACAGGAATTGCTCGACAACTTCGAAACTGTGTGTAGGGGTGGCATAATGATCATCAATGGGAGGGCGTCCCGTTTTTATCGCCGGTTTTAAATTATTTCCCGCTTGATTAATTAATTGTATGGAATAAAATACTTACTCCATTGTCTATATATTTGTAATCGTTACCACACTCTTTTAAACATTCATAAATGAACATATATTTCCTTGCGTAGTAATCAACAAGTTTTTATAACATATTACATTTTAATCACGGAGGATCACTATGAAACTAACGGCGAGAGGATTAAATTTTGTAACAACATTTTTCCTAGTGTCAATGTTTATATGTTCAGCGGCGTTATTCGGATGGGAGATTCCTCCCACAAGAATCGAGCATAGCATAGACGAGATAGAAACCGGCGGAACATATTCGATAACTGTCTATTTGCCAAAATACTGTGAGATGAGCGATTATTCGGATTATATTATTCACAGCTGTTACCTGAAAATTGTCGATCCGCTAGAACGAAATATTATCGGTATGCGCTATTGGATGTCAGGCACACCGCAGGCTTTTTTTCAACAGCATCCCGATGCGTCTATCGAATATCCTGCTCTAAGTCCTGAAAAGATATTTCTTACTAATTTATCTGCCGTAACCGCAGAAGAAAATAACTGGTATAAAGTAATTTTTAATTTTACTTTGAAATCCACACCCGGTTCGCCTTATGCTGACAGTCAGGGCAACTGGAAAGCCGCAAATGAGAAAATCTGTTTTTCGTTAGCGTCCGATTACAAAAAAAGTACTTCATATACCGATCCTAATTTTGTTGAAGATGAGTCATGTGTTTCGTATCTGAACGGTCTGCCGTTAGAAACTAATTCGGGAAGATCTATATATGTTTGGGGACAGGCAATTGAAATAGTAAATCCTTTGTCCAATCCCGCTTATGTCGGTCAAAGAGAAAAATTTTTCAGTTTCTTAAGCGCGCCTCACGGTGAAATGGATAACGCGATTGATACAGTGTTTATGTCATGTGAAACATCTGGAATAGATTTATTTAATTATTATACTGAATTGCGTTCATTTATTGCTGACGCGCATAGCAGAGGTCTGAAAATACATTATCTGGCAGGCGACCCAAGCTGGTCATTAACTTCAAACCTATCTATTGCTAAAAGTTATATAGATAAAGTCGTTCTATATAATAAATCAGTTAACTTAAATGAACAATTCGATGCAATACAGTTAGATATAGAACCTTATGTATCATTTGGTTGGGAAAATAGATGGGGACAATTTATTGCAAATATCGATGAACTTGCCCAATACATAAATCAAAAAAACGATGAGTTGGAAAAGAAACTTGAATTCGGAGTAGTCATTCCGAGGTGGTATGACATAGACTATGATCCGGAAGACACTTACACCGGTTCGGGTTACGAACAAATAATAAATCTAGCCGATTACATTGTCATAATGAATTACACAGTGCATAGAGCGGTAGCCTTTCAAGATGCTTTTGATGAAATTGTATACGCTAACAGCTTAAATCCGGTAAAAAAGGTTTATTTAGCTTTGGAAACGTTTAATCTAGGGGCGGACGATGTTCACACATCATTTTGGCGACAAGGCAACAAGAAACTCAATATTGCCGTCAACGCAATGGAAAGATATTTTGGAAATCAATTATCCGATATAAACTACCAAAGTTTTGCGGGTGTAACCGTACATTTCTATGAATCGGATACTCAGCATTCTTATAGAAACCTAAAACAGTCTTTCTTCTATCCGAATTCAACCGCATTTCACGCACCTGTATGTACTGTACTTAGTCCTGAAAACAACGAAACGCTATCCGGAACTGAAGCTCGAATTGAATTCGAAATATACGATAACGATTCAACAAATATCAACGTAAAAATATATCTGTACCGCGAAGAGTTCAGCCCTGATATTCAACCGGCATGGGAAGGCAATGTAACTATTAATCCCGCTACCAATATTTATTCAGGTTTTGCTTTGATCGATACTACTTCATATACTCAATCTTCAGACTACAAAGTGCGAATAGAAGTTCTGGAAAACGATTCCGCTCAAGTTTCAAATCTGAGAAGTTACGATGAGTCAAACGGTTTTGTTTCTATCGAAAATGACCCGCAGAATATTTCGAGCGCGATAAGAACCGTTGTTCATAATAACAATCCGATGCCTTACATAACTATAAATGTAAATCCGTCAGATTTGATAACCAGCTATACGGTAATCGAAAATATTCCGGAAGGATCTGCACCTGAGGATGTTGAACCTTTAGCCCAATGGGATGAAATCAATTCCACGCTGACTTGGGGCCCGTTTATTGACAACGAGCCGCGTCAGCTCAGGTATGCTTTACGTTGCGAGGATGGGACATATTCAGTTACAGGGAGATGTATTTTTAATGACAACGAACAACCTGTATCCGGTAATCAGAGCGTTACGGCGGTAACCAATAAACTCAATATCAGTATTGTAAACAATAATTCGGCATATCTTACAGTTACAATTCAGCCTGACTTTGTTGGACCTGTTCAATCATTTTCTATAACAGCATTATTAAGCGGAGTAAGTTTCGAAAACATATATCCAAGCGGGTATATTGGCGGCGATTATATCTTATGGAATCTGTCAGATCTTAGCGAAACATTATCTTTTGATATCACAGGCAATCAAGGCACATATGGATTACAGATTTCGGGCACAATTTCATATTCTTCATCGGAAAATTTTTATCCTCTTGAGGATGAGCTGAATTATATAACATATATTACACTTCACGAAGAAACAGCTGAACGCACAATAACTAACAATAATACCGAAAACCCTGAAATACTGTTGAATATTGTTCCATGCGCCAATACCGTATATTACTCTGTCGAAGAAATCCTTCCTGAAGGCACAGCGCCGATTGCGATAGCTCAAGGAGGAGTATGGGATCAATCGAACTGGAAAATAATATGGGGTCCGTTTAATGATAGCTCCGGCAGACAGTTAAGCTATACCCTTGCTGGTTTTAACGGTGATTTTATAATTAACGGCGTAGTGATTTGTGATGGATCCGCTTTGTCTATCAACGGAGACAACGAGGTATTCATTTCCGGTTCGGATATGCCTCAGGTGAGCCGGTCGGTTATGGAATCGAATTCCTCAAATCCTGAAATTCTGATTACATTTTACTCGGTTTCGTGGATAACTGAATATATAGTGATCGAAACTATTCCCGACTCTATTGAACCGGTTCATATCAATTTCGAAGGGGTATGGAATCCTCAGACACGTACTATTACATGGGGGCCTTTTAATGATTCCAGTGGCAGGCAATTCAGCTATAAAATTGCAGGAAATTCCGGAGAATATCTTCTTTCAGGTACAGCAACCATAAATAGAAAAGATATTCCGGTGTCTGGACAAGATACAGTTACAGTAACTCCCGCAGAAAATATTTATTACGTAAACCCTAATGGAGACGATGCTAACGACGGTTCCGCGTCCGCGCCGTGGAAAACAATTCAATACGCAGTTAATAATATTGATAGCGGTAGTACTCTGATCATACAGTCAGGATTATATAACGAGTCAAATGGTCTTGTAATCAGCAACGCGACGAATCCGAATATCTCCGGCACTGCGGAAAAAATGACTCGGATAATAGCTCAAGAATCGGTTGAAATAAACGTGCCGGATCAGGTTGGTAATATTATAACTATCACCGGATCAGCCAATATTAAAATAAAGTATCTTAATGCCGAGGGATTAAATCTCAAGGGAACAAAAACACAAATCGGTATTTACGCGCAATATCTGGAAAACTGCGAAATCAAAAACAATACTTTGGTGGGGTTTAATGTTGGTATAAAGTTGGCTAACTGTACTAACTCTGTTTTTGATGGCAATAAATGTTCCCATTTCTTTATCGCTGGAATTGAGTTGATTAGCAGTACAGATAACAATTTTATCCGAAATGTATGTTCAAAGGGAAGTGGCTTTAGAGTTGCAACACTCCAACCCGAATTCAACCCTACTTGCGGAATTAAGCTAACTAATCAAAGCAATTACAACGTAATAGACAATAATGTGTGTTCTGATAATGTGCAAAGAGGAGATTTCGGCTCTTCCGATACATATAATATATGCTACTCAGCAGGAGTATATATTAATAACAGCAGTCATAACACCATTAAAAACAATATATTTGCCAACAACAAAGGAGGAAGAAATCACGCAAATGGACACCATTGGTACACATATTCAACCGCAGGTATTTTTACTACAGAAAATATATCTGTTTTGTCGCTTTATGGCAATATTCTGATAAACAACTGTTTATATCTTGAAAGCGCTGACAGGAATATGGTTGCAGGTATATGCAACAATGTGTTTGACGGTAGTGCGCTAACCTTCAAACTTGCCCCTAAAAAAGGAAATTGGCCTCAACATAATTTATACCAGCCGGTTATACCATCTGATTCAGAAAATATTGTTTTAGAAAATAATGTGTTTATAAATGATCGTTCCAGCTATTATCATTATTGGACATGGTATATCAGAACCGATATAGATTATTTTCATGGTTATTGGCAAGCAATCAGAGTATACCCTTACGGCGTAATCGGTGGGGAAAGTTGTATTATGAGTCTACCTGTAATCGATGTAAGTGGTTTGTTCAGTTCATATTTTACCGCGGAAAATATAAAGTTTTCAAATAATATAGTATATTCGACATTAAACCGTACAACTCCATCTATTGAGTTTGACAACGACTCTTACGACGGTTTGAATATAGATTACAATTTTATATCCTCAAATTTATCGATGTTAACCAACCTTTCACAGGAAGGGGAAAACAATATTGTATCGGAATCACCTTTATTTAAATCATTTCAAACTAGAAATTTCCAGCTTTTGGCTGATTCTGTATGTATTAATTCCGGCGCAGACGGTGTTACCATGGGGTTGTATGACGGCGATTATCAATGGATCGATTCTGATAACGACGGAATGCCCGATTGGTGGGAAATAGAGAATGGTCTGAATTTATTATTGGATGACTCGGATGACGACCCTGATAACGACGGGTTAACCAATTATCAAGAATTTTATTGCAGAACCGACCCTATGCAGGCGGATACAGATGGCGACGGTCTATCCGACGGAGAAGAACTGTCCGTATATTTTACCGATCCGTTACTTGTGGATACGGACGGCGACGGTATGCCGGACGGCTGGGAAATCGAATATGGATTGAATCAGTTATCAGACGATGCCGACAATGACCGCGATAATGATACTTTAACTAATTACCAAGAGTTTTATTATAAAACTCATCCAAATAACCCAGACACTGACGGCGACGGATTGACCGATGGAAATGAAATCTTAGTTTATGGTACAAATCCGCTTAATGCGGATACAGATAACGACGGGCTTTCAGACCATGACGAGATTTTTATCTATTTCACCAACCCGCTAAACCCAGATACCGACGGCGACGGATTGACCGACGGCGAAGAAGTTTTGGTTTACGCAAGCAATCCTTTAATTATAGACACCGACAACGACGGTTTAGACGATTATGAAGAAATATATATATACTATACCAGTCCGCTGAATTCAGATACAGATAACGACGGCTTGACAGATTTGGCTGAAAAATTATTAATCAATAATGAAACTCAAATTAACTCCTATACTGATTCAAATCAAAATAACTCAAGTTTGGCAAGTGATGGAACAAATTATTTTGTCGTTTGGTCAAGTTATATGCAGGATGGAAAAGACTGGGAAATTTCCGGTCAATTATATGATAAATACGGATCGAAAATTGGTTCTGAAATACAAATTAATACCAATGCCAATGATAATCAGTCGGGTGCAAAGATAGCGTCTAATTCCATAACTTACTTTGCTGTATGGACAAGCAGATTTCAAGATGGCGATTTCAACGGAATTTTCGGGCAACTGTTTGATAAAAATGGATCAAAAGTCGGATTAGAAATACAAGTTAATAGTTATACAAAGGGACAGCAGGTTCATCCGTCAATAGCTAGCGATGGAAAAAATTATTTTGTCGTATGGCATAGTATCGGACAGGATGGAAGCGAGACGGGAGTGTATGGACAATTGTTTGATAATGACGGCGTTAAAATTGGTGATGAAATACAGATTAATAGCTACACCGAGTCCGATCAGGCATATCCTGTTGTATCAAGCAACGGAAAAAATTATTTAGTCGTTTGGGCAAGCTCCGGCCAAGATGGTAGCGGTGACGGAATATACGCTCAGCTTATCGATAATGACGGGAATATATTTGGTACTGAATTTCAGCTCAATACAACAACGCAGTACCATCAAAACAACCCCAATGTTTCAAGCGATGGGGATAGGTATCTTGTAGTTTGGGATAGCGAAGATCAAGACGACAACGAAGACATTTTCGGCCAATTTATTGACGGAATCGGCAATAAAGTAGGTGATGAATTTAAAATTAATACTTACGACAACAACGATCAAATTATACCAAGATTATCCAGCAACGGTATAAATTATCTTGTAGTTTGGCACGGTCAGGGCATTTATGGAGGAGATTCCTATAATGTTTACGCTCAGATTTTAGATAAAAACGGAGTAAAGATTGGTTCGGAATTACAAATTAATCAATATTATTTGGGATTCCAAGGCTATGCGAGTATTGCGAGCAACGGAAATACATTTTTCGTAACATGGGAAACACAATATCAAGACGGTTCAGGCTTTGGCATATACGGTTCGTTAATTAAGGCAGGATATGGAACAGACCCGCTAAATCCCGATACCGATAATGACGGGTTGTCTGACAGTGCGGAAATTAATGTGTACTTAACTAACCCGTTAAATCCCGACACAGACGGCGACGGTATGCAGGATGGTTGGGAAATCGAGCACGGGCTTGACCCTTTAGTTAATGACGCTCAAGAAGACCCTGATAACGATGATTTAGCCAATTTACAGGAGTTTATAGCCTGTACCGACCCGCATAATCCTGATACCGATGGCGATGGGCTGACCGATGGCGAAGAAGTTTTGGTTCACGGCACTAATCCGTTGATAACTGATACTGATGGCGATGTATTGACAGACTACGAGGAAGTTTTTGTATACTTCACCGATCCACTAAATCCCGATACCGATAATGACGGGTTGTCTGACGGTGACGAAATTAATGTATACTTAACTAACCCGTTAAATCTCGACACGGACGGCGATGGTATGCAGGATGGTTGGGAAATCGAACACGGGCTTGACCCTTTAGTAAATGACGCTCAGGAAGACCCTGATAACGATGGCTTAAGCAATTTACAGGAATTTTCAGCAGGAATTGACCCGAATAATCCTGATACCGATGAAGATGGGTTGACCGATGGCGAAGAAGTTTTGATTTATGGCACCAACCCACTAAATTCGGATACCGACGGCGACGGTATACCGGATGGCATAGAAACACAATACGAACTTGATCCTTTAAGTAAATATTTAACTGTGAAAAACATGGATTTTTATAAGTACGGTTTTATAAATTATATTGATATAGCTTCCAATGGGAATACTTATTTGCTAGTTTCGGGTTATTACGTCGATTGGGATATCGATTCTTACGGTTTTACTTCTTTCAAAAATTACAATTCAAGCTATAAATTACTGACTCCTTCAGGCGCCTTGATCGGAGAAGGTGAAAATATCAAGATAAGCGAAACCGCTCATTCTCAATCTATTTATTCTAATGGAGATAATTACTTATGGACATGGATTGAATCTTCGGACGATTTGTATTATCTAAAAGCGATGCTTATTGCCGGTATGGAGAATACCATAAGTCCTGAATTCTGTATAAAAGAATGGGATAATGTTTCTGAATTATCCGCGTATCAGGTTTCGCATATCGGTTCAAATTACGTAGTGGTTTTTGAAGGTAAGGATCAGTTTGATAACGATGGTATCTATATAATATTGCTCGACGGAAACGGCAATAAGATAGGCGATGAAATAAAGATAGATACCCAAACTTCAGACACGAAGAATAACATATCTATCGTTGGGAATGGCACAAGCTGTTTGGTAACATGGGTAAATAACGATAGCGATCAAAGAAGAATAAACGCCAAATTAGTGGGCGTAGATAATGACGGGCTTTATACGATCAAAGAAGAATTCACCGTAGCTACATTCCAAACATCTAACCAGATATACCCCCGTGTAGAAAGTAATGAAGATCAAAATTACATTGTTATATGGACTGACCAAGAGTCACAATTTATTTATGGCATAAATATTGACCCTAACGGAAATATAATAGGCAACGAATTTAGTATCGAATGCATCACTCGCACTTATTACCCATACAGTCGTAGTGAACTAATTTATTCTTCTGTGAATATCACTCACGGCTACCCTAATTACTTTATTACTTGGATTGAAAAACTTATCGGTTTTGGTACTTCTATCATTTATGCTCAGTGTGTATCGCCAGACGGTCAATTGATTGGCGCAAAAAAAGAGATAAGATCAATTTCATCATATTCGAGTTTTTCTACAGAACAAGTCTCGAATTCATATAACCACAATTTTCTAGCGTGTATTGCAGGCCTGCACTCTTTCCTAAACATAGCTATTATAGATGAAAATCAGAATAATCTTCGCCTGAATGTTCCTCTCAGCGGTGATTATAACTATGGAGGATTTTCTGTTGCCTCGAATGGCAGTACATTTGGTTTGATCTGCAGAATGATTGGGTCAAAAGGATATAGTCCTATTATGTTTCGGCTTCTTGCTTATCAATCTCCGGATGACTATGATGGTGACGGTATCAGTAACGACCAAGAGGTGCTGTACGGCACTGATTCTTTCAAATTTGATACCGATAACGACGGTTTATCTGATCATGACGAGATTTATTTTTTCTTCACAAATCCTTTAAATCCTGATATTGATAATGATGGATTGAACGACTACGAAGAATGCGTAATTTATAAAACCGATCCAAATAGTGCGGATACCGACGGCGACGGGCTAACCGATTATGACGAACTACTCGTATACAAAACCGATCCATGCAATCCAGATACCGACGGCGACAGGCTAACTGATTATGACGAAATAAATATATATGGTACAAACCCTCTTCATAAATATATCACTCCTGCACCCATTGTGCTGGATGCCCCTGGCGAGAATCATATTGATCCTATATATAGAGCTATTTCTAATGGTAATCGAGCATTGATAGCGAGACGGGTCAATGAAACAGAAATATCTGGATATATTATAGATAATCAAGGAAATTTTGTTACAGATCAGCTTATGTTGATTAACGAATTTATAAATACATCTTTTTATTATTCTTTTTCACTTACTTGTTTAAATGATATATATTTATGTGCATGGGTTGAAACAAGTGAAGACCTGCATTATAGCGAGTTATATGTACGTACCATAGATGTTAACGGTAATACTGGAGAATCTTATCTTTTAACAAGCAGTTATTCAGGCTTTCGTGGCATGATAGCATCGTCTAATGGTGAAGATTTTATGATTAGTTGGGATGACGATGCAGGGATGTCATATGGTATAAAACTTAACCCTGATAGCTTTGAAAAAACAATCTTTTCTATAGCGGATAATGAAGGGATAGCAGGCACTAATATTCTTCCCGGGTATAGTATGTTTTTGCGCGAGTATTATACTGATTTTCGTTTGAGTTCAAATGGAAATGGATATATATATACAACAGAAAAAAGTTCTTTTAATGTCATGTACACCAAGACACTAGGGCAATTTTTATCCGAGGAAGGACTGCCCTGCTCAGATGAATTTTATATGTTTCAATATAGCGTATTAGACTCATTAAGGATAGGATCAAATGATGATTATTATTTTTTAATTCGTTGTTCGGGCTATAATGGGTTGTATGAGGGGATGTTTATATCACCCGACGGACCTCATCCGGATATAGCGTTTGAACTACATGGAGATAATCATGGAGATAATCAATTTTGGCCACAATTCATAGTATCATTCGGCAACGATTTTCTATATGCTTATAAGGAAAACTCCTATGACGAAGGGCATTATTTATTTGAAACCATTTTAAAAGGTCAATGGTTCCTTCATCCGGATTCCGATACTGATAACGATGGTTTAAAAAATTTGGAAGAAACGATATTAGGCGCCGATCCACTTAATTCCGACACGGACGGCGACGGATTATCTGACGGAGATGAAGTTTTGATTTACGCCACCGACCCGCTAAATCCCGACACTGACAACGACGGTATGCCGGATGCTTATGAACTAAGATACACCCTCGACCCCTTAGTTGATGACGCTCATGAAGACGTGGATAACGACGGATTAATCAACTCAGATGAATTCTCTTATAGAACCAATCCACTTAATTCCGACACCGATGGAGACGGTCTTACAGACTATGAGGAGCTCATAGTATTTTTCACCGACCCCATTAACCCCGATACCGACGGCGACGGTATGCCGGACGGGATGGAATTATACGCCGGAGCCGACCCATGCGATTCGGATTGTATGTTTAAAGTACAAAGTATGCAAGAAAATGTGCTGTCAGATGGGATACGCATTACATGGACGGTTACTGAACAAGAAGGCAGGCATTATTATATATATGTAAAAACCGATACTGCATGGGAACTAGTCGATTATGAAGGCTGGCAAGAAGATATCATCGATAATGGAGACGGCACAAATTCTTGGACTGATCCATTTGCCAAGTTACATAGTAGCCGTTTATATAAAGTTATAGTTGTTAGAGAGTAAAATATATTTCGCTCGGAGGCTAGATGAGATTATCAACACAAATATTTGCATACATGATAGGACTTTTACTGCTGGGCATATCTCAGAATGCGTTATCTTTCTCGTTTGATGATCCTGATTACTGGGCTGTGGTCGGCAATACGGGTAACGCTTCGGATATACAAACCGTATGGGGTCAATCAATGGAGTTCGGTTCGGTAGATTATACTTATCGGATTGGAAAATATGAGATAACTACAGCTCAATATGTAGAATTTTTAAATTCTGTAGCGTCTTATTCTGACCCTCGTGACTTATATAATCTCAATATGAGCATAGAATATAATCCTGATACTTTGTATGATGGGATCAGCAGAATAACAAATGAAGACCGCTGTACATACATGGCAAACGAAGGATGGGAAAATAAGCCGGTAGTATATATAAGCTGGTATGATATTCTCAGGTTTGTAAACTGGTTGCATAACGGCCGGCCTATAGGGTTGCAGGATACCGGCACGACAGAATACGGTGCATACGACATGTCTTTTCAATCAACAAACCCTGAAAATATAGTACGTTTAGAAGGAGCGAAATACTGGTTGCCGAGCGAAGATGAATGGTATAAAGCGGCTTATTATGACCCTGATTTGTATGATGGTCATGGCGGCTACTGGTCATTTCCAACCGGAACAAATATACCTCCCGACAACAAAGACCCCGATAATGATACAGGAAATTCGGCGAATTATTATTCAGCTGGGTTTTCGGTAGGTGATCCATATTACAGCACTGCTGTAGGCGCGTATGGCAATTCGATTAGCCCTTACGGGACATACGATCAAGCTGGAAATGTCTGGGAATGGAATGAATCTTTGATAGGTATTAATCGGTCTTTGCGGGGCGGATCATGGCCTAATCCTTTATTCAATTTATCTGCATCTAACCGAAACTACTATTTGCCTACCGCTGAGAGCTACCATATAGGCGCACGTATTGCCGGTAAATACGAGCCTTGCGCTATACCTGAACCGCTTACACTAGTATTGTTGTCGGCGAGTTTAATATTTTTTGGTATCACAAGAGATAGAAGTAGAAATTCACTTAGCAGATCGTTTACCGAACAAAGGCTTGAAACACAGCCCCAACAGACACATCAATACAGCTGACGGTTCAGACACAGGCGGCGGGTCGCCGTT
Organism: bacterium; assembly: GCA_018435605.1. Lineage (GTDB taxonomy): Bacteria > Auribacterota > Auribacteria > Auribacterales > Auribacteraceae > R3-B46. Next base: position 36,617 of record JAHDNF010000004.1, on the reverse strand, counting down.
GTTATAGATGGATTCTAGCATGGCGGTATCCCATGTGCCCAGTTCACGGTCTACCTGTCCTCTGCTGACGTACCAGAACATACTCATTAAGATAGACTTCTTCATACTTGACCGACCGCCACAGGCGTTCCACGAATATATTGTCGAAAACACGCCCTTTGCCATCCATGCTGATTTGTATACTATTGGAAACTGCTACGACGTTCTGTATTACATCACATTCATATTTCAACAAATACACATGGACGCCATTTTCTAGCTATAATTTTGCCTTACTGCTTAGCGTGGCGTTCAGCATTCTCTCATGATGCCGACTACCTTGCCGACAATACTGAACGAAGCATCTTTGCGTGGGATACGTATAGGTTCCATAGATGAATTCTCCGGTTTTAGTACAATACAATCTTGCTGGGGAATATATCGTTTGACCGTTGCTTCGTCATTGACCATGGCAACGACAATATCGTTGCGTAGCGCGTCCCGCTGTGGATGCACCACAAGCAGGTCGCCGTTCATGATATGCGCGTCTATCATGCTGTCTCCGTTTACCCGTAGCATGAAAACGTCATTGAACCGCGCAAGGTATGAATCGAGCAAATAGTAATCTTCTATATTCTCCACTGCCAAAACCGGCAGTCCGGCTGATACTTTGCCGACCAAGGGCACAACAACACCTTCTTTTTGCGGACGGGTTCGTTGAGAGACAGGAACGAAATCTTTATTGATTGTAAGCGTACGCGCTCCTTTAGGCCTGTTGATCGCTCCTTTACGTTCAAGCGATTTCAGATGATCCGCCACTGTAGTTAACGATCGAAAACCAAAATGATCAGCGATATCCTGCATCGACGGGGCATACCCAGATACATATATATGATGCGATATGAAATCGACCAATTGCTTTTGTCTGTCGGTCAGTCCTTTAGATTTTGCCATAGTGTGCGCCTTTTTTACAGGTTATCCGCCCTGATATTTTCAGGGTATCCGGTTAATAGTTTGTTTTATACTACCGTAATTATTTACGTAGCACAAGTATTTTTTTAATGCTGAACGTTAGCCATCTATCTACACCACCAGAAAAATTTTGATTTTCAGGTTTGTTGCTGATTTTCAATTGATGCCGCAAGCGGAGGTAATAAAAAATTTGATCTACAGTGAAAGAACGTCTGTTTAAAAATCTGCCGTATCAAAATAATTGTTTGAAACGGTTGCTTTTGACAGGCTGTTGTGGCAAAATCTGGAAATCGTTCGGTGTAACTATTAAACTATTTAAGGAGGTTGTGTGAAAGACATGTGCAGTCAACAAACCGATTTAGACCAGTTATCCGTCAACACTATCCGAATGTTATCAGTCGATGCGATTGAACAGGCGAATTCCGGACATCCGGGACTTCCGCTTGGCGCGGCTCCTGTGCTTTACGCTCTCTGGAAACGTTTTCTGCGTCATAATCCGAAAAATCCCAAATGGTTTGACCGCGACCGGTTTATTCTTTCACCCGGACACGGATCCGCGTTATTGTACTCGCTTTTGCATTTGACAGGTTACGATATATCCCTTGAAGAGATAAAAAATTTCAGGCAGATGGACAGCAAAACACCCGGACATCCCGAATACGGTATCGTGCCGGGAGTAGAATGTACTACCGGTCCGCTCGGGCAGGGGTTTGCAATGGGCGTAGGCATGGCTATAGCCGAGCAATATCTGGCCAAACTTTTCAACAAACCGGATTTCAAAGTAATAGACCATTTCACTTATGCGCTCGTGTCTGACGGCGACCTGATGGAAGGTATATCCGCGGAAGCGGCATCTATAGCCGGACACCTGAAACTCGGCAAACTCATCTATTTATATGACGACAACGATATATCCATAGACGGATCGACAGACCTTACATTCACCGAAAACGTGCGTATGCGTTTCGAAGCCTGCGATTGGCAAGTACTTAGCGTGGACGACGGCAACGATATAGACGCGGTGGCGTCAGCTGTGGCCAAAGCTAGGGAAAATCTCAATCAACCGTCGTTGATCATCGTTCGCACCCACATCGGATACGGAAGTCCAAAACAGGATACATCCGGCGTGCATGGCGCGCCATTGGGAGCTAACGCCTTGAAAGCCACAAAAGAATTTTTCGGTTTTCCTTTGGATAAAAGTTTTTATGTGCCTGAAGAAGCGTCCCGAAACATGCTTGCCGCGGTGGGCGAAGGAAAAAAACTCGAACAATCTTGGAATACCCTGCTGGCTCAGTATGAAAAAGCGTATCCTGAAGCGGCGAAACTGCTAAAAAACCTTATTGCCGGATTGTTGCCCGAAGGATGGGATACAGGCCTAAACGCCCTTCAGTTCCCTGCGGAAAAAGCAGTCGCTACACGCAGTGCATCTGGTACGATAATGAATGCTTTGGCTAAATACCTGCCCAACTTTATTGGAGGTTCGGCGGATTTAGGCTCGTCTGTGAAAACCGTTTTGAAAGATGCCGGCGATCTTGATTGCCGCGTAGCTACAGCGACTACAGGCCGCAATATGTATTTCGGCGTGCGCGAACATGCTATGGGATCTGTCGTCAACGGTATGGCTTTGCACGGCGGTATTCTGCCGTTTTGCTCTACCTTTTTTGTGTTTTCAGATTACATGCGTCCTGCGATACGGCTGGCGGCACTTATGGACGTTCATTCCATATTTGTTTTTTCCCATGACAGTATAGGGTTAGGTGAAGACGGTCCTACACATCAGCCTGTCGAACACCTAATATCGTTGCGGGCGATGCCGAATCTGACGCTATTTCGTCCTGCCGACGCAAACGAAACAGCCGCCGCATGGCGATTCGCAATCACCTGCAAAAAACCGGTAGCGATTGTTCTTTCACGTCAAGATTTGCCTATTTTAAATTCGTCCGCCTCGCCGGTTGAAAAAGGCGCATACATTTTGTCGGAAGCTAAAGGAGATATGCGCGGTATCATTATATCCAGCGGTTCGGAAGCGCATCTGGCGGTTGAAGCGCAAAACCGTCTGGCTCAAAAAGGGTTGTTTGTAAGAGTAGTATCAATGCCGTCATGGGATTTGTTCGAACAGCAGACGAAACAATATAAAGATACAGTACTGCCTCCTTCTGTGAAGTGCAGGCTGGCTGTAGAAGCAGGTTCTTCCTTCGGCTGGGAGCGATACACGGGCGACTGCGGGGCGGTTATCGGTATAGACAAATTCGGCGCTTCAGCTCCCGCAGAACAATTATTCGAACAATACGGGATTACCGCGGATAATATCTGTAAACGCATGGAGACTCTGCTTTCGTAATAGATTATCGGATAGTCGAATAGGGGGATATGTTATGCAGGTTGGAATTATCGGACTTGGCAGAATGGGAAAAAACATGGCTCGCCGTCTTAAACTCGGCGGTCATGATGTGGTCGTATATAACAGGACACAGTCCAAAGTCGATCAGCTTGTCGCTCAAACAGGAGTTAAAGGTACGTACACCATAGAAGATTTTGTAGGCGCGTTATCGCCGAAACGAATCGTATGGATAATGCTACCTGTAGGAGGCCCCATAGACGACCATATAGATCAATTGACCAAGTTGCTTCACGCGGGCGATATTATAGTCGAAGGCGGCAACACTTTTTATAAAGACGACATACGAAGAGCGGCTCAGCTTGAGCCGCTCGGAATCCGTTATCTTGACGCGGGCGTGTCTGGCGGGATATGGGGACTTAAAGTCGGATACTGCACCATGGTAGGCGGCAATAAGGCGGATTTCGATTATATCGAACCTCTGTTGAAAACCCTAGCGCCCCAGGGCGGTTATCTGTACTGCGGGCAAACTGGGGCCGGACATTTTGTTAAAATGGTTCACAACGGCGTGGAGTATGCCATGATGGAAGCATACGGCGAAGGTTTTGAACTGATCAAAGCATCACCGTACGGACAGAACCTCAACCTCAAAGATGTCGCTCATCTGTGGAATCAGGGTAGTGTGGTGCGTTCATGGTTACTCGAACTGCTTGAATCGGCTTTTGAGAAAGACCCTGAACTGAAATCAATAACCGGTTATGTGGAAGATTCCGGCGAAGGACGCTGGACAGTGCAACAGGCTATAGATTTTGGAGTATCCGCAACAGGTATAGCCCATGCGGTATTCAAAAGGTTTCAGTCGCGCCAGCAGGATGTTTTTTCGGATAAAGTGCTTGCGGCTTTGCGTAATGAATTCGGCGGACACGTGGTTGTGTCAACCGGCGATCAAACTGCAAAGGGCGATTCCATAGGCGCAGGCGGGGTTGAACCTGCGCGGGCGGACGAATCAAAAACATCTTAACCATAACAGGAAGCATTAAAAATGCCGCGTCCAAAAACTCATGCCACCATACGGGATGAATTTTGTATCGAATCTAAAGCACAGCCGTGCGGGATGATCATATTCGGCGCCTCCGGCGATCTGACAAACCGCAAACTGATTCCGTCGCTGTTTCACCTCATGTGCCACGGCCTTTTACCGGACAAATTTTATATTCTAGGTTGCGGAAGAACAGAGTACACCGACAGCCAGTTTAAATATACTGTAGCCGGACGTCTTGAGCAACTCGACCTTCAGCACGATACAAGTTGCCGTGAGAAATTTCTCGACAGATGTTTTTATCTGCAGGGCGATTATGGCGAAGACACCATGTATTCCGATTTGAAAAATCGTATAGAACAGCTTGACAATACATGTAATACGGGTAGCAATCATATTTTTTACCTCTCCACCCCGCCAAATGTCTACGGGCGGATAGTTGAGAATCTTGGCAGACACAAGCTGACCAAAAAGTCCGGCGACCGGTCGCCGTGGACACGGGTGGTGGTTGAAAAACCGTTCGGCTTGGATTACGAAAGCGCGCTTGAACTGGACAGCCATTTCCACAAAGTTCTTACCGAAAAACAATTGTACCGTATAGACCATTATTTGGGAAAAGATACCGTTCAGAATATTCTTATTTTCCGATTCGCCAACGCCATCTTCGAACCTATATGGAACCGTCATTATATAGATCATGTACAGATTACCGCGGCGGAATCGGTTGGGGTGGAACATCGCGCCGGTTACTTTGAGCAGGCCGGACTGCTCCGCGATATGTTTCAAAACCACATGCTTCAGATGCTGGCTCTGGTGGCCATGGAACCGCCTGTATCATTCGACGCCGACCATGTGCGAAACGAAAAAGTCAAACTGCTCGAATCTATAAGGCCGTTTTCTATCAAGGAGCTGAACAGGCAGGTCGTTCGTGCTCAATATACAGCCGGTATAATAGGCGGCCAGCCTGTAAACGGCTACCGCGACGAACCGGACGTCAATTCGCATTCCACTACGGAAACTTATGTCGCCGCCAAACTGATGATCGATAATTGGCGATGGCGGGACGTGCCGTTTTATATTCGTTCCGGCAAACGCCTTCCGAAAAAAACGAGCGAAATAGCTATTGTATTCAAACAGATACCATACTCGATCTTTTTGCCGATAAAACCCGACGATTTTTCAAAAAACATGCTTATTTTTCAGATACAACCTGAAGAAGGGATTTCATTGACCATTCAGGCAAAACATCCGGGTCCTAAGTTATGCATGAGCGCTCTTAGCATGGATTTCAACTGGCAGGAACTGTTCGGAATAGACCTTCCTGAATCGTATGAGCGTCTTTTGCTCGATTCTATGCTCGGCGATCAGACCTTATTCGTACGACACGACGACATGAAAGCCTCATGGGCGCTTTTCACTCCAATACTTCGCGCATGGCAGGCGGATGTTGCTGGCGATTCGTTGCGGTTCTATGAGGCAGGCACACACGGACCAAACGAAGCTGATGAATTGATCGAACGTGATGGACGACAGTGGCTTGAACACCAATTTTAACATCTGGCTTTTGTTATATGGAACCTGAAATAAGACATTTTGCTACCATGGAGCAACTCAATCAGGCTGTAGCGGTTAACCTGCTGGCTTTTTCCCACGAATGCGTGCGTGATTACGGATTGTTTTCCGTAGCTCTAGCCGGAGGCAATACGCCGCTAGGTTTATACGAGTTGTTGTCTACACCGCAAGTTACAAAAAAATTTCCGTTGTTCAACACCCATTTTTTTTGGGGCGACGAACGGTTTGTACCCCACGACGACCCGATGAGTAATGTTTTTACAGTGAAAGATACATTGCTTTCCCTGCCGGAGTTACCTCTCGAAAACATTCATCCGATACAAACACAAAATATTACACCTGAAGAATCGGCAACCGCCTACGAAGCGGAGTTGAAAGCATATTTTTCCCAGTCCGAACTTGATCTGGATATACAAAATCCCAATGACCCTCTTTTTGACGTTATACTGCTGGGAGTAGGTGCAGACGGGCATACTGCTTCGTTGTTTCCGGGCACGGACACTCTCAATGAGCAAACCCGCTGGGTTGCGCCGGCGTCCGCTCCGGAAAATGTTGTTCCGAGGCAACGTGTTACTCTTACGCTACCGATTATCAACCGTTCGCGGCATGTATATTTTATTGTTTCCGGAAAATCTAAATCCGCCATAGTATCGAAAATCCTCGACACACCTGAAGGTACGGTCGGAGTCTATCCTGCCGCACAGGTACGCGCGCAGGATAGGATTATCTGGTTTCTGCACGATATCTGATAACACGCTATCGTAAGTAAAAGGCAAGGATACTCCATAAAAATGCATACACGCATAATACGCTCGACATCAACCGACCCGTGCTTTAACCTTGCGCTGGAAGAATGGCTTTTTTGCGGAATGCCGCCCGGCGAATGTGTTTTGCTGTTATATGTCAATCGGCCGGCGGTAGTTATCGGGAAAAACCAACATCCGTGGAGTGAGTGCGATATACCGGCTATGCAAATCGACGAAGTACATCTATGCAGGCGTATATCCGGAGGCGGGGCGGTTTACCATGACATGGGCAACCTCAATTTTTCTTTCCTGTCAGATCGGAACAATTACGACATTGACCGCCAATTAGGTATTGTTTTGAATGCATTGTCGGCTATGGGGTTTGACGTTACTTTAAATAACCGGCGCGATTTGACGCTACGATATCGCAAGATATCGGGCAACGCATTTTGCTTGCGCAAAGACAGGGCGTTGCACCACGGAACATTGCTGGTCGATTCGGATACGATGGCTATGAACCGATATTTGCGTCCGGTATTGCCTGATATAACGACTCGCTCGGTAGCGTCAAACCGTTCTGAGGTGATAAACCTTGTTGAAGTTGATCCGCGCGTTACGCTGGAATCCATAATTGAGTCATTATGCAGGTCTTTCAATCATACCTTCCGCACACAGTCTGTGCCGGTTTATTTTGACCAGTCGGCGCTATCAGTAGAAAACCGTGGGGCAGTAGATGATCTGTATAGAAAAAATAGTTCGCTGGAATGGGTTTACGGACGAACGCCGCAGTTCGGCACTGTGTTGCCGGGAACAAATAGTTGATGCCGATTTTTAATCAATCATTTGAGTTATGATTTTTCCAGTTAAACCTTTGTTTATATGAAATAAAAAAATAATTATTTAAAAAATCGCTGTCCCAATGAATGCGAATGCCTTATAAAAGATAAAGATGGGTCGTTTACTTTCTATGATTTTCCGGCGGAACATTGGGTACATTTGCGCTCTACGAATTCGATCGAATCGACCTTTGCAACCATTCGCTTACGGACAAAACGAACCAAAGGATGCGGCTCGCGCATAGCAACACTGACCATGATATTCAAGCTGGTGCAGGAAGCGGAAAAAACATGGAAACGCCTCAGAGGATAAAATCTTATCCCTCTGGTAAGACAGGGTAAAATTTGTTGACGGCATGCTACAGGCGGCATAATAATGAGGGATATGCTATGAGCTCAATCCACAACTTTCGGTAATATCTCTTTTAAGTCCGCATAAAGTCTTTTGGTTATTCAAAGGCTAGTCTGCGACAGGTTAGCCAAAACGTTATACGGAATAATAAAAAGAGAAGAATGAAAATCCAACAAATTAAGGATCGAAATATGAAGAAGGTACTATTATTTGGTAGCGGATTTATTGCAGGAATTATAACAACAATCTTAGTACTGACCTTGATTGCTGTTGAGAATCAACCTAATGATGGTTTACTTGGACTAACGATATTCCCTGAAAAAGGAGACTGCATAACAACTAGTGGCGAAATAGAGGTTTTTCAAGTTCTGAAACCAAATATGGCATTGGCAAGAACCGGAGGATTTACCGATGGGATAGTCGTTTTGCTTATTAATTATGATGGTGGATCTTATTATGACAAGCAAAAAATAAAAATTCCCGCTGGCAAATGTGCGAGACAAAGAGGAACATTTCAATACACTGCTAAAAACGACTTCATTAAAACTGTTCCAGCAGTTGTTATTGAAGAATATGATCGAAAAAACAAAAAATAGGTGCGCACTCCAATTGACCGTAAATTTGTGCTTTCCGGTAGCTGAGTTTGAATGTTAGGAGATGCGAATGAGTGACAACCATAAAATCAGATGGCTTCACAGGGGCTAGCCCCTGTGAATGTGGCTCAAGCTTAACTCTCTAATTATTCTTGGCACAACAAATGGGGTAAGGTCATTCTGTCCCCTTAGCTTTGTGAACATTAGGCATAAAAAGATGGCAAAATCAAAATTAATACAACACATTAATCAGAACAAGATCAATGAAATCCATGCCGAATTAATGATTAGGCGAGAGAAATTAATAAAATTCGCCTACGATCAAAATTTGAAAATAGACAAGCTAGACAGGGAATGCATAATCTCATATTTCGAACATTGGGGAATTCCGAAACGCCCCAAAGATATTCCTACTTTGATGAAGACTTTTTTTACTAGTTGTTTTTCATATGCTATATTGAGAAATTATCTTATCTCCGTAGCAGGAAGCATCCCTACTCCATCTATGCTTCCTAACTGTTTAGCTGAAATCTATTCCAAAGAAGAATTTCTTCGCGATCAGAATTGGATGCCTAGCAAACTGCATGACATTACATCCAGAATACAACAAAAAGAAAATTTTGATCTAAAATCTAATGAGCCTAAGCCCAGAATAATATCTGTCATTTTAAAGGGCTCTCAAGAAATGGAAAAGCGTCTTGAATATGGCATTGAGAAATTTTATCAGGAACTTGATGAAATAAATAACAGTACAGCAGAAGAAATATGGAAATATGTGTCAGAATTTCCAAAACAAATTTATAATGTGGGTCCCGCTTTGCTCTGTGATTTCCTGAAAAATATTGGATGTGATCGTTTTGTAAAAGTTGATTATCATCTAAAAAAAGAATTTCCTTATCTGCTTGGGCTTGATGACTGCAAAAAACTCACCGAAAAAGAACACTTTATTCTGTCACTTGAGATTTCAAGCATGCTTAAAATGAGCCCTTTTCATTTAGATCACCTCCTTTATCAATGGGGGCGTTACAAAAAATATGAATTACGGTAAAACATCATCCAAATTATCCTAACATGCTTCTTTCAAACGATATATAGCGATAATCGTCTCAATCAAAGGGTTCGATTTACGCATCATTGGGGCTACCAATTACAAAATGGCGGGATTATCGTTTCTGGTTAAACCGCGTAATTAACCGCGGTATATTGTTAAATCCACTATACTTGACAATATCTAGGCAGAAACCGTTTGTGTGAGGATTGGACGTAAAAAGCTACCGGTATACGACTGCTCACACGCCGCGACCTGTTCGGGCGTACCTGCGGCAACCAGATTGCCCCCCATATCGCCTCCTTCCGGCCCAAGATCGATAATGTAGTCCACGGTTTTTATGACGTCCAGATTATGTTCAATAACTACTATGGTGTTGCCCGCGTCGCGCAAGCGCGAAAGCACGCTAAGCAGTTTATGGATATCGTCGAAATGCAGGCCTGTGGTCGGCTCGTCGAGCAGATAAATAGTATCGCCGGTCGCCTTTTTGCTTAGTTCCGACGACAGCTTGACCCGCTGTGCCTCGCCGCCGGAAAGTGTTGTTGCCGCTTGTCCAAGTTTGATGTATCCCAGCCCGACATCGTTCACGGTTTGTAATTTGCGTTTTATCTGAGGGATTGCGTCAAAAAATTCCAGCGCCTGAGCTACGGTCATATCAAGCACATCAGCGATATTTTTGCCTTTGTAGGTAACTTCAAGTGTCTCGCGGTTGTAGCGTTTGCCTTTGCATATTTCACAGTCAACATAAATATCGGGTAGAAAATGCATTTCTATTTTGATGATCCCGTCGCCTTTGCACGCCTCGCATCGCCCCCCCTTGACGTTGAAACTGAACCTTCCGGGTTTATATCCGCGCATTCTGGATTCTTCCGTTCGTGTATACAGTTCGCGTATAGCCGAAAAAACGCCTATATAGGTTGCGGGATTAGACCTTGGCGTGCGGCCTATGGGCGACTGGTCGATCACAATAGCTTTATCCAGATGTTCAAACCCGTTGATAGATTTATGCTTGCCCACTTTTTCGCGCGATTTATAAAAATGCTGGAACAGCGCAGGCCTTAAAATGTCGTCTATAAGCGAACTTTTACCCGAACCGGATACGCCGGTAATGCAGGTCAACAAACCGATCGGAATAGACACATCGATATTTTTCAGATTGTTCTCGGCCGCGCCGCGTATAGTAAGAAGAAGTTTTTTATCTGGTTTTTTGCGTGCGCGAGGTACTTCGATTGATTTCTTGCCGGACAGGTATTTTCCGGTAAGGGAATCTTCTGAGGCGATGATATCGTCAACCGTACCTTGCGCCACTATGTAACCGCCATGTACACCTGCGCCGGGACCAAGATCGATCACGTGGTCTGCGCTTCGTATAAGTCCTTCGTCGTGTTCTACTACAAGCACGGTATTTCCCAGATTCTTAAGCCGGTGCAAAGTTACAAGCAGACGCTGGTTGTCCCGCTGATGCAGGCCTATGCTCGGTTCGTCCAACACATACAGCACGCCGACCAGCCCCGCCCCGATTTGTGTCGCAAGACGGATTCGCTGAGCCTCGCCGCCTGACAGCGTACTGCTCTGGCGGTCGAGTGTAAGGTATCCCAGCCCAACATCTATCAAGAAACGCAGTCGGCTGTTTATTTCTTTATTGATTTCCGATGCAATTATCCGGTCGCGCTCTGTCAGTTCCATCGAATCGAAAAAGTCAAGGCATTCTCTTATGGAAAAACCGGTTATGTCGTGTATCCGTTTATCGGCTACCCGCACCATACGGCTTTCGATTCGCAGTCGCGTGCCTTTGCATTCTGTGCAGGTGCGTAGCGATGTGTATTGGTTCAGCCAGTTTTTCAAATGTTCACTTGACGTATCGCGGTACAACCTTTCCAGTTGCGGTATGATCCCTTCGTAGTCGTCTTCGTTTTTCGGTATAGACCAGTCGGTTTTTGTTTCGTGCCCTTCGCCGTATAACAAAATTTTTTGTGTTTCGGGCGGTAGCTGTTCAAAAGGAGTGTTCGGGTCGAATTTAAACCACCTGCCCAGTTTGTTTATAAGTTTCGAATAGTACCTGCGTATATGCCGGCTGGCTTTGCTCCACGGTTCAACTGCCCAGTCGCGCAAAGATTTGGAGCGGTCTGGTATAACCAGATCGACGTCCATATTTATAGTGGTTCCAAGACCGTGACATTTCGGACACGCACCGTATGGGCTATTGAACGAAAACATGCGCGGCGACAATTCCTCAAGGCTTATTGCGCAGTCTATGCAAGCATACTTCTCGCTGTATAGATGATCGCGTCCGTCTTCGTCCGGAAAATTTACCGTAACAATACCCTGACTGAGCCTTAATGCCGTTTCCACCGAATCGGTAAGTCTTCCACGTACATCGCCGTTAATCACCAGCCGGTCGACCACCACGTCGATCTGATGGGTGACATTTTTATTTAGGTCTATTTCCTCATCGAGCGAAACTATTTTACCGTCTACGCGGACTCTGATATATCCGTCCCGTTTGATTGATTCCAGTAGCTGTCTGTGCTCTCCTTTACGCCCGCGTACAACCGGCGCCAAAACCATGAACCGTGTTCCTTCGGACGATTCCATTATGCGGTCTACTATTTCCTGCACAGTCTGACGCTTAATTGGTTTACCGCATTTTTTGCAGTGAGGCACTCCGATTCGCGCGAACAATAGGCGCAGGTAATCGTATATCTCCGTAGATGTTGCCACTGTAGAACGCGGGTTGTATGATGCAGAGCGTTGCTCTATGGATATCGCCGGCGATAAGCCTTCTATGTGCTCCACTTCCGGTTTTTTCATCTGCTCTAGAAATTGGCGGGCATAAGCTGATAAGGATTCCACGTATTTGCGCTGGCCTTCGGCGTATATGGTGTCAAATGCCAGCGAAGATTTTCCGGACCCTGACAACCCTGTGATAACAACCAGCTTGTCACGCGGTATGGTAATGTCGATATTTTTCAGATTATGTTCTTTTGCGCCTTTTATGATAATGGGTGATGTCATTTTAATGGTTCCGGTTAGTTTGTTGTTTTTGTATTTGAATAGTATACATTACAATATATTTAGACGCAACACAACTTGCCGGTTCCAAAAAAAAATTCGATCTTTGAGTCTGTGCGGTACGGAAGGCTCTTTAGGTGAGCAAAAAGGAACGCCGGATAAAAGCCGGCGTTCCTCTCCCAGCGAATTAGGATTATTCTTTTTTATCGGACTGAAAAATGTCTTCGCACTCTGCAAGTTTCTTTTCTTTATCTTTATATAGAGATTTAAGGCGGAGTGTTTCTGTGAAAACGGCTTCTTCAGAGGCAAGTATTCCGTAGAATAATGATTCCAACTCTTTGATAGATGCCTTAAGTTTTGCCGGATCAGCCACCTTTTCATATTCAGCCCGTTTTTTCAGTTTCCCAAGCGTTAAAACCATATCTTTTTCAGTTCCTATAAGATTGAGCCTGTGTTGGTTTATTTCCTGTTGTCTTTCCAGTTTTTCAATCATGTCGAAATCCTGCTTGTGCACAGCCTTGAGAAGCTCTTTCATGACGGCTAGTTTCTGCTGTTTCAGCTCTATTATCCGCTGATTGAAATCTGTATTTTCAAGAAACTCGTCTTTCTCTTCGGCAAAAATCTTCTCGGTGTCACGCAAATCATTCTGCGCTTCGATTATATACTTTGTCAAATCCTCGCCGTACACCCGCATCATTTCGTTCTTTTCTTCGTCCGCAAAGGTGTAACTGATACACATTCCAAACAGTATAGATGCTATCATCGCTTTATAAACATAGATTGTTTTCATAATTTTTCTCCTTTAAACTGTTTTAATTTTGCTGTCGGTTTAACGGTTAAAAAATGTTGACCGGTTAAAAAGATACATCAAAATTTGTGCCACATATTTTCAACGTATAGCCAAGCAATCGGCAACATATTGGTTATCAGGAGGAAACGGTTTTTGCGATATGTTTGTACGCTCTTATTGAGATTTTTTTAAGGTAAAAAATGGTAAATTTGTTTAACTATTTAATATTATTTTACATTATTTTAAATATTATGCATATTTAATTAACAAATAAACTTGAGTAATTATTTAATACCGACAGGAACGGCATCCGTAAATAGATTTGAATGCCGTTCCTGTATAGGAAAGAAAGACACGATAAAACTATGGACGAATTCGTTTGAATATCCACCAGAATCCGCCGAATCCGAACAAAAGCATGGCGCCCGGTTCCGGCAGGCATTTAGCCTGAAAGTCGACTCCGGTGATTAGTGCTTCGCCTGATCCTGCCGGATTCTGCAGGGTTCCGGCTATTTCAGGGTTTACGCCCAGCTCAAACTCGATACTGACCCAGCGCGGTTGAGTGTCGAGTATAATGTGAAACACGTACAAATCCCAGTTATTAGGGGGCATCTCGCCGGGCGACAATAGAGAATTGTCTATCAATACTCCCTGTGGCAAAGACGAGGCGGATATGGTATACCATGGAGTCCATCCGTCCGGTTGCGGCAGAGTGTTCGGGTCGTTGGGCGGTTCCGGGATCTGCGGGTCGTTCCACCAGTCCAGCCTGAAATTGATGTATCCGTCTCCGCCGAGATGTCCGAAAAAGCTCAAATCCACTTCTTTCATGTTAAAGTCAGGATTCCAAAGAGGGCTTATGGCATCGTCCACTATAGTGCGTAAAAACAGATAGCTGTCCGCGTCTCTGCCCGGATCAATGTAAAAGCCTTGTCCGGTATCGTTAGGAAATAGAGAATAGGTGCCCAATGTGTACCATGAGTTTGGCAAGTGTTCGAAATAAGGATCTTTCACTTCATTGGGTGCTCCGGGTATGCTACGCCCATACGAAGGGGCCACTACAAGCACCAATAAAAAAAATACTAAAAGACATTTTTTCATAACATCCTCCTATTTTGTGGTTATTGTAGAAATTATATGTATCGTATCAACAATATACATAATTGTCAATATTAAAAATGTGATTATTTTGATTATGGTAAAATTTTATATTACCAGTCAATATAGATATCCTCTTTATTGATGGGGTTAAAATATGCATCATTCTATACATCAACAAAATGCATCTGTATGGTTAATAAAATTGTGCTATGTGTTAAATATTATCATGGATATTATTTTGTGTATGGATTTGTATTGTATCTTATTGCCGCACGTTTCGTTGTGATAAACTGTATGGCGTGGCGCAAAAAAAAATCTTCCCAAAACAAAAAAAATTGTGTAGTATCGTTAGCCTTGTTCAAGACTAATGAAAGGCAGGAACACACTATGGACAAAGCGATGCTCTGGGGATTGGGATTTGACGGTAAGGAATCCGATAAATATATAACCAAAGGCGATAATTTTTATCTGATCGGCGGATCTCAGAAAACACACGAAAATATGGTAGACGATGTACTGCGATTCAACCGGTATCTGCAAAAATACGGCAAGAAAATGGAAGATTTGTCGCGAGAGGAGTATTACCGCATACTGAGAGAAATGGGAATGAACGACCGGCAGTGGAAGTATTTTCATTGACGGTTGTTACTATTAATTCTTTTCTATCCTAGATAGTTACATTTATGTTATGTAAAAATCCTTAAATAAACATTGATTTACCGGAAACCTAACCAATAAAAACCTAAAAGGAGGCTACTATGAAGGTAAAACCTTTGTACGACCGTTTACTGGTAAAGCGGCTCGAGGCAGAAGAAAAAACAAAAGGCGGAATCATTCTGCCGGATACGGCAAAAGAAAAACCGCGTCAGGGCAAGGTTATTGCAGTCGGACAGGGCAAACTCAACGATAAAGGCGAACGTGTCGCCATGACTGTGAAAAACGGAGACACCGTGCTGTTTTCGTCATATGCCGGAACCGATATACAGATCGACGGCGAAGATTTTCTAATCGTCCGTGAAGACGACATACTGGGCATCATCCAGTAATAGTATATAGTTTCCAATAAATTATTTGTAAGTTTTAAAATCAAGGAGGGGAATAATGGCTAAACAAATGAAGTTCAGTGACGAAGCCCGTCAGGCAATACTGCGCGGCGTTGAAAAATTGTCCGACGCTGTAAAAGTCACGCTCGGCCCTAAAGGGCGTAACGTGGTTATAGACAGGAAATTCGGTTCTCCGCTTGTCACCAAAGACGGTGTGAGCGTGGCTAAAGAAATCGAATTGGAAGATGCATACGAAAACATGGGCGCCCAAATGGTTAAAGAAGTCGCTTCTAAAACCAGTGATGTCGCGGGCGATGGCACAACTACCGCTACGGTACTTGCTGAAGCAATTTACCGTCAGGGTTTGAAAAATGTAACCGCCGGCTCAAACCCCATGCAACTTAAACGCGGTATAGAGCAGGCTGTGGAAAAAGTTGTGGCGCAACTTCAGGCTAACAGCAAGAAAGTTCAGGATTCCAAAGAAATAGCGCAGGTTGCCTGTGTGTCCGCCAACGGAGATACCACTATAGGCGATATTATTGCCGAAGCTATGGACAAAGTGGGCAAAGACGGAGTTATCACCGTCGAGGAAGCGAAAAGTATCGATACCCATCTTGAGGTTGTCGAAGGCATGCAGTTTGATAAAGGATACCTTTCTCCGTATTTCGTTACCAATGCGGAACGCATGGAAGCTATTCTAGAAAGCTGTGTTATCCTGATCCACGAAAAGAAAATATCCAGTTTGAAAGATATGTTGCCCTTACTGGAAAAAGTAGCGCAGTCCGGCAAACCGCTTCTGATTATCGCTGAAGATGTTGAAGGCGAAGCTCTGGCTACTTTGGTGGTAAACAAGATTCGCGGCACGTTCCAGTGCGTTGCGGTTAAAGCTCCGGGGTTTGGAGACCGTCGCAAAGCAATGCTGGAAGATATAGCAGTTCTTACCGGCGGCAGATGTATAACCGAAGATCTTGGTATCAAACTCGAAAACGTTACCCTGCAGGATCTCGGCAGGGCAAAACGTATAACTGTTGACAAAGAAAATACCGTTATCGTAGAAGGCGCCGGAGCGACAGTAGATATTCAAGCGCGCGTCAGTCAGATTCGTGCGCAGATAGAACAGACTACTTCCGACTATGACCGCGAAAAATTGCAGGAACGCCTCGCTAAACTCGCAGGCGGCGTTGCTGTTATAAACGTCGGCGCGGCAACTGAAACCGAAATGAAAGAAAAGAAAGCGCGCGTCGAAGACGCTTTGCACGCCACACGCGCCGCTGTGGAAGAAGGTATTGTTGCGGGCGGTGGAGTAGCTTTGCTTCGCGCATTGTCGGCTCTCGACAGCTTGAAACTCGGCGGCGACGAACAGATCGGAGTGGAAATAGTCAAACGCTCGTTACAAGAACCGCTCAGGCAGTTGGCTGAAAATGCCGGCAAAGAAGGATCGGTTATTGTGCAGGAAGTGCTCAAACGCAAAGCCAGCGAAGGGTATAATGCCGCTACCGATACTTTTGAAGACCTTGTAAAAGCCGGAGTTATAGATCCTGCCAAAGTTACCCGTACGGCATTACAGAATGCTTCGAGTATTGCGGCGTTACTGCTTACTACCGAAGCGCTTATCACCGATATTCCTCAGGAAAAACCGGATATGCCGGCAGGCGCACCGGGAATGGGTGGTATGGGCGGTATGGGCGGCATGTATTAATACCGTGCGCCATTTGTAATAAATATGATGTATGGGGATGGTTCGTAAAGAGCCATCCCTTTTTTTTGAAAATATTTCTGCAAACGACGGTTTTGCTTGAAAAAATGTACGTTATAGAAGAAATCAAGGCACATTGATCTAAACCTTGAATTTCGCTATAATTTCTCAATTGATTTAGCAACGCTAATCCCGTATACTTGCAACCATTGTCATTAATTGGTATAAGATAATCATGTAAGGAGGACGACTCTTGGGCACACAGGCGCAATTATCGCAAAGTATCGATATTCTGGATCTGGCAAAAGATGTTATTTCGTCTGAGGCTAAAGAGGTTATGGCTTTATGTAATCGGCTGGACGAC
The DNA here is from genome assembly GCA_018435605.1 of bacterium. Taxonomy (GTDB): domain Bacteria; phylum Auribacterota; class Auribacteria; order Auribacterales; family Auribacteraceae; genus R3-B46. Next base: position 19,139 of record JAHDNF010000004.1, on the reverse strand, counting down.
AATTTTATACGCGCGGTCGATATGATGAGCTCGTGCAAAGGGCGTATCGTAGTTACAGGTATGGGGAAATCCGGCATTGTAGGGCGAAAAATATCGGCATCGCTGGCTAGTACCGGCACCCCGTCGCTGTCACTGCATCCGGCTGAAGCGTTGCACGGTGATCTGGGTATGGTACAGCCGGACGACTTGGTGCTTGCATTGTCAAACAGCGGCGAAACCGAAGAGATTACCCGCCTGTTGCCTACGATCAAAAAAATCGGGGCTAAACTGATATCAATGGTAGGACGGGTCGAATCCACGCTGGCGCGCTACAGCGATGTTGTGCTGGATGCCAGTATCACCAAGGAGGCTTGCCTGCTCGGGTTGGCTCCAACGTCAAGTACGACTGTAACGCTTGTGCTGGGTGACGCGCTGACAATTTGTGTTTATAAGAAAAAAGGGTTCAAAGTCGAGGATTTCGCCCTTTTTCATCCGGCGGGTTCGCTTGGAAGGCAACTGCTCAAGGTGGAAGATATTATGCGCACAGGACAACATAACCCAATAGTCAAGAAGGATACAACTGTCAAGGATACCCTTGTGGCCATTACAAGAGCGCATGCCGGAGCCGCATCGGTGGTTGACGGGGATGGATGTCTGGTCGGATTCTTCACGGACGGGGATTTCCGTCGCGCCGTGGAGTTGTATGACGATGTGCTCAAGCAACCGGTTAATATTTTTATGACGAAAAATCCGTTGACGATTAAGCCGGGATGCCTTGCGGCCGAGGCTCTGAAACTGATTAAGGATAAGAAAATAGACGAACTGCCGGTCGTCGGGTCGGACGGCAGGCCTCTCGGTATTATAGACGAAGGCGACCTGCTCGGGTTGTGATATGATACTTATCGAACCGAATAGCAATATTTTCCTAAAAATTTTCTTTCATATTGCCGATTAAGTTTTTACTACTGTAAATCGGAGGATTCCTTTTTTTATGAAACCTAAAACAACTGAGTCATCGTTGTCTTTTTCCTATACACCATTCGGGCCTAGAATCATGGGCATGACAGGGCGGTTTATTAATATCCGCCTGATGTTACGGGAATTAGTCATAGGCCGTGAATTGATATGGCGTTTTTTCGTTCGCGATTTCAGCGCCAGATACCGTCAGGCGGCTCTGGGAGTTCTTTGGGCGGTGATTTTACCGGTCGTTACAGTAGGTATATTTGTCGGCATGAACAGCGCCGGTATTTTGAAGGTAGAGGGAATCGATGTGCCGTATACGATTTACGCGCTGGTCGGGTTGACGGTATTCAATTTATTTAACGGCGGAATACTGGCATGCACGCAGTGTGTGGTATCAGCCGAGAACATGCTAAAAAAGATCAACTTTCCGAGAACCTCCATTGTGTTCGCGGCATCATTGGGCGCAATCATGGATTTTTTTATCCGGTCGATATTGGTTATAATAGTTTTCGTATGCTATAGAGAAACTCCGCATCCTATAGGGGTTTTTACAGGTCTACTGGCGATAGTGCCGTTGTTTCTTCTTACGCTCGGCCTCGGTTTTTTTCTGGGGCTGATTTCGGGTATTATGCGTGACATATCGAACCTGCTCAGCTTTGCAAGTATGGGGTTTATGCTACTTACCCCTGTGCTGTATCCGATTGAGGGTGAGAATCTTCTGGCAAAAGTTTCATATCTAAATCCTTTGAATTATCTTATCAACGTGCCCCGCGACCTGATATTGCGGGGAACTACCGACCTGATGACCGGATATATGTGGAGCGTCGCCTTGTCGGTTGTGGTGTTTTATTTAGGCTGGCATTTGTTTTTCATAGCGCAAACCAAAATTTCGGAGCGAATATAATTATGTCCGATATAGCTATTAGAGTGGAAAACGTATCCAAAAAGTTCGCTACACGGATGAGATACGTAATGATGTACGGCGCAATGGATATCGCGGCGAGTTTTTTCGGGGTGCATCTGCGAACCGATCAACTTCGCAAAGGGGAATTCCTTGCGGTTAACGACGTCAGTTTTGAGGTAAAAAAAGGCGAGGTTGTCGGATTGATTGGCGCCAACGGCGCGGGCAAATCGACCATGCTCAAAATGTTAAACGGTATTTACATGCCTGACAAAGGGTGTATTGAGATGCACGGCAGGGTAGGAGCGCTTATCGAGGTTGGAGCGGGCTTCAATCCGATGTTGACCGGCCGTGAAAATATTTATATCAATGGTGCTATTCTCGGACTGAGGAAAAAAGAAATCGACAGCAAACTCGATTCGATCATAGATTTTGCGGGGCTTGAAGAATTCATCGACATGCCGGTTAAACATTATTCGAGCGGGATGTATGTACGGCTGGGGTTTGCCATCGCGGCGCAAATTAATCCAGACGTTCTTTTGATAGACGAAGTACTTGCAGTAGGTGATGTTGGTTTTAGAGCTAAATGTTATGATTATGTATCTGAAATAAGCCATAATGCCGCTGTCATCTTTGTATCTCATAGCATGCCACAAATTGCCAGAATATGTGATAGAGTAATTGTGATGGATCATGGCTCAGTAATATATGATGGTAATACAGGAGGCGGTTTAGACCAATATAGATCGTTATTCCCAGAAGAAACATCTGTTATTCATGGAGAAAATGCTGAAATTACCTCACTAAAATTAAATGGTAAGCCCGACGAATGTTTAGAAATCGAGTATGGACAAGATTTGCATGTTGAATTCAATGTATCTGTAAATACAAGATACTCTGAATTTATTATTTCACTTGATTTATTAAGTCAAGATTTACAACTTGTTGCACAATGTTGTTCGCAGTATAATAAGATTGTTCTCTTAAATAATTTTAAATCACATAACATGATTATTACTATCCCCAACTTATTGTTAAATCCTGGAAAATATTATTTATCAATAGTTATTTATGATAATACAAAAAGAAAACATTTGGCATGGCATCACTCTGTAAAAACAATAAAGGTTACTTCTGATTATTTTGTCGGAAGTGCTCCATTCCAATTACAGGGTAAGTGGCAAAATAAATAGTATGATAATTGCGGAGTTGCTGATTATTTAGAAATCAAATTTTGCGAAGTTAAGAAAGATTATCTAGATTAAGAATTATCGCCATAGGAGTGGAACTAATAGTCGTTTTTTGAATTTATGTACACAAAAGAAACTATGGTTTCACATAAGGTTTTGTCTCTATTTGATTCAAAAGTATTTGAATACTAGAAAATCGTTGAATTCAGAATATCGTAATTTAAGTTTTAAAATAAGGATTGATATATGCAAGAAGAAAACAGGCAGTTAACTGCAAAGCAAATACTTGACATCGCTAAGAATACTATTCGAGCTGAAGCTGATGAGGTATTGGCGTTGTGCGATCGGCTAGGTGACAAGTTTGTACAGGCTGTAGATATGATGAGTACCTGTAGAGGTAGGATTATTGTGACAGGAATGGGTAAGTCAGGTATAGTTGGAAGAAAAATATCGGCATCGCTGGCTAGTACGGGAACTCCGTCGCTGTCACTACATCCGGCAGAAGCCCTACACGGTGATCTTGGCATGGTACAGCCGGACGATCTTGTTTTGGCATTATCAAACAGTGGCGAAACCGATGAGATCACTCGTCTGTTACCTACGATCAAAAAAATCGGGGTTAAACTGATATCCATTGTAGGGCGACTCGAATCCACCCTAGCTCATTACAGTGACGTTGTGCTTGATGCCAGCATTACAAAGGAGGCTTGCCTGCTCGGATTGGCTCCCACATCAAGCACGACTGTAACGCTTGTATTGGGCGACGCGCTGACAATTTGTGTCTATAAGAAAAAAGGGTTCAAGGTCGAGGATTTTGCCCTTTTTCATCCGGCGGGTTCTCTAGGCAGGCAATTACTTAAAGTTGAAGACATTATGCGCACAGGACAGCATAACCCCATAGTCAACAAGGACACAACCGTCAAAGATACGCTTGTCACAATAACTAGAGCACATGCCGGAGCCGCATCGGTAGTTGATGGCGAAGGATGTTTGGCTGGGTTCTTCACGGATGGAGATTTTCGTCGTGCTGTGGAGCTTTACGACGATGTGCTTAAGCAACCGGTGCATCTTTTTATGACTAAAAACCCGCTGTCTATCAAGCCGGAATGTCTTGCGGCTGAAGCGTTGAAGCTAATTAAAGACAAGAAGATAGACGAACTTCCGGTCGTCGGCTCGGACGGCAGGCCTCTCGGTATGATAGACGAAGGCGACCTGCTCGGTTTATAATTATCTCTGACAAAGAGTTTCTTAGAAGATAGTTACTCATGAAAAAGGTAATCTATGATACAATTGATGAAGGATATTTTATCAAAACTGGTTATATGTATAAAACAATTCGTAAAAAAGCATCATTTATTATACAGCATACTATCTTATCTTTTACACAAAAAAAGGTATTTTATAATAATAACCTATGCATATAACTGTCAAGACACTATTGAAGAATGCCTAAAATCTATTTACGAACAGAAGTATGATAGACTTTTTTTTAAACAGCTTATTATTGACGATGCATCAACTGATGCCACCAGTCAACTTGTTCAAAAATGGATTTATCTTCACCAAGATCAGACATTTCTTTACAAACGCAATGAGACACATACCGGCCGACTAAAAAGTTTGAAACAATACATTCAAGATATTCATCCATGTATAATTGTTGTAGAACTTGATGGGGATAGAAAACTTTCTCATCCTAAAGTGCTTTATCAACTTAATCAACAGTATCTTGATATAGAAAAGTGGTTAGTATATAGTAATCTAAACAACGAAGTAATTCCATCAAATTTGGAACTTTTAAGAAATATTTTAAAAAATCAGATTAATGTTCATGATCTTTTTATAACATATCGTGCAGAACTTATGTATTACCTTAAAGAAGAAATGTTTTACATTGATCCTCAGGAAGAAATTTTATGGGAACATGATTGCCAAGAGGCATATATTATTCCACTATTTGAGTTAGCTGGTACCCATACTCAGCGTTTGACTAACGCTTCTGTTAAATGCACAAATGTATCTAAAAAAACAATTTTAAAAAATTATGAAGCTATTTATCTTAGAAATTCTTGTATGCCTTTAAAGTCTTTACAAGGAGATATAGCCTATATTAATCAGCACCCTTTGTTAACAAAATTTGTGAAACAGATTATGCAGTATGTAAATATTAACATAACGATGGTTCCGCTGAATTATTATTATCACCAATATCGTAAGGTTATAATACCAAACGGTTTTCACCCCAAATACCAGACGACAATTGCTCGGATACCTCCTCATAAACGTATTTATATTGAAGTTGCATTTTTTCCTCAGTTAAAAAATGTTTATTTTGATTTAAAGGGAATACACGGCTATTCGTCGATACGCAATGCGAAATTACCAGAACTTACTGTTGAACAAGTAAAAGAGCTTGAAGATTTTAGACAGTTTTATACAGGTCGCAACTTTACTAAAATAGGTGAATCGTTCAGGGAGTATTCTCCTGACGAAGGGGAAAAAAAATATGATTTTCCATTTATTTTTGTTCCATTACAGATGGAGAATGATACAGCATATGATCTTTGTCCGTTTGAAAATAATCAAGAGATTGTTAGTTTCATTGAGGAATGTTTTCCTGATTGGGTCATAATATTCAAAAATCATCCTAACTGGCCTTCAGAGTATAATATTCGCCAAGGGAATATTCTCTTACCGGTAGATAATCGTGACTTGCGTATTTTGATGATAAAAGCGAAATACGTTGTGAGCATAAATTCAACGGTTTTACTTGAAGCATTAATGCACAAAAAAATTTGCGCATCCTTAGGAGAAGGATTTTCTACCAATCATAATGTTTGTCTGGAATGTCATAAAGATAGATCAAGATTGAAAAAACTTATTGGATGGTCACCTGACTGGAATAAAGTAGATCGTTTTTTATATTATCTATTACAAAAACAAATAAGAATTGATTTCTGGAAAAGTGATAGCGAGATTAAGAAACTAGAGCACCATCTTAAAGACATAGGTTTAATTTAAAACTCATTGGCTATCAAGAATTAACGACGATAATTTGTAGAAACCATGTAAGACTATCTACATATATAGAATATTTAGAATTTATCATCACTAAAATTCTAAAAATATCTGAACGTAGAAATTTTTGTTGTATTAGATAGAAGTTTTAGGATAGACCTTGTTATTATTAGGCTGGAGTCCCAAGAATGCCCCTGAAAAAACTTTTAAAAAAAATAAAAGAAAAGACTATGATTCGTACTCGATGTATCAAACTTTGCAAAGTATTTAAAGAATCTGTTTTTTCATACTTTTTTCGTCCAGCTATAGTGTTTGGCGAGTGGATCAAAGCGTATTACTATTATATTACGAATCCATCTAAAAATATTTTTTATATTATTACGTCGCTGTATAACGTTGGCGAAGATGTTATTCAATCTCTTAACTCGGTATATAATCAAAATTACAATAGAGAACTTATTCACCACATAGTTATAAATGATGCTTCCACTGACAACACACATCAGATAATTCAGCAATGGATGGCTAATCATCATGGACATAGTGTGGAATATTATAAAAACAACAATAATATCGGAGGTAGCGCAAATAATATACGCGGTTTTCGTATGGCAAAACCGTTTTCAATCGTCATTGAACTTAATGGTGACGACTGGTTACCTGATTCCAATGTATTGAAATTTCTTAACATGATTTATTGTAATAATAATATATGGATGACTAATAATACTGTATTTTTTAGTACAGGAAAACGTGTCGATTGGTCTAAACCGGTTCCAAGAAGAATTATTGAAAATAATAAACTAAGGGAACATACATGGAATTTTTCGGCGTTACATTCGTTTCGTTCGGAATTGTTTACGCATGTCAATGATAACTCTCTTGTAGATCCAAAAACAGGGAAATATTGGGATAGCGCATGGGACCAGTCGCATTATCTACCAATGTTTGAAATGGCAGGCACACACAATATCCATATTGAACGCACAATGTATGTCTATAATCGAAGCGATAAATCTGAGGGCATAAAAAGAAAAGATCACCAGACAGATTGTATGCACAGAATCCGTCAGCTACCAAAATATAATCCAATTGAAAAATTGGTATGGAATAATAACCTCGCATATAATAGATCTGATTATGGACAGGACTGAAATTTAGGCTTATCTCTACAGGAAGAAAAAAACTCATGAAAATTGCTTATCTGTTAGATGCATTTCCTGCATTGTCTGAAACATTTGTTTTAAATGAAATTTTGATGTTAAAAAAAATGAATCAAGAAATTTTTATATATGCCCGGTATAATCCAAATAATAAGATCATTCATAAAACTGCTAAAAACTTAACTGTAAATTATTTATGTGACATTGAAGAAAGTAAAAAAAATGTATTCTTCTATCTTAAAAATAAAGTTTTTACTCTACAATTTATTAAAATAATTGTATTTTTATACAAATACTATCATAGATTTTTAAAAAAACACGGATTAATTTCTTATTGTTACACAATTTGGTTTTCTATTGTTTTAAGCAAGCAATTTGAAGAAAATAAGATTGAGCATGTGCACTCTCATTTTGCTGGTGATGCATCTTTTCTTTCTATGATTATTTATTTATTCACTGGGATACCTTATAGCTTTACAACGCATTCATATGATATTTATCTACAACCCAAGATGTTGTATGAAAAACACTTCTATGCAAAATTCGCTATAACAATCTCTAATTACAATAAAAAATATTTGATTGAAAAATTTAATATAGAGAAAGATAAAATCAATGTAGTTAGGTGTGGTATAGATCTATCTTGTTTTCATCAAATTGATTGCAAAGAAAGAGAAGTAATTAGAATTGTATCTGTAGCGAGATTGGTGGAAACAAAAGGCTTTTTATATTTGATAAAAGGATGCCATTTGTTTCAAAGAAAGTACGGTAATAAATTTATTTGTAATATCGTTGGTGATGGGCCGATGTTAGAGGCTATCCGTAATCTTATACAGAAATTAAACTTAAATAATGTTTTTTTATTAGGGGCAAAAACGCATGATGAAGTGATAGAAATATTAGATAATAGTGATATTTTTATTTTACCTTGTGTGCGAGATAAAACTGGACGACCTGAAGGAATACCGGTTGCATTGATGGAAGCTATGGCGAAAGGAATGGTTGTTGTTTCTAGCGATCTAGCAGGTATTCCTGAACTTGTAAGCGAAGTCGGAATTTTAATCCATCAGAATGATGAACACGAAGTCTTTCGCGCATTAGAGAGATTTTATAATATGTCTATTGATGATCGATTTAGTTTGGGTCGCTTGGCACGGCAAAAAATTGAAAAAGATTTCAATTTAGTTATAGAAACAAAAAAGCTCATTCAACTTTTTGAACAATAAAATAATAATAATCTTGAATGGAGGATTACTCGTCAAAATTTTTTGCAACTAATTTTTATTCCCTCCGGTATTTTTAAGCCGCTGTTTTTTGTTACGATTTGGGGTTTTCACGACATATATGGTATATAATTATCATGAAGACAAAAAACGGTAAGGAGCGGCTTTAATGATCTATCGATACGCGAGCGTTGTCTTGATTCTGTTTGCGACATGCGGTATGTGCGATGCCAGCAGTCAATGGAACGATTATTATGCGTGGAACCTCAGCTACTACCCGTACGGCGGGCCGATAACCTATACTATCGACGAAGCGGATTTGACCGGCGATGTCAGCATTGACGACACGCTTTATGCGCTCAATCAGGCGTTTTTAGCTTGGGATTTCAATCCCGATTGCGACCTGCAATACAAACAGTATTATCAAACATACGGCAACGGACAGCCGGTAATATACGATTTCGTCGATTCCGGCGACGGATATCCCTTTTATACCGTAACATGGGATGTGTACTATGCCAATATAGTTGTCGGCGGATTTGTGGATTCGTCCACATGGGCGTCTATCGGGGGCAACCCCAACAATGTAGCCGCGGCCTGGCCGGTTACTATCCGCTCCGCAGGCGAGCGCGTAGACTATGACGGCAACGGATACTGGGATTTGGCGCAGGTTGTCATATTTTTCAACGACACCTACCTGTGGGGCGTCAACGGCGAATCCGATCGTTACGATATCCAGACCGTAGCAATGCATGAAATAGGCCACGCGCTTGGACTGCATCATTCGCCATACGGCGCGGATTCTATTATGGGCGGGTACGTCAGCAGAGGACAGGTAGACCACGAACTGGGCACATGGGATATCGCCATGCTCGAATCCATCTATTCCAACAGCGACCCTCCGCCTGTGCCTGAACCGTCAGCCATATTGATGTGTCTGTTGGGGCTGTGTTTCAAACCTTTGTTCGGTAAACGATCTGCTAAGTGAATTTACCTTAACTCACATTAGTTTTTAGCGCGGTAGAAAAATTTTATTTGCCAGACAAATTGTCATATAGCGAGTTTGGTATGGTCGGGAACGATTTGCTGGGAGACGCCAGAAGAAACCCCTGAGCAAACTGAATACCAAGTTGATGAACTGTTTTTAGCTCGTCTATGGTTTCTATTCCTTCCACAATGATACTGGTAGGTATATTTTGTGTAAGATTGAGCATAAATGATATTATCTGTTGCTTGTAGTTGTGTTGGTCTATATCGCGTATCAAGCTCATATCTATCTTAATGAAATCTATGTAATCAGGTAGCAGTTCGCTAAGCATCTGTAGCCCCGAATAACCGGCGCCCATATCGTCTATCGCTACTTTAAACCCTGATTCCTTGAAGGTTTTGAGGATTGTTTTGAAACTTTCAAAATCTTCTATAGCCTTTCTTTCCGTCAATTCCAGCACTACTTGTTCAGGGGTAACGCCTGCGTTTTTCATTTCGGTCAATGTTTCGCGCGTGAAAAAGTGCGGGTCTTCGAATGTGCTGGGTTCGACGTTGATAAAAATATTTTCGGAGTCGCGAAGTTTTTTGATTCCGCGGAACGCCTGAATACGGCACAGCCTGTCCAGCGCCCAGACGGCATTGTTTTCGTAGGCGAGTCGAAATAGAAAATCGGGGTTTTCGAATTCGCCTTTTGGACCTCGGTTGAGCGCTTCATATCCGATGATCTGTTTATTTTTCAAATCGAGAATCGGCTGATATAAAGTCGATATCTTTTTGTGAGTTACAATGCTGTGCAGTGTTGACGACCTACGTTTTGCATCTTTGATTTTAAGATTGACAGATGCGCGGTGCGCGTCTTCTACTGCTGTATAAACAAGCCGTTCCAGCCGTTGGGTTGGATCGTCCTCGAGTATGGAGTACCCGAAATAACAGCCGAGTTTGTCAGACACATCTGAACCCAGGCGTTTTTTGAGTTCGCTGTTGAATTCCTTGCCTATCCGTGCGCATAGAGTAGACAGGTCGTCGCGCATCATAAGACGTCTGGTTCGCGGTGGAGATAACAGTAGCATGAAGGTAGTTCCCTTAATCATCACCTCGCATACGGCATCCGGTACTCGCATGAGTCTATTACGTATATCAACCAGCGTTGACGCCAGTTCTTTCATAAAAAAGTCGAACTTTCTCCACCCGTACATCTGTTCGAGCATGCTGTATTGCACTATGTTGATGTATAGAAATCCCATTTGTCCTTGTTTGTTGAGAATTTCCTGAATAACATCGAACATCACAGGCAGGGTGGGGAGCTTAGTCACATCGTTGTACAGTAGTTTTTTGAAGTGAAATTCTTGCCTTTTTTCTTCGTTCATATCAGGAAACTGGCGTCTGAAATGAAGTGACAATATATTATCGTTAGTTTCTTCCGGTTGATTTAAAATCATAAATCATACACATTCCTTTAAAACAGTTTTTATTCAAATACATAATCTATTATACATAAGAAATCGTATGCAGTCAACAGAACAAAAGCAGAACAATTTGATTGATTTTCAGAAAAACACATTATTGCTCAATGCTATTAAAATTTTATCTGCAGTTTTTACATACCTTCTTGCTATTGCCTTTCTGTTGTCGTACCGCAATGAAACGGATTGCCTGTATTCCCAAAAGAAAGCCCGCGTCTCGCTAGTGCACGAGAAACGGGCTTTCCTTTGAAATTTGGGTGAATAATCAGTCCTTAACGCAGGTTGTATGTAACCTGCTCATTTTATGATAGGTGGTTGGATATGAATAGGTCGGTTACTACGATATGGCAGAAATTACTCGTTAGCAAATTCTTCGGAAAAACGAAAAATCGCTTGTCGCAGTGAATAATAGAATACTACGCTGTAGTAGCTAAGTCAATAAATATTTACCGGATATTTATACGGCATCAGTCGGGTTGATTTATTCGCTTTGCCGTTATTATTCCGATGTGTTTCCGATAAATTGCCGGTAAATTGCCGGTAAATTTCCGATAACCCGTACGATCTTGATCGATTTGAGGAATCCGTAACTATCAGCCAGCCGTCCTTAACCCATCTTTGCAGGAGTAATCGAACCATACGTGTCGATAACCCAAGCGCGCTTGCTACGTCTTGAGTGACGATACGGTCTTTTCCGGCAAAAAGAGAAAGAACTATCCGCGCCCGATGATCGAGTTGCCGTAACAGTTGCGGTTCTTGCGCTATACCTTTCTCAGAGTATTTGAGCGCTTCATCCTTCGCCTGAGTGAACACATTAGCCAGTAGTGAAGTGAAATACTCCACCCATCCGGTCAAATCGGATTCAGCCCTGCCTTCGTAGTAATTATGATGGTGATGGACAGCCATAGAATTGTAATAAGTTGCCAGATCACGCGCGTGGTGTTCTTCCATAGAAAAGAACCCGTGCAACCCGTAACCGTCACGCTGTAAAATGAATGTAGCCAAAAGACGGGCAGTGCGGCCGTTGCCGTCGTAATATGGATGAATCGTGACAAACTGGTAATGCGTTAACGCCGCGATAATCGGAACGGGGATACGGTCTTTCTCAGCCTTGCGTACCCAGCGCACCATCTGCGCCATAAGCAGTTCGACGTCTTTAGCTTCAGGGGGCATATAAACGATTCTGCCTGAACTCGAATCGCGTATAACATTTTGACCGTCGCGGTACGGTGTAGGTTTTGCGCGGTTACCACGGTCGACGATTGCGTGCAGGCGTTTGATGAGTTCTTCGGTAAACTCGATACGTTTTGCCGCCCAATCTTCAACCTTTAAAAGCGCGTCCCAGTAGTTTCGTACTTCGTTGACGTCGCGTTCACGCCCGTGAAAGGTAGCGTTCTTCTTTGCGATGACCTGTTCAGCTTCTTTCAGTGTCAGGCGGTTGCCTTCTATGCGTGTGGAATAGTGGGTTGAACGAACCCGTGCTTTATGACGGAGTTCCGCTTCAATTGCCGGCGGTAACGGTGTGTTTTCGACAACAGCTTTCGCCGCTTCGATTTCCATCAACGCTCGTGCCAGAGCCGGGCTGATTGTATAAGCAGGGTTCCACGATTCGATTTTTTTGTTCATTGATAATCCTTGAGTATATCCTCTATAATATCCTACATTTCGCGCTAAACTGCAAGCAGGTTCAAATCCCGCCACAAAAACATTCCTCTCATCCAAAAAATTGGTGCATCAGGGCGTTGAAATGGGTGTCCATTTCATCCAATGATTCCCGCATCTTTCGTTTCATCGCTTCGACCTGATTCACGATCGATGCAAACTTATTCTGTAACTCAATTTGGGGTACTGGAATTGATAATTCTTTTATTATTCCAGCATTCAGATTTTTCATGGTAATTCCTATAGCATTATTTTCCAGAAATGCTTTTATCTGCGGAGAAGAAAGCAAAAAAACAACAAAAAGAGAATTTAACATCTTTTTTGGGCGTATATACATACTACCTGTACCACACAAATAACTTTCTTCCTTAGAAGTTACAATACCACATCGACCTATTTCACCCCTTCTTGCTAAAATGATATCCATCTCTTTTAAATGATATGCAAAAAGTTCTTTGTGTTTTTCAGGAGTAATTGAATTGTTAAAATCTGCGGCTATTTTGTTATCAATTATGTGGCTTGGATTAACTAAAGGTATGCCATTTTTTATATAATCACCTTTATGCAACAAACTACCGAAAGGTCCTATTTTCACAAGAGCAACTTCCTTCACATGAAACTGTCTCCACCCCTTTTCATTCAGGATGGGGTCGCCGAACATGTGGAGGAAAACGGATTTGAGGTAGTCGTCGAGCAGTTTGATCTGTTCTCTGCGTTTCTGACGCATCCTGTCGGCTGTATCGAGGATTTCCACTATCCGCTCCTGCTCAGATAAGGGCGGGACGGGTATTTTGATTCGACATAAATCTTTGAAGTAAAGTGTATCTCTAACTGCTCCGCGCGTGTTATTGCGAATGAAGAAAATTCCTATATCACTTTTAAGATAATATTTTAAATATCTTCTATCGAGACCTGTTTTGGTTGTGAATGTGACATATAATGGGCTAACCAATCCAAATTCATCATAAGTATCAAAAAAATCGATAGAACCTACGTTAATACGGGAAGGATTGAAAGCGAAATCGCCTTTTTTAACAATTTTATAATTATTCAATTCCTTACTGAATACCTTTTTAGAAAAATATTCTTCTGAAATCTTAAAACCGTCACTGTTGGTCACTGAATACACGGTAAACGCATCAACCGCCTTATTCCTTTTATGTAATTCTATCAAATAATCAGCTAAGAGTTGCATCTTTGAACCCTTTTAGCTTTTTAAATTCTTCGGTAATCTCATTTTCCAGCTTTTCGATGCGTCCCAGAATTACGTCTGGCGGATCGTAGTTCGGCGGTGTGTAGTCGATCTCTTTGTATCGGTTGATACTGAGGTCGTAGTTGTTGTCGATGATCTCTTTGACCGGCACAAAAAAATGTTTTGCTTTGCGGTCGGAGTTATCATTCTTGTTGCGGGCGTTCCATTGCGTGACAATATCGGGCAGGTCGCTGGTATCTATCTTGTCGCGTTTATCGTCGAGGGAATATCCGTCCGACTGCATATCGTAGAACCAGACCCGTTCGGTAACACCGCCTTTGACAAAAAACAGTATAGCGGTACTTACCCCTGCATACGGTTTAAAAACCCCTGACGGCATCGATACAACACCCTGTAACTCGCAGTTTTCAATCAACATTTTGCGCAGGCTCTTATGGGCTGTTGACGATCCGAACAAAACGCCGTCCGGCACAATAACCGATGCCCTGCCGCCGATTTTCAATGAATTGATGATACGGTTGACAAACAGCAATTCTGTTTTTGTGGTTTTCAATGACAAATTTTCGTTGATGTCGCCTTTATCGATACTGCCTTTAAAAGGCGGGTTGGCTAACATAACGTCATAGCGGGTATCTTCATTATACTTTTTAGATAACGTATCGACCCGTTCGATATTCGGCTGGGTAATACCATGGAGCATGAGGTTCATCAAACCGATACGCACCATGGTGACGTCAAAATCATACCCGTAAAACGTATGTTCGCGCAGTTCCTGCCAGAGCCGTTCGTCGGTCAACCTGTCTCCGAACCCGCGTTTGAAGCCGTCTTCATCGGTAGTTATATGATTTTTACTTGTATGTGTTGTGAGGATATACAGATAGGCGCCGAGTAGAAACCCGCCGGTACCACATGCCGGATCGCCGATAGTTTCGCCCAGTTGCGGGCTGATCAGCTCGCACATCAGCTTGATTATATGCCGCGGTGTACGGAACTGCCCGTTTTTACCCGACTGGGCTATCTCGGAAAGCAGAAATTCGTACATATCGCCCTGCGTATCGTGAAACGTCTGGCCGTTCTTGATACTATTGTCAATCTCGGTATACAGATCGTCGATAATAGCGACCGATTCGACAAGGAGCGATGGTTTTGGGATCATAAAAACCGCGTCTTCCATGTATCTGGTAAACGCGCTGGTTTTGCCGTTCATCTGTTTGATAAAAGGGAAGACTTTGTCGCGCACATGGGTCAGCATTTCACCGCCTTCCATGTGTTTGAAGTGGCTCCACCGTAACGTTGCCCGGTCGATGGTATCCTTATTGATTTTAAAAACGCCGTCAAAAATGGATTCGTAGGATTGACCTGTCCACTCAGCGTCTTTTTTCCGTTTCGCATCGTTTTCGTCAAGCCTGCGCATAAACAGCAGATACGATATTTGCTCAATCGCGGTAAGCGGATTGGCAATCCCGCCAGCCCAGAATTTATCCCATAGCTGATTGATGAGCGATTTCATTGGTGCAGTAAGCATAAAAACTCCTTATTGGTATATGGCGGGGAGGGGGAATTGAACCCCCCTCACGCTCTTTACCGTGAAACAATATCTCTTCATATCACAACAACATGACTTGCAACGAGCAAAGGACAAAGAGAATCCTTATCCCCGCGCAAGAGCGTCCCCGCGCATTGCACACATTAAAAGCATCATAAGTGCTCCTTCTTTGAGATGATCAGTTAATAAACCAATCGCCCAAGCCAAGTCTAATGTGACAGAGAAAGAGAAATTGTATATCACGCAACTAAATGTACTTAAAAGTTTAACAAGTGATTATCCTGCAATTTTTTCCGTGAATCCCAGAATTTCTTCTATTTCGTTATTGGTGAATATACCTCGAATCCCTTCAGGATGCAACTGAGTAAACGGCGCGTTGATCAAATCTATTCTTGCTACTTGCCCGCGTTGTAGAACAAACGTTTTGAGCGTCAGTATAAATTGTATTTGTTTTTCGCTGTAATCAGTATGGTTACGCAGAAAAGTGTCGAATGCGATAGATACCGTTTCCGTAAACGTGGCGATTTCCTCAATGCCTAAAATATGTTTTATAAACTGCATGAAATGCGCGTGTTTGTTATCGTACAACTGGTGAAGGATATCTTCGGTAAGATGTGGATATTGCTCACGCAAAATAGCGGCCAGTTGATGAATTTCCGCTTCGGTAATATCTTCGCCACGAATCAATTTCTGGAGCACCGGATTTGATTTTACCAGCGCGCGGATGAACTCTTCAATCATAGCGCGGTACTTATTGATATTCATGCTTTCGTGTTCAGGGCCGAACTCGACTGTTTCTTTCACCGTCAACAGGTCCCGAATATTTAATTGCCGCTCAGGTATCCGCAACGTTTCCCTGTACTTCATAAGCGGTGCCAGTTGTTCGATTACGATATCAAGTTCATCATCTGTGCAGGTTATCCAGAAATGGTTTGTCTGCACTTTTTCGATCAATTCGCGTTCTTTATGCACCACATTAACGGTAAGCGGTAATTCGCCGACTTTTTCTATGACTGTTTCTTTGAGCATCTCATATTTTTCGTCATCGTGAATCAGTCGTGCTGTTTGCGCTTCGATTATATCCATCTCAAAACGCATTGCCTTGAAATCGGCATCGGACAACACCCGCATAATCGGCGCTATCTGGTTGCGAAGATAGATTTGTTTGTCTTCCGTAACATTGTTCCAGAACGTATCGGTTTTGATCTGATCCAGATGATGCTGATTCTCCAGAATAACAACCGAGTTTTCCGGCAGTGATGCGATATCTGCCCTGATGTCCGCGATAGTTTTAGCTTCGATATGTGAATCATACCGCAGTTGCGCGGCGGCCAGTTTGTCTATACGGGCTTCAAACAGCCTAACGGGCAAAGGCAATGTGGGCGAAGGTTCTTTACCTTTCGGTTTCATCTTGAAATAGTCGAAGTTTTCCCAGCAATCAATAATGAGGAATTTATCTTTTTCCGGACACCATGGTTTGATTTTATCCGGATCGAGTATTCGTGTGCCGCGCCCGATCATCTGCCAGAACTTTGTGTATGAAAAAACCGGTTTTGCAAACACAAGGTTGACGACTTCCCGTACGTCTACGCCGGTATCAAGCATATTGACGCTGATGGCTATGCGCGGCATATTCTTATTCTTGAACCGGTCGAGCAATCCGCCTTTGCCATAGACACCGCGCACATCGGAAATGATAACCTCGGCAAGTTGACCTTTGTATTCGGGATATAGTGCATCAAAAATTTCACACAACCGGTATGCGTGTTTCTTTGTCAATGCGAAAAAGATACTTTTACCCGGCAGGACTCCATTTGTATCTTTGATACATTCCTCCATGAACTCTCGAACAATAAGCGCGTTTGTACCTTTATTGCTCACGTGTTTTTCGAGTTCGGTACCTTCAAAATTGATGTTATCCGGGTCGATGCCTTCTTCCCTGAGTTTATTTTTTTCAGCTTCAGCGATTGTTTCGCTATTTATGCCTTCTTGCTGGAATCGGGTTCGTATCTTGAGAACCTCGAAATCTGACAAATATGGAGGTTTATTATTGACAGCGTTTTCGTAGGGGTATGCGAAAGTTGGCATTCCATCTTCACAATTGAATAGAGAAAATGTATTGAAGTCGATGTGTTGTTTTGGAGTCGCGGTAAGTCCGAGTTGAATCGCATCGAAATAGTCGAATATATTTTTGTACACGTTGTATATAGATCGATGGCTTTCATCCGCAACAATCATATCAAAATAATGGGGGGATAAAGGGCAGTTATCCTGTTGAATCAGATTCAATATCGTAGGATATGTAGATACGTATACTCGTCTGTTCGGCACAAACGATTTTTCTCCTGCCTTCGGCCATAGCGGAGCGTTTGGCAAGTGATCTTTGAATGCATCTAACGCTTGCTCCTGCAGTGCAATCCGATCTACAAGAAACAAGACACGTTGCACCCAGTTAGAGCGCATGAGCACATCTAAAAGCCCCATACATGTGCGCGTTTTACCGGTGCCGGTAGCCATAACCAGCAGAAATTTTCGATGTTTCTTTTCTATCCGTTCCAAGACTGCTCTGATAGCCTGCAATTGATACGGACGCCCGGCAATCGCGGTGTTAATCAGTTCGCTGGAAAGCGGTTTATGGTTATCACGAAGAAAGTGAATTCGCTCTAAATCAGCGGCAGTCGGAAACCCGATAATCTTACGCGGTGGATACCGGTCGGAGTCCCAGAAAAATATTTCGTATCCATTAGTATAGAAAACAAAAGGCATTGAGCCGCCGTTGTTGTTAAAAATCTTTTCGGCGTAATTTCGGGCTTGCTCTTTACCTATTTCCGCATTGACTGAGGTCTTTTTCGCTTCGATCACTGCGATAGGTTTGCCGTCTCTTCCAAGAAGGGCGTAATCGGCAAACAAATGCCCCTGATAAGGAGTCGATGGAGTATCAACACCATCAGGCAATCCGATCCAGATATCGAGTTCCTGCGATACCTGAGATAAATTATTGACATCCCAACCAGCAAGTTTGAGTTTTTTATCGATAATTTCACGTCGAGTCTGCGATTCGTTTTTAGTCATGGCAAAGATTTACCTGCTTTTTAAAAAACTTCACTAGCAGAATCTTTAAATTTGTTCATAGTCAACCCGCAAGATAGGTGTGTACAGTTTCAATAGATGTTGACATATTGTATCACAACCAGATTGATTATAGAAACAAAAAACCTTCGCCAAACTTTTTATTCAGCGAAGGTTCTGTTGATTGGCAAAGTGCGTTATAAAATCGAACGGGCGTTCGGTACGCTCAAGCGTAAGTTTGCCATGGGCAGAGCACGATATTGTGGATTGAACAAAGTACAAGCAGAGTTGTGTTTAAAAGCAATCTGTTTCAATTTGAATAAGGCGTTAAGAAAAGTTCAAACAGTATAAACCGGAAAAATCCCGTTAAATGGGGGGGGGGAAATCTAAAAAAACGTTAGGATAAAACCGAAACCATTGATTGATCACTTTCAAAAATCCTGAAAATTTTCGCAAAAACTATATCTGAAAGACTCTCGTGAAGTTGTGCAGAGGTCTTCAATAAAGACAGCGACAGGCAAATCATGGCGCAGACAGGCACTATCAACAATTCTTAAGAATCCTTTTTATACAGGATATTTACAATACAGTGGAGAAACTCATAAAGGCAGGCACCCTGCAATTGTAGATAAGAATTTATGGGAGAAAGCAAACAAGGTTCTTTGTGCAAAATTGCCCAGGCATAAGTTCGTGAAAAAACCCAAAGAGTACTGTTATCTTGTAGAATCATTAATTAAGTGTGGTGAATGCGGTAGTCACATG
>JAHDNF010000005.1 GCA_018435605.1 bacterium | reverse complement strand
TCCGACGCCCTATTTACCACTTTACCTGTGGATATATGCTCCTGTGCCTTTACCAGCCGGTTATTTATGCTGGTCAATGTTTGGAACGAACGCAATGCCGCCACATTAGTGTTTACACGTGCTAAATCTCCCATGATTTTTTCCTCCTTGTATGGGGTGAATCCTTTAATGCCGAACGTCCGTGTCCGGCGTATACACATAAAAAGATTACATTTCGGTTAAAAATTATGACTGCACACTTATTACCGTGTTACCTCCTTTTGTTTTTCCGCGATGTAGACATACGTTACCCACCGCAATTTTTTACATTTCTACCGTTGCCTGATTATATTTAGTTAGCGTATCATTCAATTTTCCTTGTCATCCGGTTACACTTCTCCTGTCATCAGGAATTTATCAACATCAATATCGACTGCGGGGCAGAGTTAGACTGCGCGAGCATAGCCAACGCCGCCTGTTGCAGTATATTGAGTTTGGTTAATTCCATTTGCTCCTCAGCCAGATCCGCATCCTGAATCGAACTCAACGACGCCTTCAGGTTCAGACTCTCCACTTCATTGACATCGAATTCAACCTCCAGCCTTTTGACGAACGAACCTAACCTCTCTTCGTCGCGTAAAATCACGTCCAACGCCTTATCTATATTGCTTATAGTGGCCTCCAAAGTTGTTTGCGAACCGGTTACATTCAAGTTAGTACCGTTGATGGTTAAAGTACTCAGCGAGTTTCTCGTAAGGTTGCCGGTTAGACTGACTCCGTGCAGTCCGCCCAAAGTAAACCCTGTATACAGCTTAGAGGATACGCCGCTTTGCAAAATAGCCTCTACTTCCAACCGCAGTTGCTCCAGATCCTGCTGTATAGCCTGCTTTTCCGCCGACGTCACGGCGATTGAGTTCGCCTGATTCGCCAAGTCGCTCATCTCTATCAATATGTTCGCTACCTGAGCAAGACGGCTGTCGTTGGTTTGTAAAAAGTTTATGCCTCGTTCGATATTATCGTTTTTGCGTTTTACCGCGTTTATCTGCCGCTCCATAGTACGACTTATAAAGTAGTCCGACGGACTGTCCGAAGCACGATTAACCACTTTACCTGTCGATATATGTTCCTGTGCTTTCACCAGACGTGTGTTGATGTCGGATAACGTCTGGAACGCGCGTAATGCCGCCACATTGGTGTTGATTCTCGCTAAATCTCCCATTACAACCTCCATGTTATATGTTGTTCATCTACCGATCATCCTTGATCGGCCTGCGTATTCGCGGCGCTCCGAGCGCCGTTACGCAGTATCCCAATTTTCTATTAAACAATCTTTACCGCCTGTACCTCATAATTACTCCCTTCTTATTGGTCTAATTATTTCAGTTTCCATCTTTATCCAGCTTTTGATCTAGTTACATTTATTACTCAACAGCAAAGTGTTACATAATTACATACTTCAGGTTTATAGAGGCGAACCAATCCATCATACCCATATCGGTTCGTTTCTTATGCGACACGGTTAGGCCGTCTAACCGGCTATAAAACCGCATCTTTCCTGTATATGTTCCGTAACCCGTATTTTCATAAAGCTGTTGCCGCATTCTCATTCTGATCGCTCCCTGTTATTCATCCAATTCCGGTATACCGATACCGGCGGACATTTTCACAGTTTTTACACTACTAATAGCTTGTCTTAGTACTCATACTTCAGCGATATTCATCTTTACCGCCTTTTAATTGAACAGCATCATTATCGACTGCGGCGCGGAGTTCGACTGCGCAAGCATAGCCAACGCCGCCTGTTGGAGTATGTTGAGTTTGGTCAACTCCATCTGTTCTTCAGCCAGATCCGCATCGGCAATAGAGCTCAATGACGCTTTAAGGTTTACAATTTCCACTTCATTCACATCAAATTCAACTTCAAGCCTTTTGATGAACGAACCTAGCCGTTCTTCGTCTCGTAAAACTATGTCAAGAGCCTTATCTATATTGCTTATCGTGTTATCGAGAACTGTCTGTGAACCGGTAACATTTATATGAGTTCCGTTTATGGTCAACGCAGACAACGGGTTACTGGTAAGGTTGCCTGTGAGGCTGACTCCATGCAGTCCACCCAAAGTAAACCCTGTATACAGCCTCGAGGACACTCCGCTATGCAAAATAGCCTCGACTTCCATCCTCAACTGCTCTAGGTCCTGCTGTATAGCCTGTTTCTCAGCGGATGTTACTGCTATAGAGTTTGCCTGATTTGCCAGATCGCTCATCTCTATAAGGATATTGGCTACCTGTCCAAGCCGGCTGTCGTTGGTCTGGAGAAAATTTATACCTCGTTCTATGTTGTCGTTCTGGCGTTTGACCGAATTGATGCTTCGCTCAAGTGTACGTGATATGTAGTAATCCGACGGACTGTCCGACGCGCGGTTTACTACTTTACCAGTAGAGATGTGTTCTTGTGTTTTAACGATTCTTGTGTTGATGTCTGTTAAAGTCTGAAACGCACGCATTGCCGCTACGTTTGTGTTGATTCTCGCTAAATCACCCATGGTTTATTCCTCC
Source organism: bacterium (assembly GCA_018435605.1). Classification (GTDB taxonomy): domain Bacteria; phylum Auribacterota; class Auribacteria; order Auribacterales; family Auribacteraceae; genus R3-B46. The sequence continues at coordinate 242,825 of JAHDNF010000005.1, read as the reverse complement.
TGAGTTTTGTTGTCGGTCTTGCCTTTTGTATTTGCAATAAACTTATTAAGATACTTTATCTTGTTCACAAAGCCGTCATACATATCACAAATATTTATATTGCAGTAATTTGCAATGTTTTATCGATCATTTGATGCATCCTTTTTTATTGACAAACTGCTTCTCCGCCTGTGGCGCGGCATAAAACAACCCTTCAGGCGTCGCTTTATCATCACCGAAGAGGCTTACTAGAAATGCCTGCATCGCTTTTTCCGCCTCTTCAGCATCCTTTACAGAGATGGATGACGCATTGAAGTTTTCTTCTTCAACCTCACAGCGGTCAGACTCATATTCCATCTGCTCTATTAACGCCTTGAGCAATTGCTCGTCGCTAAGAACCACATCGAGTACCGTGTCTATGCGGGTTGTCAATTTATGTATGGATTCCGCGTAATTGAACAGACCGGTCGCGCCTGCGTTTATAGTTCGCGCCTGCACTGTATTTGCACCAACCCTGTCTGTACCGCTCAAAGTAAAAGCATCGCACAATCTGGCAGAAACCGCGAAGGACAGAACCGATTCTATAGCACGCGCCTTGTCTACAATACGATGATACAATTCTTCAGCTTCCTTATTCTGCCCCGCTACGGAATCCAACTTTTTGCCCAGCCTTGTAATATCCACCAGATTCCTGATCACATCCTGAAATGTACCGGGATTTTGTTCCAGATACTTCAATCCGCACTCGATCGTTCTTTTTTCCATGCGGGCAATTGCGCTATCTCTATCCAGCACCCGATTGACCAAAGCATTATGTATGTGTGTAAGTGTTTGCAATGCCTGAGCTTCATCAATTCGGGCGACCACTTTAGTCAAGTTTTTCATTATACAATCCTCCCTGATTGTTTTTGGTTGATGAGCCTCCGTGCTCAAAGTCCGTGCACATTCGTTCACAAAACATCCGTAATGTTCCTTTTAACTTCTATTTAATTAACGCCGATCAGGTTATGTATTATTGAAACAATGCCATAACCGAATTAGGCGCGGAATTGGCCTGTGTCAACATAGCTAACGCCGCCTGTTGCAGTATATTGAGTTTGGTCAGTTCCATTTGCTCTTCAGCCAGATCGGCATCCTGTATCGAACTCAATGAAGCGCGCAGGTTCACTGCTTCAACCTCATGAAAATCGAATTCAGTCTGAAGGCGTTTTATGTACGATCCCAACCTTTCCTCGTCGCGTAAAATTACGTCGAGAGCCCTGTCTATGTTGCTGATAGACTGTTGAATAACATCTAAATTGTTTCCTGTGACGCTTATATTTGTTCCATTTATATTAAGGGTTGAAAGCGGATTGATGGTCAGGTTGCCGGTCAGGCTGACATTCTGTAATCCAGCAATGGTGAATCCGGTATACAGTTTCGCAGAAACGCCGCTTTGCAGAATATTCACTATTTCCTCAGACAACTGCGTAAGATCTTGTTGTATGGCCTCTTTTTCCGCAGAAGTTACTGCTATAGAGTTCGCCTGATTTGCCAGATCGCTCATTTCCATAAGGATGCTCGCTACCTGAGCTAAGCGGCTGTCATTGGTTTGCAAAAAGTTGATTCCGCGTTCTATGTTTTTGTTTTTACGTTTTACCGCGTTTATATCGGTCTCGAGTTTACGGGTGATATAATAATCGGACGGGCTGTCAGAAGCGCGGTTCACCAGTTTGCCTGTTGATATTCGCTCCTGCGATTTGGTGATACGCGAATTTAGATTGCTTAATGTCTGAAATGCGCGTAAAGCCGATACGTTTGTGTTTATTCTTGCGAGATCTCCCATGATAAAATCCTCCTTGATTGCGGGCGTTCTCAGGGCCTCCATGCCCTACTTGGTTGTTTTTTATACGGCAAACACAATGTTATTACCGTAAATATATTGTTGATACGTTAATTAAGTCTCTATTTAGACACACGCATCCTGTCCGTGCTTTGCCGTTTCTCAGTTTATCTTACTGAAATAACGACATTACAGCGTTAGGCGCAGAGTTGGCCTGTGTCAACATAGCTAGTGCCGCCTGTTGCAGTATGCTGAGTTTGGTCAATTCCATTTGTTCTTCAGCTAAATCCGCATCTTGAATTGAACTTAATGACGCTCTCAGGTTTACCCGCTCGACTTCATGAAGTTCATACTCGGTTTGCAGTCGTTTGATAAAAGAACCGAGCCGCTCTTCATCGCGCAAAATCACATTAAGAGCGTTATCGATGTTGTTAATGGACTGTTGAATTCTATCGAGATCGTTACCGGTAACGCTGATGTTAACCCCGTCTATAGTAAGAGTAGCCAACGGATTGATAGTAAGGTTGCCGGTCAGTTTTGCGTTATGCAATCCACCCAGCGTAAAACCGGTGTATAACTTCGCAGATACGCCGCTTTGTAAAATATTAAGTATCTCCTGAGATAGCTGAGTCAGGTCTTGTTGAATGGCTTCTTTCTCGGCGGATGTAACCGCTATGGAATTTGCCTGATTAGCCATATCGCTCATTTCCATAAGAATATTGGCGACCTGAGCTAACCGGCTGTCATTGGTTTGCAGAAAATTGATACCGCGCTCTATATTTTTGTTATTACGCTGTACCGCATTAATATCTTTTTGCAACATACGGGTTATATAATAATCCGACGGACTATCAGATGCGCGGTTTACCGTTTTACCGGTAGATATGCGTTCCTGCGCTTTGGTAAGACGTGTATTTATGTTGCTAAGTGTCTGAAACGATCTCAATGCAGACACATTAGTGTTGATGCGTGCTAAATCTCCCATTAGACTATCCTCCTTGATATCGTATGGCAAACATCCTTGTTTACCGTTAGTTATACCGGCTTGACGGTTTTCATGGCTACGTGGCCGCCGGTATGACTCGACACATTATACGTGTCTTTTTAATATTCTTGCGTTATACAATTAATAATTACAATACAATGATAATGACACAGTTATACTGTAGCCTTACCGACTTTTTCGCGAAAAGGTACAGAATACTATCAGATGTGCTCTTTCCATTTTCAATCCTCCTTGATTTAGTGTGTTCAACATCCTTGTTGAATTAATGACCGGAACTTTCCCGTTCCAAAGAAAACTATCGGCAGGAGCTTGAGCATACTTTAGCGAAAATTTATTTTTTATCAAAATATTTTTCAATACGCAGACTACAATTATATATCTATTTATCAAATAGTATGTTACAAATATTGAAAAATTAACGCCGCAGGCGCGTTCAAGAAGAGCTATTTATATTCCGCCATAATACTATCTTCAAAAACACTCGGAGGATCGATAACCGGTTTAGCGTCCGGTATTATCATAGCGCCAGGCCATGTAACCGCATCCCATACTCCGGCGCCAGTCCGGACAAGAGTCCACACAACCCCTTCTCCAATACCGGTTGTCAGACCTGCTATGAGTCCGTCCTGATCTGCTCGAACGGCAGGTTGGTTGAACAATTCAAGCCATCCTGTCAAAAGGTTGGTTATACCTCGGGTAAACTTTTCGCCAGCCCAGCCGGCTTTTTCCTGTAATTCGCTGATTTCCGCCCCGCTGGAGGGCTCCATATCAAAAGGTTGTGCGTAAATAGTACCGCATATAGATAGTGCAACAAAAACCAGTAGCGCCGTAACCCGCTTCATAGTAAATCTCCTTTTTATTGAATGCCAGTCATATATACAAAATTAGCATGTTGACAACCGTCATGGCAAACAAAATATTTCAACTTTTAGGCAATTATTCGGAGATTGCTTAAATCTGTTTGTTGAGGTTAGAAACATATCGCCGCAACTGCCGCATTTCGTCAAGGCTCAGCGCACCTGCCTGCAAAAAGTAAACCGTTTTGCCGTATTTGAGCGGTTCGACAAATTCGAGCGGCTCATCCTTCATAAGCTCATCCCATACAGGGGTTTTAGGTATCGGAGAAAAACTGGAAAGATCTATCCGCGCACCCATATCATGAACAATTTTTATGTCTTGTAAGATCTCATCTTTCGTCTGATCCGGCAATCCGATCAGCATATACAGAGCGAAATGTTCCGATGTGAAACCCGCGTTATACAGGGTATCTATGGCGCGCCGCATTTCATCGAGATAAATTTTGCCTCCCGTAGATTTCTGCCTTTGCGCGCTGGTTGTTTCCAGACTCAACCGCAATGTTCTGAACCCTGCCCGATACATCAACGACGCCAGTTCATCGGTTAAAAACCGCGCGTGCAATCCGTTGGGAGTATGGAAAGTAGCCTGCAATCCGCTATCGAGCCACAACCTCAAAAAAGGAACTATATGGTCCGAAGCCTCAAACAGCAGGGCGTCGTCATAAAATGCGAAACAGCCGGTTTTATAATCCTCAACATATTTTTGCAACCTATCGAAAACCGTTTTGTAATTCAACCGCCTGTATTTGGAATGCAAATATTTTGAAGCGCAATAAGTGCAGGAAAACGGACATCCGACAGACGTCATCACAGACAGGCTGTTTTTATTGTGTATCAGATCGAAGGCCGGCTCCATCAGCGGATCGTAAGGCTCAAAACGGAACGACCCGCCGAGCGTGTCATTTATGAACGACACAAGGCGGTCATCGGGCGCCCCGCTGTGAACATAATCCGCATTAAGATGTTTACAAGCATGATCATACAACAGAGTCGGATAGATGCCTCCGGCTATAACAGGCACGTCGGGATACACCGACTTTATACAGGCGACCATGTGTTGCGCCGCCGGATACCAGTATGTCATCATTGAACTTATACAACATATATCGGGACGGGGCAGGGCACGCAAATCTTCAAAAAATATATTTTCCGGCAAACCATACTGATAATACGGCCGGTCGATATGAGCTACCGATTCGGGCGGATTGAGCAGTTTTTTTGTAAATTTATTGCAGAAATAGTAATCCCCTTGTTTTTCTGTCCAATCGGGAGGTCTATTGGCAAGAAGTTTCGGATGATACCTGTCAAGACAATCGATCATATCCACGGCAAAACCCGCATTGCGAAACCATGTTGCGAGCGTAAGAAGAGCAAGCGGCTTACACCAGAGGTCGTAAGCCGCAAAGTCTCTAATCCATGGATTAATCAATAAAATACGGTTCTGCTTCATAGCAGATTGTAAAACATAGGATTTTACGCTTTTCCGCCGCAACCGAGATATTTTATTTTCCGCTTTACAACGGTTTTTACCGCATCGCGCGCAGGACCGAGATATTTTCTCGGATCGAACTCGGATGGGTTCTCAGCGAAAATACGGCGTATCGTACCGGTCATTGCAAGCCGCAAATCGGTATCGATGTTGACCTTACAGACAGCCATCTTGGATGCCTGCGATATCATTTCTTCCGGTACGCCGCGCGCGCCCGGAATCTGGCCGCCGTAATCGTTGCACATCTTCACCAAATCTTCAGGTACACTGGAAGAACCGTGTAGCACCAGAGGAAACCCGGGAACCAATTTCTGAATTTTCTCAAGACGGTCGAAATCAAGTTTCGGCTCGCCCTTAAATTTATAAGCGCCGTGACTGGTGCCGATAGCCACTGCCAACGAATCCACGCCGGTTTTAGCTACAAATTCAGCGACCTGAGCCGGATCGGTAAAAATAGCGTCTTTTTCGGTTACGGAAATATTATCTTCCACACCCGCCAGTTTTCCGAGTTCCGCTTCAACCACAACGCCCTTATCGTGAGCGTAATCTACAACCTGCTTGGTAAGCCTGACATTTTCTTCGAACGGATATTTTGAAGCGTCGATCATAACCGACGTAAACCCGCCGTCAACACACTTTTTACAGATATCAAAATCTTCGCCGTGATCGAGATGCAAAACTATAGGCAAATCGCACGTTTCCAACGCCGCTTGTACAAGATGTACAAGATATTCATGACGAGCGTATTTACGCGCTCCGGCGGATACCTGCAGGATAAGAGGAGCGTTCTCTTCTTTTGCTCCGTCGACAATTCCCTGCAAAATTTCCATGTCATTTACGTTGAAAGCTCCGATGGCATAATTGCCTTCGTACGCCTTCTTGAACATTTCTTTTGACCCTACTAGTGGCATGCTGATCTCCTTTTCTCAGGGGTTAATTTGATATGTAACCGGTAAAAGAAGCCTCCATTTTAAAGATTACAAGCCAAACAGTCAACTTTTATTTGTTTTTCGAAGGTTTTCACAGGGCACAGGTAACCGCAGATATTCTATTCCCCTCCCTGCATTCTCAGAAAAGACACTCAAAAAGTACATCTTTACATATATATTAATATAGGGGTAAACTAGAAACTAATGTTTTCAAAAATTAGATAACAAAACCGAAGTTGAGTTCAATGAAAACAAACAATTAAGAATTGCCGTTTTTATAGCTTGAAACTAATTTAAATTCTACTGACAGGACAGAAAGACTATGCCTGATTTCATTACTAAACACGACATATTTATGATCTTGGGATCAGTAGCGGTTCTGGTATGCTGTTATCTGACAGGAGAAATCATCCGCAGACTATTCGGCCTAACGGGCAGTTTCAGCAGAAAATTCATTCATATTGCCATAGCGATTTGGGCGTGCGCGGTTTATTTTATATTCGAGCACAAAGAAATGGCTGTTGTCCTGCCTGTGCTCTTTTGTACGGCGAACATCAGCCCGATTAGAAGCCGGATATTTCGTATATCGGGTATAGAAGATACTTTTCATCCGGGTATGCTGTATTATCCTATATCGCTATTTTTTCTGCTCTGGTTTTGCTGGGACGAACAATCGCGCTGGGCAGGCATCGTTTCGCTACTTAACCTCGGATTGGGCGACTCGGCGGCGTGGATTATCGGGTCGCGATACGGCAAACTGCAATATCGCGTCGGGGAATCAAAAAAGTCTTACGCAGGCACTGCGGCCATGATGGTTATTTGCATTATATGCGTTACGGCTGTGATACTTATTACATCTTCACCGCTGGATATGAGAGACATAGTAGCCATACTCGCCATAAGCGCAGGCGCTACTCTGCTTGAGGCGGTTTGTTCCAACGGACTGGATAACATCTGCGTACCGCTCGGCTCCGCGCTTATTTATTCATTCTTTTATCAGTAAAATTTAAAAAAAAGAGGGTACCTCCCAGGTACCCTCTATAGATTCGCACTGAGACACATGGGGGAATCACAGTCGAAACATTTTCACAACAGCGTTCAGTGAATCGGACTCCTGTGTCAATGTATTTGTGCACTTGACAAATTCCTGAACACTGGTTTTGTTGCTACCGCATATCGAATTAACTACTTGAAACGCCTCATTAACTTCAACTGTATTTTCAGACTGTTTTTCCATGGCGGAAGTGATCTCCTCGGAAATATTAATCAAATTATGCATCGCCTTAGATATTTCTTGCGAGCTGACAGTCTGTTCATTGGTCGCTGTAAGTATTTCCTGAGTGATTTTATTGAGTTTATCCACGGATTCAGCTATTTCGCGCGCGCCGGTTTCCTGCTCATTGGTAGAATTGGACACCTCCTCTATCAATGAACCGACTGCCTCAATGGACTCGCTCATCTCGACAATTGCTTTATTGACGCTTTCAACAAGTTCCACACCCATTTCCGCTTTTTCGTTAGCCCGATTGATCAGCTCGGTAATTTCTCTGGCGGCTTGCGCGGACTGTTCAGCAAGATTGCGCACTTCGTCAGCCACAACGGCAAACCCTTTGCCCGCTTCGCCTGCTCGCGCCGCTTCTATAGCGGCATTGAGCGCCAATAGGTTGGTCTGCGATGCTATAGAAGTAATTACCGTAATAATGTTTTTGATCTGTTCGGAACTGGTAGCAATATCTTTCATTCCGCTGACAGCGTTACCGGCAGTTTTACAACTTTCTTCCGCTTTTGAGCGCGTTTTTCGCGAGATTTCGTTCACCTGAGCGGCGTTTTCAGCTATCTGCCGGATAGACGCGGCCATTTGATTTATGGCAGTGGACGATTCGTTTATAGATGTAGCCTGCGCCTCAACATTCCCAAGAACCTGTTTTATGTTCTTCGACATTTCCTCAACCGATGCGGATGTCTGGTTAACCGCCGTGGTCTGGTTGTTAACGCTATCGCGAACATCAGTAATATTTTGCGTAATCAGTTCCACCGAATTGCCTGTACGCTCGGCGCTGTCTGCAAGCTCGCCGGTACTGGCCACCATCGATTCGGAAGCGGTACTTATGACGCCTACCGTTGTATTTAAACTTGTTGTTGAATCTATAACTTTTTCTATTATCGACCGGAGCGAATCGTTCAGCCTGTCAAATACGCGGGCAAGAGTACCTATCTCATCTTCGGAGTCTATGTTTAAATTGGCTGTAGTCAAGTCTCCGCTGGTTATTTTTTCAGCTCTGTCTGTAAGGAGTTTCAACGTACGGGTAATTCCGCGCGAATAGAGCAGGGTTAACAGCGTGCCGATCACCAAAAGCGCCAAAGTAACCGTAAACGCCAGCGATTTTATTTTGTTAGTCGCGGCAAGAATCTCTTGTTTGCTGACAGTAGTGCATATAAACCATTCCCAGTCTTCAAAAAATTTATACGCCACTATCATAATTTCTTTTGTTTTTGAATCGGTATATTCAAACAGCCCTTCTTTGTCGCCGCGGTCGAGAACGGTTTTCACAAAATCAGCTTCCGCTTTGATTTCTCCGGCATATTTTGGGTGAATCAGAACGCGCCCTGATGTATTGAAACAATACGCAAACCCCGATTTGCCTATGCTCACTTCCGACACGTTATCACGTAAAGCCTGATTCATCAAAGGCACTCCCACATACAACGCGCCGACTACCGTACCGGAATCATCAGTAAACGGGTCGTAAGCCGTGATGTAATCTCTGTCTACAACAAACGCTTTTCCTTTATACAGCTTATTCGACACCAACGACTGCGATACCGGACTTCCTGCCGGTATGTACGTGCCTACAGCGCGGTCTCCGTCGAGTTTTCGCACATTTGTCGAAACACGCAGAAAATGGTTGCCGGGAATACGCTGAAATATTGTGCAGGTGCCGCCTACAAGTTGCTGTATCTTGTCGACTAAGGTGAAATCATTCTGCACAGGCTGTCCGCCGAACTTCATCTCAGGCAGAGTAACGTCCGTGGCTTTTGAAGTAACCTGATCGACCGCTTTGAAAGCAACTTTAGGCTCGGACGACAGGTTAACCTTACCGTACGAACTTGCTATCTGGCGTGTTACATTCAAATCGCTTTCCAGTTTTTCCAGAAGAAGGTTATGCTGTACTTCCGTAAGTTTGTATATATCGGTAGTAATACGTCTTAACGCCTCATCGCTGTTGGCTATCAGCTCTTTGCCCGCTACGGTAAGGAGCAGTAACGTTATAATAACCGCGGGGATCACCATGAACACACATGTCAAGATAGTTATTTTTGTACCGAACCCCAGATTCTTGATTTTTTTCATGTCAATTCCTCCCGTATATATTTAAGTTGTAAATTATATTACTATTTCGCCATAACGAAACAATTCTTTACTATTTTTTATAATTATTATAATTATTATAATTATTTAAAATTGAATATGTAATGTTGCTCAGCAACAAATTATGATATACCAAGCTGTATGTCATAACTTAATACATGACAATACTTGTTATAAAACAAGTGTGTTGGGTTATACGAAGATATATTTATGTAGTTTGTTGAGGAAATAAGATGAGTCTAATATAAATCATTTTTGTTAACTATATAATCATGATATATATTTATTGTAATATTAAAAAATACTAGAAACCGGAGTGGGCGAGAAATCCCCCGTCTACCGGTAACTCGATACCGGATACGAAAGCCGATTCATCGCAAGCGAGGAACACCGTAGCGCCAATCAGCTCCGATACATCGCCTAGCCGACCCATTGGGGTTCGACGCAAAATGTTTTCGACCCGTAGCGGATCGCTCAAGGCTTTTCTGTTTAGATCGGTTGGAAACACGCCGGGAATAATGGCATTCACCCGCACGCCGCGCTTACACCATTCCGATGACAAACAACGGGTCAACATCACAACACCAGCTTTGCTGGCACAATAGGGCAGAGTATTTGACAACGCCACGGACGAACCGAGCGAACCGATATTGATAATACTTCCCTTGCCCTGTTTAAGCATGACGGTTCCAACAATGCGGTTGGTCAGGAATGTACCGGTAAGATTAGTGCGGATGACAGCGTCCCATTCAGACAGAGATACTTCTTCAGCGGGCTTTTTAAGATATGCGCCTGCGCTACATACCATCACATCGATACGGCCGAACTGACCGAGAACCGCATCGCAAAGTTTATTTATCTGCTGTTCGTCGGTTACGTCGACACAGATGCGAGCTTTCCACGGATTGCCTTGTTCGGCAAATTTTTCTACAGCTTTTGCCACTTTTTCTTCCGACCGGCTGACAGGAATAACCACGGCGCCTTCGCGCAAGAAACCGGTAGCTATAGATTCTCCTATTCCGCTGGTACCGCCGAATACAACGGCTATTGCTCCATCCAATCTTGCCACAGCCAACATCTCCGGTAGAAAATTTTTCATTCCGTAAATATTTTTAATCTAAACCGACTATACGGAATGACGTTTTGAGTTTCGGAGGCCTAATAATAAATGGACACGCATTTTCAGCAGTTTGCCTGCATGCGTGTCCATTTATATAAGATGGTTCTAAAGATGATTCTAAATTAACTGACTTTCGTGATTTTACCGGAACGGATACACGCAGTACAAGCTCTGATCCGCCTGTGAGCGCCGGTATCGTCTACAATCTTGACTGACTGCAGATTAGGTAAAAACCGTCGTTTGGTGATACCTGTTATGTTTTTACCGACTCCGCCTTTCTTTTTAGCCATACCGCGCCGGGCTATAGACCGTCCGGCGTGCGGCCCTTTACCGCATAAATCGCATTCTCTTGACATAATATCGACTCCTTATTATATTTTTTCTTCCATTAAACCAATGAAAAAAGTATTATACATACGACACTACTATAAATCAACTGATTTTTTTACTTTTTTAGAATACGGATACTTCGCTATGACAATGCTAGCTTTGGTACAAATGAACTCAACTCAACTCGTCGACCGGAATTTCGACACAGCGTTGCTTTGCGTGGATCAGGCAATCAAAAATCATGCCGGCCTGATTGTCTTGCCGGAACATTTTTTATACATCGGGCCGGATAAGTCGGTCGTTTTCGACCTGAACGCCCCGCAAATCAATATACTTCGCGAAATAGCGCGCAAATCGAAAACATGTATATGCGCCGGCAGTTTTCTCGAACGCAATCCGGAAGGCGGAAAACCGTTCAACACATCGGTTTTCATCGACGCCGACGGGCAGATAACCGGAATATACAGAAAAATTCATCTTTTCGATGTTGAGATTCATGATTCTATCGAATGCCACGAATCAAAGTATACAGCCGCGGGCAACAAAGCGTCTTTGGTAAAAACTCCGTTCGCAACAATAGGCATGACCATTTGTTACGACTTACGATTTCCGGAACTTTACCGCCTGCTAGCTCTACGCGGTTGCGATCTTATTTTAGTCCCTTCGAATTTCGCTCTTCAAACAGGGAAAGATCATTGGCAGGTACTTCTGCGGGCACGGGCAATAGAAAACGGAGTCTATATAGCCGCCGCCAACCAATTCGGTACAAAATACGACGGGAATTCCAGTTACGGACGGTCTGCGGTTATCGATCCGTGGGGCATAACCGTTGCTCAGGCAGAAGATACGCAACCGGCTGTGGTTTTGTGCGAGATCAACAGCAAAAGAACTTCCGAAGTCCGATCGCGTATACCGTCGTTAAAGCACATAAAATTGTTTCAAGACCACGCCGACGGGCAATACTGAACTACATGATTATTCCTTCTGCTCCTGCGAACTTCCGCTGTGACGTATAATACGTCCTTTTTTCATATATATAACGTCTTCCGCTATGTTGGTTGTGTGATCGGCGATTCTTTCCAGATTTCGCGATACTGAAATGAACTGCAACAGGTACTCTATACACTCCGGATGTTTGTGCATTTCCTCGCGCAGTCTGGCATGCATCTGAGCGTTTATTTCATCCACTTCATCGTCCGACTTGCAAACTTCCATAGCTTTCTCGGCATCATATTTCACCATGGCGTCTATGCTGTCTTTGAGCATATTCTTGACTTTATCAACCAACTTTTTGTAATCGAACGGAATCATAATTGCATCGCTCGGAGCTATATAATGGTAAGCTACTTTTTCGGCGATATTTACAGCTAGGTCTCCTATACGTTCCAGATCGATATTTATCTTTAACATGCTTATTATATACCGAAGGTCAATAGCTACAGGCTGGTACAGAGCAAGTATTTTGAGGCATTCTTCTTCCACGTCGATTTCTATCTGGTCTATTTCGTCGTCCATGTTAATAACCGAAGTAGCCAGAACTTTGTCTTTTGTGATGAACGCTTTTACCGCCTGTTGCACGTTCTCTTCAACCTTGGCGCACAAAAACAAAATCTTCTTTTTAAGTTTATCCATTTCATTATTCATGTGGATTGACATGACTTTTCCCTTCTTACTAATTTAATAAATTGCCTTTTATATCTCTAAACAGCAACACCGGTATGGCATCAACCGAATCTGCCGGTAATATAATCTTCGGTTTGTTTTTCCCTCGGGTTCTGAAACAATTGTTTAGTCGGCCCTACCTCAACAATGTATCCCTGATAGAAAAACGCTGTATAATCGGCTATTCTAGCCGCCTGTTGCATGTTATGCGTTACAATAACAATGGTATATTTTTTCTTTAGCGACTCGACAAGGTCTTCTATCTTGCCGGTGGCTATCGGGTCTATTGCTGAGGTGGGTTCGTCCATAAGTAGAATTTCAGGTTCGACAGCTATGGCGCGCGCAATACATAATCTTTGCTGTTGACCGCCTGACAAACCCATAGCCGGCCTATCGAGTTTGCCTTCCACCTCTTCCCATAAGGCGGCGTCTTCCAGAGCGCGCTGTACCTTTTGATACAACTCGTTTTTTGTCAGTTTGTAATGCAACCTCAATCCGTACGCGACATTCTCATAAATACTCATGGGAAACGGAGTCGGTTTCTGAAAAATCATGCCGACTTTTTTTCTTAACTGTATCAGGTTGCAATTGGCTGACAATATATTTTCGCCGTCAATCCATACTTCGCCTTCGGCTCGCTGTTCGCGGTATAACTCGTATATCCTGTTATATACTCTTATATGCGTGGATTTCCCGCAACCGGAAGGACCGATTACCGCCATAACCGTATTGCGGCATATCTCAAGATTATTTTCGTGGAGAGCCTGATGTTTGCCATAGAAAAAATTTAGATTTTTTACAACTACCTGCGGTTCACTATCTTTATGGTGTTCTTTGAATGTGGTTTTCACATCCGGAACCGTAACCCGTTGCGCCTGAGATAAATTTTCCAAAACGCTACCGCTACCGTTTCCTCCGTGTTGCGATATTTCTTTGTCATACTGATGCCGTTTGATATCTTGTTTGCTCATTATACCACCTAAGATTTCTGTTTTAATATTACGCGAGCGAGTATGTTTACGAAAAGAACAGCTATCATGATCAAAAGCGACGCGCCCCACGCTGTCTGTTGCCAGTCGGCAAAAGGCGACACCGCGTAATTGTATATAAGCACCGTCAGGTTAGCGGTCGGACGGGCAAGCGTCTGAATCCAGTACGGGCTGTTAAGCGCGGTAAAAAGAAGCGGCGCGGTCTCGCCGCTGACACGTGCAATAGCCAGCAATACGCCTGTAATCAAACCCGATTTAGCCGCTCTGAATATTATATTTAAGATAACCCGCCACTGGGAAGTTCCAAGCGCAAATGCCGATTCACGAAGTGAGTTAGGCACCAGCATAAGTATGTCCTGCGTAGTACGAGCCACGACCGGTAGCATAATTATAGCCAGAGCCACCGCTCCGGCATACCCCGAAAACTGTCCGAACGGTTTTACCATAATCGTATATACAAATAACCCTACTATGATAGAAGGGATTCCAATCATCACATTGGTTAAAAATTTTATGAGTTCTCCTATCTTGGTGTCTCTGGCAAACTCAACCAGATAAATTCCGACCATCAATCCTATAGGCACACCCATACCGGCCGCCATGAGCGTTATTATAAATGTGCCTACAATGGCGTTTGCCACACCGCCTTTGTCCATACCGGGCGGAGCCGGCAGTTGCGTAAAAAAAGCAAAGCTGAAAGCGGCAAGGCCTCTTACGGCAACTTCATATATAATCAAAATCAATATAAATATTCCAAAAAACGCTGAAACAGCGGAAATCAGCTTTACTATAAAATCTATTATCTCGCGGGGCTTTTTCGATCGTGGTTTCATAGTCCGCCTCCGAACGATTTCTGCATCTGTCTGAGCCACAAACGAGCCGCTACCTGTACAACGAACGTTACTATAAACAATACAAATCCCAACGCTATAAGCGAACTCAAATGTAGCGGGTCTGCCGCTTCCGCAAATTCATTAGCCAAAGTGGATGCTATACTGCTTCCGGCATTAAACAGCGACGGGGTAATCCTATGGCTGTTACCGATCACAAATGTTACGGCCATAGTTTCCCCAAGAGCACGTCCCAACCCAAGAAAACACGCTCCAACTATACTTGTCAAACCGTAGCGCACAGTTATTTTGTGAGTTACTTCCCAAGTAGTCGACCCCATACCGTACCCAGACTCTTTTACCACAGCCGGCACCATCTTAAATACATCGCGAATAACGCAGGTAATAAACGGAAGAATCATAATTGCTAAGATAATACCCGCGGACAAAACGCCTATGCCCATTTTAGGCCCCTTGAAAATAGGCAAATACGGGAACGCCGCCTGTAACCACGGTTGAATATAAACCGACATGAACGGGGCAAACACAAACAATCCCCACATACCGTAAATAATACTCGGTATAGCCGCGAGCAATTCTATACAAGTTCCAACGACTTTACTTACAACCGGATGGGTCAGCTCGGCAAGGAACAGCGCTATAACCAAACTCAACGGCACTGCTATAAGCATAGCGATAAGCGTTGTAATAAGAGTCCCGTAAATACTGCTGGCCGCCCCGAAATTTCCTGTTACCGGATTCCACTTCTGCGAAAGCAAAAAAGAAAACCCGAACTGCCGAAACGCGAGCATGGAGCTTTCGGCCAACTGTAAAAATACAGCAACAATAAGGGCGATAACCAATAACGCGCAGACTGCGGACAACAGCCTAAAAACAAAATCGGAACCGTTCAACGACGATCTACTGTTCCATAACTTCATGCCTGTAACCCAACCTTTCCTGAGTTCTAATCAACGAATGGCAGGCGAACCTGCACCGTCCGCCTGCCATTGCCGCATAAATTTTATGATACAGTTACTTTTTCGGCCACACCGATTTACCGCCGACAACTATATTTTCCGACCATGTTTTTTCCACCATCTCAACAACGTTCGACGGAATCGGCACATAATCCAACTCGGTTGCCATAGTCTGACCGTTTCGATAACACCAGTCGAAAAATGTCAACATAGCCTGAACCAATTCTTTGTTCGCCTGCTCTTTATGTACAATTATAAATGAAGCGCCCGTTATAGGCCAGCTGTTTTCGCCGGGCTGATCTGTCAACACCACATAATAACCGGGCGAATTTTCCCAATCGGCGTTCGCCGCGGCGGCCTGAAAAGATTCTATACTCGGATTAACATAGTTTCCAGCCTGATTTTTCAAGGTAACATAGGTAAGTTTGTTTTGCACCGCATACGCATATTCTACATAACCTATAGAACCGTCTACTCGTTTTACGTAGTTGGCTACACCCTCGTTACCCTTTGAACCGATACCGACCGGCCACGAAACCGCACTGCCCGTACCGACCTTTTCTTTCCATTCCTCAGAGACTTTCATTAGAAAGTTAGTAAAAATCCACGTCGTTCCCGACCCGTCCGACCTGTGCACTACAGTTATTTCGAGCGCAGGCAAGTCGATAGACGGATTCAACGACTTGATTTTCTCATCGTTCCACATAGCAACTTTGCCCAAAAAAATATCGGCAAGCAGTTCGTTGGATAGTTTCAGCGAACCCGCCTCTTTAAGGCCTGCCGCCTGAAAATTAACCACAGGCACGACACCGCCCATAATCATCGGAAACTGAATAAGACCGTTCTGCTCCAGATCTTCATGTTTCAAAGGAGCATCGGACGCCCCGAAGTCAACTGTCTTCGCTTTGATTTGAGCTATGCCGCCGCCTGAACCGATAGACTGGTAATTGAGTTTCATGCCGGTCAACTCGTTGAACTTATACGCCCATTTGGAATACAAGGGATACGGAAACGACGCTCCAGCGCCATTAACGTTTACTTTAGACAAATCCTCTTTCGCGCACGCCGGTTGGGAAATTATCCCCAACCCCGCGGTCATCATAGACACCATCGCAATTGTTCCCAGTACTTTTTTCATCATTTCACTCCTTAGAATCGTTTTTTATCTTCTTACCGTTTTACGTCCGACACCGGACAAACAAATTTATGCAAACTCCGTCTATTACCCTCTGCTCAAAACCGCAACTTCGCAAAAAAAAACCTAACTGACCGACAAAAGAAAAGTTTTTCTTTTCTTTATAGTTACATCGATCAGTTAGGTTATTGTTAGCTTAGTATTTTTATATAATTAAAAATACAACATTACTTATTTAATCCACCTTAGAACTTGAAATTCAAGTCTATCTGAAAAACAGTATGGTCTTTGCGAGCATAATCTTCAAGACCGGAACGCGCCAATAAAAGGGCTGAGTTAAGCCGGGTATTTTTCGAAAGCTGATACCCTGCCTTTAAACCATGTCCCTTGTTATCCGTTCCGCCGCCGCCGAAATCAGCATCGTTTAAAGCGCCCAGAACGGCATCGGCTTCAAGACGACGATAGAAATACTGAAATTCCCATGATCCCGGCTTTTTGCATTTGTTCAGCTTTACGCCAAACTGAAAACCGTTGTCGTCGTCTTTTGTAGACATATTGCCCACAAACTGGCCGTACACAACCCACGGCATTTCAAACATATCCCAGTGCAGTTCCGTAAAACCCTCGAGAATCTGGTAATCGAGCTGATAACGAACTGCCGGATCAAGCACTTTCAAATGGGTTGAGTTGCCGCTTGCGGTGTAGATCGGATGATCCTGAATCGCGCCGTAATCATAATAGGTCATACCGCCGACCAGTTTGATACCCTCGGCTATTACAGGCGCTTTGAAATATCCTTGAAGACCCCAAAGGTTTACGTCCACATCGCGTTCTTGTTCGTCAACCCAGAATCCACCGACAGTACCGACTAACTCGACACAGTTTATCTTAGTCGTGTATGTTCCGGCTATACCTTCAGGACGAACATCGGCATCCCAGATCATTTCCGAATCGGCTGTTGAATAGAAAGGATTTTTCATTTTACCGGCATACATCTCGAATCCTTTGGTATTGACCGAAAAGAATTCTTCCGGATGCCAGATTACATAAGCCAAATCGACATACACGTTTTTACTTTCAAAAAACGTATCGAGCGTTTGATTAGTGCCAGTAGGAGAGGCCGAACCTGTAGCAAGCTGGAAAATGAAATCGATATCTTCATTTATTTCAGCATGCAACGCGACACGAGCGCGGATTCGCTGACGGTTACGTACAGTATCGCGGCTATCGCGTTCAGCCTGCGTGGTGTTATGCCGTCTTCCCTCAGCGTCGATGATTTCATGACGATAACGGAAATCGCCTTTGATTTTCATTCTTTCCGCCCATGCCGCCTTTGGAGCTATTTGCTCGAGACTTGATGGCATAGCGCCGACATCGGTGTACTTTTTCTCTTCGAGGGCTTTAACCTTACCCATCAGCATATCGATCATTTCCGATTGCTTGATAACGGTTTCTTTAAGGTCGGAAACATCCTTTTGAGCATGTACCAATGTCGGACTTGAAAGAAGCAGTATAGCCATACAAATCGTAAAGCAATATACCATTTTTTTCATAATTTTTTATCCTCTTCGTGTTCTTTCTTTATCCAGTTCAATTTCTTTACTTCTGTTTCAACAACTTCACTACCATTTAGTTCTTACGCATCCCCCCTTCTTATAGGTTTTGGTTGAAATCCGCATTTCACTGATGTTGCACAGATAAATTAACCTTTAAACGGTTTTGTAAACACGTAAAAAACTAATGTCCTCTTGTTAAATCAAAACAAGATTTGCTTTAGTTTTCCGTTAGAAAAATTTTAATCTTTTATTACCGCACTAGGCAAATGTATCGCAAAAGAACTGCCTTTGTGCGGCGTGCTGTCTACTGAGACGGAACCGTCATGTGCAAGAGCGATGTGCTTAACTATGGCAAGACCTAACCCTGTACCTCCGAGATGCCTGCTTCTTCCTTTGTCCACCCGGTAAAACCGCTCGAAAATTCGGGGCAAGTGCTCGGACGATATACCGCACCCCTGATCCTTCACCTCTATAAGCAGTTCATCGGGTTTTTCAACGACCCTTAAAGTCACCCGAGTCTTTTCCGGGCTATATTTAATAGCATTATCTATCAAATTTACCAGCGCTTGTTCAAGTAAAAGTGCATTTATTTTTGCATTTATTTTTTCGTCGCACTCGATGCTTACCTCTGTCTTTTTCGACTTAGCCTTTACCTCACAAAGAGTTACAGCTGATTCAACAACCGATTTTACGTTTTCCACCGACACAGGAATTTCTTTGCGCTCCGAGTCGCGTTGAACCTTCGACAACACCAGAAGGTCATCGACAAGGGCGTTGAGCCGGTCGGTCTGATGCTCTATGATAGTTAAAAATCGTTTTGAATTTTCGGGATTGGAAATTTCACCTTCCAGCAGTGTTTCTACAAATCCCTTGATAGAAGTCAACGGAGTTTTTATTTCATGGGAAACATTGGTTACAAATTCACGGCGTATATTTTCGAGCTGGCGAAGCCTCGTAACATCCTGCATCACAGCCAGCGCCCCGCTTTTTTTGCCGTTCGAGTCGACAAGGGGTGTCGCGTATATGTGCAAAAAACGTTCCGCGTCGCCGTTCATGACTATATCATCCTCGACCGCTTGGCAACCGCTTAAAGCACTACTT
The DNA here is from genome assembly GCA_018435605.1 of bacterium. GTDB lineage: Bacteria > Auribacterota > Auribacteria > Auribacterales > Auribacteraceae > R3-B46. The sequence continues at coordinate 223,670 of JAHDNF010000005.1, read as the reverse complement.
ATCGTGTGCTGGATTGCTGTATTTCGCACTACTTCCTGTATCATTTTGCCTTTTGCGTCGGATGTATCTATGCTGATGAAATCCGTCAAACGGCTGTTGACAGTTACTATACGCTCTTTGCTGTCAACCATCATGACCCCCTCGTTCATGCTGGATAAAATAGTTTCCAGTTCCTTATGCTTATCCGTGATCGTTTTGATACGCTGATCCAACTGAGACGCCATGTTATTCAGCGATACCGACAAATCCGCGAATTCCTCGCAGGCATAAGGAACTATCCGATGATTGAAATCGCCTCTGGCAAACCGTTCCGCGCCGTCACGCAAAGACTCAAGCGGTTTGGTAATTCGCCTTGCGACAATCCAACAAATAACCGCCGCTAACAACGCAATTACCATGCCAAAAATTACAATTCTTGCAAAAATTATCATTAACGCCTTGTTAATCGCGCTTATGGTAACCGCGCCTCGTATCGCGCCTACTATATTACCGCCTGCAATAAGGGGAACCGCTACATACAAGAGGTTTTCTCCGACAGTATGACTATAGCGGACACTATACCCTGTATCGCCGCCCAAAACTTTAGCCACTTCAGGGCGGTCTGAGTGGTTATCCATGACAGCCGGATCTTCAAAGGTATCGCCTACAACCTTTCCGCCCGGCAGAATAACCGTAAGACGCATAGAGGATTGCGTACCCAAATGCTTGGATATACGGCCTATCCGCTCGAAATCGCCGGAAACCAACGGCGGTATCAGTTGATCTTCGACAAGCCGTACACGGGCTAGCAAATCCTGCTTTCTTTCATTCAAATAGAACGTCCGCAACGATTTGGACGCAAACAGCATTACCGCCGCCAAAGAAACCACAGTTACAAGCATATACGACGGAAACAACTGCCATATCAATCGGTTTTTGTTCATAGTTTTTATTATTCCTTAAACCGGTACCCGACACCGCGTACCGTTTCTATATAATGCCCGAAATCTCCGAGTTTTTTGCGCAATCCCACTATCTGCACATCCACAGACCGTTCTGTTACAGGGTAATCGTCGCCACGAACCGCGTCAACTATCTGATAGCGCGAATATACCCAGCCGGGACGGCGCGCCAGAAACTGCAAAATACTGAATTCCGTATATGTAAGGTCTACAGCCTTGCCGTTTACCAGAACTTCGTGCCTGCCCGGATGTATCAGCAGTTCGTGTATTTTGAGCGCGGACTTATCGTCCACATTATCTTTTTTCTTTCTCCTGAGGGCGGTTCTGACACGCGCAACTAGTACTTTGGGACTGAAAGGTTTTGTCACGTAATCATCAGCGCCCAACTCAAGGCCGCTGACTATATCCGACTCATCTCCTTTGGCGGTAATCATTATTATGGGGATATACTGCGTCTGCGAATCTTTTTTCAACTGCTTGCATACTTCAAGCCCATCCATGCCGGGCAACATCAGATCGAGTAATACAAGATCGGGCATAACCGCTTTTGCCTTTTGAAATACTCCGTCGCCCTGGGTACTCTCTATGACTATATACCCTTCTTTGGTGAGATGATAGTTAATCAACTCCAGAATGTTTCTTTCATCATCGACTACGAGAATCTTTTCTTTTGCCATTTTCAAAGCCCTTTTTCTATGTTAATCCGGCTCTCACTGCGCCTCGAAACCTTTTCCGATCCGAAGCCCTACTCACACATCGATTAACATAAATTGTCGCAGGCTATTGTTTGATTCGCGTTAAGAAATTATTAATAAATTAAGGAGACTCTAAAAAAATTAACCGGAAAACCTTCTGTCATGGATAATATCAGACTATGCTCAAGTTATATCGCACTTGCATCTGTAACACAATATAAATATTGAGATTTGATCCTATGCGAGATAACGAACTTCCGAATAACCTGCTTTTCTGTGATTTCCACCAAATTCGCTAAGTACGGCTATATCAAATCAAAAAATTAGATATTTGCTTTGTAAATCTATATATTACAATTGGTTGCAGTAAACAAGCATGCCTGTTGCCTGCGGGAAAGATCAGCAGTGACGGAAAAATCTTAAAGTTTTATAAGCAAAAACCATCGGTTATGCAGGGATCTAATTTTATCATTTAATAAGGTGGTATATTTATTGCTTTGAGTTGCGTATAAGTGGCGAAATCGCGGGCACTGCGCGGAGTTTCTGCAAAAAATATAAAACAGTGTCTATTTTTAAAGCATGTTATATAAAGCGGCAATGCCTGCAATTCTTCGATCACATTTATTGACTGCAACCGAATATCTAACGGCTCAGAGGATACCTGTGCTACCCATAATATTTTTTCCATACAGCGACAATAACATGCCGTCGAGCTATTACCGCGTATACCTAATGGAAGCGCAACTGCGCAAACGCGGCTGGACGACCCGTGTAATCGACCCCGGCATATCCGACGCGCAAAAAAGAATAGAGCTTGATTCGTTAAAGGAACGTTCCATTATTTATATCCAAAAAACCGGCAATTCGTTTCACGTTCCGGATAATTTTTTGCCGTACCGCGAAAAACATATACTTATCTTCGATATAGACGATTATATAGATTCCCCAGTCATGGAAGCCATGATGCTCTGCGCCCATGCCGTTATTTGCGGAAGCCATTTCCTATACGATTATGCCGGACTGTGCGCCTGCCGGACGTACCTTTTGCCGTGCAGTATCGACGAAACAATGTTTACCGCGGCCAGCAAGCAAACGGGCGATACGGTTAAGGTTGTATGGTCTCATTGTTTTGCCGATTCTTACGCTGAAGATTTGCTATCCATCGCCAAACCGCTTAGGACTGTTTTTTCAAAACATCCGTTTGAATTGATTTTATGCGGATTCAGAAATCACGACAACAGTATCATAAAACAAAAAGTTCGCCACGAACTGCCGTTTGCCGAGTTCATAGACTATCAGCCGGTAAAGCAGTTCGCAAAAACAATTTTACCGGTTATACAACAGGCGAATATAGCTATAGTGCCGTTTATCGATACAATAGAACGCAGAAGCAAGGCAGGTCTCACACTGCGCAACTATATGCTGATGGGGATACCGGCTGTGGCGTCGCCGGTCGGCGAACATTGCCATATTATAAAACACAGTGAAAACGGATTCCTCGCTTCTTGCGCGAAAGACTGGGAACGCTATATTACAATGTTGCTGACAGACAAAAAACTTCGCGAATCGACCGGACAAAACGCGCGAAATGCAGTATCGGATATGTACAATACAAACGCAACCGCCGACACTCTTGCGCAAATACTCGACGACATATCGAAAACAAATGAGATACATATTTCAAGGCGCCCCGAGAAAAACTGCGCTGTTGTACTCGGAAGAATAGAACGCGGTACGGACGGCTGTTCGCCCGTTCAAGATACAGCGGACGGTATCCCTATGCTGTATCACATACAAAAAATGCTGAAAAATACAGGATTGGTGGACCGGGTTATATTCGCAATGCCGGACGATGTTACACATAAAAATTTTGCCGAATCAATCCGTTCCGGCGATATTGAAATAAAACTGGCTGACCGCGATAATCCATCGCAAAGAGTTTACTCAGTATGTCCGGATAATTGCACTACGGTATTCAAATTTGTAATGGAAAAACCGTTGGCTGACTCGAAAACACTCGCTCACGTAACCTCGTTACTGCGCACCAGAGCCGATATTGTCAGGGTTCATGACCGGTCGTACGGCATAGCTTTCGAAGGATTGACCAGAAAAGCGGTGGTTTTAGGCAAACTGCAATCCGCTCATACTCTGCGCTGTTGCGACGGATTGTTCATGGGCAAACCCTCATTCGAACCGGTATCCGTCGCATTGGATACGCCTAAACAGATAACATTATTCCGTGATTACATATTATGTAATTCCGAATATTCTGTAGAAAAATTCATGGAATTTGCCGCACACAAAAAAGAACAGGACAAGCAAGCGTATTACACAACCGTAAAAAACGGACGCGCCAAGCCGTCCTCCATACAATCCGCCTGTGTCGTATTAGATTCGTCCTGTACCGACGCTGTTGTTAAAAGTTTTTTTCACAAAGATACAGTGTTTTGCATAAATGAAGATTTTCCGGCGAAAAAAATTGAAGGATATCCGTTCATACGGCTATATACCAGCGCCGACCAATCTATCGGCGATATGGATATAGCTGTAGAACAGGGGTATCGGTTCACGGAATATCATAAGGCGCAAGCGGTTTACAGTTTGTCTACCGGCACCGCTGTCTTTGCGGTACGGCTGGCAAACCGCATGTCGTGCCCTGTCTACTGTTACTTGTCAGAGCCTGCCGACCCCGCTGACAGGACACTGCAACATCATTTGTCTATGTCCGACGCTGTATACGCGAGATCGGATGATTTACCGCGCCCACGCATCAAAAAGACAGACGCGCAGGTCATGCTTTCTTGCGCTTCACAAACCAAATGCCGGATAGAGAAAGCATAATAAGAATCACTGAAGACGGCTCCGGTACGATTTCGGTGTCACCTATTACAGGAGGTTGTTCAGGCTCGGTATAAAACAATGTATAATCCACACCATAAACCTTATTCCTGCCCAAACCGGTCTTATTCGGCGAATCGTGTATAAGCGGTACCGCTACACTTCCGAACGGATTGTTCGCAAAAAGCGAACCGTCTATGCGCATCTCGTATGTAACTTCGTACAACCAACCGGCATAAGACGGGTTAGGGGTATAATCGGCATCGGTCGCCGGTGAATCTTTGGTCAGCACAAATCCCAAAGTATTGAAATTGTAGTCAAGCGACGTTCCCCACTGGGTAACCATAGACCCGCTACCGTATTTTACATAACCTTCACCGCCAATTACACCGGGCGAAGAGTACTGACCCTTCGAATAATGTATGTAATCCATAACCACGTCCAGAAGAATATTGCCGGAAATATCGCGTATGACGAATTCCGCGGTATCGCTTTCTTCCAAGTCGCTAAGATTATGATTTTTGGGATAACCCATGGCATTGCGCCCATAGGTATTGTCTATAAGCTCCAGAGGCTGGGTAAACGCTATGAACAGATCTTTCGATATGGGATCCTGATATAACCACAATTCGCCCTGCTGGGGTATGATACCTGTTTTTTGCACATTTAACGTTACTTTATAACCCATCGAATACCCTTCGTCAGGATCAAACCGGCCGTCGACTACAGGCAACGCAAATACACCTGAATGGAAAAAAAGATATAACGCAGTAAGCAAGACCCAATTCCGTATAAAGATCATAACTACCTCATCATTAAGCCGTTTGCAGTCAAAGCAAGCCTTTTAAAATGTATTCGGTATTTTGCTTTACAAACTTTACCGATATATTTTATCCTTACTTTAAAAACCGCAGGTTATGATATTTTCGCAGAAGGAATATTCTTATGAAGCTGTCCGTAGTTGTTCCCGTATACAACGAAAAAGATACTGTCGAAACGATTATAAAAACACTCCGAGCAGTAAATGATATCGATATGGAAATCATAATCGTGGACGACTACTCTACAGACGGTACGCGCGATTTGTACCCAAAACTTGAGAAAGAAGTAGACCAGATCATCTTGCACGAAAAAAATATGGGCAAAGGAGCCGCTCTGCGCACCGGCTTTAAACACGCCAAAGGAGACTGCGTAATCGTTCAAGACGCTGATCTGGAATACGATCCGAACGAATTTCATCTGCTTTTGCGTCCAATAATCAACGGCAAAGCCGACGTGGTATACGGGTCAAGGTTTCAAGGTAGCGGCCCTCATAGGGTATTGTTTTTTTGGCATTTTGTGGGCAACAAAATGTTGACGTTGCTGTCCAATATGTTTACTAATCTTAATTTAACCGACATGGAAACATGCTACAAACTGTTTAAACGCGAAGTCATACAAAATATTCGGATCGAAGAAAACCGGTTCGGGTTCGAGCCTGAAATCACCGCTAAAATCGCCAAACGCAATCTACGGATATACGAGGTCGGGATATCCTACTTCGGCCGCACATACGCGGAAGGCAAAAAAATCGGGATGAAAGACGCAATCCGCGCATTTTACTGTATCATTAAATACAATTTGTTTGCCAAATAAGCCATGGGGTGGTAAAGAACGGCCCTCCTGTTTCTTACGGAAAAATTACGGGTCATTTTTGGATATTTTAAATATTTTCAAAAATCCAATTGCTTTGTATTGGTATGGCTACAAAATTAAGGATTTTTCTAAGTGAAAAGGTATCTTTTCATACTATTCGTTTTATGCAATCTCGCCGTCTTCGCCAAAAGTTTTACCTATTACGGAACATTCATAAGGGGTACTGACGGCCAGATGTATTATGCGTACGCGCGCTCTTTTTTACTCGATTTCGACTTGAATTTCAAAAATGAATTTCACGAACTGACTCCGTATCCTGAGAAAATACATGGAACACTCTCGCGGGTCGAAGAAACAAAAACAGGGCATCTGAAAAACAAGTACCCGATAGGCTATGGGGTGGCAACAATTCCATTTTTCTTAATAGCCCATATCGCGACGAAATTGATCAATATTTTTCTTGAAAACGGTATTGAGGAAAACGGGTATACCGTGATTTACGATACGGTATGCTCCTTTGGGCATTTGATATATTCATTGCTGGGATTATACTTTTGCTACAAATTCCTGAAAAAGTTTTTCCGTGAAAAAATTGTCGTTTTAGCATTATTGAGCGTCTGGTTCGGTACCGCGTTACTATATTATGCTTCAATATTCAACATGATGGCGCACGCTTGCGGTTTCTTTTGCATCTCATTTTTATTTTATCTGAGTTACTGTTCAAAAGATGATTTTTTCGCGAAACAAATTGATTTTTATATGATAAGTTTCTTATGCGGATTATGCGTAATAATACGCCCCACAAACATTATTTTCCTGACATATCCCTTTTACTTGATTCTAAAAAACATTTTAACGATCAGGCAAACGCGACGCTTGCCGGTAGCCGTATTAGTTACCGGCGGACTGCTTTTTCTATCTGTTATATCTTTACAATTTCTGGCATGGAAAGCAATTTACGGATCATTTTTCAAATATACTTACGAAAACGAAGGTTTCAATTTTCTAAAACCACAGTTTACCGCTACGCTGTTTTCAATAAAGCACGGTTTCCTGACTTGCCATCCGATCGCGTTTTTATCTTTAGCAGGCCTGCTTTACGGCGTTGTGAAAAGAGCAGGACAGGGCGAACCTTATATCTTTATGGCGCTACTGGTTTTGCACGGATATATTCTTTCATCATGGTGGTGCCCGTCATTCGGAGATTCTTTCGGCGCAAGAAATTTTATAGAGCCGAGCATAATAACAGCGTTCGGGCTTTGTCTGTTTTATACCTATGTCTGTAAACACGTTAAAATAAACATTGCCCTTTCGATGTCGGCGGCGGCTTTGAATTTAGTTTTACTTTACAAATATATGTTTGGATAACTCGCCATCTTTTCTGACATTGACAACCCGTTGTAGTCAGACATTCTCAATAAATTCCGCAGACATATTTTTTCTCCAGAAAACCACTGTTTTCTTTCCGCTCAAAAAACATCTTTCTTAGATTTTATAACCACCTGCTTAGCTACCACTTTTAACGATTCTCTAATCATAGGATAACAAATAAATCGATAATAGTATCCGAGCAAAGAATCAAAAAAAAATAAGCAGGAAAAATACAAGAAGGTGATACCATGAAAAAGCAGAAAACGATATATAAAATTATTGCGCTGATTTGCATAGCGTCAATACTGAATTACGATTTTAAATGTTACGCGCAGAATGCCGGCGATACCGCCTCAAAAACAACAGTGGGTGAACATGAGATTTACGACATATCAGATGCATTCCAAGGCAGTCCGGCGATTTTTCATCATCTTGCCTTAAAACAACCTGTGTATATTATTGAGGACGCGCATTGCTTTGGAGACATTCAGAAAAATATTTTCCAACTGCTACATGAAGCATATTACGTTCATTCCGCCAAAACTATTTTTGTTGAAGGATGTTACGGCGAGCAGGACTATAATTATCTGCGCTCATACCCGCTTCATGACGAAAAAACCAGCGTACTAAATAAATATTTAAAAAGAGGTATTATCAGTGGAGTAGAGTTGTTTTCCTCAACAATACCCTATCAGGAAGATTTATCGATTATCGGATTGGAAACACATGGTCTGTATGAAAAGAACAAGGAAACGCTTCGAACTATCTCAGATTTCGATAATTCCCGCGATGAACTGTATAACTTGAAAGCCATGTTCCAAGATTGGTTTATAAAGTATTCCTCAAAAGAATTGAGCAATGCCCTCAACGCCTTGTCCGGCGATGCGGCACTTGAATATATAAGCGATGCGGCGCTTGAATACGAGTTGATAGGGGGAAAATCGATTATTTCAGATTTTCCGGAACTGGCAGATTACATACAGGCAATAAAAGAAATATCCTCCCTTAATTTCGATTCGGTGATACTGGAATCTTTCAGGCTGTTAAGAGATACCGTAATAGCCGGAAACAACGATATTGATATGCACGCTCTCAGATTTAGATTCAAAGCCCTGTATCACTCCCCGACGCAATCTCATGGCATGGATAAAATGCTTGTCAGTATCTTGAAGGGAAATCCGGATTACAAAAACCTTGCCGTTTTTCTGGAACATACCATGCAGGTGAACTCAATAGGCCTCGATATACTAGACACGCAGATAGAGTCTTTCAAACAGAACTACCTTATTTTGCTTTGCGCCAACGATGTTGAAATTTCTGTGCTCAAAAGCTATTTCGATATTCTTAAATTAGAAAAATTTGTTTCTTTATACGTTACTCCAGACGAGATATCCCGCTATATGGATAATAATTTCCTTGATGTGATGAAAAGAAATATCTCAGCGTTACCGGCACCTTTGCGCTATTCATACGAAGATGTGCTTAGCGGACTTGACGGGCTTCTAAGCCGAGTATCCGAATTTTATTCGTTCGCGATCCTTCGCGACTCGGCGTTATGTGAAAATTTCCTAACATATTATGAACAGCTTTCGACCCCGTGCGCGGTTGTTTTAGGCGGTTTTCACGTGAATCATTTTGTTAAATTTCTCCGTTCGCAAAATATTCCTTATGAGAAGAAAAAAATGGACTTCGCCAATCTGTCCAACCTGCCTGATAGAAAAGTATATTTTCAGCATTTCACAGTGCGCTTTGACGCCTGCGCTACAGCGGTAAACCCTGTTTTTCTTGCTCCAGAACCGATTTTGAGCGCCTCAAGCGCAGGCGTGCTAGGTCCTGCGTCAATATGGTTCAACGATATCCTCGGCGAGTTGGTATCACACATAAAACCGTTTCCTGCGCTGGCGTTTAAGTGGGTGTCCTCAATAAGAAGCAGTCTTGAATTTTCGAGGAATAAAATACGAAACCTCATTATTCTGAGTGTGCTTGCTTCCATGCTCGCTATGCCCGGCATGGCAAACGCGCAAACTCCTCCCCATAATCCGGCAACTCCGCCGGGAATCGTTCAGGTATTGCCCCAAGATAAAATAGATGAACATCTGAGAAACTATGATACGCCGTTGATTGTCGATCAAAATCAGATTGTTCAGGATATTTTATCCGGAAACCGGCAATTACAGGAAGAAGCCTTTGAACTGTTGGATTCCAGAGGCCAAACGCAGACATATGTCGACATCTTTAAGCAATATAATAATGATGAACTACGGCGAGTTATATTGGGCAGACTCTTAAGAACGAATCAATACTCAACGGTTTCGCAATTATTTGTTTATGTTACCGATTCGAATCGCGTTACCGAGTTTGAAAACTTCAGGCCGCTGTTCGATAATATGGTGAAGACTGCTATGGTCGCGCAACCCGATTTTTTTTCGAGTATCCGTTCTGTTGCGGATAAAAGATCACGGCAGAGTTTAAAATATATGCTCATTTATTATGCACAGATTACCTCCGGCTCAACACAAACGCAACTGTTTTCAACCATAGAAAACCTTTCCGATCAGAACGATCTTTACGCCATCTACGGTTCATACGATCCGGCCTTGCAACATTCAGGTAAAGTATGGCGTGTATTTCATCACGAGCAACAGGCTTCTTTCTATAGACACGGAAGTGTTTTGTTACGTGATTTCGCCAGACAAAAATTAGTAGCGCACGCCGTCGCATCGGCTCTTGAAAAACAAATTACCGCAAAACCGAAATCAAAAGGTTTCATAGATTTACTATATAGAGAAAATATAACAGACGCACAGCACATGATGACTATTTATAAGTCCGGCGAACCGGTTTTTCTCGAAGTAGTTCAAGGCGTATTTCCCGAGATGTACAAAATGATTTCAGGAGAAATGGATGAATCGCTAAAAAATTTCATTCCTGCCAATGCGTATATGGATAACGGGGAATACGCCCCGTTAAACCTGTCTGCCCGCGCTCAGGTCTTGCAGGCTTCCTCTTCGCAGGGTCAACAGTTCGATCTTTTTCTTTTAGATAGAAGCGTGCAAATAGGCGACTGGACAGAAATAGATAACGCTTTGAACTCTTCTTTAGCGCAACCGGTAAAAATTAATATTTTGCAACACTATGTTAAAGACAACATCCCAAAACTGGTTCAGTTGTACGAAGTTTTCGAGAATCGCAATCCCGAATTACAGCAAGTCATTATGGAAATGATCGGTACTGCTTTTGTAAACAGTCATGAAAAATATTTTCCCGTTAAAACTTATAACCAAGATATTTATCGGGCGTTAATCTATTATGGCAGACATCAGAACAGCCAAGGGCAATTTCATTCCTCATGGTTATACCTGCTCGACTCTGTTCCGGATGAATATTCCCTTCATCACGCAGAACATACGCAAACCATTGCAGGAATCCCTTTGTCGAACAATGAAATAGAGGATATCCGCCGTGAACTCAAAATACGTTTCCTTGAAGAAAAATTGCAAGAACGCCTTAATGAAAAACAGCATTCTGCCTCTCTTGTTTGGCTAAATCCGATAAGCCAAACAGTTGAAACAATTTATGAGGATTTAGATTTGTTGCAGTCAGGCGCGCTGGACAATCCGGATATTTTTATTGAAAAATATGGGATTGAGAATGAATTTGCAAATTGGCAAAAAAAACACGAGATGGTTTACCAACAAAAATATTACCGCCCGTCTGTTTTTATGAAACTCATTGAGGTTACTAAAGTGCCGTTTTTGGCAATCTTCGGGATTATGCTTTCTATCATATTCGGTAGCAGAATATTTTCGCTAAAAAAAGTAAAGGTACCTACTGCGCAATCCGAGTCAGACCCGTTCTCCAAAGAGTTTAACGCGGCGGTACTAATCATAGATTCTTTTGCGCAAACACAGACCGGCTCCATTACATCCGATCAATTGGACGATCTTAAAAAAGCGGTAACCACTCTGGACGGGAATATGAAATATCATATAAACGCTACTGTTGCTATAACTGTTATGGAAAAACTTGCCGCAATTTTCAATGATACATCCGATTCATCGATTCGAGATAAAATACAGTCAATCGATACGGAATTCAAAAAGAATCTTAAAAGCAAGACTAAAAGGCTTGTTCTTTTTGAGTCTCTTTCAAAGAAGACGGATACAGAGAAAACAACTTTTAAAGACCTGATAAGTAATGTAATGTCTCTACGTGTTATCCAAGAACTAATTATCAATCAACTGGGGAAAATTATATACGTCAAGAATTTTGAGAAGAACTATCATGCGCGACATCGAAAAGTTATGCTGTACAAAGGCATTGCCGTATCTGCAAAACTTCTTTTCTTTGCCATATTGATCGCTACGCCGTTTTCCAACGTAATCACGGGTTTTTCATTTATCGTAATGGTTCTGGCGCTACATTCGGTTGATATATTTATGTATTATACGTTAAGCCGAAACTACGATTATATGGCCAAGTGGTTCGCGTTTCATCTTTCCCGCGCGGCGAAATTCGATAACAGGATCTCAGTGCACGAAACAGCTTCAGCCATTATAAATGGCGAAGCCGCTATATGGGCAACAGGACAAAGCCTAATTAATTTTGTGGGAACTGTAATAACAATATTCTTCTTAAGCCCTTGGTATATATTGCCTTATTTAGTATTTCTTGTTTTCGGCGTATTGCGATGGAGAAGCATCATGTCCAATTCGGAAGGCTCAACGGAAAATACGCATTACAGCCCTTTATACGATATTGTGCATAAAGTACAAAACCCTGCTCTTGCAGTGGCGTTCGGCGCGGTTGTGGAAACTTTCATTGTGACCCAATTGCTGGAAGCAATCACAAAAACAGGTAGCTCAAAATTTATAAACGAATTCAAAAAATCATTTCATCAAATACAAACTTCACTCGGATATCTTGATGGGGTGATTTCCGATGATAACGCGCTTACCGCCAGAACATGGCGCAATCTGTCACCTAAAAACGCTCCGCCCAGAAAATCTCCTTCCGTATTTCATTTCGAGCGTCTGCGCTCCAATATCGTAAACGGAGCGCAACATCCTGTCATAGACGATATCAGTTTGACATTCAAAAAAGGGGAACTGGCATATATTGACGCGCTACCCGGTATGGGAAAAAGCACGCTCGGAAGGATGCTCGCGTTATACCGTGTTCCCGGAAACGGCAATATTCATATAACAACGGGAAATGAAGAAATCAAAATTTCTTCCCAAACAGTTTCTCACAAATGGGTGCGCAATATTTTTAAATATCTGAAATTTAAAGACACTGCTCGGTTGAATATTAAAGATATACTGCAGGAAGCAAACGAGGATGTAGAAGGGTTTAACGAACTCGCTAAAAACTTCATTCCCGGTTACAACGAACGTGTGCTTAAAGAAGCGCTGAGTAATTTTTCGACCGACGAAAAACGCTTTCTCACTTTGTTACTTTATACATACATAAACAGGCAAACCATGCAGTTTCTTGTACTCGACGACCTTTTTGTCGGCTTGCACAGCGACACTAACGGTTATATAATGAAATATCTCAACTACTTGACAAAAGAAAAGGGTATGACAGTTGTCGTCATTGAATCGGAAGCGCCCGAATCTGTGCGTCATAATTTTGATTCCGAGTATATTTTATCCGCCGGTAAAATAGTTAATTCCGATATAAAAAAGGAATACAACCAATGGCTTAATAAGTCGCTTGAAAAAACCGCGGACAATGCAGGCAATAAAGATACCGTCGCGCCGGAAACACCTAACGTATATAACGGCTTTAATACAGCTAACGATGAAACTATAAAATTTGACTCGGATAATCTTATGGAACAAGCGGATTCAAAAGAATCCTTATCCGCAGAACCAGACCGATTGTACGGCTCAGAATTTCACAATGCTTCAAAACCAACCGGAAACAAACAAACTTCCGTGAATGACCGGTATCTGACGAACTATTTGAGTTTTCTTACGCAAACCAGAAAAGATAAGTTATTGGTAAAACGCTTTAATGACAGCTCGAGATTTTCGCAACTGCCGGTGTTGATACATACGGTTCTCAATCACATAAAGCAAGTTATCAGCACAAAAGGAAAATCGGAGCGGGAACGGCTGATATCGGAATTAAAAAACGGTTCTAGAGAACAGAAAATAGCGGCAAGAATCATATCACGCATAAAACCGGACACTCGAACAAATATTGTTCAGGAAGTTGTGCGTTACGTGCTGTATTCCGATATTGCCGACGATTTCAACGTCGGGCACATAACCGAAAACGAGCTGATCGATATAATAAACAATGAAATGCAGTTGCGGAAACTCGCCCTTTTTATAACCAATGTCGTTACTCTGATTCAAACATTTGGCGAAGAAGATATTCCGCATCGTATGCGCATCTGGCGAGACTATAATTTACCTGATGCTAAAGACGAAGAAAAAGCCGCGGCATCTATAATTACGCATATTCTTGAAAACAAAAATGAAGTTTATCAGGCAGACAAAAAAGAGTTTCAAAATATTGATCATCTGGTCGGAATGAGCGTATCCTATATTATTTCCAACCCTGAATTGAGCGGTAAATATGGGGATATTATACGCCGGACGCCGCTTTCAAAAATATCTCAGTTGGTTGAACAGGATATGCAACAAGGGAACAAAGATGCGTTAACTGTGTTAAACTCTCTTGGACTCGACAAAAACTCAATCAGCCAAAACCGTTCGGTATATGAGTTATGGAACATTAAATCGCTTTTCGAGCAGTATAACATTTCGCCTAAGCTGTTTCCCATAGCTACTCAATTTTTTACCTATCACGACTTTCGAACCGTTTTGTTCTCTATTATCGACTCAGGGCTACCGGTTACCGAGGAGACATTGCTCGAAAATGTGCCTCAAACGATTCAACCTGTTCCTCTGGAAAGAATTAAGTATAACAATGTTTTCGATACCGCGGCATAATTGCGGCATAATTATTGTCAGGAATATTTATTGATACCGAAAGACAGCCTTGCCGCTACGTTCATAGTGATAGCTGATTTTAATTTTCCGCAGGCGCGTTAAATTAAAACTTTTTCTATAATTCCTCCGCCGGCTACCATATCATCTTTGTAAAACACGATGGATTGACCCGGGGTTATCGCTGTTTGCGGTTCGTCAAAAATTACTTCCAAGGCTTCGTCTTTCGCTGTAATACTGCATTTCGCAGGATTATGGGCATAGCGTATCTTCGCGTCGCATTTAACTGAGGTGATATTGTCGATAAACATATTTAGGCGATTCACAATTAATACACGCTTTTCAAGATCGCTTTTTTTACCGCACACAACCTCGTTTTTTTCTGAATCCAAAGACACCACATATAAAGGTTCGGCGGAACTTAACCCCAGGCCTTTTCTTTGTCCTATGGTATAATTATGAATTCCTGTATGCCGCCCTAAAACATTTCCTTGTAAATCGACTATATTCCCCGATTTGTTATCGCCCAACCGTTTTCTGAAGAATTTTTTTAAGTTGCCGTCCGGAATAAAACAGATATCTTGGCTTTCTTTTTTGTCGGCAACCGGGATTCCGTTTTTTTTCGCTATCCGCCGGACATCCTCTTTTGTATATTTCCATAAAGGAAACAAAATATTTTTCAGGTTTTCGGAGTTTATGGGATAAAGGAAATATGTCTGATCTTTAGTTTTATCCGCGGCTTTTTTAAGAAAATATTTATTTCCCGACTGTTTTATTGCCGCGTAATGTCCTGTGGCGAGATAATCAAAGCCCAAGGCAATCGCTCGCTTGAGCAGAACATCGAATTTTAACGATCTGTTGCACTCGATGCAGGGGTTTGGAGTTATGCCATTCGAATAGTCATAAACAAATTTGTTTATGACCTTAGCTTCCAATATGTGGGAAAAATCGAATATATAATGCGAAATACCGATACCGGAACAGACATTTCCTGCATCTTTAATCGCTTGAGGGCCGCAACAGCTTGACGTGTCACAACCCACCTCCTTTACTCCCAAACACATGGTTACTCCGACAACGTCATATCCTTCCGATTTTAGCAAGAACGCACCCACAGAAGAATCAACGCCGCCGCTCATAGCCATCATTACGCGCTTTTTAGCAGTCATGGAACAGGGAACTTAAATTAGTTTTTCAGGAAGTCGTTTATAGATGAAGCCGCTTTTTTACCTGAATATAGCATGCTTCCGAACGTCGGGCCCATTCGGGGTATTCCATAGACAGTTGAAACTGACATTCCGCAGACAAATAACCCGGGAAAAATCTCGCCGGTTTTTTCAACAACCGCGTCTTCAGATACATTTATATCCATAGGCCCGTAGGTTTCTATATCAATCAATTTTCTCTTTTCAAGGCTCCTGCATACCCAGGCGTCATGTCCTGTAGCGTCGACAACCGCTTTAGATTCCAGAGATATCGGGTCAACGCAAGTAATAGCCCTGGGTAGCGCCGATACGGGTGTCCAATTTATAACAACACCTTCGACTTTATTATTGCGCAAAACCACGTCATCGAACTTAGTCATATTAAGTATTTTAGCTCCGGCATCACAGGTAGCGGATATAAGTTTTGAACATGCGCTAGGCCCGTCGGCTACAAAAAGCCCTTCTTCGAATTCCCGATACGGAATTTTCAATTCATCCAATATTTTTTCCGACGGCGACCTGAACGTCAATGTGTTCATAAGGTATCCGCCTATCCAGAACCCGCCGCCTATATAATTATTACTCTCCACAACCAGTGTTTTCTTTCCGCTCAAGGCGAGTTCTCTTGCGGCTATAAGCCCGCTTGGGCCTCCTCCTACAATAATAACATCGGAAACGACATAATCCGACAACCAATTGTTGAATTCTGTTATTATTGCCCTGCTGACCTGCGCTTCTGAAATTCTTTTAAACATCTGTTCCCCCCTTGTTTTTTAAATTCCCGATCCGTTCTCGAACAATTCGGTTATTTCCTCGACAGCCTGATTTTCATCATTTCCTACAGCTATAATTTCCAGTTCGACTCCTTCTGTCGCTCCAAGCATAAGAAGCTCTAAAACCGAACATCCGTCCGCTTTTTCGCAACCTTTACATATTGTGATTTTACTCTCAAAATTCTTACATTTCTGTACGAGTTTTGCCACCGGACGCGCATGAAGCCCATGTATTTCCCGCAAATAAATCTTTTTTGAGATCATAAACCACATCCTGCAAAGGTTGACATTTGATAAGAATAAATCTGATGAAATAAAAACGGTTTATCCAAATACTCTTTGTTTTAAATCTCGGCGTTACCATCAGTTGTCCATCTTGGTTATATTGCGGATAACCCCGCGGAAATATCTTTTTTTAAATCCAGTTTGTTTTCGATACCCACCGAGATCCTTACAAAATTGTCGGTTATGCCTCGTTTCAATCTTTCCTCAACCGGCATTGATCCGTGGGTCATTTCGTATGGATATGAAATAAGAGACTCCACGCCTCCCAGACTTTCCGCCAGTGCAAAAAGATGCAGATTAGCGAACAACTTATCCACTTGCTCGCGTCCGCCTTTGATTTCAACGCCTATCATTCCGCCGAATCCGGTCATTTGTCTTTTGGCGATTTTATAGTTCGCGCTCGATGTTAATCCCGGATAATCAACCCGCGCTACCTTTGGATGCCCTGAAAGGTATTCCGCCAGATACACAGCGTTCTGTTCGTGAGCTTTCATCCGTATCGCCAGCGTTTTAAGACCTCTTAGAACCAGCCAGCAATCCCACGGGCCTGGGACAGCGCCGGTAGCGTTTTGATAATACTTCAATTCCTCGTACAACGCCGCGTCGTTCACCACGACGGCTCCGCCTATTATGTCGCTGTGGCCGGCGATATACTTCGTTGTACTGTGCACAACAATATCTGCGCCCAGTAAAAGAGGCCTTTGGAAATATGGGCTTGCAAAAGTATTGTCCACGGCAACAAGAATGCCCCGCTTGCGAGCGATAGAAGATACATGCTGTATATCGATAATTTTAAGAAGCGGGTTTGTCGGTGTTTCCAGCCAGATTAACTTGGTGTTTTCACGTATCGCTTTCTCAAAAGAATCGGGGTCGTCGACATCGGCATAACTGACCGATAACCCCCATTTCTTGAACACTTTTTCAAAAATACGGTACGTACCGCCGTATATGTCGTCGCCGGCAACAACATGGTCGCCGCTTTTCAACAGGCTGAATACCGCGGTAGTGGCCGCCACTCCTGAAGCAAAAGCAAGCCCGTATTTGCCTTCTTCCAGTGACGCAAGAACAACCTCCAGTGCATGGCGCGTAGGGTTGCCTGTCCGTGAATATTCGTATCCTTTATGTTTGCCGACCGCTGACTGCCGGTATGTGGATGTCTGGTAGACCGGTACGATGACCGCGCCGGTTTGGGTGTCTGGCGACTGCCCGTCGTGTATTGCTCTGGTTTCAAATTCCATCGGAGTCTTCCTTTTTTTGTGATATCCAGTATGCGACCAAATCCGCTCTGGTAATCAAACCTACCGGAACATTATCCTGTTTGACAACAATTCCGGTTGCGCCGGATAGAAGTACCCTGTACGCCTCCGACACATCGGTTCTCTCATCCAGAGACGGAAGAGGTTTTCCCATAACCGTTGCTATATCCTGTCTTTCAAAATCTATTCCGTCATGCAGAAGTTGCATGATAGACGCTTCGTTCAAACTGCCTACGATTTCTTTTCCGGAAACCACCGGTAGCTGAGAAATATTATGTTCCTGTATAAGAGACACAGCCCGAATAACTTTGTCATTGGGCGAAACGGAAATCAAGCTCGGCAGGCTATGTTTAAGATGCAAGATATCCTTTATGGCTGTCCGGCTTGATTTTTTGCCTTCCCAGAATCCGTTCTCCTGCATCCACTGGTCTGAAAATATCCGGTTGATATAGTTCCTGCCGGTATCAGGCAAAAGCACAACGATATATTTAGGCTGTTCAAGTCGCCCTGCATATTTGAGCGCCGCGGTCATCGCGGTGCCTGCGGAACCGCCGACAAGCATACCTTCTTCTCTGGCTAAACGCCTCGCGGTATTGAACGATTCCTTATCGGAAACTCGTATCATCTCATCCACAACCTGACGGTTGAATGTCTTAGGGATAAAATCCTCGCCGATACCTTCAACTTTATATGACCGGGGCGTATCGCCTGACAATATAGACCCCTGAGGGTCTGCGCCGACAATTGTAATATCAGAATTTTTTTCTTTCAGATACCGGGCGGTTCCGGATATTGTTCCGCCGGTGCCCATACCCGCTACAAAAACGTCTATCTTTCCGTCGGAATCTTCCCATATTTCCGGACCGGTAGTCATATAATGAGCCAACGGGTTGTTAGGATTTTCGAACTGATTGGGACGGTAAGCGTTTGGTATTTCTTTGGCCAGCCTGTCCGCAACCCCGTTATAGCTTTCCGGCGAATCCGGAGCGACGGACGTAGGCGTAACTACAACTTCCGCTCCGTACGCTTTGAGCAGATTAATCTTGTCCTGACTCATTTTATCCGGCATAACAAATATACAACGGTATCCTTTGACCGCCGCTACCAACGCCAAACCTACGCCGGTGTTTCCAGCAGTAGCTTCGATAATCGTTCCGCCGGATTTGAGTTTTCCTTCCCGTTCAGCGGCTTCAATCATTTTAAGCCCGATGCGGTCTTTTACGCTTCCTCCCGGATTGAGGAATTCCGCTTTGACGTATATTTCAGACTCGATTTCTTTTGCGATATTGTTAAGCCGCAATAAAGGAGTTCTGCCTATGGCTTTGAGAATATTATCAAACCGCGCCATTATTTGTCCTTTCAGTAAAACGGCAATCCAATCTGTGCGGGCGCGAAAAGCCCCCCAGAATTTCATAACTTATATAATCCGCGCCCGCATAATATATGATTACCGCAGTATATTGCTTTCTCAGTTCCTTATACTTTATCCAATGCCTGTTCGATATCCGCGATGATGTCACAGATATGTTCGATGCCTATGGATAACCGGACAAAATCAGGCGTTACGCCCGTTGCTATCTGTTCTTCGGCAGACAACTGCTGATGCGTAGTTGTAGCTGGATGAATAGCAAGGCTTTTAGCATCGCCCACATTAGCCAGATGCGAAAATAACTGCAGAGAATCGATAAACTTTCTGCCTGCCGACAAACCTCCCTTGATGCCGAATCCAAGTATTGCTCCGGCTCCTTTCGGAAGATACTTTTTTACCTTTTCTTTTTCAGGGCTGTCGTCAAGCCCTGGATAATTAACCCAGCTCACTTTCGGATGTTTTTTAAGATACTTAGCCACCTCAAGGGCGTTTTCCGAATGCCGAGGTAATCTCAGATGCAGTGTTTCAAGCCCCTGCAGAAAAAGAAACGAATTGAAAGGCGAAACCGCAGGCCCAATGTCTCTTAACAGAGTAACCCGCGCTTTTATGATATAAGCTATGTTTCCCAAAGGTTTTAACGCCTCAATAAAATTAATTCCGTGGTAGCTCGGATCCGGTTCCGAAATCAAAGGAAACTTACCGCTCGTCCAGTCGAACTTACCTGAATCGACTATCACCCCTCCTATGCTGGTTCCGTGACCGCCGATAAACTTCGTGGCAGAATAAACAATTATATCCACCCCGTGATCGAACGGCCTAAGCAAATAGGGCGATACAGTATTGTCCAGCACAAACGGTATGCCGTTTTTATGGGCAACGCGCGAAATGCCTTCAAGATCGGCAACGTCAAGTTTCGGGTTTCCGATAGATTCCGCATAAACCGCTTTTGTCTTGGAATTGATCGCTTTTTGTAGCGCATCCAAATCATTTGAAGGCACGAAATTGACCTTTATTCCCAAACGTGGAAATGTATAATGGAATAAATTGTACGTCCCGCCGTAAAGATTATCCGCGGATACTATTTCGTCGCCCGCACGAGCTATGTTTAACAACGCCAAAGTTATAGCCGACTGGCCGCTGGCTACAGCCAGCGCGCCTACGCCGCCGTCAAGAGCTGATATTCGTTTTTCGAAAACGTCGGTCGTGGGATTCATAAGTCGGGTGTAAATATTGCCGAACTCACGCAATCCGAAAAGATTAGCCGCATGCTCGGTATCTTTGAATTGATAAGATGTTGTCTGATAAATCGGCACTGCCCGCGACCCTGTTGTTGCGTCTGGTTCCTGCCCCCCATGAAGAGCGAGCGTTTCAATTCTTAGCTGATTGTCAAGTTTACTCATTTTTCTGTCCCTTTTACTGTTATTAGTGTCTTTAACATCGTTAAAATGCGTATTGCGCGCTTAGAACAAATCCATCTCCCAAGCCGACTTTGTGTGTGGATTCTTCATCTCCGGTATACACATACGCGACTATAAGGGATAACTTCTTCGTAGCCATAAACCCTGCATGGACATTCATATAATTGGAGTCTTTCCATCTTGAATGCCCATATTTAGGCCCCTGTTTTATTTCGTATCCAACCGCCAGATTATCAAACAGCAAAACATCTATATTTCCGAATCCCACAATGTCCCAGTGGCTGTCAAATCCCAGTATTCCGTTTACACGTCCCTGAGTTAACAGTGCCCCGCCGGACAAAAGAACAGGACGCGGAAGCTGAGTTATCAGTTTTGTAGTAACAAGATAAAAATCAGCTCCCGTCGAATGTACCCCGCGGGGTGTATCCGACGTTGTTTTAAGAATTGTACCGAAAGAAACCGCTGGCAGAAACGGCAGATCAAACGAATTCTCGTCTACCAGCGCTATCTTAGTTCCTATATTGTGCTTATGTATTTTTTCGGCGGGTGTTCGGACCAATTCGTATCCGTACGAAGTTTCGATTCGCTTTAAAAAAGTTTCCGCAATACTCCATGAAGCCCAGTTGATGTTTGTATCTTCCAAACCGATATACCAGCTACCTATCTGAGGTTTTCCTGCCGTAAAATCAAAATCTCCGAATTTCGCCTCAAATAAATTCGATCCGGAATTAGCCAAATACGCCAGCGGATTTAACGCTATACCGCCTTCTCCTTCTATGGCATTAAACGGAGGGCCTGCCAACACCGGCCTGCTCAATACAAAACTCGATAAAAACAATATCCATGCAAAAAACTTTATAATCTTTTTCATGACCACACATCCCTTCATTTCTTTGAATAGTAAATACCGTCTTAAACCAAATCAATCAAAGTGAAGATAATGTGCGACACATCGCTTTTGCATGTTTGAATTTCAGCTTTATTTTAGCTGGCGGCTCTATATATCTTTTGAAATATTCTAGGATTAATTTCATGTTGTCATTTCTTTTATTTTTTAGTTACACTGTTTCTTTTCCTATTAATCCTATCAAATTAATAGGATTTGTCAATAAAAATTTTTCAGCTTTTTAATCTTTATAAAAACGTCATGATTTACCGAGATCTTTTGCGGAAGGGATCGAAGCTGTCATGGTCGTGTATTGAAAATCCGGCGGGGGGTTACTGTAGATTGAATCAGATAACATAATCCTGCACCAGCCGGTTGTTGTTTTCATACATATCCATCATGTCTTTGAGGCTAATATTCTTTAGCGACTTGGACATATCATCGGACAGCTTTTTCCATATACTTCTGGTAACGCATACGCTTATTTTTTCGCATTGAGAATTCGGAGCGACACATTCCACAAGCTGTATCGGCCCTTCGGTAGCTTCTATTATTTCCAGCAAGGTTATATTCTCAGGTTGGCGCGATAACGCATAACCGCCTTTTGCCCCTCGGCTCGATATAATCAATCCGGCACTTTTGAGCAGTGGTATCACATGTTCAAGATACCCTTCGGAAACGCCTTCGTTGTGCGCAATTTCCCTAAGCAAAATAGGGTTCTGTTTTGAATTTACAGCCAGATAAAGCATGAACCTCGCCGCATATCGCCCTTTGGTAGAAATTTTTATCATTGTCCGGACATTCCTTTTTTGCATTTTAAAATAAAAGATATATTACATACTATAATAGTAGGATATCTCTGGAAAATCAATTTTTTTCTTACTCCATTTTTATCGGGAATTATTTTTTTATACATTGTATAAATCAAATAGAGGATGATCTTTGGATACTTTTTTCTAACTTCAAATCTTCAATCTTTTCTTTGAATTAGAAAATCATAGCTGTCTAACAGGTAAAATTATTCATAATATACATTCGTATATTTCATAAAAATTTTTCGATTTTCTTACCGCGCGGACAACTCGTTATCTATTTGCTTGACGGCAGACAGGGCAAACGTGTCCTCCGGATTGAACCGCAGTACTTTCTTAAAAAAAATTTTCGCCTGTTTTAAGCGTCCCTGTTCAAAATAAGTTAACGCCAGATTTCCGTATGCTTGCGGCTGATATTTGTTTATACGGATCGCCTTGGAAAAATATCTTTGCGCCTGTAAAAAATTTTTCTGATTCAGGTAAACCAACCCAAGCTGATTTATTATAAGATAATTGCCCGGACAATTATTAAGCCCCGCAATCAAAAGCGATTCGGCCTCTTGAAACTTTTTCTCGTTGCGGTATATCCTCGCAAGGCGCACATAAACCGACCCCGTTTGGTGATTTAGCGACAACGCCCGATTCAGTTCGTCCACAATCTGAGCGCTATTCGTGCGAAGGCTTTCTTCATACACATCGTTCAACAGCGGATGCACTGCCCTAAAGGCAAAACGGTCTAT
This sequence comes from bacterium, assembly GCA_018435605.1. Classification (GTDB taxonomy): domain Bacteria; phylum Auribacterota; class Auribacteria; order Auribacterales; family Auribacteraceae; genus R3-B46. The sequence continues at coordinate 200,481 of JAHDNF010000005.1, read as the reverse complement.
AAGACGAGAAAACCGTCCGACAGACTTCACGTATATCAAGGCCATATCGTCAAAATAGATCAGGTTCCACGAAGGGTCATTCCACAGATGCCGGTGCAATGGGGCGTCGCTTTCCTCCAAAGACAAAAACGCGATATCAAATGAATACTGTTTCTCGAACTGCTCGAAATATGACGGGATAACCAGCGACTTGCGGTAGTCGGCATACAAATGTTTGCCGTAAACATCGGCTCTGCCGTCTATAAACACCCTGATATCAGGATAGCCTCTGAACAGCAGGTATCCGCCGAAATGATATGAATTGAAGCAGTTGCCGTAGATGCCGTGACGCATCAAAAATGATACCGCCACCACAGGCAGTACGGCGGTATTTATTCCTAAGCCAGGTTTGACCGCGCCTTTGTCTTTTAACGCAACAGGATATCCGCTATGGGCGATCTGAATAACGCCAACCCATACAAGCGCAATGACAATCCATTTTCCGGCTAAAATCAAACAGTCCCCGGACAGATATTTTTTTAACAGCCTGCCGAAACGGTCGAGAAATAAAATCAGCAAAGGTATGCTTACCATAGCAAAGTAAGGTATATTCCTTTGGGATTTTACGGACAACGAAAAAAACAGAAGCAGGGTAACGACATCGGTTAAATTAAGATACCTGTAGCACGCAATGCAGGCAATCAGTACGCTAAAAGTATAGGCAACATATACGTATACCATCGTATGGGCGCGCATCTCGGGAGCAAACGGCGAAAACCACTCGTTATTTGTGGCCACATACCCTTCTTTATAAATAGTAAATCCATAAGTAAATACATCTATCCCATTGGGATTCGCAAGACATGCTACGAGCGTAGCGAGAAATACACCGGCAAACATGCCGGACTTAGGCGGAAAGGAAAATGTCCGCCGGTATTCGCTAACCGCATGACAGACTGTATACATGCCAAACAAGACAATCCCGTATACGAATCCGCCGTGAATGTTAACCCAAAACACAAACAGTAACGGCAAAAACCACAGATATTTTTTCGAGATTTTTCCATCCGATACACAATCGAGAATCATGTATTCCAAGGAAAAAAACAGAAATGAAAACAAGTGCGGACGCACAAAAAACCGGTGTCTTGCCAGCAGGAGAAACAACGGTACGACAGCCAATATAATAAACTTCACGCCGGTACGCCGTCGTCCCGCCAAATACAACACGAACAGTACTGCGCATATAAGTAGCGCTTTTACAGCAATCAACCCGTTGTCGCCCCATACACGCCATACCCTGTAAAAAATAAGTTCCGTAAGCCATTCGTGCGTTACCCATCGTTCCCCCTCTCTGGTGAACGAAAAAGGGTCTGCTACCGGTATATGACGCTGAGCAGATATGAGTTCGCCGGCCTTAAGATGCCACCATATATCGTAGTTGGCTATTGGGGTCATTGTCATAACACCGCTTAAAGCAACTACTCCAAACGCCATTACCACACAGGACAAAAACTGTTTTGATATATTTTTTCTTGCGGGCATCGCCGTCCTTCATGTTAGATGTACAGGCGGACTTCTTTTATAAATACCATATTTCCATAAATATTACCAATATGTGCCTCTCAAGAAAAGCATAATATTCCGATCTTTCGCGCCGGAATTTGAATTTGCTTCATCAACCCAATATAAAATATAATGATATCTTTCAAAATCAACTAAGGTCATAATTACCTTTATGTTATGAATTTTCATCAAACAATATTTTTTCTTATGCAAATCTATACAAAAAAATCAATAATTTATTGAAATATCTAACAATCAATGGTATTATGCGTCAAAAAATAGGGGGAGTTATAATGAATGACGTCACCATTTTAATTGCCGAAGATGATGAGGGCCACGCATACCTCATAAAACGTAATCTTGTAAAAGCCGGCGTTACCAATCCGATCATGCATTTCTTCGACGGCGAACAGTTGCTGGAATACCTATATTCTATTGCCGAAAAGGAAATTGAGCATGTCCACAAGTCATTTGTCCTTTTATTGGATATCCGCATGCCAAAAATAGACGGCATAGAAGTCCTCAAGCGTATACGCTGTCACGAACGTCTTCAATCTTTACCGGTGATTATTCTTACTACAGCCGACGACCCGCGCGAAAAACAACGTTGCCACACATTGGGATGTTCCAGCTACATGACAAAACCTATGGATTACGAATCGTTTGTGAGCACAATAAAACAACTGAGCCGATTTATTAACTCCATGCCGTCGCCAGAACTGAATTAATTATTGAAATTTCTCTTACTTATCGCGAAATAATTTGACTTCCAGAGTGTTTTGCAACTAAAGCCATGTTTCCTGCTAACCTGTTTCTAAAAAATATGATATAATATTCTCATTGAAAATACGATTTTAAAAAGAGCTATTTTAATACAGGATATATATCATGTTTATAAGACTTAAAAACACAACGCCTATGCGGCGTTTGGCGGCTATTTTTCTGTGCTGGACATTGATTGTTCCCGCGCCGCATGCGCGCTCAGCTAATAACTCTGCTTTAACGCTTTCCGATACATCCCAAGAGAATTCCGTATGTAATCGAACGCCGTTCGGCATGCCGAAAGAACTGGGCACGTGTATCGAAAAATACGGATATGAAAATACAGACGCTACCCGTGAACTGCTGGTCATCATAGACGCCCATGAAAATCTTTCCGCCCAATACAATATTGCCCGTATACTCGACCATTTAACCGATCACGCCGTTCTTCAGGCGATATACCTTGAAGGCGCTTCAGGCGAACTGCGTACCGACGAGTATTTTTCTGTTTTCGACGATGCCGAAATTACCAGAACTACAGGGGATTTTTTATTAAAAAACGGTTTTATTACAGGCGCGGAATACTATTACATGACCCGCAAAAACCCTGTTCCCTTGTACGGTGCGGAAAAATCAGAGGATTACAGGGATAATCTGGCTGTATTGCGCAGGCTAAAACAACTTAATGTGGAAAGCACAATAGAGCAATTGCTCAGCCGGTACACCGCTCTTGTCAGAGAGAACCTTAATGCTGATTTTTTGCAACTTGACGCCCAATACATGGATACCGTGCTAAACGGCACTGACATTATGCCGTTCGTTACCGCGATGAGCGAAACATGCGGGAATACGGTGGATAGATATCCTGTTTTATCGAGATTTCTGTATATTTCCAGATACGGTTCGTCATCTGTTGTCAGTCTTATCAGGGTATTATCCGGATTACAGGACAAATATTCCGATCAGCCTCAGTTAAACACGCAAATAGGCTCCATAAAAAAACAACTGCTCAGCGGTTCGGGGCAATATCAGGCGGTATCTGCCGCCTGCAATCTTCTGGAAACGCACCGAGATGATATCGACGCCAGAATTCTGCAAGCGGCGGCTGAATACAAGTCGCATCTTGCTTATATTGAAAACATACCTGCTACCGAGCTGTACGTAAGCATTCTGGAAGCATATAAGTCGATATATCTTTCAGGCGGTTACCCTTCCGGCCTGTTTGAATTCCGCAACGCTTTGATCGGATTGTTTAAGGGTTGCACCCTTACGCTCGGCCCCGGCGAATTGAGTTTTTTTCAGATAAACACAATGCCGACTGATTCCATTTTTACCGAGTTGGTTGCCCGCGACGATTCGGCGAAATCACTCGTCAAAAAGTTTATAGCCGACGGATCTGCCGGCCGGGTCGAACAGGCAAAACAGCTTATCGAATCGTTTTACGGCAGTGTGGAACAACGCAATATGTCTATCAGCGCAAAGCTCAGCGAGAATATTCCCGCCGATTCCACAGCGGTACTGGTTATAGGAGGATATCACAAAGATATTTGCCGCCAGTTTGCCGATAACGGTTTCAAAGTATCGCTACTTGCGCCCGCGCTATCTTTGTCAAGCGCGATGGAACGAGACGTAAAATATACCGATTATCTGTCAGGCGTATTTTCTTCGCTGGAAACTATGATCTATTACGCATGGTCTACAATCATATCCCCTTTGATATCCGAGGCGATTTCAGAGCTTCCGTCGAGAAAGGACGCCATAGCGCCTGTCGTTGCCCGACAGCTGGCGTTCATGCTGGGAACAGGCTTGTTTATCCAAAGGCAGTACAAAGATAATATAACCGACATGTCTATCAGGATTGCCCTGTATCGCCTTATCAAAGAGGCCGACCGTACAAATGAAAGTATTTCAAGGGCTTTTGACGAATTGACCGGCACTCAAGCCATCCCGAAATGGCCTGTTTTGGTAGACTATAAACCGCTGGCGGACAGACAAGGGGTATTTGCCGTTTTTTCCATCGGTTCTGAAAAATTCGGAATAGAGCTTTTGCCTCCTGATGTGGTCTTATCGACTAACGAACGTTCGGAAATCGCTTTCTTACAAAAAGGATACAAGGCTACTGCATCGTTAACGTCTGTTGACAGCATGTTTAACGTAACGATTTCAGCGCTTGACCCTATAACCCGAAAGATTGTTCCTGAAGAAACGCAAGCGGTCGCGGATTTTTTCTTTTCCTCCCAACAAACCAAATCGCTGGAAGAACTTCAACAAATAGAGCAATCATTCAAACAACTCTCGATACCCAGTCTTCACGATCAATACGATAAATTTGCGCAGGAACTGGAATACTCCAGCAACAATGCTGACAATAATCTGCTGGCAAAAGTATCTTTAGAATCACAGTCCGACGGCGGTTTATCGATTATGAAATCACTAGTCGGATCAGTAATAGATAAAATCCGTTCCCGAAAAGACTATGATAAGGTTATATCCGTGCCTATACCCGGCGACATGCGCCAGCTTGAATTGTATCTAATTCCCATAGAAACACTTGACAAATACGGCGTTTCCGCTTTTACGATACCTCACGCCGACAAGGTTTGTGTATACCTGCCTCTGGAATACCTATCTAACGGAAAAATTCGGGAACTGTTTCAGCTATTGAAACATGAGCTGGATGTCAATGTCTACGGCGTATCGCCTGTGATGTCCGCTATGCAGGAAGCAGTTTCAAACCATTTTAAAAATGAGTTCGGGCAATTGAGCGACAGATTGAAACATGAGTTGAACAGGTTTTACGACCCGCAAGATGTCCGAGCTACTCTCGAAGACCTCGAAAGAGCACACGCACGGTTAGGCGAGCACATAAAACTGGAAACTCAGGTTTTGGCGGCGATACGCCGCGACGCATCGCTAAGCGATACTCAGAAAACCTACGCTGAACAGATGACAAAACAGCTTGGAAACTACGCGCGTACTTTAAGGATGACCATAGAACTGGCAATAGCCAAAAAAGGCGGCACACTGCGCGGTTTTACTTTTAAAGAATACGTACACGGCGGCGGGTTCGGAGCGGTGTACCTTGTGGAAAAAGACGGTAAGCTATATATCGCCAAAATGGTCAAATCATTGCTGGATACACCGGAACTTTTCGAACAATTCAAGGTTACGCATTTACACGAAGCGTTTCTCACTCAATTGGTTTACGGCGATTTGTATCAGGGCGACTGCGGCAATTTTGCCATGGGCGAAAACCGGTTCATAGCCATACCGTATCATGAAGGCGCCACTCTTGATGTCGCACTGCCGTCGTTACCCGTTTACGAACTTGCGTATCTTACAATCGGAATAGAGATGGCTGGCGAGCTTAAGCGTATCCATGATAAGGGTATTGTATTCAACGATTTTAAACCGGGCAACATTTTGATAAAAACAACCGGCTCGCCGGTTCGAATAATAGATTTCGGCGGCGCGATGCAAACGGGCAGTTTCGCTCCGTCTGTGGATAAGGTAACCATCGCTACTACACCCCATTACCAGTCGCCGGAGATGCAGGTTTTCAACGAATGCCTCGATATGCTGAAAATGCTTACTCCCCAATATAAAACCGCTGAACTGTCATGGCAGGAATTCGATGATTTCACGGATCAGGTCGAACGGCTCGCAGGCAAAGCTACCGTGTATCACTACGACGCAGAGGTATATAGCGAGTTGATCGACGAGATACTTCCGGATATGCGCGATCGGTTTGCCGACGGGGAATATACATCGTTCGAGGAGATGATAACCGAAGTAGAAATTCCTGTATTGCGGTTGATACATTCGATAATTACTCCTCAAAGCGATATTTACAGTTTCGGCAAAGTTCTTCGCGATAAAATTTTCCCGAGAGGCAGTTACCCCGGTATAGATAAGATTGTCGACAAATGTCTGCAAAGTAGCCTCAATCAACGCTATCAAAGCATAGACCAAGTAATTGCCGACCTGAATGCATATCGGGAAGGATTATTTTTAAAAGGGTCTACTGCGGCACACTGGATCGCAACCCCCGTTCCGTATATGGAAAACAGGCTTGCCGAGCGCACTGTTTCATGGGAAAAATATCCGTTCTTATCTAACAACCTGAATCTCGTCAGCACATTGGCGCAATCACTCGAACAATCGCAACCTGAAACTAAGAAAATGCTTGCGGGTGTTTTTAACGACCCTTCTTTTGACGGCGGCATACCGGTTTTCATATCTATACTAAAACAAATCGAAGATCAACTCACTGACAAAAATCAGGAACGCCTTACTATAAACATACCCGAATTCGCTAATCCATTACACATATATCTGGTATCCTACAAAGCTCTTTCCGATATCGGCGTAAATGCCGTTACCGTTCCTTACTCTGACCGTCTGGAACTATTTTTGCCTGCGGAACTGTTTTCCTCCGAATCCGGTTCAGTCTTTTTTCAACTTCTAAAACATGAAATCGATGAAGCCGTTCTTGGGTATCCGCATACCGTAGCAGTGCTTTTAGAATCTATACTCAACACAAGCAATCCGTCTGTCGCAGGCATGTTAAGCGACCGTATAGATTTTGAGTTTTCGCAACGCCTGAAAGACGCGCAGTCCGAAGGCGGACTGCCAGTTCTGTACAAACTGGGTAAGTACTTCCGCAATCTCATATCGAACGAACAGGCTGTCATAGAGGAAATCAAGGCTGACAATCAACTTACCCAAGCTCAACGGGATTTGGCTTTACAGCTATCCGCGGAAATTACTCAATTAGCTCGTATGTACGGCGTTAAGACAGATCAGGTTATAGCTGGTAATAATGGAACGCTACATGGATTTACCGTTATTAAAAGTATCGGGCGAGGTTTTTCGGGCGAGGTTTTTCTAGCGGAAAAAGACGGCAGGAAATGGGCTGTCAAATTACTTGATGTGCAAGACAGCGACACACCCGCTGTTTTTCTCAGAAAAATGCGCTCTCTTACAGGCGAAAAACAGGTTTTCAACGATGTTTACAACACTGCTTACTCCGGCTATACAGGCTCTTTTGAAAAAGGTGAAAACCAGTTTCTGGCTATGCCTTTTATCGAAGCGTCTTCTCTGGCTAATGCCAACATACCGCTTTTTATGGACGAAGAAAAACTGGTTGAAATAGCCATGAATATCGTCAAAGCCTGCGAGCATATTGAAAAACAGGGGTTTGTCCATAACGACATCACACCGCACAATATTTATCTCGATATGGAAACCGGTTTCGTTAAAATTCTCGATTTCGGCGCAAGTGTCAAACCCGGTGTTCCGCTACCGGGTTATGTTACCGTGAACTCTCAGTTCGCTCCGCCGGAACTATTTGATTTGTTTTCATCAATATCACATATTCGAGTCAGCCTACAGTTGATGAGATCTGTTATCAGCGGTACGGTAACTGAGCAAACAGTAGCCACAATGAAAGATTTGTTGGAAAAAGGCTTTGAAGACGCTCGTACCAAGTCTGTGTACAATCAAATTATCGATATAATAATGCCGCAAATCGAAGAAGATATCGGAAAATACGCAGACGCCGAACAGTTGATCGACCGTTTTGAAACCCTGACAAACGAACATATTTTTTCGGTAATAAATACCGGACGCGATATTTATTCAGTGGGAATCATTCTCGATGTGTATCTGTTCAACAGGTTATCCTCTACACCGCTACAGCGTATTCTCGATAAGGCGAAATCCCCTGATAGATACAGGAGGTATTCAACTTTCAGCGAATTTTACAGAGACCTTGCATCGCATCACAACCGCCTCAAAAGAGAAAATGTTTGGACTATTCATTGGATAGGCGACGCAACCCCGACAGCCGCGCAGGCGCGCAACGCGGTTGCCTCATGGAACTCTCATCCTATAACAAAGGATTTCGGAACGCATACCTCTGCTGTGAAAGAACAGATCGTGCGCAATTACGATGCGATAGCCGGTTCCGTACAGAATACGATCAGTCCATTTGACAGCTCCTATGACGGCGGAATTGCGCGGTTTATACATATACTCGATTCTATTGCGCAGGGCATAGACGAACACGACGGTTCGCAACCGTACATTGAATTTTATGTTCACGCAATGCCTGAACCGCTCAGATTATACCTTGTAGATCAGGAAAATCTGCACGCAATGGGAGTATCCGCTCTGACAGTCAGACAGGCGGATGCCACGGAGATGTATTTGCCCGGATCTTTGCTTACATTCGCAAACAGGCATATTTTCTATCAGATACTCAAGCACGAAATTGACGAATCCATATATTTCGAACCGCATTCTCTGGCTGTTTTACTGGAAAGCCTTCTAAACCTTAACGATAGAACTATCGGCGTACCGGGCGACAGAGTCGTCTTCGAATTTAACCAACGATTGAATTATGCTGTAAGCCAGCGTGATATTTCACATCTGCATAGTCTGCTTGACTATTTTACCGGATTGATCGAAAACGAACAAACGGCAATTGAGGAAATTTACGCCGATACCAGATTGACATCCGTCCAGCAGGAATACTCCGCCGACCTTGCACGCAACATATCCAATCTAGCACGCTTGTTTGCCATGAAAACCGAACACGCTATTGCCCAAAAGAACGGCGTACTGCGCGGGTTTGCTTTCAATAAAATGCTCGCATCAAACGCCCGCTCAAGCGTATACCTCGCACAGAAAGACGGGAAAAACTGGGCTGTAACCATGTACAACATAGCGGACGGTATCGATGCATCGGAATTTTTCAGCACTATTCGCAATCATCCCGATCCGCGTTCTACAGCCTTAAAGTTTTACGACGTTTATACAGGTCAAACCGGTGAATTCATAAACGGACGTCAGCCGCTACTTGCTATACCGTATAAAGACACCACTTCGATTATGGAAAACAAACTGTCATTTTCGTCAGATGAAAAAACGGCTCTTGATATCGCGATTTCAATTGTCGAGGAATTCATGAAACTCGAGCATGAAGGCATTGTACATCACCATATCACCCCATCCGACATTTTTATAAACAAAGACGACTTATCGGTTCAAATTGTCGATTTCAGCTTAGCTTTGCCGGCGCAGTATATCCCGTCCGATATTTTAGATACACATATTTCCATCGATGACGATTACAGGCACTACGCGGCTCCCGAAATAAAAAAGGTTCTCGGATCGCAAACAGTTATGCGAACAATTCTTAAAGCCGCGGACACCGCTTTTACCGGTACGATTGACGATACGTTTATCAATACCGTTAAAGCGGCTGTCGGCGTAACACTGCGGGAGGAAGAAGCAAAAGGAGTGCTCGCAGTATTGATTCCGCAGTTACAGATGGTTAAAGACAAAAAGATGTCTTCGTCCGACGAAGTTTTAGATATTGTAAAACATGCTTTGGCATCGCATTATTACGGCCTAATCGCTCATAAAGCCGATATCTACGCGCTAGGGACGGTTCTGAAAAACGATATATTCTGGAGAAATATTTCGACAGGATTGTTAAATATACTCGACAAAGCTACAGCGCTAAACCCCGATGACCGCTATGATGGTTTCGCGTCATTACGTCAAGCTCTGCTGGACTACAGAAACAGCCGTTATCCGCAACCAGTTGTGCTGTCTTCGGCACAACCTCAAACACCAGCAGATATTTCGATTGCCTCGGCTCAGTTCGTAACCGATTCTATGGCTATAGTAACTCAGTCCATGCATGATACAATAGACTCGTGGGAAAAAGCCCAGTTCGATCCAAAGATGGCTACTTTAATCGCCGGAATACGGAATAATTTGCGTGAACGTATATCAACCCATTCCGCTATTCTCAAATCGATCTTCAGTAGCGATAAAACAACGGACGCAGGGTACTCGCAATTTCAAGAAGTACTGCTCGAATTACAAACCGCACTTGAAAACCTCAAACAGCCCGAGCAGACTATCACGCTAAACGGCCTGTCTGCGCAACGCCCTTTAATATTGCATCTTGCATACAGCCGTGATCTGGATAAACTAAATACCGCCATGGCAGTCATACCTCAACCCGAAAAAGTAGAGGCATATATGCCGTTCGGGGCTATAAACGAAAACAGCATTGCAACTTTGCTCCAGCAACTCAAATTTATTGTCGATACTCAATACACAGGAATCCCAGAAATACTTTCGGTTATATCCGAATCCCTGCTAAATACCAATCGCAGTCTGACACCCGGAACAATCAGCGACCGCATCGAACGCGAATTTACCCGCCGGATGATGACAGCCGTTGACGCAAAATCCATTGATTCACTTTACGAACTACACGCTTATCTAGGCAGGTTTATCGAAAGGCTTGACCAAACAATATCATTATTGGACACTCATCCGGAACTTAAACCCGATCAGAAAGATTTGGCCAAGAAAATGGCGGTATCCATCTCTAAGCAGGCGGCTTTCAACCGCGCCGAGGTGGAATACCATATCGCCGATATAGGAGGGACACTGCGGGGATTCGAATTTATCAAAAAAATCGGGAAAGGAGAATTTTCGTCGGTTTATCTTGCCCGTAAAGATGACAGTCTGTGGGCGGTTAAGATGCTCAAAAGGGCATATTCCTCAAAAATAGCCGGCCAGTATCTAAACGTATTTCAACCGGCTTTCGAGCTTGAACAGCGTATAACAGGCATTGTATACAACGATCTTTACGAGGGTTATACAGGCAGATTCGATTTAGGAGAAAACGCCTTTATCGCAATGCCCTACAACGAGGGCAACACTCTTGAAAACATAGAGCTACCTAAAAAATTGCCGCAACGGCTGGAAACAGCTATAGCGGTAGTTGAGCCGTTTATGCGGGTAGAACAATCGGGCACGATGTTCAACGACGTCAAACCGTCCAATGTATTTATCAACCTCAATGACGGTTCTGCGCGAGTGATCGATTTCGGATGCGCGTCGAATCCGCGTGTACAGCCTGCGTCATTGCATGCTGTCATTGTGGGAACGGAAGCTCCATACGCTTCGCCGGAACTTTTGCGGTTTTCACGGTATATTAATGAATTAAGAAAAGATATCGATGCAATTGCCGCCACAAATCGTGATACGTTCATCTCGGAAACCGTATCCGCGCTGACAACTAAAATTGAGGAAATATCCGCATACAGCCATAACCGAGAAACATTCGACACACTGACAAAAATTGTCATACCCGAAGCCTTGCGCAAATACGAAGACCGGACAACAGCCACACCGGCACAGATGGCTTCGGAAATAGAGGCTTACGTTGTGCCAGCCATGTTTTCTCTTATCGATACCCGCAGTGACATATATTCCGTGGGGATTTTGCTGGCAACAGGCCTGCTGAAAGATTCCCAATCACCGCAAATTGAAGCCATACTTGCCCGCGCTTCCGAAAAAGACCCGTCAAAGCGTTACCTGAATTTTTCACAGTTACTGGCCGATCTGAAAGACGCATACGCAACTGTCAAAGAGTCGGAATCTCGCTTCAGTTTTTTACCGTCATCACTTAGAAAATTTTTCACTGCTCATTTCGTAGGCGGTTCTAAAGATTACTCCGCACCTCAATTGGCAGAGGCCGTGAATTCTTTCGCTACGATGCCGTGGAAAACCCATCCGGCAATAGACAACATCTTTCTTGATAACCTTCGAAATTACCGGAGTTTAATGGAACAAAACCTCGATATGTGGCGGTCTTGGCTTTCCGAAACAATTTACGATCACGATCCTGCGGCGGACGCGGGGCTAGGAGCGTTTTTACAAACGCTTAATGTTTTAGAACAGGCATTTTTAGAGCAAAAAGAACACTCGGATACACTGATAATAAACGTGCCTGACCAGTCAAAGCCGATACACCTGAAACTGGTGGACAGAAATGAACTGGATGCTTTGGCCACTAATGGGATTACCGTTGTAACCGGAGACCACATAGAAATATTTCTGCCTTATGAACATGGCGATCCAATTTTGTTTACCATACTTAAACACGAACTTGACGAATTCGTATACGGCACGCCGCATACATTAGCTGTGATGCAGGAATCTATTTTGGACAGCCGAGGCGAAAATACTATCGGAAAGGCAAGCTCCCGTATAATAGACGATTTTTACCGCATGTTCAAGCATGCCAAAGATAGCCGCAGTCTGACCGCCCTGTACGATGTGAGGTCATATTTCACCGGCCTTATAGAATCGCAGGATTCCGTAATCGACGAAATAACCGCGAATCCAAATCTTACCGATACGCAGAAACATTACGCGCAACTGCTCGCTACGGATATATCTGAATACGCCCGCAGGTTTTCTATGGTTACCGAAAACGAAATAGCCGGACAAAACGGCACATTGCGGGGATTTTCTTTCCGGACGCAAATATCCGAAGGAAATTTCGGTTCCGTGTATCTAGCGCAAAAAGACGGACTCCAGTATGTTGTGAAACTACCTAAGATAGAGTTCACAACCCCTGTAGCCTTCTCAGGTTTCCGCCGTGAAGAACAAATCACAGACACAGCTTACAACGATGTTATCTTAGATCAGGGAGATACGCAAAAAGGCCATATACCCATGCTGGTCATCCCCTATACACAAGGTTCGGTAATATCCTACCGAGACCGGATTTCCATGAGTGAACAAGCCGTGCTCGAATTGTCCATGGCATTTATCGGAGCTTTGGGAAATACGGAGCGCAAAGGTATAATCCACAATGATATAAAACCGGAAAACGTATTGTTCAACTTCGACCGTCAATCGGCTCGGCTTCTCGATTTCGGATGCGCTGTCAGCGATGCACACAGACCGGCGCGGCTGAGCGATTGTATAGTGGGTTTGTCTAGTAGCTACTCATCGCCGGAATGCACCGTATTTACACAGATGGCGGATACTTTTAAACAATATTTTAAACTGTTACCAAAGATCGACTTAGACAATCTAAACACACTATGGTTTGCCGGCATAGAAAAAACGGCGCGCGATTGCATGGCTTATACCCATAACCCGCAAACTGTATCGGTTATTGTAGACACCGTTATTCCCGATCTTAAATCTATGGCCTTAGCAGGGCAGATCAGTAGCCCTATACGAGTGGGCGAACTGCTCGAACCGTACATCATCGAATTGCTGTATTCCATTATCGACCATCGAAGCGACGTTTACGCCGCAGGCAACATGCTTAAGCATAATATGTTCCCTGTAAATGTTACAAGTCGTCTTTATGATATCCTTGTAAAAGCTACAGCGCAAGACTCCAATCAGCGTTACGCGAGTTTTGCCGATATGTACGCCGACTTACGCAACTATTACTCGGAAAAATTCAAGGCGCAAACTACTCAACCGGCACAAAAACGCCCAGCGGACGATATCGATTCCATAACTGCCCATTGGGTAGCACAGCAAAGGCCTATGACCGCGGACATTCTTGCGCGGGTCGATAAATGGGTGTCACATCCGATCCCCAATTCTCTGACCGATCATATAACTGCCTTTGAACAGAAAATGCAGGTCGAGTATGAGGAACACACGAATCGTATCAGAAAAACCCTAAGACCATCCGACCCGCAGTTTGACGGCAACTTGCGGGCATTTGTCGATGTTTTGAAAAACATACGCTTCATCATGCAGATGACACCGCCTAAGGATAACGTACTTCGATTATATGTTCCCGGTTACGACACGCCTGTCAACATTCATCTTGTCGGTTATGAACAGCTCGACAGTCTGGCGGTAAACGCCCTGTCTGTAAAAAAAGACGGAGCGCTGAACATATACCTGCCAGCCCAACTGACTCTGGATAAAAATATACTTCTGTTTTTCCAGCTACTCAAGCATGAGCTTGATGAAGGCGTATTCGGTATGTCGCATACCTCGGCGGTACTACTCGAATCCCTTCTAAACGATATTAGCGACAACCGGCCGGGCAGAAAAAGCGACCGTGTGGTGTACGACATCGCCCGCAGAATGGAATCCGCCTTTAAGGAAGGTAGTCTTGAGAAATTGTACGAGCTACAAACATATTTTGAATCATTGATAACACGCGAACAACAGGTCATCTCCGAAATAAAAGCGAACACAGCGCTCGACGACGCTCAAAAATCATGCGCCATATCTCTTGCCGGAGAAATTTCCCAGACCGCCCGTTTTATGGGGCCGGTAGCCGAAGTGCTCATAGCGCAACTCGGCGGCGTCATACGAGGATTTACCTTTGATTCACGACTTGGAACAGGTACATGGGGAACGGTTTATCTGGCTGTCAAACAGGACGGTAGCAAGTGGGCTGTCAAGTTGATGAATATGTCCATGGATATTGACGTGCACGCTGAAAATCTGGCAGACCGTATATATGCCGCCTCGGTATCTCCTATGCTGTCCGGTTACATGCTCCGTTCGCGGATACGAATGCACAACAATGACGCTCAAAGTATTGCCGCTGTATATAACGACAGTTTCGTCGAACCGAAAGAAAATTTCGATTCAGGCAAAAATCAGTTTTTGGCTGTTCCGTTCAAAGACGGCAAAGTACTGTCCACCATACTCAACGAACTGCCCGACAATCCATTGGAACGGGTTGACATGGCAATCGCTATTACCGAAGAACTAACACGGCTTAATAGGGCGGGAATAATTCACAACGATATCAAACCGGGCAATATCTTTATCGGCGAAGACGGATCGTGCAGGATTATAGATTTCGGAACAACCATAAATCCTTATGCGCTACCGGTTAGGGTAAAAGACTTACAGATAGCTTCGACGTACGCATACACATCGCCGGAACTTATAGAATACCAGCAGGCTGTAAACGGTATTCAAATGATGATGGAATTTATAGATTCCCCGCAAAAAAGCATACCTCTTTATGTTTTCGACAATATAAAGGCCATTTTACATCGTGTATTGCGTCGATCCCTAAACAGCGAGGCGTTCGGCGAATTGGTTTTAGATCTGATACCCGCAATTACATCTCCAGCATCCGGCGTAGCCCGATATGACGAATGCACTATAACACCCGAACAGATAGAATCTCTCAACAATTTACTGGTAAAACATTTATACACTCTTGTGGATACAAGAAGCGATATTTATTCTCTCGGTATCATTTTTAACGAATATCTGTTTGCCAACTTCAAACCTGCGCCGGTTCAGGCCATAATAGATAAAACCATAGCGCCAGACAGGGATAATCGTTACAGATCGTTTTCTCAAATATCCGCCGATCTGTGGGAGTACAGAACAGAATTGGCGCAGTCACAAACTACTGCAATCGAACTTGAAATGCTTCGTTCTCAAAAATGGTTTGCAAAGACAGCCCTCTCTTCAACAGAGGCGATAGACGGGATAATGCAAACATGGGAATATCAGGTGTTCTCGGCTGACCACTCTCAAAGGGTTGCCGAGTTTGCCGACCGTCTGGAAAACCGGTTGCCGGCTATACGGCGGGAAGTCGCTACGACACTTAAATCGGCTGGAACTTGGGATAAGCAACGCGACGCAGGAATAGCCAGATTCATAAAAAACCTCAGGTCTTTTTCGCATGCTCTGTCAGAATTGAGATTACCTCAGCAGTTTGTCGATATAACTGTCGAAGATCAGCGTATTGCGGTTGGCATACATCTCGTATCACAGCAAAACCTTCAGGCTTTAGGGACAAACAAGATAACGCTCGTTTCTGATGACCGCGTAGATATATATCTTTCCAAAAATGACTTTTACGGACAACCGGATGTATTTTTCCAAAACCTCAAGCACGAACTCGACGTGTCAGTATACGGGGTATCTCAAAAGATCGCGGCTGTAACCGATTCGCTTTTGAATAACTCGGATCAGCCTTATTCCCTTGCTTCCATGCAGATAGGATCTATAAGCAGTAGTCTGCGCCATAGGTTTATGATGCAGGTGGAAGAATCTATTAAAGCAAAGTCCATTGACGAAATATACAAAATCGCCGAAGATTTTCGTTCTGTTATAGAATCGGAAGAAAACTTTTTATCCATGCTTGAAGCCGATCCTTCATTGACTGCCGAACAAAAAAACGCTATCAGGCGCCTGAGCGAAAACATAGTTAAAGAAGCAACATTTTTTGCCATATTGACCGATCAGATTATCGCCGAACGAGGCGGAACGCTACACGGATTCAAGATTATCGGCGCTATAGACGAAACTCCGTTCCACAGCCGTTATCTGGCTGAATATGGAAACACGAATTGGGTTATTACACTGCTCAACGCCGCACGATTAGGATCGCGCTCCAAACTTGATGCTGGTATTGCCATGCTTCAGAGCGAAGCGCGAATTCACCGTCTTGCAGGCGATGTTTTATACTCAGGCACTACCGGTATTTTCGCACACGGCGAAAACGCTTTTTTCGCGGTTGCCCACAAGCCTTTGCGAAGTATATCGGACACACTTTCAACTATTCCTGACGACGGATTGGAAACCCGCCTTGATTTAGCGCTGGCAGTAGCAAAAAAACTAATTGAAATAGAAGAAAAAGGTATTATTACCAATTCCATATCGCCCCGCAACATACAAATAAGCTCCGACTTTACCTACGTACGTTTGAGCGACTTGTCTGCGGCAATTCGCTCACAGGAACCGGCAGAGACAATCAACCATTACGCTTCTGCGGCAAACGAAAATTATATATCGCCTCAAATGATGTCTATTCAACAGCTGGCCAACTCTGTCATCCGCGCGTATGAAATTATTGAAAAAATGAATCTGACGGATTTATCAGATGAGGATATAATACAACTCGTCAGAGAAACTCTAAGTTCCACGCTTAAAGATCACCCTGACAGAGCGATAACTGAGGACATTATAGAAAATATAGCTTCCCTTCTGGAAACAGTGCCTGAAATGGGCGAACAGTTAGCAGGCGATAAACTTACACGACATATCGATGACGCTGTCAATATTTACCTTGCTTTCATCGCAGACCGGCGTAGCGATATTTACTCATTCGGCAAAATCCTGCTCAACGATATTTTTTTCGGACAAATCACCGACGAATTACTGGCAATCGCCCGCAAAGCCGCAAACGATAACCCTGCACAACGCTATACAAGTTTCACCGATCTATATAATGCCCTTGCGGATTACAAAAACAGTTTGAACCCTGTAACGGCATTTCCTGATCAGGCATTAAAAGTAAGTTCCGGAAATGTAGCGTTCGGCACAATTTGCGAAGTCGACGATACCAGACACGCAGGGCTTAACGAACTTATCAAACTGCAATTTAGAACCGATATAAAACCGATAGCCGACCTAGCCCTGCTTTCCGCAGTTATAGATTCTCTTAAATCATGGGATTACACGGCTTTAGCCGCCAATCCACAAGCAGGCAGGGTGCTTGATGAACTGCGCATTACAGCTCAGGATCAATGGCAGTCATTTATAGACCGAATTGCTAACATGGCCGCGCACACAGACATATACAAGTTGCCTGCCGACGATTATTTGTTATGGGTAAACCAACGGTTCGCCGCCGCTCATTACGGCAGGTTCGACAACAAAAACAACATTTACCTGACCGAAGGATTTATCAATCTTCTGAGCAAAGAGGAACAGGCGCAGGTCGTATTACACGAACTTCTGCATCTTGCAGGCCTCAATCATCCTCAGGCGGATATCATACAACAAGCTCATCCGCATTCCGCATCGGCGCTCGATTCGGTATACAATCTAGTATACTTTATAGCGAATGTTGAGCTGGAAGAAAAAATAGCGTCTGTCGACCAGTCAGAGTTTCAGCGGTTTATAGATATTTTTATTCCTGCTGTAAAACAAGCTATGGACGCCAAGAAAATCTTTGACGAGGATATTTTCGACAGGCTGTTGTCGGAGCACAAGTTTACCCCTGACTTTTCGAAACGGATTACTCCTGTGGTAACCGATCTGCTTGCAAAATACGCCCAGACCGGCGAACTGCCGGATCCTTCGAATATGCGAATAACCGACCGGCAGATCGAACTTCTTATAGACCAGCTTGATTCAACGACATTGTTTGTGCGTATGAAAGCGGTCGATACCCTTGTCGCTATTGGAAGGCCTGCGGTACGACAGCTGATTGCCACGCTCAAAACATCCGATCCGCAGGTTAAAGAACGCATTCTTTATATTTTGGGGCTTACCGGCGACCCTGTAGCCATGCATGCCGCTGTAGTTAATATGGAAGATAAATCGGTAGCGGTACAAGCATCTGCTTGTCAGGCGGTAATCAATCTTTCAACCAAAGCTCATGCCCCCATGTTAATGTCGCTGATCGGCTCGACTCAAAACGACACGGTACTTCTGACCGCTTTGCGAGCGTTAAAGAAAATCGCGGTGTACCCGTCTATAGATTCGCCTTATTATTACCTTCACCAAAACAGGGAGATACGCGAGACGGCAGGAGAAATACTTCGGATACAGGGTATAAACCATGCCGCCGAAATAGATTCCGCCGGCAATACATGGGAGCTGATATACAATTTAGGGAAACTTGTAGATACCCCACAATTTGAATCGGCGTTATCCGAACTGCGTGCTCAGGGTAACAAAATAACGCCGTTTTTACAAACGGCTGTCGGATTTAAAGATCACCCGTCTGTGGTCAGATGGTCAGCCATTCTGCTCGGTGAGCTGGGCGACCGGCAGGCAGTCAGGCCTTTGCTTGAATTGAGCCGGACAGCTCCGCAAACAATACGCAACAGAGCAATGGAACTGCTACAAAATCCGATTTATTCCGAAGCACTTCTGGATGTCGTATCCGGTGAGAATACCGAAGACAGCGCTATGTGCGCAAAAATTCTGGGAATGACAAAATACGCTCCGGCTTTCGAACAGTTGCGGGCTGTAGTAATGAATGAAAATCGCGTCTATTCATTTCCAACTATACAGGAATCGCTGTATGCACTGGCGGACAACATGGATAAACGCGGTCTGTCCGACTTTTTCGATCAAGTAGCACAAAACCGCATGGATCGTCAGACCATGACTTTTGACGACAGCCTGTTGCTTCTGGAAATAGCTGTTCTAATCAAACAACATTCGCTTAAAAAAGCAACTCCTGTATTGCGAGATTTATTGCGCGACCCGCATCCGTCCATAATCAAATCGGCAATAGAAGGATTGGCAGAACTGGGCGACGCAAGCGATATATACATGATACAATTATTCGGATTACGACACGAAAAACTTCGTCCTACAGTAGATGAGGCGGTTGAAAAACTCAACGGAACATGGTCGCGGATAAAAGCGAGTTTCAAAGCGAATATAGGTTTCTTTGCCGCCGGTATGCCGCCAACTCAATTCTTCACTTCAGACAACTATCTGCATAAGAGAAACTTAACCGGTATAGACCAGATAAGGGAATTCGGCGATTTCGAGCCTGTTACGGTTCATATACCGGCTGATAATACATTCTATTCTTTCACCATTGATGTGGATACCGATTTTCAGCACAGCAACCTGAAACATCCTCTGTCAAAAAACACTTTTGCACTTATGATAGAGAATATGCTTGCAGATAAACCGGATATGGCACGCGCACTGCACGGAAAACAAATTACGCTTGCCTTGCTTACCAAATCGTTCCGGCTGAGCGAAAACCACCGCGAAGACGACTTCATCGGAATCAACGAGGCTATTATGCGCATCGCAGACCGCGGGTCTATGCTGACTCTACTTAAAGAATTGCTTTTGCATGAACTTAAACACGAAGCAGGGCTTGCTCCAGCAGAATTTACCGAATTCACCGAATGGGAAAGCAAAGAGATAAGCTCTATCGTCCGTTCAATCATATCGTTGTTGCCGTACAGAAAATATCTCGGACAATTCATCGAACACATACGCCCGGCGTTTAGCAACGATTCGTTTTTTATTTTTATACTTGATGAAATTCGCCACGGTCGTATGTACGAATCTGAGCTAGACCTTCTCAATAAAATAGATATGGGCGATTCTTACGACGCTGTGGTAAATCAATTTTCCGTGCAGTTGACGCAGTATCGTTTAAACGCTTACCCCCGCTCGGAGTCGCAGGATATTCTTGACCAAATCAAAGCCCTCGGGGTACTCGAACAGGATGCGCTGTCGCTGATTTCTCTGCCGCCTCAAAAACATATTGAAGGCAGGTATGAAAACATTCCTTACATGCCGCAACATCTTAAGCAGAAGATACAGAATATTTTCATGGATGAATACGCGCAAAGGTTGCTTTCCCGCTTACTTGAAATCGAAGGCTACGCGCCGATGTTCAAAACATTCTTCAACAGCATGATTCTTGACGATCTCAACCCTGCCGAATCGCGGAAAAAAGTAACGGAGTTCAAGCAATTCGTCGCTCGTAAAATGGGGGTTACCCTTGATGCAACACCCAGCAGTGACGGTTATTTCATGTCGGTCTATGTTATGGAATACCTTATGTCCTTGTTCAGAGGCGATAAGAGCGTTATCCATTCGCATCCGTCTGCCGCTAAACTGGAACATTACCTGTTGGAAGCAATAAAAGACCGCGAGAAAAAATTTTACGGTCAAATACGTTTCAATACCGACGCCGTTGCCGGTACGCCTATATACCGCGAAGCGCAGAAGGCCTATTTGAGTCATCTAATCAAACTCGCCGAGCTAAATTATCTGCCGATGACTATTTTTACTGATGAAGAGTTTACACGCCGCGCCGCATCGGCATCATCCCCCAGGCCGGTTAAAAAGATACATATCGAGCAGAGAACCGGCGTCGAGACTTCGCTCTGACGCACGATATCTCTGAACCTATGCTACCAGCCGTTGGTCTTAAATATAATAAAACCATAAAACATAATGGTTGTATGACGTATCGGATTTAATAAAATACTTTTCTATATTGAGATTTATAAATGAATAATATTGTGAAACATTCTTATATAGTTCTAATGGGGATTTCCCTGCTATTATACCAGGGGTTCACGCGATTATCGGATCAAAGGAGCGGCGAAGAAACAATGGAATCATCAAAGAAAATAAAAATTTACAATCCGCAGACCGACTCAATACAAGAGATGAACACAGTTAATAAGACACACGACGAGTGGCGCAACGAACTTGATCCTATGACGTATATGGTGGCTCGGCAAAAAGCTACTGAGCGGCCTTTTACCGGAGCGTATTATAACGAAAAACGAAGTGGATTATATTTTTGCGCCGCTTGCGATACTCCTTTATTCCATTCCGATGCAAAATTTGATTCAAAGACAGGCTGGCCGAGTTTCCGCGCTCCTGTAAACGAACACAACGTAGCTTATAATGAAGACAACAGCTTTGGAATGAAACGCATTGAAGTTATATGTCCTCGTTGCGGGGCACATCTCGGCCATGTTTTCGACGACGGGCCTGCGCCGGAACGAAAACGTTTTTGTATAAACTCCGCATCTTTAAACTTCAAATGCGATGAGCCAGATAAAAAATCCGGCGATCAAAACGATTGACCCCAAATTAAATTGACAGCAATCGGAAATTTTTGTGCAAATGTTATATCCGTAGACATCGTCAGCGTTGTCTGGTAATGTTAAAAACGGATGGAGTGTCTGCGTATATGTTCGACTATGCCGACGACAAAATCACCATAAACTATATAGCAAACAGGCGCAATATATTGTTGCTTGACGGGTTCGGTACGCGCCGACTGCTGTTCGATCCGGATAAAACACCGGCTGAAGCGATTTACGAATCGCTCAAACGATATTCCTTCCGCCTTGTCCTGCGGGACGTCATAAAGTACCGTAGCGGTATTCATGCGGAAATGCTCACTCCCTTTATAGACCGTGATACGGCTCAGAAAATGCTTGAGGAAATCGCCGACATGTCGGTTATACGTCCTGCGGACAACGGCTCATTTATACTTGAACGCAATCACATAGAAAGTTTCGGGGATACTCTGGAGTGGTTTATCGCTACAATTCTCAAACGGGAGTTCGGCGCCCATGCCGGATGGAGCATCAAACTGCAGACACCCGGCGTAGGCGGTGATTACGATGTGCTGGCGCTTATTGAGAACAACCTTGTCTATATTGAAACCAAATCTTCCCCGCCGGCGCATATAGAGCAGGCATCCATGGCGGAATTCTGTTTGCGGGTGGAAACTGTCAGGCCGGCAATGGCCGCTGTGCTGGTTGATACTCATCTGAGAATGAAAGATAAAATCGTACCGGCTGTGGAGCATGTATTTCGTTCTCGAGGATATAATTGTAACATGTCCCGGTTATCCGGCGAGATATTTCATTTCAAACATTGCTTATACGTTCTAAACAGCAAAAGCGATTTGATATCCAATCTAAAAAAAGTCATAGCAGATTTTTTAACACATAAGAATTATTTTCTCTGATCAGGACTTATTTTTACCGGTTTTCGGTTTACCGGCGACATTCTAACCGTAACCGCTAATTTATTTGAACTTGGACACCTATAACTAAAGTCAAAAACAGGAATGTTTATCAAAAAATCCGAAAATCAATTTTGTATGGTATAATTGAGACGGTTAAGTTATTATAGCCGGTAATTTCTCTGATATTTATTCTGGCAGAGACGGAAAGGAATGCATGGGACGATTGCTAAAAGGATCAACCTACATTTTTTTAGGCATACTCTTTTGTATGTCGGCCTGCAGTAATTTTTCCGCTGTTGCGGACGCTTCCGATGCTTCCGATTTATCGCGCGCTCAAGAACTATACCGAAAAGGCGAGACCGGCACAGCGGCCATTATTTTCTCCCGATTGAGAAAATCCATGGAATTACTGCCCGAACAACGCAGTCTTGCCTCCGAACAGTTTGATTCTTGTATCAATATCCTTCACACCGACCTTGCGCAAACCGATGTTTTCGGCTCTTTAATATCTCAGCAAAAAGACAATCAGGTCATGCAGTTTCTATTGTATCAATATGCGTCTTTGCTTGAATCGCAACGGCGCTATCAAGATCTGGTTAGCGTGCACCGGCAACTATATCTGCTGTCCCCTACCGACGCTCAAAAATATACCCTCGCCCGTAAACTCGATACAGCCGGACTGCACGAGGAAGCATACTCCCTGTATACCGAACTGCTGGCATCTAAACAATACCATGATACCGTACTGCGCCATATGCTCGAAACTGTTCATCAACTTGAGAACGCAAACGAATATTTCAACGGATTTTTTAACGCTGAAAAAGAACACATCCTAAATAATTACGGTTTGTTCAACGTGGCGATTACCACACTAACTCAACTTGGCAGATACAAAGACGCGCTGGCATACTCATTTGTTATGTCCGACAATTATCCGCATCTTACAGATGTTCTCGCCCACAAATTGTCATCCCTGTACAAAGAAAACCGTATTACCGACGCAGATATTGCCAACATGATAAAACGGTCTGAAAAACCGCCTACAGGAAAACAGCGTTGCCTGCTGTCGAAGATATACGGCGGAGCTAATGAATTAGATAAAGCCATTCATATTCTTGGCACGGATACATCAAAAGAGGCTGTCGAATACCGTGCTCTTTTGTATATGCAGACAGAAAATTACGATCTTGCGCGCGAGACGTATCAGGCTCTCCTAAAAGATTATA
This sequence comes from bacterium, assembly GCA_018435605.1. Lineage (GTDB taxonomy): Bacteria > Auribacterota > Auribacteria > Auribacterales > Auribacteraceae > R3-B46. The sequence continues at coordinate 176,622 of JAHDNF010000005.1, read as the reverse complement.
TCCCTCAACCCCAGTGGTACCAGCGTCTGGCGGAAATAGAACTGAAAACCGGCAGAGACGAGCAAGGGATAGACGCTTTACGAAAATACGTGTCGTTTTCGGAAAACAAAAATTTCAATTCCTATTTTTATGTTGCAAAAATGTTCGAGCGATACGGGCTTTCAAAAGAAGCTGAACAGATGTATCTTGAAGGCAAACAGATCGCCCGCAACGAAAAATACGCGGCGGTTGAGCTGATCAAATATTATATAGGCCAGAACGAGTACCGACTCGCGGCGATTGAAATTTTGGAATCGCAAACCCGCGGGCTTATCAAACCCGCTCAACTTTATTTTTCCTTGAAAAATACTTTTACAGAACAAACTATGGTTACGGATGTTATAGATCAGCTTGAAATGCTTTTAGACGAACGAAAATCACAGCTCTCTGCCGAAGACAAAAGCAACATTTATTACTGCCTTTATGTATTTGCCTCGGAAATAGGAAATTATGCCCGTTCAATTCCGTTTTTCACCTCTTTTTTTCATTTGTCGCCGGATAAACACAACGAACTGATGGCGGTTGTCGGAACACTGGAAGAAGCCGGCTTTTACAAAGAAGGTTCCGATCTTCTGGATTTACTGCCAGCGGATTCGCCGGTATTTGGAAACGCAGTTCAAAAACGAGCAGAATTGCTTATTAAACAAGGGCAGGCTAAGGAGTCATTGCGTATATTGCAGGAGTACCCGAGGGCGCGTAACAATTATCTGTACGCCAGAGCGCTTCTTGAATCCGGATACACCGATCAGGCGGCGGATGTGCTTCGAAATATCGTCAAACCGTCCGCGTCATGCATATTGCTCAACGCAAAAATAGCCATGTTGAACAGACAGTTTTTAGCCGCGGCAGACACTTACGCTACAATCGGCAAAAACGCCGGCGCCGAATATATATCCGCGGTATACGGCCTTGCGCTGGCGCATTTGTTCGACGGAAAATTTGATAAAGCTCTGGAAAATCTTGAATATCTGTGCCGGTTATACGCCCATTCCAAAGAAGCTCGTGACGCAGTAGAATTTCGTAAACTGATAGCTCTTATCGGCGCTTTTAAAAACGAGCAGTTGACCGAACAATGGATAAAAGCGGAGTTTTCTTTGTGGGCAGACAACATACCGGAAGCTATCGAGGGATTCGAGAAACTGACATCTTTAAACCCATCCGCTCCGTACATACAAGATATCCGTTTGCGCCTGTTTCGGTTGTATGTCCGCAACAACCAGTATGACAAAGCGTTTTCAAAATTGTCCGACATTGCGCGCGATAACCCTGATTCGGCCTTAGGCGCATGGGCTATGCACTTGAGAATAGAACTGCGCGAAAAAATCGCAGGCAGTGAACTCGACGAACTTGAATACGTCGAACTGCTCAGTTTGTATCCTGACAGTTACGATTCCGATATCGTGCGTAAAAAAATCGAAACACAACGCACAGGGCATGCCCTGACACCGCCTATGTAAAGGATCAAAGTGAAAAAAGCGTATCTGTTGATATTATCAGTTGTTATTTGTGCCATATCCGCACCATCGTTCGCCGGAATACTCATTCCTATGGACGACACACAGAAAGACCACCTCAAAGCGTACGGGCTGGCGTACTGGGCGCTGGAACCGCAACAAGGGCTTACCGGCAAATGGCTACTAAACTATAGAGACGGTTCATTTTTGTTTGAAGATAACAAACAACTGATCTTACAGGCAAATCTTCGCGGCGTGAGCTACGAAATCGTATCGCCCGCTCAGATAAAACAGATAGAAGAAACCATAGCCATAAACAATATGGATACGGTCATGCTTGAAAAAGCGCCTAAAATTGCCGTGTATTCGCCTCCGATATTCAAACCATGGGACGACGCTGTCATGCTGGCGCTGACTTATGCGGAAATACCTTACGATACTATTTTCGATGAAGAAGTCCTCACCGGCAAACTTTCGCAATACGACTGGCTCCACCTTCATCACGAAGATTTCACAGGCCAGATGGGCAAGTTTTATTCCGTATACCGCCACGTGCCGTGGTATATATCGGTTCAGGAAATGAATATGGAGATTGTGCGTAAATTCGAATTTCCATCCATACCGCAACTAAAAAGCGCGGTCGCCGAGAATATCCGGCAATACGTAATCGAAGGCGGGTTTTTGTTCGCCATGTGCGCCGCTACCGATACCCTTGATATCGCTCTTGCCGCAAAAGGCGTGGACATAGTCGCGTCTGAACTTGACGGCACGCCGGTCGATCCGGATTATTTAAGCAGACTGGACTATTCACGATGTTTCGCTTTCGAGAATTTTTCGCTCATCACACGTCCTGAGATATATGAATTTTCCGATATAGACATTAGCATGGAAAATTACAAAAACGCTCATGAAAAGGAAGATTTTACCCTCTTTGAGTTCGCCGCAAAATACGATCCGATACCCACAATGTTAACCCAGTGCCACCGCCGTACCATCAAAGGGTTTCTCGGTCAGACAACCAGTTTTGACAAATCGAAAATAAAGGATCATGTGGTAATCATGGGCGAAGTAAAAGGATACAACAAAGCAAAATATATCCACGGAACCGCCGGACGCGGTACGTTTACCTTCTACGCCGGACACGACCCTGAGGATTACGCCCACGAGGTGGGAGAAGCTCCTACCAACCTTATCTTCTATAAAAATTCGCCCGGTTACCGGTTGATTCTCAATAACGTGCTTTTTCCTGCCGCAAAAAAAGAAAAACTCAAAACCTGATTGTTCCGACAATAATTATTGTATAGGAAATTACTCCGTCGAACAATATAACACTGCGCGAACGCGCGCGTTACTGCGGGAGGTAACATGGATAAATATATTCAAGAAGCGATAACCGAAGCTAAAATCGGATTGGAGCAAGACGGTATACCGATAGGATCGGTGCTGGTCAAAGGCGGGCGCATCATCGGACGCGGACACAATAAACGTGTTCAAGAAAACGACCCTGTGATTCATGCTGAAATAGATTGCCTGCGCAACGCAGGGCGAATCGGATCATACAAAGACACCGTCTTATATTCTACGCTTATGCCGTGCTACTTATGCGCAGGCGCGGTGGTTCAGTTCGGTATCAGGAAAGTGGTTACCGGGGAATCTCAGACATTTTCAGGCGCGCGCGAATTCATGGAATCACACGGAGTAACTGTGGTCGACCTGCGCAACGAAGAATGCATCAACCTTATGCGCGAATTCATAGAAAAAAATCCTATGTTATGGTATGAGGATATAGGCGAGCTGTGATGCTAATTTCTAATTGCTCCAGCAAAACAACAAACTGTTGATTAATTAGGGGTAGCATTGATTTCTCGAAAGGGGAAATCAACGCTACCCGTTAATTGGTTAGATGTACACAAACCCCGCTTTACATCCGGTCGATAAATATCTCGACTTTGGTTCCACGGCTGACAACATCATACACCGGAGAAAATTTTGCCAGCTCTTTGAGTTTCTCCAAATCAGCCGCGTCTGTTTTGATTTTGAAATGTACTCGGATATGCTCGTATCCGCGCCTTACTTCATTGGACAGCCCCATGAATCCGCGTATATCTATATCGCCTTCCACTTCCGACTGCAACGCCTCAATCTTTATGTTGCGCAAGGAAGCATGATAGACAAGCGTTGTTGTAAGACAACTTGCCAGCGAGTGGAGCAATTGTTCAGCCGGATTGGCATAGGAGTCGGTTCCGCTGATCAGTTCAGGTTCGTCGGCGTTCAGTTCAAATATCTTGTTGTGTTTTATTTTCTGTTTCGTTCCGTAGAATTTCTCTATGCTGGAATGATTCAGGGATCCGTCAATCCATACGTTTTTCAACAGAAACCTGAATTTAGCCAGTTCCGGATCGCCTTTAATTTCGCTAACAGCATTTTCAATAGTTTCGACACATACACCGTTGAGCATACCTTCCTTCACAACCGCGTTTCCGTGATCGTGTTTGAAATGCGAAAACATACTCATAGTTCAGCCCTCCCTGTGTATGGTTAGCTCTTTCAATCCACCTTACTTTGAGATTGATTTTCCTGAGATGAAACAGTGGATACTAATTTTTTACTCCATAAAATTAGTATCCTTTTTAATGACGCAGGTGCATTTTTAACACCCATAAAATTTCGATTCGATGCATCATTTGCTGTTTTTAATTTGCTTGCCAGATAGTTAAACGCTTTTTAGCGTCTGCCATGATCGGTATGAACTGCGCACCAGCGGTCCGGCAACACAACCGGTAAACCCGATCTGTGTTGCGTATGTTTGAAATGATAAAAATTCCTCAGGAGTATAATATTTTTCTACAGGAAGATGCCGTTTCGACGGAGCAAGATACTGGCCGATATAAACGATATCGCAGGCCGCCTCGCGCAGATCGCGCATGGCAGAGCGAATTTCGTCCGCGGTTTCGCCGAGTCCGACGAGAATAGCCGATTTTATAGGAAGGGAAGGGGATTTTGATTTACAATATGACAGGATTTCAAGACATCGCCCGTATTTATATTGCGGCCTCGCTACCGGATACAACCTCTCTACCGTTTCGATGTTATGCCCCAGAACGGCAGGCCGCATGGCGATAACTTCATCAAAAGCGCTCCACTGCCCGAAATCCGGTATCAGCAGTTCCAACGGCAAGTCAGGCGATACTTTTCGTAATGCGGTTATCGTTTTGCAAAAATGATCCGCACCGCCGTCGGGCAAGTCGTCTCTGGTAACAGATGTTATGACACAATGGTTGATTGTGTAATCATTGACAAACTGCGCTATCCTATTAGGTTCATCAGGGTCGAGCGGTTCCGGAGTTGTCGCGTCGATATTGCAAAAAGGGCACATCCTCGTGCAGTGGCTTCCCATAAGAATGAATGTAAACGACCGGTTGCGCCAGCATTCGCTACGGTTAGGGCAGGCGGCTTCTTTGCAAACGGTTTTTATGCCCCGCTGTTTAAGAAGTTTGCCCGCTCTGGCTACTTCAGGGTCAAGAATACTCCGGTCGGTTCGTATCCAATTGGGTTTCCGGTGATAGGGCGTTTTGTGCTGTGTTGTATCCATAAAAAACTAATCCTGAGTATCCGCAGTTCGCTGAATTTCGTCCAATATCTCTATAAGCAGGATATTCGAGCGTTCTATTTTATCGAAGTTTAGATGAATTTGCCGGTCGTTTTGCGTATATGCCGACCCGTCAATATCGGCGCTACAATTGTGAATCAGGTTACAAATAGATTCGCGGGTTGATTCCAGATGAAACTGCAATCCTACCACATTTTTATTGTACTCGAATGCCTGATGCCCGCAGGCTTCGCTGGACGCTGTCCATAACGCCCCTGACGGAATATCAAAAGTGTCGCCGTGCCAGTGAAACGCATAAAAAGAATCCGGTAACCGCGAAAAGACTGCGGACTTCTTAGCAGAAGCTGTGAGATTGACAGGAAACCATCCTATCTCCTTGTGCCTATTTCTATACACCTTTGCTCCAAGTACGTTTGCGATAAGCTGAGCGCCAAGGCATATACCTACTACCGGTTTACCCTGTTCTATTAACCGGCCTATATATCTTTTTTCATCCGCAAGCCACGGGTACAACCGTTCTTCGCCGACACTCATCGGGCCTCCCATTATGATAAGCCAATCGACTGTATCGGCAGGCGGCAATACAGGATTCTCAAACATTTTTGTACATGTGAGTTTGTGATGTTTGAACACTGCCCATTCGCCGATATACGCGGTATCCTCGAAAGGCACATGCTGGATATAATGGATACGCATAGTTAGTTGTCCCGCTCCTGTTGAAATGCGTTTTGGAACGATTGTTCCATTTGTTTAAGTTTCCAGTTATCAGGACTGGCGTTGCGTGCTTTGGCAAAATATTCCGACGCCTTATCTGTATTATCCTGAAACATATATGCCTTTGCAAGTTCAATATAGTTGATGACAACATGGGGATTGCGCGCGTTCATATTTTCCAGCACCTCAACGGCGTCTGAGTACCGGTTGAGTTGCATGTAATTCATCTGAAGGAAAAAGTTTAGAGTCCAGTTATAGTCCGCGAACAAATCGACGGCTTTTTGCAGTTCCTCCAGCGCCTGCTCAAATTTTTCCTGCGTCATAAGGGTATCCCACCGGTTGATATGATTGAGTATTTGCACTTCGCGCGGGTCGTTGCGGCGGGGTATGAGGTCTGAAAGCATATCTATATTGAATTGAGCGGCTTTGTTGAATGTTCCCTGCGGCCCGAAAATGATCTGTTCCCGAAAAAATTCCAGATATGATTCAATCAGTTTGTCCTGCTGTTGCAGAACGTAACCCAGATTAAGAGGCAGTCCCTGTTCGTTGGGGTAGCGGTAACAGCCGATCTCGAAAATCTCTTTGGCTTTGTCTGTAAAGCCGTTGCGATGCAATGCCGCTCCGTAAAAGAAAAAATCCACAGGGTATGCGGCGTCGATATCGGTTATAAACCCTATTGAATAAGCGTTCTGGCACTCTTCGAATTTGTTCAGTTGAAAACACACATTTCCCATAAGGAAAAACGGCAGAGCAATGCTTTTCTCTAAGATCAACGCTTTGTTGAGCGCTTCGTAAGCGCGGGGAAACTGTTTTGTCTCCAGCAGGTATTGTCCCATCATTGTATATGCGGTAGCTTCGAGACGCGATTGGTCGCCGGTATATAATTGGGACTGTTTGGAAAGGCTTTGTATGGCAAACTGATGCATTTTTTTCATGTCATTGAATTTCATGTATACGCTTGCCGCGTCGAGGTATGCTTTACGCTCCTGCGGAAACAACGCAATTTGTTTGGCTGTTAGAGATTTAAGCAAATCAGGGGTGGTTTCGGGATTATTTTGAATTATTCCGAGAATACGCTGTATGGAATTGAATATACGTTGTTTTTGCGCGGGTTCCATTTCATCCGGCGTTAAGTCCATAGCAAATAACTGGGCGATGAAATGTTCGTCTTCCGGCGCCAACTGCTGTATGGCTGTATCTCCCTGACAAAATCCGTTGGCTATAATAACAGCGGCCGCCAAAAGACAGTAAAAAACAGCTCTAAGTTTCATAAAATGCGCTACTCCTCGTGTAAATCGGTGTCAGGATACGGCGTGTATACGTGCGCCAGAGCACTACGTTCGAGCGGCAGGCTACCGAACACCTGTTTCCAAACCTGTTGTGACTCCATGCATAAGTATACAGGAATCGACCGGTTCCACGCCATAATTTCTTTCAGCATAAACCGGTACATATTCACACGAACCGGCCTGAAATACCGTAATTTGCCGTCAGGACACGGTACGAACTCTCCGTATGAGAGAATATCGGATTTTTTAAACCTGTCCTGAATGATTTTCCTAAGAGACGCAGTAAACCGCAATCCGCCAAGACTTAACCACGCAACCTGTTCGCCCGGTATGGAATCGCGCAACATACGTATGACCGCCCTGTATTGTTCCTGCCAATCCGGTACGAGAATTATCGGGTCGAAATGAAAAGTTACCTTATAGCCGTTTTGAACCATGATGCGCGCGGCTTCGATGCGTTGTTTTAGAGACGCGCTTTTATATTCGTCAGTGTCTATTATATTCTGCGGATTGACAGACCAGCCTACGACAACCTTATCCGCAACGTCGTACTTAAGTATGGAATCCACGAAAGCCGATTTAGTTTTCAGCTCCAGCACAACATTTTTGCATTCCTTAAGCCCCGGCAACAGTTCGTCGTTCAGATGCACAAACGGTTCCAACGCCAAGCTGTCCGCCAATTCGCCTGTACCGAGCCTGAGCAAAAATTTCTCACGGGTTTTTGCACGCAATTCGTCGAAAAATTTTTCCGTATTCGCGCATATCATCACCGATCCGCAATTGATATAATCGTGCAAAATACAGTATGTGCAGTAAAAAGGACATCCGTTTATTATGTTGGCTACGTAGTAGTTGCAACACAAAGCCCCGCGGGTTCCCGGACATCGTTTTATAATATCGCCTTTATAATCGGTTATAAGAAGAACATTTTTTGAGAAATAGTCGTGGAGCGTTTTCTTTGTCTGCTGAATTTCGTCCACTTCCTGCACCGGTGTTTCGGAAAAATAGCGCAGTAATTTTTGCGCGTAAGGCAGATCAAGCGCAGATTTTTCTATAAGTATTTTTACGGGTTCAAACAGCGTCATTACGGTTCCTTGATTATATCCAACAATTCGCCGAACGATTTTAGTCCGGCAGTTTGTAACAGGTTTCGTGCAATTTCTTCAAGTTGTTCTTTGTTTTCAAACTCCGCTTCCAGCCGCAGTTGATCGCCTTCAAGATAAGGCGGTATTATAAGTTTGATACGGTTATCCAGCTTGAGTTGACGGATTTTACGGTCTACCAATTCTAACGTGCGCGACAACGCCGGATTGCGCCTTCCGTATAACGCCTCGCGAAACCGGTTGAGTTTCTGTCCTGCGTTGCAGGCCTCATCGTCCAGAATAGACCGCAACAACGGGTCGCTCAGTACTTCGGCAGGCGGTTTTCCTTCGCGTCCGGAAATTTCATCTATCAGTTCGATAATTTGTTTAACTTTGTTGATACTTGGCCGAAGTTCGATCATCAGCTCAATCATATCGTTCCGTATAGTCCGGTCGATATCACTGATCAGAAGTATCTTATCCGTTTCTATACATTCGTCTCTGCACAATTTTTTCTGACTGGGATCGAACTTATGTATAGTTATTAATTTGTCCAATATTTTATCGCGGCAGGAAAAACCGAAAAAAGGCAAATACTCCGTAGCTATATCCTGACGGGGAACTAAGAAATAATCGGACAAAACGGCAAGCGCCTGCGCAATATCAAAAATATCGCACGACTCCTGCCTGACGGCGTTAAAAATAGCAAATCTGTAACAAGAAAATTCGTCAGTATCTACTTCTATAACCGGCAATTCGGTAATACCGTGCAGTACGGCGCAGTCAAACCGGTCGAACCCCTCGACAATGCGGTACGACTCGCCATGCCGGCTTACGATAAGCGGCGCTATCACACCCCATTCGTCTAATAAACGCCGAAGCATATCGCTATTGTATGACGAACCCACGCGGAAAAACTCGTCGGCACGGTTAATTTGTTCTGCGGATAAAATGGAATATATCTTATTCACCGTTCCACTCCAATTGTGTGTATTTGTTCAACAATAAAGGAATAAACTGGGCAAACCCGTCGAAACGCCCACGTTTTAGGCATCCGCCGCAAACAATATCGGTTTTTTTATGCAGTACACGCCGCGCAGATTCGCTTTGCCTGTCTGACAGCCTGCCTGATTCCAATATATTTTTTATAGAAAATATCCGAAACCGGTCGATACCCCAAACGGCTCTGGACAGCTGATCGTCATGCCCGCCGTGTTTTCTGATCAACCGGTTGTCGAGTAATACTATGGGATACCTTGCGGATATTTTCAACCATAAATCGTAATCTTCGCATACAGCAAGCGAAGTATCGAACCCTCCGGCCTGCACAAACAGCGATTTTTCCATAACCACAGTGGAACATCCGATAAAACAGTCATTGAGGCACTGCTCGAAAATATATCCTGAAAATTTTTCCCGAGATTTAGGATGATCGAACGTCTTTCCGTGACGAATCCATTGCTCGCCGGTATAGCAGATGCGGTAAGCGGGCTGACCGGTAAGGAAACACATCTGCTGTTGGAGTTTATCATCGAGCCATTCGTCGTCGGAATCCAGAAACGCAATGTGGGTATGTCGGGCAAGCGATACGCCGTAATTGCGCGCGGCGCTGACGCCTTTGTGGAGCTGTTTGACAAACCGTATCCGCTTATCGGCGAATTTTCCCGCTACCGCGCACAACGGTTCATCCGACCCGTCATCCACCACAATCAGCTCGAACGCTGTGTATGTCTGGCGCAAAACCGAAGTTATGGCTCGTTCAAGCATGGATTGCCGGTTATAAACTGGTATGATTATGCTTACCGGTATGTCGGCTGTCATTTTCCCTCTTTAATATATTGTTGTTTGCTTTATACGCTTGAATCTTCAAGCCGAGTCATACATTTTAGTATACTGTCCGGCAAAAAGCACAAAAATCTTCCATAAAACGGATTTTTCATTATAATAATCAACAATGCTTTTCGCAAATCATAAACTCAACGGGAGGACTATTATGGCACAAATTGTGTACGACGCAATGACCGGACTTGAAATCGGCGATCCGGCTGAGAAGATATTTGCCGGCAGAGAGAATATAACCAGCGAGCAAAAAGAAAAATTTTTGGAAACAACTATTTTCTCAGTATCCGGCTGGCGGCGTATTTGCGCCGCTGACGGCGACGAAGAAAGCACTACCCCTGAAATAAATATTCTTTCAAAAATTCTATTTGCCGGAGCGGCGCGTATTTTCGCGCAAATGCTACGAGAAGAATTCGCAATATCTGCGCCGGTAGTCGCTTTGGCTCTCGACGCCCGCCATACCGGCCCAAAGATAGGGCTTGTGATAATCAGAGCGCTTCTGGCTTACGGATGTAAAGTGCGCTATTCGTACATCGCATCAGCTCCCGAAGCTATGGCTTACACTAAAATTACAGATGACGTGGACGGGTTTATATATGTGTCGGCAAGTCATAATCCTGTGGGTCACAACGGCATAAAGTATGGATTAGGCGACGGGGCGGTATTGGGCAAACAAGCCGCGCAACCGTTGATAGATCAATTTAAAGAATGTTTTTTCGACGCAAAATGGGTCGAATCGCTAATGGAGGCAGTCGACAGGGTATCCGATAGAGATGTGGCAGAGGTACTTAAGGGAGTCAAAGAAAACAAGAAAAGATCGCTTAAGCAATACGAACTATTTTCCAACCGAGTGATAACCGGAATAGACGATACCGCAAAACAAAAAACTATGCTCGATAACATCAAAGGTAAAATAAAAAATATCGGTATCGGAGTGCTTGCCGAACTTAACGGATCTGCACGCGGTGTATCTATAGATATAGATTACCTCAAATCTATGGGACTGACGGTAACCGCTCTGAACTCAAAGCCTCGCCAGATAGTACACAGAATAGTGCCTGAAGGAATATCGCTCACCCTCGCTAAAGAAGAACTGTTAAAGCTCAACGCCAATGACGGACGCTACAGGTTCGCCTACGTACCCGATTGCGACGGCGACAGGGGAAATATAGTTACCATAGACAGAAAAGGTAACCCATGGGTTCTTGAGGCTCAGGAAGTTTTCGCGTTAAGTGTCGTATCCGAACTGGCGTATCTGGTGTATTCCGGATTACTGATCTATGACGATCAGGGTAACCCGAAACAGAAAGCGGCGGTTGTAGTAAACGGCCCCACTTCAGGACGTATAGAGCGTATAGCCCATGCATTCGGAGCCGAGGTTGCCCGCGCCGAAGTAGGCGAGGCGAATGTGGTCTCATTGGCTCTTGAGAAACAACAGGCAGGATACATTGTACGGATTCTCGGAGAAGGAAGCAACGGCGGAAATATCACTCTTCCCAGCACTGTTAGAGATCCGATAAACACTATCTTCGCGTTCATAAAAATGCTGGTGCTTCGTTCTGATAATGGGAAACAGGGATTGTTCGAAATATGGTGCCGGCGGTCAGGTCAGATGGACAGATACTGTCAAAATGTGGAATTGTTCAACGTTGCCGAATCATTACCGGCATACATCACAACCAGCGCGTTTGAAGATAGGGCAATCGTCTCGATACGCACAACCGACCACGCGCGGCTCAAGGCGCGTTACGAGGCTGTTTTAGCTCAGCAATGGAACTCAAAGAAAGCGGAGCTAAACGAAAAACTGGGCGTAACCACATATAAAATACTAAATTATGAAGGATCAACCGTCCGCGAAGGAGCTGGAGCTAGAACAGGCACCCAAAGCGGAGGTCTGAAAGTATCGCTTGAAGACAACGCCGGAACGCAACGAGCGTTTATATGGATGCGCGGTTCCGGAACCGAACCGGTATTCCGTGTACTTGCCGATGTTCAAGGAAACGATCCGCAGATGGAAGCAAACCTGCTCAACTGGCATGTAGCGATGATCCATGAAGCTGATAAATCGTAAAACATGATCAATTGAGTATCGATATCGGCCGTATCGCCTTAACTCAAACCTGAGAGTAATAGAGGAATCCGGGCTGAAGGTATTTTTGCACGTAGTCTTTGACATTCTGCGCGAACCGGTCTTGTATTTTAGGGTATCCGGCATTGTTCAGTTTATCCATATCCGCGCGCGTATGGTATTGATACCTGTTTCTGATATCTTCCGGCATGGGAAAATACTCTATATTAACCGGTTTGCCAAGCCCTTCCAGTAGCGCTGTGGCAAGATCGTTGAAAGTGTGCGGTATACCTGTTCCTATATTGTAAATTCCGGATACTGAAGGTGTTTTTAGTATAAATCTCAATGCGTCGAGCGCTTCGTCGATATAAATGAAATCCCGTTCCTGCTCGCCGTGTTTGTAATCGGGTCTGTGAGATTCGAACAGCCGAACCAGCCCTTTATCCCGCGCCAAGGGGAATGCCCTGTACACCACGCTTGCCATGTGTCCTTTGTGATATTCGTTAGGGCCGAACACGTTGAAGAAACGCAGGCCTGTTACGCGGTCTGCCAGCCCTTGTTCGAGCACCCACATATCGAACAGCCATTTAGAAAACCCGTATGCATTGAGCGGGCGAAGATTGGGAGTCAGCGAATCCGCATCGGAAAATCCGAGTTCCCCGCTACCGTATACAGCCGCGGACGAGGCATATATAAACCGCGCGCCCTGTGCCAGCGCCCATCTGCATAACTGTTTGGAAAAATTAACGTTATTAGCGTTTAGGTAATCCACGTCCGGTTCTGTGGTATCAGAACAGGCTCCCATGTGGATGACCGTATCTATTTTTTTTGCGTCCGGACTTGATTCCAGATAGCTAAACAGTGCGTCGCGGTGAATGAATTCCCTAAACCGAACGCCCGGAATATTGTTCCATTTGTCGTTTTTCCGCAATACGTCGCACAACAGCAGATCGGTATGCCCGCTACGGTTGAGCATACACGCTATGGCGCTACCTATAAATCCTGCAGATCCGGTTACAAGTATCATGTATAAAAAATCCTTACAGCCATTTTTTGAATACTTTCAAAATACCCTGATCCCAGCCAACCCGATGGGTTACGCCGGTGCTATGTTTGCGCAGTAACTCCACTTTATGTTCAAGATACCATTTGTGTGAAGTGATTAGCGCGTCTTCGTTGGAAAACTGTGGTTTCCAGCCCAGTTTTTGCTCTATTTTATCTGTGCTGACGAAGGAATCTTTATCGGCTGTGCCGTAAACCCACTTATACAGGGGCGATACCCCTATGAGCTCGAAAAATGCCAGCATCGGCTTAACTATTTTCGCAGGCGTAGGCATGGGGCGCGCGCCGGTACCGGCGAAATCGCAAAGCGACCCCACATCGAGTTTGACTTTCTGAAACACTTTCGCGCCAACATTGAAGGTATCGTTTGACAAATTGGAATCCGCGGCCAAAGCCAGAGCTATCGCCTGCACCAGATCGTCAACCTCCAGAAGCTGATATCGGTTTTCGCCTTTACCTATAATCGGTATACGTTTTCCGCTGTCTACCCAGTCATACAGTATCTGAAACACTCCCAGACGTGCAGTGCCGATAAATGTTTTTGGGCGTATGATTGTAATATTCATGCCTTTTTTCATAAACTCACGGCACACCTGCTCGCCGAGTATCTTGGATTCGCCGTAGTTGCCCACGCCTTCCATAGGATCGTCTTCTATCAGGGGATGTTTATCCGGTACGCCGTACACGGCTGTGGAACTGATGAACACGAATTTTTCCACATTGTTTTGACGCGCAACTTCAAGAGTTGTTCGCAATCCGCCTACATTGGTCGAGAAAATATCTTCCTTTTTCCATAAAGGCAAAGCCGCCGCGCAATGTATTATGGTATCGATTTTATTATCCTTGATAAGTTTGTTCATCTCGTCCCTGTCGCGCACGTCCGCGTTAACGGTTAGCGCACCCTGCGGGTACTCGCCTTGTGGAAACTCGTCGATATCGTTGAACGCCAAATACGCCGCGCCCATAGACGGTAATCGCTGGGCAAGATGAAACCCCAAAAAACCCGCGCCGCCGGTAACTAATATCCGTCTGCCGGTGAGTATTTTTTCGACAGCCATTTCATTTTTCCTTTCAGTTTATATGCCGGCTCAAGACTGGAATTTAGATATGTTGTTACCAATAGGCTGAGCCAGTTTTTCGAGGAATCGGAATTCAGAGCGTTTAGCATACGATTTCTTGTGATAAGCATAGCCTGCCAGAAGAGGAAACATAACAGTTGCTTCCCCATAAATCATTTGTTCCGCGCCTTGTTCGACTTTACCCCATGAATTGGCTTCGCGAAGCGTAGAACCGGACAATCCTCCGTCGCGTTCGTCCGCGACAGTGATCTGAATCGCATATTTATGCATAGGCACGTCGAATCCAAGTACCTCTGCGGCAACTACTATATCCTGCGCAAAATTTTTCGGCACACCGCCGCCCAGCATCAGCAAACCGGTGGCGTCGCACATAAGTTTTATTCGGGTCAGATCAAGAAAATCTTTACCGCTGTCTATGCTGGTAGGTTTTCTGCCTTCCTGAGCGGCACGCCATTGATGATCGACAAAACCGAATCCTGCACTACTGTCGCTGAACGCAGGGCAGAAAATGGGTACTTGTTTGCGGTAACAGGTAAGCACTATCGATTCGTTGGCACTGTGATTTTTTTCAAGGTACTCGCCCATCTGCTTAATTATTTCCCAAGATGCATAAGCGCCGGGAGTCATAGAATCGGCGATTTTTGCCATGGTTTCGTCGCAGACGCGCAGGTCGTCTTCGTCGATATAGGTATCGTAAATACGGTCAATATGCAGTAACCGCAGTTCGTTGTCGTCGACATCGGGTGTTCCGATATAATGCAAAAACCCCAGACCCTCAAAAAAATCCTGATCAACGATATTTGCTCCGGTAGCCACAATAGCGTCGATCATATTGTTCTGTACCATTTCGATGATAACCTTTTTCAGACCTGCGCTCACCAGTGACCCTGCAAGGCACAAAATGATTCCGCAGGAAGTGTCGTTGAGCATTTTTTCATAGAGTTTCGCTCCTCGCGACAGGTTTCGTGCCTGAAAAGCCATGTGTTGCATTTTTTCTATCATGCCTACAGATTGCACATCGTTGAGCGAGATATGTTGTATCGGTTTGGCTAAATAATCTTGTTTTTTCATGATACTGATCCTCTTTTACTGTTGATAATCCTATTGTGAGCGGTGTCGTTATTACTATCTATACGAGTCTGCAATTGTCATATAATACAAATGAATTGATTTCTATTCAAGAAACATTTAATATAAAGATACGATTATCCGCGCCAACCCGGCTTGTAACAACAAAAAGCACAAAAAACGGTATCCGCCCATGAAAATATTCGCCTTTGAGCGATCATCCGAGACAGGCGTTTTTGTAAAACCTCATCCGCATGATCTAGGCGAGTACATGCACAACCCCGACGTATTGCTATGGATCGATTTTTACCAGCCTAACATCCCGTGGATAAAAAAGGCGTTCGCTCTGCCGTCTTATTTGATAGACATGGCAGTGCATACATCGGAACTGGCGTATTTCGAGCAGTCGGGCGGACTGCTGTTTTTCCGGATACCAGCGTTCAACCCCGATAAACTGCTTTTGCCGGGAGCAGTGGCCAATATTTCCTGTTTCGTATCGGAAAAATTTGTGCTGACAATTCATGATAAGCCGGTAGAGGCGTTCAGTTCTATGGATGCCGAAACCGACCTGCTTGCCGCCATGTGCCGTCGAGGTATCCGTTATCTTTGGCTGTACCTGCTCAAAAAAATAGTTGTTTGCGACAGACAATTTTTAGACCGTGCTATGCTTAAAATACAAACAGTGCGCGAATCGATTCATCCCGATCAGCCTGATACAGCGGCGATACTGCTTGACGAACTGCGCAAGGCAGATCAATACATCATATCGCTGGAGTCGTTCGCACACACGGTACGGCAACTTATCAAAAAACCGCCGTCAGGTTTTAAAAATCCATCCTCTAAACGGCTGATTCGCCGTATATATTTTACAGTTCAGGAACTTATGTTCATAGCGCGGTGTCTTGAGCATGATGTGCGCCATCTTACGCAAACCAGCCGTATGCAGACAATCGCCGCCCGTATGAACGCAATATGCAAATATTCTGCGTTACTTTGCGTTATCGCTATTTTATTTGTTCCGGCGTTTATTATTCTTTTACTATACGCGGTAAGAGTGCCTGTATGGACAATTATCTCATCAGGCGCTGTTTTATCTGTCGTGTTCGGTATCGGTATTTACTTGCTGATAAAGATAATGCAATCCAGCCCGTCGAAATGCCGGTTAATGTAACATAGCAACCTGACCACCTCAGTCATGGTACATTTTCATCCGACGAATTTCAAAGACGGGATAGGGTCTATGGCATTGTCTTTAGCCAGCATAGCGCGGTCGCGGTAATAGTAGGCAAGCGTACCGATCATACCGGCGTTATCCGTGCAGAGTATAGGTTCCGGCAGAACGAGCCGGTACCCGTGTTTACAACATTGTTTTTCAAGTCTGGTTCGCAATCGCGCGTTGCGAATAACGCCTCCTCCGGCAGTAATTGTTTTGATTCCGTACTGTTTTGCGGCTCGTAATGTTTTTTTGACCAGCGCATCGGCTACCGCTTCTTCGAATGACGCGGCTATATCTGCCTGCCGTTGTTCGGGTATTGGGTGTGATTCCGATTTTAATTTATACAGAACCGCAGTTTTTAATCCGCTGAAACTGAAATCGAACGACTGCGAACGCAGTAACCCTCGTGGAAACCGTATTGCATTAGGGTCGCCTTTCTGCGCGAGTTTGCTTACAAGGGGGCCTCCCGGATATCCAAGCCCCATCATGGTTGCGACTTTATCGAACGCCTCGCCCGCCGCGTCGTCAAGTGTTCTGCCGATAACCGTATATTTGCCCACATCATCCATTTTAACCAGCATAGTATGCCCTCCGGATACGATCAATCCGAGTACCGGATAGCAAACTTGTTGGTTGCCAAGTAGCGGCGCAGTGAGGTGTCCTTCTATATGATTGATTCCTACCATAGGGATTCCGTAGCGGTATGAAACACCCTGCATATACGATATTCCGACGATAAGCGACCCTATCAGCCCCGGACCCTGGGTAACTGCCAGAATATCCATATCCTCAAAGCCGGCTGAGGCTTGTTCAAGCGCTTTATTTGCCACCTGCCCGATAATCTCTATATGCCGGCGCGCCGCCAGTTCAGGCACGACGCCGCCGTAATGGGCGTGTATATCGTCTTGTGAAGCAATGACGTTGGAGAGTATCTCGTATCCGTCGCGGCATACCGCCGCGGAAGTTTCGTCGCATGATGTTTCTATGGCCAATATATTCATGGTTTTATCGGGGCAATTCGTTGAGGTAAACCAGTTTGATTTCTTTTTCGTCCAACTCCGGCAATAATTCGTAAATACACTGCATGGTAACGGGATTAAAATGACCTATACCGATAGCCCATCCTTTTTCGAGTGCAACCTGCATTAATTGAGCGAGTTGTCCGTTGATATACTGTTTTTCATATTTGTTGTCGAGAAAAACATCCCGTTTGTATATCGGATACCCTATTTCATCCGCGATAATCCCGCATACTGTCTGACCGGTAACACTGTCGAGGAAAAACATCTCTTTTTCCTGTAAGTGTTTCAGAATGACCCGCATTTTATCTTTATCCGCGGTTACGGCTGATCCCATGTGGTTGTTAACGCCCTTTATATTCGGAACCATAGCGAGGTTTTCATCGAGCAGTTTTCGTATCTGGTCGTCGGTCATATCCATATAAATTGCGCCCGGACCCGGATCCATGTCTGTGGTAGCTTCCATCGGCTGATGCAGTATAATCAGATGCCCTTTATCCGACAAAAGTTTAGCCAGAGTTTCCGAATAAGCCAGATACGGCAATACGGCGTATGTTATGGGTTGATTTGTCATCAACGCTTGGCTGAGCGCTTTTTTATTGTATCCGACATCGTCGATCACTATAGCCATTCGCGCTCGGATCTGTTGTGTCACCTCGACCGTAGCCAGCGGCAACTGATCTTTGATGAAAATCAAACTGACCACATTCACTGTCGGGGCGGTTGGTATCCAGTTTACTTCAACGGTATACACAGAAGGAATATTTTCTATAACCCGTTGCGGAAAACCATCCAAGTCGAAAGACGCCGCAACGGTGTACTGCGCGTACATGGATATCCATTGCATTCCGCTGTAGGTGTGTTCGGTATAAAGCTGTTTACGGATATGATCTTCATCCAGGCCTGCTTGAATCAGCGATTTTCCTATAACCAGATGGCTTGAATGGGATTCCTGTTCCAAATTGGTTATGTGCGGAGCGCATCCTGAAATAAACAATATTGCCACTGCAATAAGCCGGACAGATAACGACATGCAAAACCGCATCGTTTTCATAATAGATTACCTCGTAATGATGTATACAACCGGTTATTCGTTATCTGTTTCCGATACCTGAGCTCGCTGTACGTATGGAACCGGCGGCTTATCGGTTTTAGCCAGTTCTTCTCTTTGATTGAGTATAAAAATACCTTTGATTAAATCTATGGCGCGAAGCATTTGGTTATCGGGCACAGGCGGATATATTTTTTCCGGTTCTTTCGTTTCTTCAGTTATTTCCTGCTCCATTTCTTCATCTTCGAGCAGAGCAAAAGAATCTGTTTTTCCGTCGTTCTCTTTAATTTCTATTTTCTGGAACGGAACTTCGATATCCGGGTCGATTCCGACATGATGAATCGACCTTCCGCTGGGCGTATAATACCGGGCGGTAGTCAATCTCAACGCCGATCCGTCTTTCAAGGGCAGGACGCTTTGAACCGAGCCTTTTCCGAAAGTACGGGTTCCTATGAGAATACCCCTATGCCAATCCTGAATAGCTCCAGCAACGATTTCCGATCCGCTGGCGCTACCGCCGTTGACCAGCACCACCATCACAAAATCCTTATGAGTCGTTGTGCTGGAGCCGCGATACTCTTTGTTCTGGTGAGGTATACGCCCTTTGGTAGATACTATTATCTTGCCGCCGCCGATAAACAGGTCGGCCACGTCAAACGCTTCGTTTAGCAGACCTCCAGGATTATTGCGCAAGTCAAGAATCAATCCTGCCATACCCTGTTGTTCCAGAGTGTTGAGCGCTTTATCCAGTTCTTCGGATGTATTTTCCTGAAACTGAGCCAGACGGATGTAGCCGATACCGTCGGCAACCATTTTAACATCTTTTACGCTTTGAATCTGAATGACATCACGCACTATGTTATATTCTTTGACCTCACGGGTGGCAGGCCGCATTATAGTAATGCTAACCTTGCTTCCCGGCGCGCCGCGCAATTTTTTAACCGCTTCGGTCAGCGACATATTTTTAGTGGATTTACCTTCGATTTTGATAATCTTGTCGTTGGGTTCCAGCCCTGCTTTACACGCAGGAGTATCTTTTATCGGCGACACCACTGTCAGAATATTATCTTTGACGGTTATCTCTATTCCAAGTCCGCCGAAATGCCCTTCCGTATCGACTTTCATTTCACTATAAGCCTCCGGATCCATAAACTGGCTGTGAGAATCCAAAGAAATCAACATACCTCGTAAAGCTCCGTATATGAGATCTTTGGCTGTTTTTTCCTCCACATAGTCCTTTTGGATACGGCTTATTACTGTATTGAACAGTTCCAACTGCTGATATATGTTATCTTCATCATCCGCCGACCCTGCCAGCAAAGGTGTAATGCCTTTATAATAAAGGAAAAATCCCACACTAAGCGAAATCACAAAATAAAACGCTTTTTTTCTGGTCAACATAATACGAAACCCTTTCTAACGCGATTTAATGTTTTATGTCTTAATTCTATTCTTATCACCAATAAGCAGGATTTATGCCTTTATTATGGAATCTAATATTAGATTTTTAAATCCCTAATCCGGTTTATACCTAATATTATGGTTTATGCATATTAGCATGAAAAAACGATTTTTTTCAAATCATAATTTTATAATTTCCAAATCTTCATACTAAAGCCCATATAGCGGAAACATTTTTCAACGCCATGTTATTAAAACAGACATAGCACAGTTGCTGTGCACAGATATACACCACAAATATATGAGTAATATATAAAGGGGTATTGTGAGTCCGAAAAAATTTTTGTATTTCAAAAATTGCTTGTATATAGCTGTGCGCGGTATATAATTTTACAACGGCATACTTGCCAGATTTTAAACGTTAGGATAACATGTTTTTTTCAGATCGACTAACGCTAGGCTCTCAACCGCTATGAGGTGGAAATCATGACTGCAACTCCTTGTGTTTTTTGTAATCCTGACAAACGGTATATCATTGAAGAACGAGAGCACTGCATAGCGGTGTGTTTTCCGGAATCCGCCATAAAAAAAGGGCATTTTGTCGTTGCGGCAAAAGAGCATGTTACTTCTTTGAGCAGTCTTAATCCGTTGCAGTCTGCCCAGATACTGGTTACCGCTGTTGATATCGCTAAAAAAGCCGAGGTTATATTGGGAGCGGAAAAATATTATATGGCCGCCATAGCCGATCAGGTCAGGCATTTTCATATTCACTTGCTCCCGAAAATGCACGGCGACACGCCTATCGGCAGTCACATAATGTCCGATACAGGCTGGAAAGGACAAACAGGCGAACCTGTACCGGCTGGCTATATCGAATCGTTTATATCCGCTTTAAAAAACATGTAATCTTGCATGTATCAGATTTTCCGAAAAGAAAATATTCTATTTTCGAATAACGCCGGAGTGTTTCAGTATACAAGGTCTTTAACAAGCTCAAGAACTTGCCGCTTTAGAAAATCCCGTTTATAGAAGTCGTCATCGACCACACACCCATCCCATACGACAATATCCAAATCAATAGTGCGGGGCGCGAATTTGTCGGATGTCCTTACTCTGCCAAGCTCATTTTCTATAGATCTTAGATAACCGGCCAATTGATCGCGGTTAAAGCCGGTGGCTATATAAACAGCGGTATTAATGAAATCGTCCTGATCGGCACGCCCGATAGGCTTTGTCCATTCCCATGTAGCAATACCCAAAACAGCGTGGTCTAGGGCAATCCGGTCAATGGCGGCTTGGATGTTTTGGGCAGGATTAATGTTAGATCCCATTCCTATTACAACTTTATGCGCAGGGGCATTCATGACCTGCCGGAGCTTTGCTGTACCGATATGGAATCCGCAAACCGCACGGAACCCGGTTTATCGACCTCCACGGTAGCGTTTTTGACACGCTTATCGCGCATTATCAGGTCTAAAATAGATGCGGACAATGTTTCCAAGAGAAAAAACGAATTTTTATCCATATGGTCAACTATAGCCTTTGTCATAGCGCGATAGTCAACCGCTTCGTCGATTGAATCGGCGTCGACAGCCGCTGAATCGTCATATTCGAAAGTAACATTGATTATCACATCCTGCTTTGTCGTTCGTTCCCAGTCGTTGACCCCGATAATAGCTTTATGCCTGATATTTTTTATACGAATTAATGCCATAACAGCTCCTTACAACAGATTCTCACCTCCGTCGATATACAGAATCTGGCCGGTGATATATTTGTTTGCAATCAGAAAATTCACAGCCCCGCAAATATCCGAAGGTTCACCCTTTCGTTTCAACGGTACTTGCGTAATCAATGAAGCGAGATATTGCTCGTCTTTATCCGGCGGCGCGAGTATCACACCCGGAGCCACGGCATTAACCCTTATATCCGGCGCGAACTCGACAGCGGCCATTTTTGTAAATTCAGCCAACGTCTTTTTTGACAACGTATACGCGCAATAAACGGTTTTGCTTCTGGTAATCTTAGTATCGAGTATATTTATGATATGCCCACGCGCAAGATGCTTAGCGAAATCCCTGCTCAACAGCATGGGAGCGAAACAATTTATCATAAAATGATACTGCAAAAACGCGAAATCGGTCTGTCCGATAGAATTTTTATTGAAAACCGATGCGTTGTTGATAAGCAATTCGAGTCCTTCGCACTGCTGTATAACTGCTTCCATAAGATGTTCCGCATCGGTGTGCGACGACAGGTCTGCCTGAAACAATACGCATTTGCGACCCATCCGGCGGATATCCTCGGCAAGCGTGTGGGCTGATTGTTGCGACAGATGATAATGCGCGGCTATATCGTATCCCTGCCCCGCCAGATACAGCGCCAATTCCCTGCCGATTCGTTTTCCGGCTCCTGTTATCAACGCAGTAGGCGACATTACAGAAAACCTCTCCGTATGAATTTTACTTACAAATCTCTAAAACTATATAAATTCGTCGTCCGAAACATAATGATGTCAAAATTTAAGTAGCCAACCGGCAAACGCATAGAACAGTCATGCCTTTTACCTACAGGAAAAACACCGGTATTTTAAATTTGCCTTGATAAAATATAATGACAACGCTATCTAGTTTTTTATGTTTCTTTAAATAATAACTTTTGAAAGAAAAGATAACAAGATTTTTATTCGGATAAAGGTTAGCGGCGTTTTCGCAGGACTTGACGCAATAAGAACAAAATACCCCACCCGCTCAAAAACAACGCCCCCGGTTCCGGAGCTACAGGCACGCCGGTGTCAAAAGGCGATTCGCTGTTTCCGTTTCCCGTGACTGAACAAACTGTTAAAGATGGATAAAGGGTTTGGTAATAGTGTTGATTTGAATACCATTCATCATAATCAACAATTTCAACACCATCCAATTCCGGAAGTTCACCGGCTTGCGTACCGGTTTCATCCTGAGGATCAGGTTCGGGCACAGGATCAGGTTCGGGCACAGGATCAGGCGTTGGGGGCGGTGTCGGGTCGGTCGACGGGGGCGGTGTCGACGGGGGCGGTGTCGACGGGGGCGGTGTCGACGGGGGCGGTGTCGACGGAGGAGGATTTGACGGAGGAGGAGGCTGGACAACCGGCGGGGGTTCTGTATAAGGCACGGCCTGCGGCACATCAGAGCTGTCATCCGGAACAGCTTTTTGCCAGACTAACTGCGAGGTATCTATCTCCATATAAAAATCTTCCGGTATTATCATCATCGCGTCAGGAATCATGCTGTTTGGAATTTTGAAAGAAAACAGTTCGGAATCGGCAAAATACATATCGTTATGATCTCCGTAGAGGTACTGCCTGAATAAACCCGAGTTATCGAACGACGCTCTGGGCATATCCAAAGTGATTCCGGGCGGCGGTGTGCCTGCAAGGTTGTTGAAAAAACGCGCGTATACGGAAATTGTCTGTCCTGAGGTAAATCCATGTGAAGTATAATTTATGGGCATGGAATAGTAACAGACCGGAAAACTCATGCCGTAATCAAGAAAGGTTTCCTGATCGTAATAACATACGGGATTGGTGAAACCGGTTGCGAATTTAAGAAGCATATCGTCGCCCCCGATAAAGAACGGCAAAGCAAAATCGAGCGCGGAAGAGTTACTGTTGTCCGACGCTAAAATGAGCATAAACTCAGTGCCGCGGCGTAGTTCGTCTCCGGTTACAGGATCGTTTATCGGCGCGTCGAGGGAAACGGAAAGCAACTGAGCGTAGGAAGGCACTGCAACCCACAGCAGGAAAAACAAAAATATTTTTGTCTTCGAGATGAACATCATGACGCTCTTAATCTCCTCATGATTATAGTAACAAAAAAAAACCGTATTGTATAACAAAAAAAATATTTTTTTAATCAGATATTCTTACCATCTCCTAATTATCGGCGTCTAAAAAGAATGAATCTCCCCGCAAGTACCGATAGGGAGATTCATTCTTTAACAAAAACGGCAAAAATAAAAAACGGTTACCGGATTATCCATTCGCCGGTAGCTGTTTGTATCGGCATGCCTTCAGGCGCGTTTTTATGTAGTTTAATGGAATAGACTTTTCCCACTTCTTCAGGGGTAGTTCCTTCACCCCGTGAAAGATCGGTATAAATTACCAGCCGGTCTCGATTTTCCTGATCTATCATCTGGCGCAGTTCGGCAAGCTGGCTACCGGGCAATCCGCTGGGGGCATACAACTCGACAAACCCGCTGTTATTTTCCCCGATAACGCCTTTTGATCCCCATTCAACAATCTGATCCCTGCGCTGTCTGCGCCCTTCTATAGCCTTCATAACTTCATCGCTGAATTGCGCAGACGACTGAGCATACGCGGATGACGCGAAATCAAGTACAGCCAGCCTGCGGATCACTCCGCGGAAAAAAGAATGACCACCCGGCTGATTGACCATATCTTCGATTGTGTTAGCCTGTTCGAGTACGTGCTGATACACGTCGATACGCATATTCACGTCAACCCGCAAAGGTTTTTCCTGTTCTACCTTGATGGTATGCTGGGTACATCCGGCATAAAGCAGGGTTAATGCAACGCAACTGACAAAAAAAGATCTTGTGTTCATGGTATTTCCTCCTGTTGTTTATTATTGCAGAAAATCATGCAAATAAATATCGAAATTCCGTTGGCCTGTGTCACCTGACAACGACAAGTTCAGCTTAACTGTGTTTCCGTCCATGCCCAATTCCATTGCGCCATCATCATAATCATGGCGGGCAAGCGACCGGGCGACTTCATCCTTAGCTATCCCTGCTCGGGAAGCGATACTGCTGATCATAGCCTGATCGGTTATCACCATTTCGCCTCCTTTAGCGTCGGCGACGAGTTTGCCTTCAACTGAGGTTATTCCTTTGCCGGATATTCCTTTGACTTTGACGCTTCCGTTCCACAATCCGCTCATTTCCAATTTCTTATTCAGGTTGAAAATTATCATAAGATTCTTGGCTTGCAGGTTTTGCATATCCACATAGGCGGTGTATTCAAACCCGCTATCCAGTAAATCGGCCTTCAGGGTACCTGTAATCGTTCCGCCGGCAAAAAGCAGGTGATACATGGTTACAAGCAATGTCTTATCCTTAAATTCGAACTCGGTTCTCAGATCGTCCATTTTTATTTTTTTGTACAAAAAATCTTTTGACGCCATAAATCCGGCGTATTTTTCCACTGTTTCTCCATCGTTATAAAGACGCCCTTCGAGGCGCAGTCCGTTAATTAATACTTCGCGGTATTGAATCTTTTTCGCGGTAACAAAAAAATATTTCAAAGCCGATTTTTTGCCCCCTTCCTGAAAATATTTCAAAACCTTTGACGGATAGAATTCCAGTTCCATTCGATCTATATCAATAAAAACACTGTGCAATTGGTCTTTCAAACTTATTTGGGTGAACACGAGTTGAGCAGGAAAATTCATTGTCGCAGAACCCATCGAAAATTTTACGTACGGCAATTGCGTAGCGACGCTTTTTTCGACAGCATACCGAATCGCTCTGTCTTTATAAACGAAGGTAACTACAGCTACTGAGGCTATTGCCAATATTACGATGATTATTGCGGCAAAAAATAATTTTTTCATAAAAAAACCTCGGTTGTATAAAATTTTAGCCAATTCTATCATACAACAAAGCAGACCCGAAAAAAAATGAAAATTGTATACAGGATCACCGGTATGTAATTTTTATGAAAAATTTTTACAGTTGGTATTATATTCGCTATACCCTAGCTTTTAACATTCTTAAGTGAAATCAGTAAAATAGGGGGATTTTCTATGTTGACAAATTCTACAGATCGCCGGTCATATGACCGAATAGACCACGATTTCAAAGCCAAAATTCAGGAAGTAGACCTTTATCAGGAACTAAAGTTAACGCGCCGGAAAAAAGAACTCGACGCAAGGATACTTAATATATCCGCTAGCGGCGCCCTTATATCGGCTCCGCAATTATTTTCCGAAAAAACAATAGTAAAAATAGACATAGATATGCCGGAATGGCAAAAACACACCGGTTCGTTTTTCAGCCACGACGTGGTATTGCCGTCACCTCCAATGACGATAACCGCTGAAGTCGTGCGATCAAAAAAACCGTCAAGCGGCGATAAAACCTTTGCAGTACGATTCGTGGGACTTGACGGTATTCGACTGCGAGCCATAAACAACATGGTCAAGGAATTTACACGCCGGAAATCGTTCAGAATAAGCTGAGAAATATCTAAAAAGTCATCGCCGGATCGAATAGGTTTAAAGCATTGCGAGCGCGCTAATTATTACTTCGGCTGAAGTATCAGGCATTCGGCGCCGGTGGTGTCTGTGATGATCCGTTCGAGTTTTTCTACCCACATTGACGAAAAAAGCAGTGTTCCCGTTTCTTCGTCCGATCTGGAAGCAAAATAAAAAGAGCTGTTTTTACGTCCGCCGAGTTTAAATACCGACAAGCAATTGTCGGCACACCGCACCTGTATCTCAAGTAATGGCGGGTCGGATTTTCCCATTTCGCCTGCATTTGCGGCAGTCGCATTATGAATCCTGATTTTACTCAATACGCCATACAGTTCGCCTACCTTGTCGTTTGGGATAGCCGCGCCGGGACGCAGTCGGTCTGTCCAGTCAGTTACGCATTTATCTCGGCTGACATGCAACAACACAGAGTCGTTATGCCTTATTAGTATTTCCCGTACGGTGTCCGGATCAGTGTCGAATACAGATTTTTTTATCCATTTTTGTAGCGGCATATTGACTACGCAGTTGAAAAACGGTTTGACGCGGACGCATTTTTTCGCCTTATCAAGCTGAATATAAGACGATTGGTAATTCGCTCCCGTTTTGCCTACGTTAAAAGAATATATGCCGTTGGCATGTATACGCACATTCGTACTTTTACATTTTTCCGGAGATCCCGGTTTAGGTTTAGTTTCCGCAGGCAGTTTTTCCATGACGGATATCATGTTGACAAATGACTGGATCGCGGTGAGATCGGCCAGAAAAACGCGCCCTTTTTCTGTTACAGTCCACTGTTTGCATGTGACACGCTTAAGTTCGATATGATGATTTTCGCCGTCGCTAAATACGATCTTGGATATCGCGTACGGATTGAAATCGGGGTATACCAGCGTCTGGGCAGACCGCCCGCAAGCGGAACAGTAGACCGCAATAAGGCAGGCGATCAGAACCGGAGCGCATTTTCCAGTCATTCTAACACCATATTTTCACCGCGACAGGTACGCTTCGTACAACTTTTTCTCGCGGATTCGAAAATACATCAGCAACAGTCCGAAAATAGCCACAAGAGCAGGCATGAGAAACACATTGAGGAATTTCAGCCTTGCTTTGACACCGTCGCTTAGGTCGTCGATGGGGTATTCCGACACAGCTCGTGTACGAATCCCTATAAGCGCTTCGCCCTGAGCCAGCCAGTCCACTGCGTTGAGAAAGAATACTCCGTTAGTTTGAAACCGCCGCAGTGAATCCATGGTGGCAAAATGGGAGTTACCGATTACGAATATCTGTGTTTCAGGGCTTTTCTCAATGAGTGTCTGCGCTTCTTCGTCCGGCGGCATAAAGGTTGAAGGGTCTTCGCCGGGCGGTACTTCAGGCTTAGGTATTTCCTTTCCTGCAAAAAAACTGGAAAATTGATTCGATACCAACGCGCACAGGTTGTATTGTTTGATCTGATCCGGAGTAGGCTGAAAATTCTGCTTGGGGTTCAATTTGAACCAACCTGACTGAGTCCATGCCATCTCGCTTGATTTAAGCAGTGTTGTTACTTCCGCGCCGGACAGACGGGAATCTATGTAGTCGATGGAGCTTGTCCATGGAAGCGTAACGGTCTGAAGTCCTCTTAATATGGGGTTATCGGAAAAATTCTCGCCTGTCACCTTAACGAAAAACGGATACTGGACTGTAGTTACATACTGGATACGGTTGTCGGGCGACTCGCTGTAAGTTAGACGGTCGTTGTACCGGTCAAGTACAAAGTCGGTATTGACTCTTATTCCGTAATGTTCCAACAATTTTTCAAGACCTGTTTTTAGCGGTTTTGCAGAAAGCCCCTGCTGTAAATCGATATCAACAGTATCCAGCATGACCACCAGTTTTCCTCCGCGCATAACGAACTGATCTATTTCGAAAAGATCGCGGTCGGAATACTCCTCGCGCGGCCCTGCGATGATAAGCATCGATATCTCCGAGGGAACCGGCTGGCCGTGATCGAGGGTTACCACTGTGGTTTCGTACTGCTGTCTAAGAGCACCCTGAATGAGCGAATATTCCTGTGCGATATCGCGTTCGCCTTTGCCCGCAAGAAAACCTATTTTTGTTACCGTGTCTGTTGACACCTTGCGGATAGCCGACGTCAGATCGTATTCGAGGTTATCCACATTCTGAACAATGGGTATCACTTCGGTTCGGTCGAGATAAAAAATACCCATGCCTAGATATCCGTTTTTCACTTCGACCTTGTCTTTTTCACGAAACGTCATTTGAACTTCCGGTATTCCGATGGAACGAACCTGCTGTTTCAGGTCTTCGCTGGATGCGGGATCTATGCGCTGAACCACTATTTTCCCTTTGGAATATGCCCTGTATTCGTCAAGCAGGTCGCGCACCCGCCGTTCCTGTAGCATCATCACAGGAGGTAAATTTTTGGAGAAAAAGAGTTTGATAGTTACCCTGTCGTCCATGTCTTTCAGTATATTTTTCGTGGCCGACGAGATGGTATACTGTTTATTTTTTGTCAAGTCCCACCTGAGAAAACCCCGTTGGGAAACGGTGTTGATTACCACAAGTATTCCTATGACAATCAGGATATTAATCAGCGATTGCGTAGTCAATGTCAATTTTCGTTTCATCATGATCTATTACCCCCTCACCATTTTCTGCTTTCAATCGCCTTGACGTTCAACAATAGGAAGAAAAAGATAAATGAAAAATAGTACACCAGATCGCGCGAGTCGAGAACCCCGCGGGTAATGCTTATAAAATGAGAGCCGAACCCGATATACTCGAACAGCGGAACCAGCCAATCGGGTATGGCGTACAACACAAAATTCTCGCCGATAATCAAAAACAAAAACGATACCAGTAACGACAGTATAAATGCCACAATCTGGTTTTCAGTCATGGACGAGATGAATAAACCGAGCGCCAAATACGCCGTGCCCATCAGCAACGACCCTAGATATCCCCCGATGATCGGGCCCCAGTCTGGGTCGCCGGTATACGCCACTGTCATCGGTACCGACAGGGTAAGCAGAAGACAAACCAGAAGGAACAGGAAACTCGCAAGGAATTTGCCGATAACCACTTCATAATCTTTCACCGGCAGAGTCATCAGCAGTTCCATGGTGCCGAGTTTCTTTTCTTCCGCCCAGACACGCATGGTTACCGCTGGGACAAAGAAAAGGAAAATCCACGGCAGGCGCGCGATAAAGATTCGCATGGAAGCCTGTTCGTCGAGGAAATACGTGTTAAAAAAAAGCCAATTGCTCAAAATTAGAAAAATGGTTATGAGCACGTATGCCACAGGGGATACGAAATAGCTCGTAAATTCTTTTTTCAGGATTGCCCGAATAACAGTCATAAGAACGCTCCTTTATATCAACTGGTGGTTAATTTCAGGAAGATATCTTCCAGACTCAATGTTTCACGGTACAACTCGCTTAACATCCAGCCGTTTTTGACCGCAATGTCGTACAGCTGTTCCGTAGGGTCGGATACATCCTGAGTAGCCAGAAGTTTGAATCTGGCGCGCTCGCCCTGTTTGGATTCCACCGAACATTTTTTCACCCATCCGAGACTCGTGAAAACCGTTTGAACTTTGGCGGCGTCCGCTTTGACTGTGGTATATATTACGCTTTCGCCCGCGGCGCGGTTTTGCAGTTCTTCAGGCGTGCCCGACGCGACAAGCTGTCCGTCGTTGATGATTATCACCCTGTCGCAGGTCGCGGATACTTCAGGCAAAATATGGGTGCTTAAAATGATTGTTTTTTCTTTGCCAAGTTCTTTAATCAGTTTCCTGATCTCTATGATCTGGTTCGGGTCAAGCCCCGATGTAGGTTCGTCGAGGATAAGTATTTTCGGGTCGTGAATCATCGCCTGAGCCAGTCCGACTCGTTGTTTGAACCCTTTTGACAGAGCGCCGATATCTTTTTTCAGCACCCCTTTCAGACTGCATGTTTCAATCATCCGGTTTACCCGCTCCCGCCTGTCCCGCGGATGAATTCGCCGTACTTCGGCTATAAAATTCAGGTACGACTCCACTGTCATATCGCTGTACAACGGCGTATTTTCGGGCAAATACCCGATCTTCTCGCGCACAGACAGCGGATCTTCCAGAATATCTGATCCGCCTACCTCTACAGTACCCGCCGTCGGCGGCATGAAACATGTAATGATTTTCATGGTGGTAGTTTTTCCCGCTCCGTTAGGACCGAGAAAACCGAGCACCTCCCCTTTTTTCACGGAAAAGGACACATCCTTAACCGCTACGGTGATCCCGTAATGCTTGGTAAGATTTTTTACTTCGATCATAGTGGACTTCTCCTCACTGCATGCTATGACGTGCCGTATATTTTCAGATCACTGTAAAAATCGTGAAAAATATATTTCTTTTAGGATAAATAAGGGTCTTTTAAATATCACAAAAACACGCGCTTTGTAAACAAAAATTTGAACTCTGATTACAAGTGCGAGGTTAATCTCGTTAATTTTTAAATGCGTATTTTTGTCCGAACTTGTTTTCGGGCATACGGTTTGTTTGATACACCTTTACGAAAAAGGTGCAAAATTTTCTCAACTACATGAAAAAAATTACCGTATTGTAAAGCAATGCCCTGTAGTGGCTCCGAAAAAATACAGCCGACATATTAATTTACTCCATAAAAAAACAACTCAGTTATAAAGATATTTCTTTCCTTACCGATATATGTATCGGGCCGATAGAGTTTTTTTAATTACTCCACGCCCTAACCCTGTATATA
This sequence comes from bacterium, assembly GCA_018435605.1. GTDB lineage: Bacteria > Auribacterota > Auribacteria > Auribacterales > Auribacteraceae > R3-B46. The sequence continues at coordinate 145,623 of JAHDNF010000005.1, read as the reverse complement.
TAACATGTTTTTAGAAAGATATTTATACAAAAGGAATTGGCAGGCATGTCGGAAATGTTGACTACGAACGAAAACGGCCGTTTGGTGCCTTACTATCGATTCGATAATTTTGTAGCCGGCGACAACAATCATTTTGCGCTTGCGTTCGCACGGGCGGTAAGCGAGTCTCCGGGCAAAGAATACAACCCGCTTTTTATATATAGTAATGTAGGGCTTGGAAAAACCCATCTGATAAACGCTATCGGCAATAAGATACTGGAATTATCGCCGGACAAAAAAGTATCGTACATAGCGTCTGCACAATTTGAAGCCGAACTGGTCGACGCGATTCAGTACGGTACAATAGATGAGTTCAGAAACAGGTACAATTCGCTTGACCTGCTTATTCTGGACGACATTCAGTTTCTTGCGTCCAAAGAATCAGCCCAGCAAGAATTTTTTCACGCATTTAATGAGTTGTTCAATAAAGGAAAACAGATCGTAATATCGTCCGACCGGCCTCCGCGCACCCTGTCCACGCTGGAAAAGCGGTTGCGATCAAGGTTCGAAGGCGGAATAATTACGGAAATTATGCCTCCTAATTTTGAGACACGGCAGGCGATTTTGAGAAAAAAACTCGAAGAAAAACGAATGCTGGTTCCGGACGAAGTGATCGCCCTGCTGTGTAAATCAATAGAGGGCGACATAAGAAAACTTGAAGGCGCCCTCAAAGAAACGCTGGCGTTTGCCAAGCTGAGCAATCAGGTGGTAACCTACGATCTGGCAAAACAGGTAATCAAGCAAAAACTTTCGGAAAACATTGAGGTTGCGCCAGACGGCACGGTCGTAAACCTCGAATCACCCAACGATTCGGTCAATCCGGAAAAGAAAGCGGGCGCTAACCCTTTGAAAATAAATATCAATCTGCCGCCCACGCCAAAAAAGAAAAAATCGTTGATTAAGGAATCGACAAAAAATATATCGATGAATTCATCAGATTTACCTATGGAAGATTTGTTGTCCGACGATGACCGCACCACACAAGTCGCGGTAAGCGAACAGGAACTTGCAAGACAGCGGGCAGGCCACGGACAAACATCTCAACCAACCGGCACAAGCGCCTTTATGGAAGCTCTTAAGAAAAATATGGACGCTGAAAACGGTATTTCGCTGACATCTATGTTCGCTTCGCAGAATATCAGCCAACATGTAGATAAAAAACAGCATAATCAACCCAGTCAAAGTGCTTATAATACAGGACTCAATCAGCCGCCAACGCCGAAGCCTCAACCCGCACCGAATCCGGCAGAATTGCAACAACCGCCATCCGGACAAAACGCTTCAGTTGCGCCAAATCCGCAAAACGATAAACAAAATGCGGGAAACGACAATGTATCGCTTACAAATATTTTTTCTTCACGGGAAGTAAAAGAAAAAATTCATAAGATTATCGCCATCGGAGCGGACAACGAATCCGGCATTGAGGATAACGTTCTAGGCGCTAGTTCAGCGCATCGCACCCATAAAAACAATGTATTCCAAAAAGAGCACAAAAAGAAACTTCATTATGAACTCAAACATTTTGACGGCGTGCTCAAACAAATAAATAAGGGCAAAATTCACATATATTTCTTCGAAGCATTTGACGAATTCTCGGATAAACTCACAAAAGCGCACGAAGCCTATGCCGCAGAACAATATCAGCATGGACTCGACTGCATTCGCGGAGTAAAGAAAGCGTTCGGCGAAATGACTGTAAATAAAGGTTCGGATACGCTTAACAAACGGCAGGCGGTTAACGGGTCATTTAGCATCGCACCGCTGTTGTCGCGGACAGCCATGATTATAAGCGGATTGGTGGGCGTAGCCGCTTTGATTGCCGGAATCGTGTGGTTCCTCTTTTTCGGTTCTTATTAAGAAATCGGCTATCAACGGCTTATCTATCAACTGAACCGACAAAATCTTTCCTTAAAAACAATTCTACCGGATACTCCGAAGTTACGGATAATTTTCTGTAGTTAGCGTCTAAATACTTAAAAAAACCTTCCGTCGACGGCAGGCGTTTTGTATCGCTCAATACAATCAGATTCGGTTTGTGATTCATCAGGTCGCCCAGCATAAGAGTTTCCATATAAAGATGCATGCGGGTGAATTTAGGGTGTATATGAAGATTCTGCAAACCGTAAAAACGCCCTGATACGAATGAAGTGAATACAAACCGCGACGACGGTTCCCTGTCGGCAAACAAATATAGTTCCGGAATAAACCCCCATATAAAGATCGTGCCGTCACGGGGAACGAACGACCGTATGATTTTCACGGTGTTGAGCGCCGAATAGTATTGTTTCGGGTCACGATAATACGGATACTGCAGAAAATTATCTCCTATTACAGAATAATATGCGCGCATACGCCGCCAGTTTTCCATCGGCGTTTTGTATTCCACGTATACCGCCGTTTCAACATTCCTATACGATATTCCCGTAACAAAAATAATACGCATAATGAACAATATATAAAAACACATGCATATTATGGCGGCGACTCGGTATTTGCGAAATAAAGTTTTATACGCAAGATAAAGCCCTATAACCGTAATCATCGAAAAAGACGGCATCCATTGAACAAGGTAATGCGGATAGAACAATCCGCCTGCCGACATGCCTATGATATCGCCCAAATGCCAAAACAATAAAAACACAAGCAACCGCGCGCGCTTGAAATCAATTCGCCTCCATATCAAAATTGACAACATAGATATACATCCTATTGCATACGGCACGAAAAAAAACGGCAGATCTATAAATGATTGTGTATAAATGCGCCGCAATCCCCTTAGCATATCAATTTTTGTTATATCGCTACTGTATATGAAATTGAATTTGAAACACTGGAACAGGAAATCCGGCAGAGCGTTGTTGGCAATAAAATAGACAGTTATTGCAAGCCATACAAACATGCCGCCCGTAGCAAACGATATCAATCCCCGTAATAGGGTTTTTATAATCCTGCGGTTGTGAAAGGCGGTCAGGAGCATTGCCGTAAATACAGGCATAAGTATTGTGGCGGACGGTTGTTTGAACGCGGTAGCCATTCCTGCGCTCAATCCGGCCAGAAACATATCTTTTACGCGGTATCCTGAAAAATACCGAAAAGTAAAGGCAACACACAGCAGAACATACGACATCATGTATATCTCGGTGTTCGGGTTAAGCGCGTCGCGTTCAAGCAGTACGTTGGATATCACAGGATAAAACATGCATGCCAATCCGGCAATCCGTGCGGATACGATATACCGCGCCAACTTGTAAATCAGAACGGTGGAGAAAAGGCAGAACATCATTGTGATAAAGTTGAGGACAACATAATTTTTCGCGCCGAACATCTTTAAAGCAAATGAAAAAAGAAAAAATACCATGGGCGGTTTGTGATCCCATACATCCCTGTAAGGGGTTCCTCCCTGTAATATTTTTCTGGCTACCAGTATGTATACCGATTCGTCGATATGCAGTATGTGGTACGGCAGGAACGGTATGTAGAAAACAATCCACAAAGCCAGAGCAGGCAAAATATACCAATGCTTTGAGATGAAAGCAAATCGTTGACCGCGCATATCGTCCTTTTTATAAAAATTTTTTCATAGACTTTCGCCATACAAGCATATGTCGTTTCCGCCAAAAAACTGACAAAATGCGTACAGCTTTACCGGATATATTACGTATAAAAAAGCATTGTTTACAAGTTTTTTATTAAGAAAGGATCACGCCGCGCTCCAGTACGCATTACGCGGAGATATCGAGCAGACGCTGACGCTTGATCGCGTCGCCTAGATTGCTGTCTATCGGTCGAGGCGGAATGTTAACTTCAAGATATGACGCCACATCGGTTAAATCCATACCGGCTATGGAAGGAGAGTTCATCATGTCAGCAATGGTAACGGTTTGATTGCGGCTGTGGCTGTCCCTAAGCACGTCAACTATCCGTATCAACTTGATCTGACGCGACAAGAGCGAATCTAAAGCATTTTTCTCACGGGTTGTAAACTGTTCCTGAACAGCCTGCATAAAAAACGCTATGATAGACCGGTCGTTAAGCGGAGTGTTGACCTGCAGTTCGAAAATCGATATTAACTGAGCCGGAGAAAACAGCAGAGGAATCTGATACGCCGGAATCCTGTTTTGCGCTACTGCATTTTTTATGTCCTGAATAAACGACCCGTATGTCGGATTAGTATCGGCTACGGATGAGTAAAGTGTGTATATAGTGGAAAAAAGTTCTACATACTCTTCGAATCCAAGGGCTTTTTGCTCATCGTTGAGAATAACCTGATTTTTCACGCTTACAATTTCAAGATTCGACGGCAGAGCGTCTGCGCCTATTGAACGGAGTATGTCTATCAGATACACGCCTTCAGTAACAGGCACGTCGACTCCGGCATCTTTTACAGGTTCGACAAACCGTTTGCCGGCGGCGATTGAATCGGCAAAATCATGGAGAAAAGAATTTTTACCGGTTATTACCGACACTCTTTCCGATATAGAACCGGAGGTTATTCCGAAACGGGCGGTAATCTGCCCGCTAACCTTCTCAAAGCGTGTTTTTTCCTGTAAAATCTCTTGTATTTGTGCGTCCATCTGCTCGCGCGACGGGGTTGATATTCCCTTTGTCTCCAATCTGCTAGCCGCCGACTGCGCGAGTATATTAGCGGGTATGGAGGCTTTTATCGATTCCAGCAGTTTGCGGTCTGCCGGATTAGCGGGGTCAAACCCTGCACTAATGACCTGATCGAACAAAACCGCCGAACCGCCCCGCAAAAACAGCGATGTATCCAGCGAGTCTTTAGCCTGCACGACACCGGATGAACGGTCGTCTACAGCAATAAAAATTACACGCCGTCCGTGGCGTTGACGATGTTCATCCCTGAAAGTATCGAGAACAACGGGAAGAGCAAAATTTTCTGCCCCGGACGAAGCGGTAAGCAATGCCGTATCCAATAGCACCACATCCGGTTCGTTGCGGTAAAGGTTTACCGTTGAGACCAGCTGTGCGCGAAGGTTTGTAACGGTTCTGGCAAACCCCATAAGACCGTCAGGGGAATAGGGCAGGCTCAGAAGATCCATAAAAAAATCCGAATTTTTCTCGAATCGTCCTATAACATTGTCTATATCGTTCAACCCGTAACCGAGCATAGCTCGCAGTTCCAAGGACATGATGTGCTCGTCGCCGGTTATAGGTTCGCTTTTTCTTATACGGGATCTAAGATCGTTCCACGATTTATAAATAGTTTGAGCGTAATCTTCAATAATCGTAGTGCGCACCCTAGCGTCAGCCTGTCGGTAAAATTCTGCAAGATCGCTTTTTCCTGCGTCGTTAAGTATCCTCTCGATAATAGGATCAAACTGGGCATCACGAAGCGCGGCAAATTCTGCGTCTTCGCGCGGGTACAAAGTGTCCGGATTAAAAAACCGGTTTACATATTCAGCGTATCTTTTTTCATAGTTCGAATCGTTGAACCGTGAAATCGATTCGAACGGAGAATTGGACAAGGTTTGATCGCTCAATATAAGGGCGTTTTCCGCTTTCGGAAGAGAAGCGATGTTTGCTATGAAATTTATCCACGGAACGGAACCGTCTTTTTGCTGTGCAAAGGGCACTTTGTGATGAACGTTCGACAGGTACACTACACTAACCTCGTCGTCGTGAGTTTCAAGCATTGTCCCCAGCTTGGGTATTTGTTCGCCAGCCCAGTTAGCCTCAACGGCAAACAGTTTACCGCTTTCAATGAACGATTTGACCTGTTGGTAACGGCCTTCGTCGGACAACCATGTGGTATTCCTGCCTGCCCTCTCGTCCGCTTCGATCAATCCTTGTAGCATATGCTTGAATTTGAATTGCTGGAACATACCTTTGTTGTAAGTTTCCCAAAAAATTCCGGCGTTTTCCTGCTTATCCTGAGGCAACAAGCGAATCAGAGTATCGATTATATTTTGCGAATAATTTTCACGGAACGGTATTTCAGAGAAAAACTCGTATATTTCGTTCAAGGATGCATCCTGAGGTATTTCGCGCATGGGCTGTCCGGTTATTTGCGGATATGTCTGAAAATATTTTTTCCCGTCGCGAACAACCGTATTTATCGGTCTTCCCGACAGCAGGGAAATAAACTCTATTCTTGTCGGGGCGAACATAATCATGGCACTTCGCAGAGGAATGAAAAACTGGGTTATCCAAGGATTTATATCGGCAATAATCGCTTTTTGAGGTTGAGTAGCGGCTATGTACGAAAGCGATACACCGCCTACCCCGACACCGACAAATGTTTTTGAAAAATCCCCTTGCTCAAGTTGTTCCACAGGTTGTTCCCACTGAGTTTCGTTGGTCTGAAACCATATAGGCCATAGCAGTTTTTCTTCCATTTGACCGGACGGTGTTTCCTGTGAATAATTTCTATGAAAATCGTAATAAGCGGCTAATGTGCGCGCTATTTTTTGAGCAGGCCTGTCGTCAATACGGTCTCTAACTACCATATCGAGCAGTTCTCGCAGTTGAGCTAAAATAGCGTTTGTGGTTTCCGGCCCGTTTCCGTCTGTAGGCGTAACCGATGCCGGTATTTGTTCGCCTTCGAGTATAGAACCCACGTGAAAATGCAAGCCTGTAGGCACAGCCTCCGCCATAGGTTCGTCGTTGCCGTGGTAACTGTCGCCGAAAAAGAGTATGTCTTCGGGGTCAAGAGGTACGCGGTAATGGATAAAATCGCGCACGGCATACGCTTTATCGCTTATGGCTATATCGATACTGAACCTGCCGGCTATTTCCGATTTAAGTTTATACCCCTGCTGGTCTATGTAGTTTCGGAATATGTGGAATATGGCATGGCGTTGTTCGTTAGTGGATTCCACAAGGCGAAAGGCTATTTGCGAATCGGTAACACGTGTTTGATATCCGGAAATACCGTTTGCATCCGCCAGCGCTCTGAGTTCCTGTACGAATTCGTCGATCGGTTTGGTACCCATCGCTAGGTTCAGCGGCTGATTATATATCTCAACCGGCATGCCGTCGGCGTTGAACGACACCGCTTCCGCGCCGTTTGACGGATACACAAACATCCGTTCGCGTTCTTTGGCGGTGAAAAGCGAAACGAATCCTTCCTCTATTTCTGAGTACGGCTGGCCGGATACGATAACAATATATATTCCCTGTTCAATGAACGACCGGATCAAATCGGTAATTTCCTGATCTATCGGCAAAAAGTATCCGTCTTCGCGTATCCGCAGTGTACCGTCGAGATCGAATACCAACGCTTTGTTGCGTTTATCGAATGTTTCGGGGTTGCCGATGAAGCGGTATAATTTTTCCAAGATGACATCACGGGTGCGCACCTGCGGGCTGAGAGGCACTACAGTCTGAGATTGAGGCTGACCGGCGTCGAGACTGCGAAATACCTGCGGTCGAGCCTCCAGCGGAGCGACAACAGCATCTATGACAGCGGGGCTATTATAAATATCCGCGACTTTATCATTACGAGTTTGTTCATCGAACGGCCGGTTACTGTGATCTAAAATCCGGAGTTCGGCGCGTACGCCCGAACCAGGGAGGCCACTGTAAACCGACTGCGCAAAATAAACTCTTGTTTCGGTAGAAACCTCAAAGAGCACTGCCGCGTGTGGTGGGGCATGAACAAACTCGTATTTATCTTGTTGTGACAACGTATACAAAAACTCCACTACCATGCTAAGCGGAGTTGCCTGATCTATTACGATTTCCGAAATCGCCAGACGCTCCAAAGTTACCTTGAGCGAATCCGGCATATCCGGCAGGTCTGCCGATGAAACGTACAGTTCATTCAATATCGCCTGCGCCGGTGCGACCATTTGCGCTACTGAATCGCTCAACTGCAAATATCGCTCCACGCCTCGTGCCTCAACTGTAATCAACCCCTGTGCCTGCCATCTGTCTATCAGTTGTTGGGCGTCAGGTATAGACCTTATAATATCGGCCTGCGAAACCGCTCCGCCGGCAAGTTGACGGATTAGCACATCGCCCGCAGAATACGAGGCGTCAGGCCGAAGAGCAGAACCAGCGAGAATGGAAATTGTCGTGCCGCCCATATCGAATTGTCCGAGCAGTCTGCCCGGTTCGTCGTCGAGTCTCCTTGCGGTCGACGGTTGAGCGGACTGAAAAAAGGTATACACAACGCCGTTGACAAGCAGTTCTACAACGAGGTCGCCGTTTAGGGCGCGGTATATCTTGAACGAATCGAGTTGCGGAAAATGTTCTGCACCCCAGAGCTTTACAAGCTGAGCCTCAACCCTTGCACGCAGAGCCTCCATCTCATAGATACCTGTTTGTTCAAGGGCGCGTATCGCGGAAGCAGTCATAATGGATTTCATCTCTATTCGTACTGCCTGCGCGGTATTGCCGCCAGCCAGCGAATCGCGCGCAAGTAACGACGCTATTGCCAGAGCGTCGTCGCCCTGCATACGCACACTGCTACGCACGGATTTTTCTATAACCTGCCCGAAAAGCGACATTTCACCGCTCAAACGCGAACGGTAAAGGGCGTGGTGCCCGTGTTCGCTCATAGCCGGCGATATTACGCGGTAAGAAAACCCTTTATCCCGAAGCAGGGCGCAGATACCGTCAACGTGAAACCCGCCGACCACCATTACCGCTGTCTGGCAATCTTCCATTTCCATATCAGCGATAAGATTATCTATCATCGACTCGTTTCTGTCGGTAGCTACTGCGTAAAACCGGACTGTTCCGTCTATAGCCGATTCTATGCTGTTTCGATGTGATACGAGTTTTTCTACCGAGTCGGCAGGCGGTAATGTTCGGGCAAAAGCGATCAGATCGTCCAAGTTCCAACGATCTGCGTTTAGCATAGCGTATTCTTCCGCGGACATATCGAGATCAAGCATTCTATTTAGCCGGCACAACCGTCGTATCCATTTGTATAGCGTCAGGGTGCGCGGATCGTCAAAAATCTTTTCAGCCAACAAATCGGCCAGTTTTTCAGCCTCTGTAAAAAGCGACCGGCGGTTTATGCGGTCGGTCAATTTAAGATATAATCGGTACGCTGATACCTGCGGGTAGTGTTCCAAAGGAATCCCCGCCATGTCTGCCGAATCGGCCATTTGGCGAAAATAATCGTCATACGATATGACGCCTGCCTGCAATTTGTTGTCAAACGATACATTCCATTCTGCGCCCCGTTGCGCCAGAATCTTTGACAGTTGTTTTCTTTCATTGTCTAACACAGCATTTTGAATACGGTTTTTAACCCGCAAAGATTCCGAAAACAGATAAATATTAGGTAACTGCGTTATGTCCGAAATATGCGATTCGGATTGTCCGGCCAAAGCCGAGCAGTATTCAAAAAAAGATATATCTCCCGCACGATAAGACTGTTGCAAATCAGTTAGATTCGATCCGGCAAAAAAATCGTTGGTATCGGCGTAGTTCTCCATATACCCCAGCAACCCTGTAAGACACTCGCGGACTTGATCGGATATACCTGCGACCGATTGATAAGCCGAAAGGTTTTTGGCATAAAGCCTTGCGTCTTCAACACCGGCGACGAGCGGGGTATTGCGTGCGCCGGCTGTAGGTTTGGAGTTGATTAGAGAAAAATATTCCACTCCGCTAATAAAACCCTCTTTGAGAAAAAATTCGGCGGCGGATTTTAGTACAGCCTCAAAAGGGAACGACTGGAAATCCTCGACATACAGTTCACCTTGAGCCCCTTCAAGAGCGATTAACGAAGGAGAGAAAGATTGCGCATAAATATCGAGCAGAGATGCTATATTCTTCTGTGCAGTATAGTTGCAGTGGGCGTCCAAGATAATCAGAACAGATTTATCCTCAAGCCCCTCGAAACTATCTATAACAGAGCCGTATACAGCAGGGATATGCATATCTTCGCGCTGAGCAGTCCAAGCTGTTTGGGGCACGGCGAGAATTATTGTGATCATCATTATATATACATATTTTTTTAGCATAAAAAAATCTTTCTAAAAACAATTGTTAAAAATAAGATAGTTCACGCGCATATATTCATATATCATAGTATACCTTAATATCCTCGCAGGCACAACTTCCTTTTGGCGAATTTGCGTTTTTTTGCTGTTGACATCATACCGACAATGTGCTATATATTATATATTACTCTAATTTAATGTAAGTTTTTGACAATTAGTGTTTATATGCAGATAATCGTCCGAGCGGACATTTTTTTATTAACTTTTTGGCGATTTACGTTGTCTTTTAAATAGATAAGAACATAGAAGAAAAACGTCTAAAAGCAACACAATCCTCTTGGAAAGGAAGTTCAGTCGTGGACTCAATGGACGGGATAGGGAATCCTTCTAAAAAATTGCGAAACCTCATTGTGAAAGAACTTAAGAAGGTCGATCCGCATCTTTCTGTTGTTGATTTCGATTATGGGTGCAACGAATACGGTTTCACCGATATTCTGGCGGTAGACCAAAAAGGACAGTTGGCGCTGATAGATTTAATAGAAACCGATGATACCCCGTCATTGGTTGCTTTGCTCAACAAATTCCGGTTTGTACTGGACAGCCGCGAGTCCATCCACAATCTTTTCAGTAATCATGTTATCGACCCGGCTCTTGTTCCCCGGATTCTAGTCATCGCTCCGCGGTTCAAACACAGATTCATAAGAAGCCTTGCCTTTGTGGATTTCACTCAAATTCAGCTTATCGGTTATAAGTACGAAATCGACAGGGGTACAAAAAGATTGAAACTTTACCGGCTACCTGTTGAATCAAACTTTCAGGAAAATGTTTCCGGAAATCTCGACGACCTCAAAAAGAGGCTCAAAGAACAGTTTTCCGACGTGGATGAAGATGAACTGGAAACATTTATGGAATTTTACGAATAATCCTTTTTTCGGTATTGTCTTGATCGATAACCTGTGCTACTATTTGCCATGCACCTGTAACAGGAAGGAGTGTTTCGGACATGGAAATAGCTATTTACGGCAACCCGGTATTACGCAAAAAAGCGAAAAAAATTCCTCTCGATAAACTTCACGAATACCGCTCTATAGCAGACCAGATGTTTGAAGTGATGCGCGAAGATCAAGGTATAGGCCTTGCCGCTCAACAAGTAGGCCTGACCGATAAGATAATGGTCATAGACACCCAAGACAGCCCTGACTCGAAAATGGTGGTTATAAACCCCGAAATCACATCTTACAGCAAACAAACCGACACTATGGAAGAAGGTTGCCTGAGTTTTCCCGGAATTCGCGCCAACATAGTCCGTGCGCAAACAATCGAAGTTACCTTTTACGATCTGGAAGGTAAATTTTACCGCATAACATGCTCAGACCTTATCGCACGAGTATTCCAGCATGAAATAGACCATCTAAACGGCGTGTTGTTCATAGACCGGATGACCCCTGCCCAGAAACTTATGTTAAAACGGAAATTAAAAAAACTTCGAGAATCACAGGAGACGCAATCGGAATGAACATACTCGTCACCGGCGGCGCCGGATACATCGGAAGCGTAACTGTAGAACAATTGATAGAACAGGATTACAGGGTTGTCGTAATAGACTCGATGGAACGCGGACACAAAAAAGCGGTTCATCCGGACGCAACTCTTGTGGAAGGAAATATCGGCTCTAAGAAAACGGTCGCAGACATCCTTCGCAACTACGATATCGACGCGGTAATGCATTTTGCCGCGGACAGCCTTGTGGGCGAATCCATGGAAAATCCTGCCAAATATTTTCATAATAATGTAACCTGCGGGCTTACGCTTATGCATACCGCCGCGGAACACGGAGTAAAAAGGTTCATATTATCGTCTACCGCGGCTACTTACGGTGAACCTAATGAGATACCGATACCCGAAACGCATCCGAATGCGCCTACCAACCCTTACGGCGAATCGAAACTAATGCTTGAAAAAATACTCAAATGGTTTTACCAATCTTACGGTATGCAATACACGGCTCTGCGATATTTCAATGCCTGCGGAGCAAGCAAGCGGTTTGGCGAAGACCACGACCCGGAAACCCATCTGATCCCCCTTGTGCTCGATGCCGCTACCGGCAAACGAAAATTCATATCCGTCTTTGGAGACGATTATCCTACGCCCGACGGAACCTGTATACGCGATTACATTCACGTAATCGATCTTGCAAAGGCGCATATACTCGCGCTCAATACAGACGGAAGCGGCATATTTAATCTGGGCAACGGACAAGGTTTTTCCGTGAAAGAAGTTATCGCCGCGGTCGAACTGGTTACAGGCAAAAAAATTGCCGTGAAAATCGCTCCCCGCAGAGCAGGCGACCCCGCGAGGCTGGTAGCTTCGTCTGAGAAAGCTCAAAAAGAACTGGGTTGGAAACCGCTCTATCCATCGCTTGAAGATATGGTAGGTACGGCGTGGAAGTGGAAATGCGCTAACCCTGAAGGATATAAGGATAAATAAAATGCGGCCTCGGATAGTTTTTTGCGGTACGCCCGAATTCGCCGCGCAGTCTCTTAAAAAACTGCTCGACAACGACTGCGATATAATTGCTGTGGTAACTATGCCGGACAAAGAACAGGGCAGAGGCAGGAAACTGGCCTTCAGTCCTGTCAAAAAACTGGCTTTGGATTACGAACTGCCTATATTTCAACCTCTGAAAGCCACAGACCCCATGTTCCTCGATCAACTTGAAACACTCGCACCCGACCTTATTTTAGTATGCGCTTACGGAAAGATACTCCGCAAAAGGTTTATCGGCATCCCGAAATTCGGATGCGTAAATCTGCACGCTTCACTTCTTCCGCAATACCGCGGACCGTCTCCCATACAGTTTGCCATACTAAACGGCGACGAAGAAACCGGCGTTACTACATTTATGATCGACGAAGGCATGGATTCCGGTGACATCATACTGGAACAGCGAGTGCCTATTGCTACTGACGATACCACAGGGTCGCTTCACGACAAACTGGCTGAAGCCGGCGCTCAACTGCTTTACGATACGGTTAAATTGTTTGACCATCCTCCGGTTAAAACAAGACCGCAACCGGATGAAAAAGTCTTTTATACGACAAAAATTACTCCGGAAATGAGTGTGATAAACTGGAACGCCTGCGCGCGGAGTGTTTCTAATCTGATTAGAGCCATGAACCCGGCTCCGGGAGCCAGAACGTCGTACAGGTCGCAAATACTAAAGATATTTTCCGCAAAACCTATTGAAACAACCCATTCCGGAACACCCGGACAGGTATTGTATGTTGACCCCGAACATTTCACAGTAGCGTGCGCTGAAGGGCAACTGCACATCAGAGAAGTTCAACTGGAAGGCAAATCCCGTATGCCGGCAAGATTATTTCTACTCGGGCACCGTCTTGACGTTGGCGATTATCTTGGCGGGTAGCATAAAAGAAAAAGACGTGCCTGTTCCCTACAACAATCGTTCAAAAATCCATGATATAGCGTATAGTGTCAGCAATATTAAATAACCAAAATAATCAAACAAAGTTATTATCTCTTTTTTATGAGTAAGTTACGACTCTATATCCAATCTTGAATTACCGTACAATATATTACATTAATTTGAACTTTAAGGAAAACTTATGAATCTTAGATTATAGAAAAGTGAGAGTCAAGATGTTAAACGGTTGGTGGAGGTATAATAAAAAGGCTCTTATGCTTGTCAAACAAAAGATCCTTAGGTGTCCGATGTAACCGCGGAACCTGCTTTAAGCAGTGAGAGCCGTTAAAGACGATGACGAAAGATTTGACAGTCCCTCCTTTCCCCCTCATGTCAGATTCTTCGTCATCGTTATTTTTGGGCGGTTTTTACAAAGAATTCCCGATACATTTTTAAACCGGTTCTCTTTCTGTTTATCCAATTTTTAATGTAAATATGAAATATATGGATTTTGCTATTGAGAATCATTATATATGGCCTCAATAAAAAATAACCGGAAAATTCAACTTGGAGGAAATGGAAATGAAACGAACCCTGCTACTGATGACAGCGTTATTTTTTGTTGTATTGTCACTATGGCAGAAAGGAGGTTTAGCCGTGCTACAGGAATCTAAATCAATTGAAATAGGCACTCCGATTGTGGATTTCAATCTTAAAGGAACTGACGGAAACCATTATACGCCTGCCAGTTTCGCGGATAAAGACGTTGTGGTACTGGTAGTAACCTGCAACCATTGTCCGTATTCAAAAGCCGCGTGGCCTTTGCTGATCGATCTGCAAAACAAGTTCAACGATAAAGGAGTACAGTTTGTCGCCATCAATCCGAACGACGAGAAAGGCTATCCGGAGGACAGTTTTGATAACATGAAGGTATACGTTGAAAAGTACGGAATCAATTTTCCGTATCTGCGCGACGAAACGCAAGAAACCGCACGGGCGCTAAAAGCTGTTTGTACGCCTGACATTTACGTATACGACGGCAAACGCAACCTGTATTACCACGGGCGTATAAATAACAACTGGCAAAATCCAGATAAAGTTACCGAAAGAAACCTTGAAGACGCGCTAAACGGTTTGCTCAAAGGAGACCCGCCGCCGCAAGATCAGCCTCCGTCAATAGGCTGTTCCATAAAATGGCTGGATTAGTAAATCCGGCGCAGTAAAAGTGAACCGGCGGTTTCTTACCCGCCGGTTCACTGTCTTTACAACCCCTTTTTCACCTGATATTGAAGTCGCCTAACTTGTTTTATCTAGACCTAGAAAAAAATCCCAAAGAAAAAATGTAAAAATTTGTCAAATTATAAAATATGAGTTATAATGATGTTATCAGGTTGAAATTTATTCTTAAGATACTTAAAACACGAGGCTGTAATGCAAAAAGTTTTGTTATCTTTATTAATGATAATATCTTTTTTTATCAATCCGCCGGCCAATGCTTCCGAGATAACATGGAATTTCAGCCAAAAAACTACATGGGGCGACGGCGTTCAGCCTGACGGAGATATCTATGGGAATACCGATGTCTGGTATTACAAATACGCTCCTCTAAATTCGACGAATTATACGCAATATCAGCTTATGCCGTACTGGGTTACATCTGTCAGCGCATGGTCATTTGTTCAAATTCCCGGCGCTTCTGTTGACAACAATTGGTTAACCGTTTTTAGTAATCAAATAGCTCCGGGCAACCTCAATGACGCGGTCATAGAATTTAAAGCCCCTTATACCGGCTTATACGATATTTATGCCCAGTTGTACAACTGGAACGGCCAGGCGCACCAATACTCGGACGGTCAAAATTTTTATATTCAGAAAATGGGAACTATTCTCGACAGCGTCTATAATCCGGTCGGTGGAACATCAAGTCTTTCCAAACAGGATGTCGCGTTAACTGCCGGAGAGTCGATATTTTTACGGGTAAATATGAATTTATATACGTATTACGATTCTATAATCATTCAGCAGTTCAGCATTACCGGCACGTTTCCCGACCCTGAAGTTCCACCTGACCCTGAGTCTATCCCCGAACCGCTTTCAGTGATTCTTTTTTGTTTTGGGTTATGCGGTATATTTTTTAAGAAATCAAGGCGTTAAGGCGTTCATCAATCCCAGTAAAAATACCGTGTCAGAATCTCTATGCCGGCAGGTTGCCGCGCGCTGTCTTTTCTCACGTTGCGAAATACCGATGTGCTACACCGTTTTTCGCCGATGATCAAATCGGAAGAATCGAACGAGCCGTTGCGGTTCACATCTTTTATCGCCTGCCCGATGACCTTTATACGGAAACTGTTGGAGCGCACCGTAACAAGATTGTACATCCTGCAGTATTGCGATAACGTCATACCCGTAACGTTAAGCAGGCCGCTTACCGATATAAACGGAGTTACGGCGGTGTAATTTACGATGTTCTGCGCCAGCGTAGCGTCAACGCCGGGGATTGTTTGAAGGGTATATACGTCGGCGGTATTTATATTGATCTTTCCCTGCGTCAGAGGCATGAATCCGGCGGGCTGGAACGTCAGTTCATAGATAGTGTTTTGCGCGTGCGGCGTGGACGGGTGGCAGTTGATATTTAAAGTAAAATATTCCAGATCAGCATTAAAAGGCACCAGCCGGTCATAGCGGACTTTCATGGAATCCTGAATGAACGCTATATCTTCGCTTTTTAGATAATCTCCGTTCAGGCATACCGAAAACGTGCTGTTGACGTTAACCGATATGTCGCTACTGACCAGTGTATTCGATCCGGTATCAAGATATTTGCCTGATATCAGATGCACCTCGCCTTTTTCCATGGCTGTAAGAAACACACGGTAATCGCCGTCCGGAACTGACGGACCGGAATAATCAAGCAGAGTAATTTTCGCACCGCTGAACGTAGTTGAAGCAAGAGCAAGAAAAGTATCCGAGCCGTTCGTAGCGGTACTCCAGTTTGTTTTTCTTACAATGTCCTCGCCTTTTATCTTGTACGACTCGAACGAAAAAATATCCGCCAGTATGGACAAGTAATTTCTCGTGGCGAACATGGCGTTTGCCGGATCGTTATGGTATTCGCCATTTGACAGATCATACAGGAAAAACGGGTTGGGGATTGCGCTGTCACGTACGGTTACATAATAATTGGTCGACGAATTGGCAAAGCCGGGTGTGCCTTTATGCATCGTATCCGTGGCTATTGCGGTTGAATCCTGCCACACATTGGCGCCTACTATTTCCAAACTGTAATCCGGCGATACTTTTTCCCTGCCGGTCTTAGCTGTCATTCCACTGACCGGTTTGTATGCGGATACACAGTATTCGTTGGGATCGTCGGGAGCTATATGGTCGATCAGGTCGCCTGTATCGGTTAAGATAGTAACCGCGTCGTCGCCGCCGGACAGTATGGAAAAAGTACTGTTGTTGGAAGAATCCACCGGAATGCGCACTGTTCCGCTACCATCCCAGTTGCCGTCCGTAACCGACCCGAAAATAATATCCAGCGCTTTTTCGCTGTTGGTCAGAATAAGGTAACTGTAGGAGGCGGTAACAGGATCGACGGTTGTGCGAACCGCTCCATTTAGCGTAACAGGCGATGTGATATGGTATATACGATCGTCAGACGAATCGGAAGGCGTTCCGTTATCGAAAACGAACGACCATGTTGCTGGTATGGTAATCGGTTCGCGGCTGATATTGACTATTTCGATATATTCTCCTGCCTGTATCTCAACCTTAAGGAATTTGCTGGGTATCTGAGTTGCGGAAAGCGACCCGTCGCTCTCGGTTTGCAAAGGATCCATCAGTTCGATGGTTATGTTGCCGTCTGTAACCGTGACGGAAAACTCGTGCGAACCTCCGTTTCCGGGCACAATATCGTAACCGACCCCTTCAACCCTGCATGATATATCATCGCTAAATGCGTCCGCGTGAGAATAAACTTTTACGTTGAAAATCCCGTTTTCCCAAGGTATCTGAAATGTCGCCACAGCTATATTGGCAAAATCGCTGGACATGCCCTGCGCGAAAGTTCCGCCCACAATAAAATCGCCGCTTTCTTTGTTAATAAAAGTGCTGTCGGTGACATCTATCGTTACCCATGCCTCGGGCAGTATCTCGTTGATCTTCAAGCCTTCAACTCCGAAAACCACTGTACTGTTCTGAATACTGCCGTCGCCGTTGATATCTATATTCAGTTGCGTCTCGGTATATACTGTCGGCACATGATCGTTATCGCGGTAATCCATCAGGTTTATAGCCGCGATATACTCTTTTACAGTGTTTAGCCAAGTTAGGTGATTGAACATGTCTTCCACAAAAACCTTGATGCGTGGGTCGTTGTTGACGTCTATGCGCGGGCGGAATCCGCTCGGCGTATGATAAGTGTCATAATACATATTATGATCAGCGGATACTGTAGTGAGATACGGCCTGATATCCGCGAGTTGCGATTCGCCTATACCGGAAATATTGTACAGTTCGTTTATGCCGGAAAACGGTTTGTCAGAGTAATTCGTGATCGCTACAGCAAGAGAGTTGTCTACGGCCGGAAGTTGTTCGAACAGATCTTCAAGGTCTATTTCCGATACGTCAGATCCTTCCTGAGATGATTCGATTCCGTCGTAAGACGATCCTGCGGAGTTGATGTTAACGCGGGCGTGCTCGTCCTGTATGCTGACCGCGTAACGCCCTATAATGGGGCTTGACGGGTCGTCGGGCTGTTCACGCAGATATATCCAACGGGCGTCTTTTTTTTCGGATACCATGCCTGTGGAGCGGGTAACGCTCTGCGCTACGCTGACATCAGAACCGATAAACCGTGTAGCCCATTCGTCGTTGTCATACCAGTCGTAATGTTCGAAAACTATATCGCCATCGGACGTTACAAAATCGGCGTCGCGTATTAGCACGCTGTGCGCGTGGTGTAAGCCCGCTTTGGCGACATACTGCGCCGTAACGTCGTTTGCCAAATTGGCCGCGGCTTTCTGATCGAGCGTAACATTGCTTATAAAGGTGGTTGCCATAATAGACAATACTGCAAGAATAATCAGCGTCAACAACAGAGCCATGCCTTTTTGTGCGGATGTTCGGTCAGCTTTTTTCATGGTACGCCTCCTGCATCTTATTTCGGCGTTTCCGGAAGCCGTATGATGTGAGTATATTCTTTAAGTATTTTTCTATAAGCCAGTTCGGCTATTACTTTTTCTCTGGTAGTACCTGTTTGCCCCTGTGTGAAACTGGACAACGCACCGGGAGTCAGAAGGTTGATCCATTTTGCTATGTCCGGAGGCACCAGTTTTAAGGTAACCCTTATTTTTTCCGGCATACGTCCTTTGTTAGACGGGTCGTTAGGTTGCGGGCTTGGCATATCCGGATCGTTAAGCGATATAGGCGTCATTACGTTCCAATACGGATCAGCCGGCGACCCGGGCCATGAGTTCCAATCCATCCATTCTCCGGTCAAGTGGTTCCAGCATTCCAGCTTGAACTGCGCCACGCAGTTGATAATTTGTTCGGACGACGATCCTGCCAGCGTAGCGAAATTCGACTCGAATTGAAACCCGCTACCGCTTAAAGAATGACGACTGAAATACTCGACTGTATCGTTAGTAAAATCGATGTCTGTTGCTACCGGACTGTTCGCGGCGTACCCTATTTCCTGATATCCGTGAAGCAGTGTCGATCCGTTATGATACAATCCTTTGTTGACAAACAAAATACCCCGTTCGAACATGTGGAAATTCATGTTTTTGTCAGGATTTACCACAGCCGATTCCAGATCGGTAGATAACCGGTCGAAAAATATTCTCGCGCTCTGTATAACTTCCATTTTGGCGTTGCTCTTGTCCCATATCCGTACGCTGGTCTGAAAAATGGTGTACAGCATGGTCGCCACAACAGTCATGATACACACTGCCATAAGCATTTCTATGAGCGAAAACCCGCGGTCGAATTTTTTTTCCGGCATATATCAATCCTTTGCGAAAAAAGTAGTGTACGTATCTATAGCTTTGCCGGTGGGAGTAACAGGCGACGTGGCGGTTCCGCCGGCGTATTTATCGCTGGTATATATAGCAAGCCTGACGCTGAACAGATTCGTCGGAAAATCGTATGGGTTTCCGGGAATGGCTAGAGCCGTCAGGTCATCTACTCTGTATAGATAAAAGTACTGGTTGTCGTGAAACTTTTTCTGATACGAAAACGAACTTCCGGCATTAAACGGCGGCGACTGGCCGGTAAGTGTGTTTAGATCGTCAAATACTTGCCTCGCCTGTTTGGCTGATATAAAAATATCTTCCGCCCGTTTTCCGGTAACCAACCCTACCGGATACAGCGCGAGCACACTTAAAACACCAACAGCGAGAATGGCAATAGCCACAGCCATCTCCGCCAGAGTGAACCCCTGTTGCGATCGTAGAGAAGCTATGAGTTTTCTCATATTTATTCCCATGGCGCTCCCTTACCTTCTTTATGCAGGTTAACCCTGCCGGTAGCCGGACGCAGTTCGAGCGTATAGCATAGTTTTTTCTGATCTTCGCTGACTGTAGAATAATTATATCCGCTTTGATAATAGGTTAAAGGATCACTTACGGTACTTCCGCCGCTATCGGTTGCGTCGGTAAAAAACGAGTTGGTTTTTACCAGATGTATGTAACACGCCGGACTTGCCGTTCCTTTAGGATAAAACAGAACCGAACCGTTGCCGGTCAGGTCTGCCGGCGATGTGCCGTTGATGGTAGTGGTTGCTATGGCTACCATTGGCGGAGGTAAAAATATGTCGCCTATCAATTTGCCGCCGGATACGCCGCTGTAAATCGCCGCGTTGTTATCCTGCGGGGAGATGTCTACTCTGTATATACTGTTGTAAGTGATGGCGTACCGTTGCGCAAGACGCATCACTGTGCTTAGCCCTGTTGAGGTAGACCGCAAGCTCATCCCTTCAGAAAATTTCATAAGCGACGGGACAGCCAGCGCTGTCATGATTACCATTATCGCGACAGCGACCAACATTTCGAGCAAACTGAATCCACCGTGTACACGTTTCATGTAAAAGCCCCGTCAATCCCAGTTATTTAGCGTCGTACCGTCCGGCAATGTGCACGAAATATCGAAACTGTGTTTGTTGTTAGGCGGAACATTGTTGCTTCCGCCGTCTATATCTGTATAAACCGAATAAATGCCGCCCCACGGGTCGGCGATTCGTTTATTAGAACCGTTGATATTCAAATCCTGATTTCGAAGTTCCATATACGGGCCGTTGTATTTGGTTGTGGTGAGCATTTTGTATAACGTGCCGTCCGCGTTGAGTTCACTTTCGGACGGGCCGAAAATACCCCAGTCCGCCCTGTAAGCGTGCAGAGCCATGCCGATAGCTTCTATCATGGCGCTAGCGCGGGCTTTGCGTGCCTGCTCTTTAACCTTCTTTATAGCTGGAAAAAGAAATCCTACTATCACAGCTATTATAGAAAGAACCACCAGCAACTCTATTAATGTGAACCCTTTTTTCTTTCTCATGACCAACTCCTTAAACCCAAGTCCGGCCAAACCGGTTATTTTTGCCAGTTGCATATATTATCGTCGTTTTTATCGCTCGATTCGTTTGCGCTGTCCCACTGTTTATCCGCTCCTTTGGATATAATATCCACAGTATCGGTATTTTTAAGAACCCTGCCGGACGGCGTTGCGTCGAACAAAAACGGCTGTAGCCACGGGTCCAGCATCTGCCCGTTGGTGTCCAGTTCGTTGCCTTTGCATTCCAGATACGGACCGTTCCAGTCAGGGTCGTCCCAATACAGGGCGATTCTGTTTTTATTTATATCGAAACCGCTTAGAGCTTCGATGATTTCCTTACGCTTGCCGCGCTCGGTGGCGGAATCGCCGAAATACTCGCCGGCGGTTAATGCCGGAGGGTAGTACCCCATATCGTTCTTAAACTGATCGATCGCCGATTCCAGACGCGATATCTGGGCTGTAGCTTTAGTTACCTTCGCTTTTTTATAGTGAAACATCATTGTCGGCAACGCGATTCCTGCAAGAACCACCATAATTGCAACCGATACCATCAGTTCAATAAGCGTGAACCCCTTTTGCCGTCCGCGCATGGCAATCTCCTTACAACTGCTGTAACAAAGATATGAGCGGCATAAACATGGCGATTACTATAAAACCCACGACAACCGCCAGAAACACTATCAGGAACGGCTCAAGTAGCGATGTCAAGCCTTCCACAGCCGCATCCACATCCTCGTCGTAATTATCAGCTATTTTTATGAGCATCTCCGCCAACGCGCCGGTTTCCTCGCCCACTTCTATCATACTGATTACCATGGGAGGAAACACGGTGCTCGATTTGAGCGGTTCGACTATAGATTCGCCTTCGCGAATACTGTCGTGCACTTTTTCCACTGCGCGCGATACGACTTCGTTGCCGGACGTGTCTTTGACAATCATAAGAGATTGTAAAATAGGCACGCCGCTGGTAATAAGCGTTCCCAGCGTACGGGTGAACCGCGCAATAGCGACCTTCCTGATCAGCATACCGATCAGGGGAAAATTGAGTAATAGTTTGTCTATAAGATATTTGCCTTTTTTCGATTTGCGTATCAGTTTCAGTACCACAATCAATGCGGCAATGGCTATTAGAGGTATATACCATTGTTTTTTAAATAAATCGCTGACCGTGATGAGAAACGATGTCATCCACGGCAGTTCCAGTTTGAGGTCGTAAAACATCTCTGCGAATTTCGGCACGATAAACGTTACCAGAAACGACAGCACCGCCGCCGCCACGCCTATCACGAACGCAGGATATACCATTGCCGATTTGATTCTTTTTTTGAGTTTTTCGCTTTTCTCGGCGAATTCCGCAAGCCGGTTTAAAACAACTTCCAGCACACCGCCCGCTTCTCCGGCTTTGATCATGTTCACGTATAGCGGGGTGAATATTTTTGGAAATTTCCCCAGAGCTTCGGAAAACGACGATCCGCCTTCGACAGACATAGCAACATCCTCAAGCGTGTTTTTAAGGGTGCCCTGCGACTGCTGTTCGCGCAGAACATTTATACTGCGCAAGAGCGGCAATCCGGCGTCTATCAGGGTAGCAAGCTGACGGGTGAACAGCGCAAGCAGGCTGGTCTTTACCCTGCCTGAGGTGAACAGTTTTATTTCCATATTGAGCATGGATTTTTTCTTACCGCTATTTTTAGATCGAGGGCTGTTAGCGGATTTGCCGCCTTTATCCGGGGCGATACTTGTTGGAAACAACCCTTTTTCCCGCAGTTGGCCTATAGCGATAGTGGTGTTTTCCGCTTCGATTAATCCGGTTACTTCTTTGCCCTGATTGGTCATGGCTACATATTTAAATTTTTGCATTACAAAACTCCTCGCGTACTATTATGATTCGCGCAATACTTCCTCAAGGGTCGTTATACCTTGAAATACCTTTACCAGCCCGCTTTCCCGCAGGGTTACCATACCGCATTCGCGGGCTTTGGCTTTTAGCGTTGCCTGCGGAGCGCGCTCAATTATCATCTGATGCATGCTGTCGTCCAGCACCAGCAGTTCGTATATTCCGGTACGGCCTTTATAGCCGGTATTGTTACAGTTTTTACATCCTCTTCCGTAATAAAAAGGTAGCCCTTCTACTTCCGATTTCGAAAGCCCCGCGTTTTCCAGCATCTCTGCTGTAGGGGTGAATTCCTCTTTGCAGTCAGGGCAGATTTTTCTGACCAGCCTCTGGGCTAAAATCCCTTCGAGCGAGGAAGTCAGCAAAAACGGCTCTACTCCCATATCAATCAAACGTGTTATACTGCTGGGAGCGTCGTTGGTATGCAGGGTGCTTAAAACCAAATGACCGGTAAGCGACGCCTCTATCGCTATCTGAGCGGTCTCCAGATCGCGTATTTCGCCGACCATCACCTTGTCAGGGTCTTGGCGCAGAATTGCACGCAGGCATCGGGCAAACGTAAGGCCTATGGAATCCCTGATGGCGACCTGTATAACGCCTTCCAGATCGTACTCTACAGGGTCTTCGGTAGTGATTATTTTCGTTTCTATATTGTTCACATGGCGCAGGCATGAATACAACGTAGTTGTTTTGCCTGATCCTGTAGGTCCGGTAACGACGAAAATGCCGTTGGGTTTTTCTATGATCGATTTGACTTGTTCTTTGATGTCCTCAGGCAATCCTATTTTATCCAAATCCAGCTGTACGTTGGAGCGGTCTAAGATACGCATCACAACGCTTTCCCCGAAAGCTGTGGGCAGTGTGGATACGCGAAGGTCTATGGCTTTTCCGCCTACGTTTAGCTGTATGCGCCCGTCCTGCGGTAACCTTCGTTCCGCCACGTTAAGATTGGACAACACCTTAATGCGCGACGTTACAGCCAAAGCAAGGTTACGCGGAGGCGGTATCATATCGTAAAGGGTGCCGTCAACGCGGTATCGTATTTTATAATCGGTTTCGAACGGTTCGAAGTGTATATCGCTGGCTTTATCTTTAATAGCCTGCAAAAGAACAAGGTTGAGCAGTTTTATAACCGGCGCTTCGTTGGCTATTTCCGTCAGGTTGCTTATATCTGATCGATCATCCATGCTGTCGGTTTCGAGGTTGATATCGCTGTCGTCGTATCCGTCGATCAAGGCGGCTATGGAATCTCCGGAGTCTTCATGTCCGTAATATTTGTCGAGCGCCGCGGATATATCCTGTTCGTTGCTTATTGCGCCGCGCACTTCGTAATCCACCATAAACCGCAGTTCGTCGAGTATGTTAGGGTTCAGCGGATCGGCCATAGCCACGGTCAGGATATTGTCGTAAAGATCAACCGGAACTACCCTGTACATGCGCGCCCATGAAGCGTTTAGTTTGGCGATAATTTCCTGCGGTATAGACAAGGCTTTCAGGTCTACCATCTCCATGCCCAGCTGTGCGCTGAGGGTTTCGAGCACCTGCTGTTCGGTGACATATTTATAGTCAACCAGTATATACGGCAACAGTTTGCCGGAACGCTGTTTTTCTTCCATAGCTTCCGACAGCTGTTCTTCGGTGAGCAATCCCCGTTCGTACAGCAGTTGTCCTAAAAGATGATCCTGAGTAAAATTCATGTCTGTAAACCTTCCTTAAGAAGCCTGACGCAGTTTTGTATACACCCATTCGGGGTCGTTGCATTTTGTGATCAGGCTTTCGTAACTTATATATCCGTCGTTAAACATTTGCAGTAAACAAGCATCCAATGTCTGCATACCGTATTTTCCGCCGGTTTGCAGGTCGGATGTGATTCGGTACGTTTTGTTGTCGCGAATCAGGTTTTGAATTGACGGAGTGCTTACCATAATCTCGAACGCCGCGATACGCCCTCTGCCGGACGTATGAGGCAAAAGCTGTTGCGATATTATCATCTCTATACAAACCGACAACTGGGAACGGATTTGTTCCTGTTGGTTTGTCGGGAATGCGTCTATGATACGGTCTATGGTTTGCGTCGCTCCGGTAGTATGAAGCGTGGCGAACACAAGATGTCCTGTTTCAGCGGCGGTAATCGCCGCTTCCATGGTTTCCAGATCGCGCATTTCACCGACCAGAATGACGTCAGGGTCCTGGCGAAGTCCGCGTTTGATCGCCTCTGAGAAACTAGACACGTCCACGCCGACTTCGCGCTGGTTGACGATACCTTTTTTATGCGTGTGAAAATATTCTATAGGATCCTCGATAGTCAGGATATGCGAATCGGTTTCCATATTGATTACGTCTATCATGCTGGCAAGGGTGGACGTTTTACCGGAACCGGTAGGGCCTGTAACGAGAATAAGCCCTCTGGGCTTGAACAGCCTTTCTTTAAGGATCATTGGCAATCCGATTTCCTCAAGTGTCCTTATACGGCTGGGAATAATCCTGAGTACAAGTCCGTAAAACCCTTTTTGCTGAAATACACTTACCCTGAAACGGGCTAGATCGCCGTATGCGAACCCGAAATCAGTACCGCCCTGTTCTCGCACAAGTTGCTGGTGTGCGTCGGAGGTGATGCTCTTCATATAATTTTTCGTATCCTCCGATTCCAGCAAGGTCGATTCGAGGGATATCAGTTTGCCGTCCACACGTATTGTAGGAGGTTTGCCGACAGTCAGATGAATATCGGATGCGCCTTCCTCGATAGCTATTTGCAGTAATTCCTGAATTTCCATAAAAAACTCCTTTGCCTGCTCAATGCGTATCCGACTGGGTCAACCGTAAAACTTCGGATATAGTGGTCATACCGCTCAGGACTTTTCGCACGCCGTCCGCACGGAGACTTCGCATACCGGTTTCCCGTGCCCGCGCGCGTATTGCAGAGCTTGAACATTTATTGTAAATCATGCGTTGAATTTCGTCGGTCATCTCAAGTATCTCAAAAATACCTTTTCTACCTTTATAACCCGTATTACTGCAAGTAGGACATCCGGCGCCGCGATAAAGCAGTATGTCATCCGCTTCGTCAGGGTTGATTCCGAGCAACTCGAGTTCACGATGGGTCGGTTTGTAAGATTCTTTGCAATTCTGGCATATACACCTTACCAGACGCTGGGCAAGAATACCCCGTATGGACGATGCCACAAGAAACGGTTTTACACCTTGATCTATAAGACGGGTGATCGCGCCGGGCGCGTCGTTGGTATGCAGGGTAGAAAACACCAGATGGCCGGTAAGCGCGGCGTTGACAGCTATTTCCGCGGTTTCTATGTCGCGGATTTCTCCGACCATGATTATGTTGGGCGCTTGACGCAGACAGGCGCGCAGTACCCTTGCGAACGTCAGCCCTATATCGGATCTGACCTGCACTTGGTTAATGCCCTGAAGCTGATACTCTATAGGGTCTTCCACGGTAATTATTTTCCGGTCCGGTTTATTAAGGGCGTGTAAACACGAATACAGGGTAGTGGTTTTTCCGGAACCGGTAGGACCGGTGATAAGCATGATTCCGTTGGGCACGCTGATTATCTGGTTGATCAGTTTTTCGTCGTCGGATAAAAAACCAAGTTCAGTCAATCCGAGCGTCAGCCCGCCTTTATCGAGAATACGCAGTACCACGCTTTCCCCGTGACTGGCCGGAAGAGTGGATACTCGAAGGTCAATTGTTTTATTTTTGCCCAGCTTTACTTTTATGCGTCCGTCTTGAGGCAAACGCCGTTCAGCCATATCCAGATTCGCCATGATTTTCAGGCGAGATATGACCGATCCTTGAAGCCGCTTGGGCGGACTGGGTATTTCCTGAAGAACACCGTCTACGCGGTATCGAATTCGGAAATCGCGTTCCATCGGCTCAAGGTGAATGTCGCTTGCCCGTTTACGGAACGCCTCGCTTATAATTAAGTTGACCAGCTTTATTACCGGCGCGTCTTCCGATTCGTCGCCTCCTTCCAGCTTTTCGGATTCCGAAGCGGGATCGCCGGCTATCGATATGTTTTCTCCTTGAATATCTTTAAGAAGCGTGTCTATTTTTTCCTCTTCTGCGCCGTAAAATTTTTCAAGAGTTTTAATAATATCTTCCTCGATTGCCACTATTCCTTCTACCTCGCAGTTAAGCTCGAATCTAAGGTTTTCCATGACATCAAGGGCAAGAGGATCTGATAGGGCGATGGTCAGTATTTCGTTCTCGTATCTGACCGGCATAATGCGGTATTTGTAGGCTATTTCCCGCGGAACCAGCTTCACCAGATCCGAGTCGATTTGTTCTTTGCTGAGGGAAACTACCTCCATGCCGAACTGGTAAGCTAGAGCTTTGGCAATCTCAAGAGGTTGCGCGAAACCAAGTTCTATAATCGTATCGCGCGATGATTTTCCGGATTGTCTACTGCGTTCGCGGATTTGTTGCGCTTGTGTAGCGTCGATTTTGTCAATAGCCTTTAAAATATCTACGATGATGTCTGAGTTCATATATTTCGCCTGTCCGCAGTTACATCCGAACACAAAGATCCGTATGGAAATTTTATTTTTTAAATATAAAACCAATACCCTTATTATCGTTATCGACAGACAGCGAAAACAGATTATAAAAATAAACAGGAAAAACGCTTTTTTTTTGTGTCCGCAAAATTGCCTATAAAAGCCATTGCCGCAAACCCGTAACGGATCTGCGGCAATGGCGCGATTGACCTAATTCGAATATATAATTTTGTCGCCTAGTTACCTGCGCGGTACAGACGGAGCAGACGCCGGAGCGCGGGCAGGCGCGCGCGCCGGGGCGGAAGACGCTCCTGCCGGAGTGGTGATTCCAGGCCCTGCAGGCGGCAAGTTAACCGCCGGGGCCGAAGGAGGTACTCCGGGCGTATTTGTTATCTGATCGGCTGTGGGCAGGTTAGGAAGTTGAGTCGCCTGATTTGCCCGTTTGTATAACATATTCTGGTTGTAGTACTGCATTATATTATGGTGGTCGATGATTCCTTTGCTGAACTCAATCGGATCGAATTGGGCGGTTTCGCTTTCGAGAAAAGAAAAATCCGGATCGTCAGGGCTGATTTCTCTTGTGGTACCGTCCTGCTCTGTAGCCGTAATTTTTATTATGGAATCGTCGTCGCCGTATTGAAAGCTGTATTTAACGCCGGTTTTCTTTTTTTCCAAGCCTGTAAGCCGTCCGTTTCGGTCAAAATGCCGTACCACTTCGTCAGGGGTATCTTTATTTTCTACTACCGTTTCCACTGATCCCAGTTCGCCTCGGATATATGTGTACGATTTCACGGCTCCCGCGGTTTGCCCTGAAAAAGACTGCATGCGAAGTTCGCTGATATCGCCGACCGAGCCGCTGAGGACTTCAGCGCCACGTGCATCCATTTTGACGAAAGAAACAGGCTGGCCGCCTTCGAATACGTAGGTATATGTAAATTTCTCATCTTCAAGCAGGTCGGTTTCTTCCACAAGGATACCGGAATCATTGTATACGCGCCGTTGAGTAACCTCACCGCTTTCGTCGGATACGGCAACCAGCGTATTTCCGTTGTCAAGATCGGTGTATGAATAGGTTACTGTGGTATCGCCGGTAGTTTCCGATGAAACCCTGCCGTTTTCGTCGATTTCGCGGATGTTTTTAGATCCGTCTTTATTTATGGTGAACACTTTTGAAACCGCCTGATTGTCGTTGTATACGATAAACTGGCTTCCGCCGTCGGGCATAGCGATAAACCCGATGGGCGTATTTGAGTCTATGCCGAGTTCTTCAGGTACTTCAGCAATGCGTTGCTGATGGGCTTCCCGCGCGAGGTCTCTGGGTAGCGCCTGCGCGATTTGGCGAGGCACAGAAGGTTGAGATACGCCGGTAAAATCTTGCGCGGTAACATGTTTGTATTGTTGAGTCGCGGCTGTGGAAACCCCGGTAGCGCGGGGCATTGCCGCAACATTTCGAGACGCGAGCTGGTCTGTTCGCAATGCCGGAACCATGGGTGCAGACATCCCGGCGTGTACCGCCGGAACGGCTGTGCCCGGCTGTGCCGCGGTCAAGGCGGCAGGTGCAGAAGGCGTTCCTACAGGGGCGGTCGTAGCAGGCGCAGGCTGATCAGTTTTGGTATCTTTAACGGTTTTTTCTTCTGTTACGTTTTTTTCAGGTTCGGCTTGTTTTTGCGAAGGAGGTGCGGGAACTTCAGCTTTTTGCGACTGCGTAGCGGTCAGGGAAGCTACCGGCACTTGGGGCGACTGGGTTTGGGCTTGTCCAGCCTGTTCGGCAACTGTTTCTTGCTGTGATTCTACAGACGTTTCTTTTTTTGCAAACATTAAAATACCCGCTATTGCGGCTACCGCGGCTATCAAACCGACGGTAATAAGCAAGTTGCCGGATTTTGAAGGCGCGGGCGGCACAGGGGCTGAGTAGTCTGAACCTGTGGTTTTTTCGGTGTTAACCGGTTTGGGTGTTTTTTTAGAAAAACTTTCGTTTTTGTTTTTCTTTTTGTCAGCCATGTTCAAATCCTCCTTATAGTATATAATTTGATCACTAAGCAGATTTATTGTTGTCCGGAATCGAAAAAAGCAACATCTCCGCGCATATTTTGTTTGATGGCGGTATCTTGTTCTTCGGACATCGGGTAATATTTCCCTTCAGCGCAAGCAAGTATTGTGCCGTTGGAAGTTTCTATTTGTCCGGCGGTAACGACTATTTTTTTCATTATGTCGCTGACATAAGCTGTTATGATGATTTCGCTGTCTGTAGGCACAGGCCGCCGATAACGCACTTTGATTTCGCCGGCATAATGAAATGTGTTTTTATAAACGGTAGCCGCCCATGTCATGGCTTCATCTAGCAGTGTGGCGGTTATTCCGCCGTGTGTTATACCGGGATACCCGCAGTATTCCGGCGGAGCCTGATAGGAACCGGTAATCTTGTTTCCTTCAACATGGAATTGCGCCCTCAGTCCTTTCGGGTTGACGCCACTGCAACAAAAACAACAGTCGAAAGACGGGAGTTTGCGTTTCATTCGGTTTTTCCTTATACCTCTAAAAAATCTGTCATTGCTTTAAAAGTCATATAATTTAGAGAAGTAAACCGTAGCGGCAACATCTTAAAAAACACTTAAACTATCTATGACGGCTCGCACTGACAGAAGGTTTCCGGTAAAATTATCACAGGTTTTCTAAATTAGATTGCTACATGCATTCAATGGTTCGTTTACTAGCTTTGCCTTATTTTGTCAGGGTATCACACCGTTCAGGGTATTGCCATGAAAATCTGATTTTCATTTCAAGGTTGCGATAAATTTTTCTATTGCCGGATCATGACCGGATTTGAGACATTTTTTCAACCGGTACCCTGCTTGCCGGTCGTATCCTTTCAGGTACATAATTATTCCCCACAGCAGACAGGTATAATAATGAAGCGATTCCGCTTTGCGCCGATACCCCTGATCCGCTTTAAGCAGATGCCGGTAAGCGTTCTCTGCCTGTTTAATCGCCCGCAGAGCGTACCGGTAGTCGCGGTTGACGAAATAATCTATAGCCACCGATAAATAACACGATTGAAGCACGCTTTTGCGCTCGTCCATATCTTTTATCTGTAAATGACGGTGTTTTATTTGCGAAATAGTTTCTTTACTTGTGTCGTCATAGGAGTATTCGTCGATGATTTTAATTATGTTTTCCGGCAAATCGCGCCATGTACGCGGTCTGGATTTTCTGCCCAGCCAAGCCAGCAGGTTCCAGCCGGCTACAGCACACAAAACCGGATGAACTATGGCGAACATACTCACTGTATATCTATTCATTGAAACGCAATCCTGTTTGGGTTACAGCAAAAATTTATTAAGAGTTTGTTTGTATCACGCCGGTTGAATATTGTCAATTGTGCTGGTTTAGCAATGGGTTGACAAGTATTTTTTTAACTCTTTTTATTTTAAATATCAGGTATGGATATATGCCGGTTTATAGCCCTAACCCGCTCGAAACAGCGTCTGGCGTCCGCTGTGTATCCTTGACTTAACAGAAAAGAGCCGGCGTTATACTGGACGCCCGCCACATCGTGCCCTGTCTGCAGAGCTTTATGAATATATTCCAATGCGGATTCCATGCTACTCCTTGCGCAGTTCAAAGCCCGCATAAAATAGTAGTTGCCAAGAAGCGTCCTTGCTGTGTAATCGAAATGGATATCAGGGGTATATAGATTACGCACACGCCATACGTCCCAATCGGTAAATTGAGGAATTTCCTGTTCGGGTGCGGCAACTTTAAATACCAGTCCGTAGGGTACGCATGCAACCCCGACTGATTCAAACAAAGTGTCGCGTGTAGTGAACAAATCCGCTCCGTCAGGCATTTCAGGCGGCATTTCTCCGGGCACAACACCCGGCGTATAAAGTTTTATGTCAGGGCGGATACCTCGCGCGCGATGCAGGTATATAAGCGAAAATGTGATTGTATCTTCGCCGGCTGAAACAAGGTGTGCGCCGCGCGGCAGTTGGTTCAGTATAAACATACCGTAATCGAAAGCCAAATACTGGCCGCTACGGTTGTTGTCGTGGAAATTGGCTGTTATAAGCCACAAAGGCATAGCGAAAACGGCAATCCGCGCCCATCTGCGCCTCAAAAAAGTTGCCGATATGTGTTGTAATCCGAACCCGAACCATACGCAGACGCTTATGAACGACGGCAGTACGTAGCGCGGCCAGAAAAATATATCTGTATGGGGGCTGTGCGCGATCATTAAAACGATATTTAGCGAATACATTAAAAAAAGCGAAATTGTCATACGCATAGACTTTTTTGCGCTAATATAAATTCCCAGCGCTATAACTGCGCATCCGGCCGCTGTGTACTCCAATGGAAGTAAAGACAAATAATGCCGTATTACCTCCAATGCGTCAGATACCGACTGAACATATTGCCTGCCTGTGTATTCGCTACGCAGGATGTATCGCCATAAACTCCTGTCTATGCCCGGTTTGCCCCAGTGAACCCTCGGATCGAAAAGAGCGCGCAACGGCAGGTATGCGTACAGTGTTAATCCGGGTAAAAGCCACGCGGGCGTAACGATAATTTGTTTCAACCGTAATTTTGCACAAGGAGGCACAGTGAATAAATAACACACCGCTACCGGTACGGTCAAAACTGACAGAGGATTGTTTGCCAGCCCGAACCCAAGAACAAGCGCGTACCACTGCATCATGCGCCATCGTCCGGTGCGCTCGTAGGCGAACAGACACCACAACGCGCCTACCATAAGGGCGTTGTTTAAAGTATATACCCTTGCTACCACGGCCTGCGACCAGACCGGATTTATAAAACCGAACGTCAGCGCGGTAGCGCAGGCAGTAATGCGCGGGCAGTCCGCATACCGCATCATTCCGTAGAATAAGAGAAGTGTAGCGCATCCGAAAAAGGCTGAAAACAAATTTATGTCCAGTGCCGATCCCGCGCCGGGAATCAGCTTGGAAAAAATAAATCCGAGAATTACAAATAACGGGTAACCCGGAGAGTGGGCAATACCGGCTGTTATGGCTGTAGCGGACAATTCGCCGCTGTCGCCCATGTATACGGTGGGGCACAATGTGAGGGCATACACCAAAGAACTGACTAAAACTATCAGCCCGACAAACCATGCTTCCGCAGGCACAGCACGCGCCGCGTTTACTATCCTATAATCAAAATACCTGCGCAACCGGTGGTTATTCCTGTTTTCGTATTCGATTTTTTTTGATAAAATCCGGTTTCTGTATATATTCGGATATCATCCATAATGTCCGTACAGCAACATTAGCTGTCAATGCCGACGCCAAAGAAAACACAAGCGAACCTGTCCAAAGATATAACCCGTGCATAATAATCTTAACCGTCCTGCCTTCAACCGCGTAAAGGTCAAAGACAACCCTGATGGCCGTAAAATCCTCTAGTATAAGTTTTCCCAGCCGCCATTCGGCCGTATAAATAGGAATAACTGTCAACGGATTGGTGACCCAACAAGCTACCAACGCTATGGGAAGGTTGACCTTTAGGAGAATCGCGCCTAACGCGGCAAGAATCATCTGAAAACCCAAGGTTGGCATAAAAGCTATAAAAAGACCGAGGCTAAGACCGCCGGCGATTGCGCTTTTGTCAATTTTCCAAAGCATTTTTGAGAAAATCCGGTGTCCCAATATTTTAAACAGGCGTGTTTTTTTGAGATCGCGTTTTATGAATAACTGCCGTTTTCGCCAGAATTTAAACCATGTTCGCATTTTATGTTTTCTCTTACTAACGAATTAACTGCCGATGCGGATAATGCCGTATCGCAGGCGATATATCATTTTCCAATAATAATATCCGACGAAGGATCCAAAATGGAAAGCGGTTCTATGCGGGTACCCTCAGGAACACGCTTGGCTTCCATATCATGACCGTTCCACGCGACTTTTCCGATGATTACGGCTCCGCCCGGTCCGGCTACAGCTCCCGCGCCGGGCACGATAATCCTGCCGTATGTATCTTCATGGAAAACAATGGCTTCGTACAGCGATACCGACACTCGCGACGTCTGACGCCACATATCCCTCGGTGCTCCGTGTTTAGCGCATAGACTGCTGAGGAACGTTTCTTTGTCGGTTAGCTGTTCCCATACCTGCGGAAGATAAGTCGACGACCCGTAGGGAGTCTTTAAAACTACGCCGTGGCGCATAGGTTCGATGGCGTCGAGCAGTTCCTCAGGCGTCTGAACATTCAGTTCACGCGGTACGGTGAGTATGCTTATTTCTATCTTTATATTTTTTAATTCATCGAAAGTAACCGGACGAAACCGCGGGTCTCGTACAGCGGCATCTACCGCTCTGTCAATAACATTGTCAAGCAGTCTGTTGACCGGCAATATATAGCC
Source organism: bacterium (assembly GCA_018435605.1). Lineage (GTDB taxonomy): Bacteria > Auribacterota > Auribacteria > Auribacterales > Auribacteraceae > R3-B46. The sequence continues at coordinate 111,910 of JAHDNF010000005.1, read as the reverse complement.
GATACACCCGCGCAAACCCTGTCCGCGAGCTTCGAGGGTTACAAAACACCCGCGTTTTTCTTTGAATGAATCGGGCAATGTCGATTCGTCTATTTTCGGCAACGATTTGTCGTGCAAATAGAAGTACACAGACGCGCGAGCCAGATCAATCAAAAACTGTCTTTCCCGGGCGGTATACGGTTGTGAATTCATATCGGTATCCTCTCCTTGTGCGAATTGGGTAATTGTCAGCGACAAACAGAGTAGCGGCACTATAAAATACTTTTTCATGAAAGAAAATCTCCCTGCTAAATGTTGTACGCATCGGCACACGTCATTAGAGCGACTTTTAAGGACTTTCATAAGTATATAATAAACAAAGTAAGCACAGTTCATCAAGAAAATAACGAGCGGTCAGATAAGATGGTTTCCGCATTAAAACGAAGCGGATAAGGCGATAACCATGGCTCCGTCTTCATACTGGTTTCCGCCGATGATTACGGTACCTCCGTTGACGATCCTGAAATTTGTTTTGAGCCCCGCCTGTTTAAGGGTTACCTGCAGGTTGACAAACGAACCGTCGATTCCGCTGATTTGCACCGTCATCTGGTCTCCGTCAGGCAATACGAATTGCACGTTATTGCCGGGCTGGCCTGTCCCTGAATCTTTTTTGAGCAGGGTATAAGCCGAATAGTTGAGGCGTCCGAGCTGAGATTTTATGTCGTTTAGAGCTGGCGACATGCCTGACGAATTATTAGATGCCTTCACCGATCTGACGCTTACCTGAATGGTCTGCGCGTCCGCGTCATGCACAAAAACCGACCCCGCTACGAAAAACATAATGAATCCCAAGATTGCGAAAAAATACTTCATGAAGTTATCCCCCCTTCAGAAGGCCGTGAAGAAAACATCCATATTATGGTCGTGTTGGTATCGGTATCTTTGAACACCATAACCGATGACGATTCCGATTCCACCGATTCTACAATACACATATTGTCCGTTTGATTATATGGTTTATCTGGAAAAATAAAAAGATAAAATCCGAAAAAAATCAATATGCTAGCGGCCAAAGCCGACGATATCCAAGCGACACGCCGTTTTTTGCCGAATACTGCCGGAATGATTTTTCCGGTTTCGCGCGGCAGGCGGCGTTCAATGTCAAAATCCGCGGATACAGCGTCCGCTACGGCAGACCACACAGAGATGTGTTCTACACTTTTGCCCGCGTCTTTCAAAAAAGCCCCAGCGAGTTTGGATGATTCGGCAAACCCGTCGAATTCGTCTTGAAAATCAGGGTTCTGAGCGATAAATTCGTCCAGTTCATTCTGCTGGTCGGAGTTCAGTTCGTTATCGAGCATGGCGCTGATTAGGCGGTAGTAATACTCTTTGTCGTGTTCCATCATTTCACACCTCCTGCCCATTCAAGTACGGTTTGAGCAGTTTCTGTACCTTTCTGCGAGCATAATATAACCGGGACATCACAGTTCCTATCGAGCAATTTAGAGTTTCCGCTATCTCCTGATAAGATAAATCCTCCATCTCTCGCAGTACCAGCGCCGAGCGATGTTCGTCGCTTAAGGAATCGATCGCTGACCGCATTTTCTCGTACAGCTCGTCTCTCATAACTTCATCTCGCGGCAACGATTTTTTATGCGCTGAAACCGGCACGTCGGAATCGATATCAAGTTTTATATGGTCGTCAAACTCCACGTTCATTGTGCGTTTATTTTTGCGCATAAAATCTATAGCCACGTTCACCGTTATACGGTACAGCCAAGTATAAAATCGCGAATCGCCTCTAAATTTATCCAGCGACTTATGCATCTTAAGAAACACGTTCTGCGCGACATCCTTGGCGTCAAACTCGTTGTGCACTATTCCGAACGCCACTGCCAAAACTTTTTTTTCATATCGCAGTACGATTTCATGAAACGCTTCTAAATCACCTTGCCGGATTTTTTCTACCAGCTCGTTATCCGATATTTCCGGCAACTCATTGCTAGTCATCTTTACTGCTACCTATTATAGACGGTTGCGGTTCAAAAAATATTCGATATATTTTGTATTGTATAGATATCGGGCGTCAAACGCAAGGATTTCATACGCGCATCTATCTAAGCTCCGCGCAGGCGTTTGTCGAACGATTCCCTGCCTTCTATCACCACCACAAACTCGCCTTTGAGTTTAAGTTCGCCGGCGGATAGTTTCCCGATCATTTGCGAGCAACTCCCACGTTGCACATCTTCGTACAACTTGGTCAATTCACGGCACAGGGCTATTTTTCTGTCTCCGCATATAGCAAGTATATCGGCAAGAAGAGGTTCTATTCGCAAGGCAGATTCGAATACCATTGACGTAGCGTCGTTGGACTCTATTTTTCTCAGGAGTTTATTGCGTTTGTTGCCTTTGCGCGGTAAAAAACCCTCGAAGGCAAACCTGTCCATGCGCATACCGGACAAAACCAGAGCTACCAGAGGCGAACACGCGCCAGGTATTACGGTAACCGGCAGTCCGGCATCGATAACCTCGCGGATTATGCGTTCTCCCGGATCGGATATTCCGGGCATTCCCGCATCGCTGACCAGCGCTACGGATTTACCTTTCTCAAGCATATCTATAATACCGTTTACGCGCGTTTTTTCGTTAAACCGGTAACAGCTTTTTAGATTAAACGGAATATCGAAATGGGCAAACAATTTTTGGGTGTGGCGGGTATCCTCGGCAAGACACACATCGACCGATTTGAGGGTTTGTAAGGCGCGCAGGCTTATATCATCCAAGTTGCCTATGGGCGTCGCGACAACGTACAGTGTGCCGTAAGACATAGATGCGTCTCCTAAAGCGGCGTTACGATTCCGACTGCGCGAACTGGTTGGCCATTTTTATTCTTCGCCCGATGCTGGGATGATCGTGAAGAATAAACTCAATCACCGGATGCGGCTCCTCGTCGGCAAGGTTCATGTCGGCAAGTTTGGTCATTGCGCTGATAAAGACTTGCGGAGCGTTTGTTTCGCGCAGACAAAACAAATCCGCCTGACGTTCGAGCATGCGTGAAAAACAGGCGTTGACCGGCATGGTCACCAGAGCAAATATGAACATGCACAATAAAAACAAAGGGAACGACGCGACAGAGGTGATGCTTGCGTATCCGGCAACAGACACCAGCTTATCCAAGAGAAGGCCGGTTATGTACAAGCCGCCGAAAGTGACGCAACCGCCGAAAAAAATCAGTTTCCATATATGTTTATAATAAAAATGACCGAGTTCGTGAGCAAGAACCAGTACTATCTCGTCATGTGAAAAATTTTTAAGTAGCGTGTCGCCAAGCAAGATTCGTTTGGTGTTGCCGAGTCCTGCAAGCGCGGCATTGGCTTTTTTCGTTTTCGCGCTCAGTTCCAGTTCGTATACGCCCAAAATCTTTGCATTAAGCCGTTCGGCAAGGGTGATCAGACGCCGTGCCAGTTCTTTATCTTCCAATGGTTTGTATTTGTAAAACAAAGGCAGGATAAGCACAGGAAAAATATTGCTCAGTATTATTCCGAAAAGCACCCATATAATACCCAGCCACAGCCACCAAGTATCCTTGGCGTAATGCAGTAGCAGAAAAAGCAGTTCAGCCATGATCGCCATAAACACAAGATTCAGCAGGTACGATTTTATCCTGTCGAAAAACCAAGAACCTATTTTTTCGTTGGACAACCCGTATTTGTGTTCAAGAATATACCCGCTGTAAAACTGCAACGGCAGTAAAAACACCATATAACCAGTAGTCAAAATCGCTGTATAAACGGCAATATTAAGCCAGTAGTTTGGACACCATCCGGCGATCCAGTCGGCAAGCTGTTGAGAAAACCCTCCGCCTTTTCCGGCAAATATAAAAATTGCGATTAGGACAAGAGTATATACAACATCCACCAGAAACAAAACATTGTGGACGCGCTCGTACTTTTTTGCGAGCAGTTTTTTGTCCGGCTTATTTTCTTCAGGTTGAGAAGAAATTTCATGTTTTCCAGCCGGTTTTTGCGGATCGTCATAGGGATTGCTCACTGTGGTTTTCTCCCGAATTTCTGTCCTATTCGCAACCGAACCAAAGCACGTTCCAGTGCGGCCTGCGCTCTGTCAAAATCGATTCCGCCGGTGGCGGTTTGCGTCACGGTCACAGCCCGTTTTCTAGCTTGTTCAGCACGGTCGAGGTCTATGCGGTCGCCGCGTTCCGCGGACGGCGTGAAAAATTGCACCGAATCTTTTTCTATCTTGACGAATCCGCCGGATACAAAATATGACCCGACCGGCTCTTTTTCGCCGGAAGGCGTGGATATGCCTGAACAGACCAGTTCGCTGATACGCACATTGGATATAAGTTTTGCGTGTCCCGGCAAAATAGTAAAAAATCCGTCTTCACCGTAAACAACAACCTTTTCGCACTCAAACCCCGCGACTTTTCTGTCCGGCGTCATGATTTCAACTTGAAGCATGCTCATTATTTGGATTCCATCTTTTTCGCTTTTTCGCGGACGTCATCAATACCGCCTACCATATAAAACGCCTGTTCCGGCAACTGGTCGACTTCGCCGTTGACAAGCAGTTCGAATCCTTCGATAGTATCTTCAAGAGATACGTATTTACCGGGCATGCCTGTAAACTGTTCCGCCACAAAGAACGGCTGTGATAAAAACCGCTGAACCTTACGGGCGCGGGAAACTAAAATTTTATCATCGTCGGACAATTCGTCCATACCCAGAATGCGTATGATATCCTGCAGTTCCGTATACCTTTGCAAAACTTCCTGAACCTGCCGAGCTACTCGGTAATGTCGTTCGCCAAGAATACGCGGATCAAGAATACGCGACGTGGAATCCAGAGGGTCCACAGCCGGATAAATGCCCAGTTCAACGATCCGGCGCGACAACACCGTGGTGGCGTCAAGATGCGCGAACGTGGTAGCCGGAGCAGGGTCGGTCAGGTCGTCGGCAGGCACGTAAATAGCCTGTACCGAGGTGATCGAACCGCGTTTTGTAGATGTGATCCGTTCCTGAAGCGAACCCATTTCCGTTGCCAGAGTAGGCTGGTATCCCACTGCGGACGGCATGCGCCCCAGAAGCGCGGAAACTTCCGATCCGGCCTGTACGAACCGGAAAATGTTATCGATAAACAGCAGTACGTCCTGCCCCATTTCGTCTCGAAAATATTCTGCGACTGTCAGCCCTGTCAGACCGACTCGCAGACGCGCTCCCGGCGGTTCGGTCATCTGTCCATAAATAAGCGCGGTTTTTTCGAGTACACCGGATTCTTTCATTTCAAGCCAAAGGTCGTTTCCCTCGCGGGTACGTTCGCCCACACCGGAAAAAACGGAAATGCCGCCGTGCTCGCTTGCTATGTTTCGTATCAACTCCATGATCAACACTGTTTTGCCTACGCCGGCTCCGCCGAACAGTCCTGTTTTTCCGCCTTTGCTGTACGGCGCCAAAAGGTCTATAACCTTAAGTCCGGTTTCAAACATTTCCACTTTAGCGCTTTGATCCTGAAGTAACGGAGCGGGACGGTGGATAGGCGATTTCTGGGACGACTTTATATCGCCTTCGTTATCAACCGGTTCGCCGACAACATTCATCACCCTTCCCAAGGTTTCTTTGCCTACCGGTACGGATATAGGATTACCTGTATCGATAGCCTCGATACCGCGTGTCAAACCGTCTGTGGGCGACATAGATATGCATCTGACTTTGTTGTCTCCAAGATGCAGGGCAACCTCGCATATAATTTTTTCTTTTTTATTGCTGTCAAGTAACTTGTATACTTCGACAGCATTATAGATGGCGGGTAGCTTACCCTCTTCAAACTTTACATCAACCACAGGGCCGATGATTTCAACGACTGTACCTTTATTCATAGTAGCTATCCCTTTTCGTATATGTTAACCTTATAATAAGTTATGACGATTTAATAGCTTCCGCACCGCCGGCTATTTCCAGAATTTCCGTGGTAATCATCGCCTGACGCACCCGGTTATAGGCAAGCACAAGCGAATCTATCAGGTCTGAGGCGTTTTGCGTTGCCGAATCCATGGCGTTCATGCGGGTTATATGTTCCGACAGTTCCGATTCCAGCAATATTATATACAACTGTAAATCAAGGTAATGTTCGATCAGTTCATCAAATACTGCGTCGGCGGACGATTCGTACATGAACCGCCGTATTTTCGGGACAGGTTCGGTTGCAGTATCGTCGTCGGACGACTCAGGCTTGAGCGGCTCCGCTACAATAGGCAGGAGCTGTTTGGTTATGATCGTCTGGCGTCCCAGAGACTCGAAATGGGTGTACAGAACCGATATTGAATCGTATGTGCCGGATAGAAACTTTAGTTTCAGGTCGTGCATTATCTTGTTACATGACCTGAACGATGTTTTCCCGAATATATCTACCGTTTCGCCGATAAGATTGATTTCAGTATGTTTTCTGAAAAAATTTCTTCCTTTTTTTCCGACAACATACACGTCTGCCGGATTCTGCGCCAACAGGTTAGCCGCATGGCGGTTGAGGTTGGCGTTGAAACTTCCACACAACCCTTTGTCAGCGGTTACCACCACCAACAACGACTTTCCGCCGGCATGTCTTGGAGTGAAATACGGATTAAAACGCCGGACTACTTCCTTGCCTGAGCATAGGAGCAAATCGTCAATTTTTTCCACGTATTTCGCGGTGTCGGCAACCTTCAGCATAAGTTTTTTCTGCTTGGCTGTGGCAACCAATTTCATGGCGCGAGTGATTTTATAAATCTCACGCACGCTTTTTATTCTAGCTTTAATGTCACGAACATTTTCCATATATTACTCTTCGATTGAGAACCCTTTTTTGAATTCTTCTATAACTTTCCGCAGTTTTTTGTCTATTTCCGTAAAATCCATAGACCCTTCACGGATAGCTGTCAGCAGGTCGCTTTTCTTTGATGTCAGAAACGCAAGGTATTCCTTTTCAAAACGTTCGCACGCGCCGGCAGGTATATCGTCCAGATAATTGTTCACAGCGACGAATATTACTGCAACCTGTTGTTCTATGGGCATCGGCGAATATTGTCCCTGTTTCAAAATCTCGACGAGCCGTTCGCCTTTATGTAGCTGTGCCTGCGTAGCTTTGTCAAGGTCGGAACCGAACTGGGCGAACGCCGCCATTTCCCTATACTGAGCAAGTTCAAGCCTGAGGGGTCCGGCGACCTTTTTCATGGCTTTTACCTGCGCACTGCCTCCCACGCGGGATACAGACAGCCCGACGTTGATAGCAGGCCGGACGCCGGAATAAAACAGGTTGCTTTCCAGATAAATCTGCCCGTCGGTAATTGAGATGACGTTTGTAGGAATATAAGCCGACACATCGCCCGCCTGAGTTTCTATGATAGGCAGTGCGGTCAGAGATCCGCCCCCGTTTTTGTCGCTGTATTTAGCCGCTCGTTCCAGAAGACGTGAATGCAGGTAAAAAATATCGCCCGGATACGCCTCGCGTCCCGGCGGACGGCGTAAAACAAGTGAAATCTGACGGTATGCTACAGCGTGCTTGGATAAATCGTCGTATATAATTAATGCGTGTTTGCCGTTATCGCGGAAATATTCGCCCATCGCGCAACCTGTGTACGGCGCGATATACTGCAGGGGAGCTGGATCGCTTGCAGACGCAGACACGACAGTGGTGTAGTCCATAGCCCCGTTGTCCTCAAGTGTTTTTATAACCTGAGCCACGGTTGAGCGTTTTTGTCCTATGGCAACGTAGATACAGTATACGTCGCTGTCTTTCTGATTGATTATGGCGTCTACCGCGATAGCTGTTTTACCGGTTTGGCGGTCGCCGATGATAAGTTCGCGCTGTCCGCGCCCGATGGGCACCATGGCGTCGATCGCCTTGATTCCGGTCTGGAGCGCTTCTCTTACAGGCTGGCGGGCAACAACGCCGGGCGCTATCTGTTCGATCGGTTTGAACTGTTTGGCTTTGATAGGCCCTTTGCCGTCTACCGGTTCGCCCAGCGCGTCGACTACTCTGCCGCATAGTTCTTCGCCGACAGGCACTTCAACGATTCTTCCGGTAAGTTTGACCGTATCGCCTTCCTTGATGAGTTTGTCGTCGCCCATGATGCTTGCGCCGACAGTGGTCTCCTCAAGGTTCATAACCATACCTTTGATACCCTTGCCCATATCGAGAAGCTCGCCGGCCATAGCGTTATCGAGCCCGTATATGGTGGCTACACCATCGCCGACCTGAATGACGGTTCCCACGTCATCCAACTTCATTTTCTTTTCATATTTTTGAATCTTCGCCTTGATTAAGGAACTTATTTCATCGGCTTTTATCTGCATAGCAAACTTATCCTTCCTCTTTTAACACACTGTTTATGCGTTGCAGTTCACCTTGTATTGAATAGTCGATAATCTTGTTGCCTACCTGAACACGCAACCCGCCCATAAGCGAGCTGTCCAGTTTGCAATCAAGAATAATTTTCTTTTTAAAAAATTGTTCAAGACATTCAGCGATTCTTTTTTTTGCAGGCTCGTCAAGTTCTTTTACGCTGTATACCTGCGCGACAGATTCGTTTACCCGATCCTGAACCATTTTGGCGAAAAAAAACATTATCGTATCAAACAAACCCAGCCTGCCGTTTCGCGCCAGAATATCGATCAGACCTATCAGAATCGCTTCTATTCCAAGCGGCTTTAGCGTATCTTCGATTAGTTTAATCCGCTCATCGATATCGATAAGTGGATTATGAGAAAACTTTATCAGATCAGGGTTTAGTTTAAGGATTTCGCGCACGGATTCCATTTGGGCAAGCAATGTTTTATATTGCTTGCTTTCAGCCACATCGATAAACGACGAGGCATACCTTTTGGCGATTTTAGATTTATTTAGTTCCATTGATCAAATTGTTCCAGTGCTTTTTTGAGCAGTTTATCCTGATCTTTAACGGTAATCTGTTGTTCAATCATCTGCCCTGCGATAGCGGTGGCAATGTCGATAACATTATTATGCAGTTTTGTTTTGGCTGTACGCAGTTCCATATCGACAAACTTTTTTCCGTTCTCGACAATTTGATGAGATTCTTCTTCAGCGTCCGCCAAAATCTTGTTTTTCTCTGATTCCGCTTGTTTTTGAGCTTCCCTGACGATATTTTGAGCTTCCCGCTTAGCCCGCTGGTATTCGAGTTCCTGATTCTTTATTACCTCTGTGGCTTCTTTCTTCATCCGTTTCGCCTCGGATAGGTCAACCTTTATTCCTTCGGAACGACGGTCGAGATAATCTATCACCGGCCCGTAAAGCAGTTTTTTCAAAAGCCACATAAGGATCAGGAAGTTAAGCACTTGAACAATCATGGTAAAACTTATTTCTACCACAGCCCGCGTCCTCTCTTTAGAGTTTATGGTTCAGCTATGCGATTGATGTTATATGACAAACAGCATCAGCAGAGCTATAACCAGAGAGTATATGCCAGTCGATTCGGATACGGCTTGGCCGATTAGCATGGTACGGGTAATCAGGTTGGCGTTTTCCGGTTCCCGCGCGACACCCTCGCATGCCTTGCCAGCGGCAAATCCTTCTCCGATTCCGGGTCCTATAGCGCCGAACCCCATACAAATACCAGCTCCAAGTACAGCCGCCGCCTTAACCAATTCTTTAACTAACAGAGCATCTTCTATCATGGTTTTACCCCCTTTTTTAAGGATTATTATACTATAGTTAGTAAAAACGCTATTACCAGCGCATATATGCTGGTAGACTGCGACACAGCCTGACCCATGAGCATTACGCGCAATAAAGTAGTTTCGCTGTCCGGCATCCTAGCTACGCCGTCACACGCTTCGGCATTGGCAAATCCTGCGCCTATACCCGGTCCCACTGCTCCGGCGCCCATACATATCCCTGCGCCGAGTATAGCGAAAACCTGCACTAGCCCCTGTTTAGGCGCCGGCCCGAACAAAAGTAAAAACGATATTAAAAGCGAAAAGATAGACGGAGTTCCTGACGCCGCCTGTCCGATCAGCATCATTTTAATGATTTTACCCGATTCTTGCGGCTGGCGGGCAATAGCCTCGCAGGCTTTCGAGCTGGCATATCCAAGCCCGTAGGCAGAACCGATTGCCCCGATCCCCATAGACAATGCCGCGGCAAAAAATGTCGCCATCTTCATTACAGATTCGTCTATTTGCATAAAAAATTCCTTATCGAATACAACACTGTGCGCAGGCGCGCAGGCGCCCTGTTATTCATTAATCATAACCGATACGTAAACCAAAGCGAGCATGGCAAATACAAATGCCTGTATCGCCCCGATGAACAACCCGAAAAAAGCGTTCAAAAAAACCGGCATGACAATGTATTTCGTCAAATTAGATATTACCAGAATAATAATAGCGCTACCTAACATGTTGCCGAACAAACGAAACGAATGGGAAATGGTTTTTCCAAACTCGCCGACAATATTAAGCATTCCCATAAATAAATTGGGGATTCGCAGTCTGCCGATTTCAATCATGGGCTCAAAGTACTCGCTTAAATATTTTTTAAAACCTTTATAATAGATTCCGCTGATATGGGCGACAAGAAAACAAAGCAAACCGAAACCCAAAGTTGTGTTAAGATCTTTAGTCGGTTCGTCGAATTTAAGCCAGCTGGGAAACCCGCTGAAAATGTGCCAGAAACTTGGAATCGCGCCGATAGAATTGGCAACCAGTATAAATATAAATAATGTGGATACCATAGGCATGTATTTTCTGCCTTTGCCGGATCCGAGAACCTCTTCGCAAAGTTTATCGAAGGCGGACACATACTGCTCGGCAATCACCTGAAGCCGGCTGGGAACAGGGGTCAAATGCCGGGTTATTTTCCAACTGGATAAGATCAAGACAACCATAATCAGCCACGTATTTAAAATGGTGGATATATTGATACCGTTCATCGGTATGGCAAACCCGAATATGTGTTTCAGTTTGGCAGGAGGCTCGGCTATGGCGGACATATCTATCTTGATAAAAAAGATGCCGATAATAATCTCTACCAAGATTATACCGGCAAGAATATATTTTTGTTTTTTCGATATGTGCATTACTTAGAACCCCATAAGTATTCCCAGTATAAAATACCTTGAACCATGAGTAATCCTATTACAAAAGAGGGAATCGCCAGAGCGTCGTATTTCGCGGCGATCAGGAAAGCCAATGCCAAAATGGCATATCGAAGGAAAAAGCCCACCAGTATTTTTTTAGCGTTACCCGGTTTACAACCGGTAAGCACGTTATCGGCAGTCCGTGAAATATCTTTACCCGCAAGAAAGAAATTTACGAACCCGATTACCGCGCCGAACAAAAGACCGCCTATCATATCAGACCAACCGATGCTCCAAAGCAACACAGTAGCGATAGCGCACACTATCAGCATTTTTTTACACAGTGTTTTGAGCAGAGGCACTATGGCCTGATTAATGCCGATGATAATATATCTCCGGTTACAGGTTCAATTCTTTTTTTAAAATAAGGTAACAACGGTAAAAACCGGCGCAAATACCGATAATAATACCTGCAATAAGCAGAATATAACCGGTATGAAAAAATTTATCAAGCCAAAAACCTGTAAAAAAACCTATTATAATAGAAAAAAACATTACAAACCCAAGGTTACCGACAACGACGAAAACCCGAGCCAGATCGCTCTTGCCGTTGGTATCGTTATGGTTGTGAAGCGTATCATGAGACTTTGGTTGCGTTTTGTTTGAGTTGACTGACAATTCGGTCGAGTTCCTCCTCGTTTGCCACTGTAATAATAAGTTTTCCTTTATTGCCTGTCCATTTCACGTCGACACCAGTGCGGAAAGATTCGCGCAAGGCCAGCGCATACCGTTTGCATTTTTTGCGCAGTTGAGGATCGACCGGTGCGGACTGGCATTGCGGTTTGGTTGTCATACGGCGCACTTCGCGTTCGGTATCGCGCACAGTCAGGTCTTTCGCGATGATTTTTTCGCATAACGCTGTCTGGTCTTCCGGCTCCGGCAATCCGAGGATAACTTTGGCATGCCCTACGGAAATATCGCTACAAACAAGCGCCTGTTGCACCCTTTGCGGCAGTTTTAGAAGACGTATTGCGTTGGCGACAGCGGTTCTGCTTCGCCCGACCTTTTTTGCCACGGAATCCTGAGACAGGGAAAACTCTTTGCTGAGCATAAGGTATCCTTTTGCCTCTTCGATGGGATTGAGATCGGCGCGCTGGATATTTTCGATCAGAGCCAGTTCCAGCGTTTCCTGATCGGACACACTTTTTACCAGCGCCGGTATTTCCTGAAAATCAAGACGTTTGGCGGCCAGAAACCTTCGTTCTCCGGCTATGAGTTCGTATCCTGAATCTATTTTGCGTACTATAACCGGCTGGATAACCCCGTGTTGCCTGATGGATTCCATCAATTCCTGCAACTTTTCTTCCGCGAAATCGGTGCGGGGCTGATATTTATTCGCAACCACTTCGGCGATTTGTATTTTGCGGATATACTGCTTGTCAAGTTCTGACACCGGTATAAGCGAACTTAAACCTCTGCCTAATCCGGTTTTTTTAGACTTGTCCTGCATGAATCAACACCTCTTTGCCGACATGTCAGCACACTGATAACATTCCGGCCTGTTTTTTAAGAAACTCTTTGCTCAGTGCGCGGTACGCCTGAGCGCCAATTGAAGACGGGTCATAATAGAGCGCGGGTTTGCCGTAACTGGGCGCTTCGCTTAAACGCACGTTACGGGGGATTATGGTATCGAACACGTATTCGCGGTCGCGGAAAAAACATTGCACTTCATTGACCACCTGCATGCTAAGGCGTGTTCTCTTGTCAAACATGGTCAGAACAATCCCTTCTATAGCCAGATCAGGGTTCAGCCCCAGTCTTATGAGGTTTATAGCTCCCAGCAGTTGCCCGAGCCCTTCGAGCGCGTAGTATTCGGTCTGAAGCGGTATAAGTACGCTGTCGGCGGCGGTTAAAGCGTTGACCGTCAGCAGTGTCAAAGAAGGCGGGCAGTCGATAATAATATAATCGTATTCCTGTTTGAGAATATGCAGGCCTTCTTTAAGCCGTCGTTCCCTGCGTTCTATCTGAAACAATTCGGCATCCACGCCGCTTAAGTCTCTGGTAGACGGTATGGCGTGAAAATTCTCGTATCCTGTGTCGATAATTATTTCTATTAGCGGAAATTCGTCTATTATAGCGTCGTGCAGACCTAGCGAAATATTTTCGCGGTTGATGCCAAGGCCGCTTGTAGAGTTGCCCTGCGCGTCGGTGTCGATCAGCAGAACCTTGTGGCCGTGTTCAGCAAGGCCGGCTGAAAGGTTTATAGCTGTGGTGGTTTTACCGACTCCGCCTTTTTGATTTGATACGCTGATTATTTTGCCCATAACATTCCCCGAACGATTTCGAATTTTTCGAATCCGATACTAGCACGGCAGACTGGAAATTTCAATCGATTTTCCAAGTTTTTTTGTTTTATCGATTGATCTTCCATAGCCATCGGTTATACATAAGTCTAAAATCTGCATTTTGATCAAATCTGGCATAAATCCAATTGCCCGCCTGTTATGACCTGACAAGGAAAACTGAAGATAAACTCTTTTCTCAACAGGATACGTGTGTCCGAATGAGGTGAAGAGTCTAAAAAAAAATTGCCAACAAAATACGTTTTTGCTCAGTAAATGCCACAAAAATTTCTCAAATCCTGTGAAATGCAACCACTCTGTCCGCGAATGAATGAGCCGCTAAAAAGTGGTTCGAGTAATAACGGTACATAGTTGATCGTGGACAGGCAATCATTCGGTGGCATTTATTAATAAAACATCTATTACATGTTTATTTATTTTGACAGTAAATGCTAAATTTGCTTTACTTGGAAAAAATATTTTTATGCTTTCGTTTAAAATTTAACATAAGGATGCTGATGCAATGCCTAAACAAACTACTGTGATTATCAGAAGTATATTCTTAATTTTTGTTATGTCGTATCTTCTTATTGTTCCTAGTTTTGCCGCGGTATTTATTGATTTTCAGGATAAAACAGTTGGAGCGGTAATAACCAATCAATACACACCTCAGGGCGTTGAATTCAATTCAGGGGTAATTGATCAGGATGATACGGGAGGTTTGTTTTTGCGCGTAATGGATACAGACAATCCATACATGGAACTAATCTTCGCAAATCCGATATATATTTTTTCTGCCAAAGTTTATGAAATGTCTGTTGGATACGGAGCCCCACCCGAATTCCAGCCCGAACCTGAACCGGATGATGACCCATTGACACCTCCTGATGGAGACGGGCCCCAAACATCGGATCCGGGTTCAGACCTTCCACCTACTGATGAAACCAAGCCTGACGAAAGTATTTTTCCAACTATTTATTTTTTAGACAACTCTATTGCTGAACTTGAGGTCATTCATGCGTTGGGCGAATGGAAAGAATTCTCTTTTCAAACCACTGTGCCCGTTAAAAAATTGTCGCTTCTTGGTCATTATGCTGAGGGTAGTGATCCTATTTATTTCTTGATCGATGATATCTCATTTTCTACGCCCGCGCCTGTTCCGGAGCCAAGCGCTGTTTTCTTTTTTCTTTATGGACTATATTGGCTGGCAAAGCGAAGAAAAAAATAGTATGGATCTTTGTCTCTATTGCTCAATCCGAACGGATCAATGAAGTTGACCGGATTGTTTGCGCAGTAGATGTATTGATTCGGACCGTCGATGTAGCCCAGAAATTACGGGGACATCTGATGTGGATTCGGGTTCTGTGCTTCATTAAGATATTCGTTTTCTATTATGATTTCATCCATAAAACCTCTTAAAGGAGCCTCTTAAAACCTCCCGCTGTTTATTTCTATCTGTGTTTATAACATGGGAATTGCTGTTTTTTAAGTTACCCCAATTATTTTCAAAAAGACGCAAAAAAGATTTCCCCATGAATTAGGGACAGAATTACAAGGTGTTCACGTATCTTTTCAAAACTACACACTTTTTGTTGCATGACTATTTCCTTTACTAATTTTTCTTTGACAAAATTTATCTTATATGGTATATTTATATTATGTAATTTGTTTATTAGATCAATAACTAAAAATAGGGAACTATCATGGGAAAATATATTCTGCTTTTTAATTTTATAATTGGATTTATGATCTGTTCATCCGCAATGTCCTTAACTTTGAACTATCGCCTTGAAATGTTGGGAACTTTAGGAGGGCAATCCAGTGTTGCATATGGAATAAACGATATTGGGCAGATTGTCGGATCTTCGCATTTATCAGGATATTCTGATACTCGCGCGTTTTTGTATGAAAACGGAATAATGATTAATCTCGGCACTTTTTCAAGTTATACAAGTATCGCATACGACATTAATAATGCCGGACAGATTGTCGGCGAATCAAACGTAGATTCAACTTACAGTCATGCTTTCTTATATGAAAACGGCATTATGATTGATCTGGGTACTTTTGGAGGAAAATACAGTGTTGCAAGGATGATAAACGAATCGGGACAAATTGCTGGCCAAGCTTATATACCTGCTACTATTATTTATGGTGAAAGGGGTTACGGATTTTTGTATAAAAATGGAGTGATGTATAACCTTAGCCCTCTCAGAGACGGATATGGATTAAACAATAATGGAGAGGTTGTAGGTTATAGCTATAATCCGAATTTTGAGGCGACATATCACTGTGGAGATATCGACAATGAGGAGCCAATTATTTATCTTGGCGCTATCGATGGTGATTGGAGTTGGGCATGGGATATAAATGATCATGGACAAGTTGTCGGTCAGTCACAGACATCTATTCCCGGTGAATACCATGCGTTTTTATATGAAAACGGCGTAATGAAAGATCTTGGTACCGTTTCTAATGGAACCAGTAGCTACGCTAAGGCAATAAATAATTCCGGATTAATTGTTGGAGACGTATGGGTTTCCGGAAGAAATCATGCGTTTTTGTATGTTAATGGTGAAATGATTGATTTAAACAGTCTTATCGATCCTGATCTAGGTTGGACACTGGCTGTAGCTTATGACATAAATGAATATGGTGATATCGTTGGTGTTGCTTCAAGTCCCAGTCAAACTGTTAACCAGGGTTTTCTTCTTTATAACATGGACGCAGACCGCTCAAATTCAGATGTTATACCGGAACCGGCGTCGCTGATTTTATTAGTGTTCGCGTTATCAGCTCTAATAAAAAGAAAATAGTGGTACTTTATAATTGCAGGAAAGGAATTTTAGTATGCCATGGTTTAAATTATTAATATATTTTTCATTAATATTATATTTATGTTTTTATGCAGTAAATGGTTCTTATTCCGCAACATATTTTTATAACGAAAATTTCGATTCACCGCTTAATATAGAGGAATGGTCAATAGAACCCAACGCTGGAGTCGCAAACCATAATTTAGCTACAGAATCATCATATCTTCGAGTAACATCCCTAAATAGAGCGGGAAGCGAACCATATATTCATTTAACAACGGTTTATAATTTACCATATGAAATGGAAACATTCACTTGTGAAGCGAAAATAAGATGGAATGAATATGCCAGTAATACCGGATTCGGACTTCAAATTCAGTTAAGCGGAGACAACGGATTCTATGTTAAAGCCGGTATTCAGGATTGGTGGTATCACCAAGGAGTAAGTGAACCCCCAAAAATGTATGGTAACATCTCTAATGGCACTTACGGTCCGTATCATGCGACATCAACCGGTTCAACCAACTCTTCTGCCACCTTAAAATTTAGCAGGGATGAAACAGGATATACTTTGATATACTGGAACGACGTAAAGCTTCTTGCATATTTAAATTCTGATATGACACCAGTAAATAATATAACAATTTTTTTTGGTAATTATTACTATAATTCAGGTAACGTGAATATTTCACCTTTCGGATTCCTTGGAGTGGATTATATTAATTTTGAAGGGACATACACTCCTCCTGCTGTTATTCCTGAGCCATTGACAATATTTACATTATTAATATCTATTTTAGGAATTGTAACCGGAAAAGTAATTAATCGTTGGGACAAATAAAGATTCCGGGATACAAAGATACGAAAATTAAGTGATGTGTCCCCTTAATTTTCTGATAAAATGGCATATGATCAAGTCCTTTGTATCTATCGACGGTCACGACGACATCAAATCGGTGAAACGGTATTCCAAGATGGTATCCAAGGCAGACAATTTTTACCGGAAAATTGTTGATAAGTATATAAATTTATGAAATGATGTGGTATAATTATATATACCAATAAGATAATTTATTCAGGAGCCAATCATGAAAAGAGTGCTGTTGATTGCCGTTGCGTTGCTTGCCTTGTCTACCCCTTCGTTCTCCGCAGTAACCACTTCAGATGGATTGATTACACTGGATTTCTACGAGGATACTCAACTGGGCGTTGATAATCTGTGGGTACTTGATTTTACCGTGAATGATATTGATGGTCTTGGAGGTGTGGAAACATTGGGATTTTATTTTATTTTTTACAACCAAGCAATGAATTTAAATAATCAATATAACAATGATACGGAATATTATGAATTTGGTTATTATGTATCTAATTCGCTAATTTTATGGCCTCGTGTTATGACAGGTGACTTAGCAACTCCAACAGGAGAATCGTTTGACTTCTATGCAACTCCAACAGAAGAAGGTCAACCTGTTTTAGGCGATTTCTGGGTGAAAATGCATTACAGTGATAATCTAGGAAATGAATATATGAAAGTGCTACAATTAACCGGTCCCGTAGATTTTGCTCCTGTCCCTGAACCTGTCAGTATTAGCTTGTTTCTGTTTGGCGCTTTTATTCTGAAATTTTTAACGAAGAAGGTGTTCTGACATGAAACCGATGCTATTTATTGCAACGCTGTGTTTCATTGTAGCATTCACATGTGTTCATTCCTATTCCGCAGTAACCACCTCAGATGGGGTGATCACACTGGATTTCTATGAGGATACTACCTTCAATGGCAGGTGGATTTTTGATATTATTTTAAATGATGTAGAAGGGGTTGAATCGGTTTATTTTAATATGGAACTTCATAATACAGCAGTAACTTATGCCAACGAATACAATCAAGAAATAACAACTCTACTTATTGGTGCAATTCCGGCAGGAAGTTCTACTAATCCGTTTGTTATACCTTATATTGATTCTATGTATAACACAGCCGTTAATACAGAATATAGTCTATATGGCATGCCAGCTTATTTGTTATTCCCTTTATCAGAACCATATGGAACTCCAATTATTGATGAGTTTGATGTGGTGTTATCTTACGCTTACTCAACGACTCCTGACGATAGAAATACAGAAACATTAACATTAACCGGTCCTGTCGGTTTTGCTCCTGTTCCCGAACCAATGAGTATGGTTTTATTTGTATTTGGCGCGTTATTCTTGAAAAGATGTATCCGCAAATAGCACTTTAAAGTTCAATAAAACGATTTTATAAAATATCTGTAAATATCTGCAGAAAAACGTATTATACCCCTTGACTCCCCCTTGAACCTATGGCCTTATACACCCAGTTTTTTAGATCGCAAAAAGGCAAACCGCAAATCGCAAAAACTGGGAGGATTCGAAGATGTTAAACTACGCAAAGTTGTACGATCGCAACATCACAATCAAAGATTATCTGGAACTGGCAACGATAAGCCGTTACTTTTCTTTGTCAGCGATGTTAGATATCAGCGTAGCGTATGCTTTGTACTCTTCTATACGTTTGGCGATGTAGTAAACTTTGACTTCTTGTTCCAATTCGGCGTAACTTAGAAGAGTCAGCTCCTCCACCGCCTGCCGGGCGGTATTGCCTTTTTTCAATTCGTCGATTATCTCGCATATTATCGCTTCGCCGAAGGTATCTATAAGATATTTAACCGTCACATAAGACTGGATGTACGCCTGAGCGCGGTTATGTGTATCGAAAAAACCGTCGTTTATTGTTTCTATAGATTCGTAATCGATCACCTTATTATTTTGCACCGCCACATCGAACATTTTAGCTCGCATCTCATCCCATTGACCGGCAACGTACTGCGCCAGTCCTTCGTTGCACCAGAATGGGGTGTTGGAGTGCGTCAGGCATGAAAACGCATGATGTGTATACTCGTGAACCGCGGTTTTTTCCAGTTTTGTACGGTCGGAGTGATCGACCAGCAGGCGTATCTTTCCGTCATAGATACCCACAACGTCCATCCGGCTTTTTGTTATTTCCAGAAACTGTTTTTCAGGATAAAGATAAACCGGTATCTCGTTTTGCGGGTTGTAGTTCCACCAAGACGCGAGTTTCAGGTACACTTTCGCCAGCGCCTGAGATATCCATTCGGCGCGGTCTTTGTAAGATTCGTCGGGATAAAAAATGACGAACGGATGGCAGTTCATCTTGCGGTATTTTGCAAAAAGTTCGCTTTCCTTTTGCAGGTCGTTGTATTCAGCTTCTTTATACGGTATGCCGTATGTTTTTTCGATAGTATTGTAATCGGCCAGCGCGTCGTTGTAGTCTTCCATCAGATAGTTCAGATACGAGGAAAACTTCAGCAGGTACGGGTCATTTGGTTTGAGTAGAAGCGCGATTCGGGTTTCTCTTTTGGCATCGAAAAGATCGCCTTTTTCATAATACAATTTTGCCAGAAGGATATGTATGGAATCGAGGTTTACGTTCAGTAAAACCGCCTGTTCCAGCACTTTTATCGCCTTATCGCGTTCGCCTCTGCTTTTTAGATCCACAGCGAGGCTCACGTACGTTCCGGCAAGGTTTTCTCTGATCGTTTTGTTCTCAGGATCGAGTTTAAGGGCGCCTGTAAAATATTCTATGGATTTTTCGTACTCTTTCTGCCCGCAATACCTGATGCCTTCTTCATTGAGAAACCGTATTTTCTGCCAGTTGCCCTGATTACCCGAGCGGGATACGCACCACAGCGGAATAATGAATGGAAGCGAGAAAAGTGCGAGAATAATTAATTTTTGCTGTAAATTTCGTATAAAAGCGTCCATAATGCACCGTATGAGACTTATTCGACTCTATTAAACAGACACGCTACCGATTTTTATTATCGGCATACTGAAAACTTTATTAAGCATTGATTATGAAAAAGATACATCCTATATACGAAACACTGGCGCACATTCGCTCGCGGCTGGTTCTAAGGTTGGGATACGAAACCTTAGCGCTGGTATGCGTGGCGATGGCGGTATTTTTTTTCGTAGCGCTACCTTTGCGGTATTTTTTTAATATGCCGGACATAGTTTTTTTCGCTGTGTGTTTTTTGATCGCCGTTGTGTTCTGCGGTGTCTGGTGGGTAGACGTACTGCGTTCCTGCAAAGGTATTTTCACCATAGAGCGGACAGCGCGGTTTCTCGAACAGCGGTTTGCCTCTATGAACGGCGACCTTATATCGGCATACCAGTTCTCAAAAGACCCTGACAGCTATAACCGGCTCGGCTTATCCCGACATCTTGTGCAGGCGCATATTGCCCGCGTAGAACAATCGCTGTCTGCCAAAGATCTTTTATCCGACCCGCGCAGTATACCGCACAGACGGTTCGCGCGATACTGGGTTTATTTAATAGCGGTTATCATATTGCCGGTTACGGTGTTCAGCGATTTTTACGCCCGTTCGATACACACTGCTTACGAAAAATTTTTCGATACGCCGGCGCAATTCAGGGAAATCATGGTTGTGCGCCCCGGATCGGTTACAGTGCCTTACGCAACGGATGTTACAGTCGACGCGATCGTGTTTACCGCCAAACCGGGTTTGCCGTCTATAACATGGTCTGCTACTCACAACCCGTCTGTTAAAAAAACTATGTCTTCCGAAGGTAGATATAGATACTCGTTCACTTTAAAAGACATCCGGGAACCGGTCTTGTACAGGGTAGACCACATCTCGTTAAGTTCACAAGAATATATAATCACCCCTGCCAGCCCGCCTGTTATACTTAAACACACAGTATTGTACACATACCCTCAATATACCGGTTACGAACCGAAAGAAGAAACACGCATTCGCTTTGAAGACATAACCGCTTTGCGGGGAACTCAGATCACTATGGAGGTGACATCCAATAACCCACTTGCGCAGGCATACATTTACCGCGCGAAATCGGATAGCGGATTGTCTTTCGATATTGTCGGCAATACCCGTGCCCGCGTTTCTTTTTATATGGATACCGAAGACGAATACCGCGTGGGTATAACCGATATACACGGTCAAGACAGCCAGCAGATTGCCATGCGAAGACTGGCTGTAATCGAAGATCAGCCTCCGTCTGTGCAAATACTCAATCCCGACGTTCATATGGAAATACCAAAACAGATGAGGGTCGGTCTTGTGTACCGCGCCTCGGACGACATATTACTGCAATCCGCCGAACTGCGGTATACGGTTTCCGGTTACGAAGAGAAAGTCTATGTGCTTGCGCCTGCAATCAACCTCCCTGCTCTGGAACAAACTTACGACTGGGATTTAACCAAACTGCTTATCGCTCCCGGCGATGAGATTTTATACAAGGTGCGCGTATACGATTGGTTTCCCCCGCCGGAAGGCCCGCATATGGCGGAATCGGCAGTGCATACCCTTAAGTTTCCGTCGCTGGCAGAGATGTACAAACGGCGCACTCAGGCATTCGAGGAACCGTCCGGAGAATTTTCCAAACTAAGGGACGAACAGACTGCTCTGCTCGAAAAGTTTCAGAAACTGACTGAAAAGATCAACCAATCCGAATCGGTAAGCTGGACAGACAAACAAACCCTGACCGGCTTGATGGAATCTCAACAGCAAATCAATTCCGCGGCGCAAAAACAGGCGGATTCCCTAAAAGAACAGCTCAAACAACTGGACGTAGCGGCGGATGTGCTTGAGAAATACAGCGAAATACAAATGATAATCGATAATTTGCTTACTGAGGAGATGAAAGAAACTCTCCGCAAACTCAACGAGATGATCGAACAATCGGAATCGTTCAAAGAATTGCGCGCTCAGTTGCAGGATATGCAGGCAGACCTCAACCAGTTTAAAGAAAATTTAGAACGAACCCTCGAACTGTTAAAAAAGCTGGCTGTTCAAAACGCGCTTCAACAAATGGCACAGGCGGCTCAACACGCTCTGGATAACCAACAGAACCTGCTCGAACAGCTGAAACAATGGGAAGACAACCCGCAGGCGCAACCGGACATGAACTCCGTAACAGAGTCGCTGGACGATACAGAGCGGTTGGAACAGTACATAGATCAATCCGTACAACAGCTTGCAAATAAAAATTTTGCAGACGAACAGCTACAACGGTCGCTCGAAGAACTGCGTCAGTTATGGCAACAGTCCGGCGCGCGAGACGATATTGCCGATATGAAACAGCAGATATCTTCCAATAATCCGAAAAACGCGCGCCAAACCGGTCAAAAAAATGCCATGAGTTTGGAGGAGTTCAAAAAGGCGCTGGAAAACCTGCTTTCTCAACTGCAGAAAGAAAAAAAGCTGATCGCCGATATATCAGCCATGATAAGACGCCTGATCAGAATCGGCGACGAACTTGACGGGTTGATAGCGTCCATGCATCGTTATCAAGGCAAAAACGCGGCTAAAAACGTAGATCACGCCACCACCATGTTTTTTGTACGTAACGAACTGGAGAGAGCGGCTCAGACAGTTCGGGATATGAGCGCTCAGTCGCCCGTGATCGACCCGGCTTTCGCCAAACCGATGACGGAAATCGCCGCGGAGCTGTCCCATAACACCGAACGTGTATTCAAACGAGGCGACCAGAACGTGATCCCCCTTATACGAGCTCAATCAGCGCAGATACGATACGAAGCGGCCGTCTGGGTTGCTCTGCTCGAAGCCCTAATCCGGGCTCAACAGGCAGGAGCAGGCGGGGGGCAAATGCCGTCCGACCTTGACGATTTCTTCAAACAACTCGAACAGATGGCTCAACAACAGGCACAGATCAACCAGCAAACCGGAATGATTCCACAGATGGGCAAAACCCCGTCGGCGTTACAGCAGTACCTGCAACAGTTAGCTTCCGAACAGCAACTGTTGTCAGAGGCGTTGTCCCGCTTGTCACAGGGATTGTCGGGAAAGGAAAGGGTGCTTGGCGACCTGAACGATATATCCGCTCAGATGGACAAAGCATCACAGCAACTTCTGCAAGGCGATATAGGAGCGGAACTCAAACAGAGACAACAGAACATACTCACACGCCTGCTCGAAGCGGAAAAATCACTGACCACACGCGATAAAAGCAAAGAACGAGAATCGAAAACCGCAGGACAAATCGAACCCGACGAGCCTCCTGAGGAACTGCCGTCAACCGTCAGTCAAAGAGAATCCGTACTGCGGCGGGTGGATCCGTCGTATATCCCCCCCGATTACCGTGACCCTGTAAAAAAATATTTCAGGCTACTTATGGAACCCCATTAACAGGCCGGAGCCGCTATATGAGCAATTATATGAGTAAAGATGCCGTAATACTCTCAAACATACCATGTTCAATACCTTGGATTCCCGTACTGCGCCGGCTCGGATATATGCGTAGCGCAGAACCGGACTCCCAAACAAAAAAACGGATTGAAAAAGTTATGACCGATGCGGCTACCATTGCCGACTCGCGCGGTATATATAGAATCCTGCCGTGCAAAGCGGTTGAAAATACCATTGTCATACAGGAACGGTTTGTGATACAAAGTAAAGCCGTTTATCGCCTGTTCGAATCATGTTCGCATTGCGCGGTAATGGCTGTTACCGTTGGACCCGCTATATGCCGCGAACGCGATTCCCTTATGAACGACAAGGGAAAATACGCAGACGGCGTAATTCTTGACGCCGTAGCATCGGAACTGGCTGACGCCGCCATGGCATGGATTTATGATTTGACCGCTAAAATCGGGCGCGGACAGGGTTTTTCCGTTACCATGCGTTACAGTCCGGGGTATAAAGATTTATATCTTTCGACCCAGTCCATGATAGACGAACTGCTTGACCTTTCGCGAATCGGTATTTGTGTTACCGATTCGTTTATGCTGGAACCGGAAAAATCTGTCACCGCGCTGGCAGGATGGGAGAAATAACATGAATCGAACTGAGTTTTCGCATTTGGCCGCAGGTAAATACCTTGTTTTAGACGGCGCAACAGGCACCTTTTTGCAGGAAAGCGGAATGCCGGCAGGAGTATGCCCCGAACAGTGGGCGCTCGACAACCCGCAGGTACTTAAAAATATCCACACGTCGTATAAAAACGCCGGATCGAATATCGCATATACATGCACCTTCGGCGCGAACCGCCTTAAACTGGAAACATACGGACTGCAAGACAAAGTATACCAATACAACCGCGATCTTGCCAAACTGGCAAAAGACGCCCTCGGTCGCGATGTGTACTGCGCCGGATCAATAGGCCCGCTCGGGCATTTCATCGAACCGATGGGAACATTGACATTCGAACAGGCTTACGATATTTTTCAAGAACAGATTCGCGGGCTGGCAGACGGCGGAGCGGATATTTTGGTTATCGAAACCATGATAGATATTCAGGAAACACGAGCCGCACTGCTCGCCGCGCTCGATACATGTGAACTTCCGGTAATAGTATCGCTCACATTCGGCGACGACGGACGAACGCTCACAGGTTCAGACCCTGCCACCGCTGTCATTACCCTTCAATCGCTGGGAGCTGACGCCATAGGCACAAACTGCAGTACCGGCCCTGACAAGATGCTCGAAGTTATCAAACGGATGAAGCCTTATGCCCGTATACCGCTTATGGCAAAACCGAATGCCGGACTTCCGTCAATCATAGACGGCAAAACCGTTTTTAATCTCACTGCCCGGCAGTTTTCAAAATATGTGCCGTCTTTTATGGAAAACGGAGTTACCATGATGGGTGGATGTTGCGGCACATCGCCGGATTTTATAAAAGAAATCAGCACGCATTTTTGCGGCAAAACACCGCTACCTATAGCCGCAGACCCTGTACAGGCGGTTACATCCCGATCAAAAACAGTATTTTTTGATTCGTCCAAACCGGCGCTGGTCATTGGCGAGCGAATCAACCCTACCGGCAAGAAAACCTTGTCCGCCCAGCTTAAAGAAGGGGTTCTAAATGAAGTCAAACGGTTTGCCGTGGAACAAAAAAACGGCGGGGCGGATATTTTGGACGTCAACGTGGGCGTACCGGGTATAGATGAAGAGAAAACAATGCGCGCTGTAATAACCAGTTTGTCCTCGTTTTCCGAATTGCCGCTGTGTATAGATTCGTCCGATCCGGCGGTTATAGAAACAGCCCTTAAAGTGTATCCGGGCAGGGCGCTTGTGAATTCCATATCAGCGGAATCGGAAAAAATGGATAAACTCGCGCCTGTAATTAAAAAATACAACCCGATGGTCATATTTCTTCCCATAGACGACAACGGTATACCCCAGACCGCGCGCGAACGCACGGAGCTTATCGAAAAGACAGCTGTCCGGTTTGAGCAATCCGGCATCCGGCGTGATCAGCTGGTGGTGGACGGACTGGTAATGACAGTATCGTCCGCACCACAGGCACCTAAAGAAACCCTTGAAACAATCGGATGGTGTACAGGCAACAACCTTTTGACCACTATCGGGTTGAGCAACGTGTCGTTCGGTTTGCCGAACCGTAACAACGTAAACAGCGCGTTTTGCGCTATGGCAGTAGCCCGCGGAATCAGTTCGGTTATTATCAATCCGTGTCATGACGAGGTGATGAATATCTTTCACGCGGCCAACGTGTTGACAGGAAGAGACGCCAACGCGCTGGCCTATATCAACGCCATGCGGGAAACCGCCGGCGCGCCAAAACAACACTCGCCAACCCATGCACTTGACTGCGCGGACGCACTGCTTCAGGGCAATAAAGAAGCTCTGCTAGAGGCGGTAAAAGAGGAACTGGCAAAAGGGCGTAACCCGCTTGCGGTTGTCAACGAATCGCTCATACCGGGTATTCAGCAAGTCGGAGAAAAATTCAACTGCAAAGAACTGTTTTTGCCTCAGCTAATGCTTGCCACAGAGGCAATGCAGGAAGCGTTCGCTTATCTAAAACCGATGATGGTGCAGGATGAATCCAACAAGGCGGGTCGAATGATTATAGCCACGGTCGAAGGCGACATCCACGATATCGGCAAAAACATGGTGTCTCTGATGCTTCGAAACCACGGAATCGAAGTGGTCGATCTTGGCAAAGATGTTGACGCGGACACTATTTTAGATACAGCCGAACGGGAAAAAATCTCTGTTATCGGCTTAAGCGCGTTGATGACTACCACCATGGTCGCTATGAAAGAAGTAATATGCAGGGCAAGGCAGGAAAACAAACCTCTACGGTTTGTCGTCGGCGGAGCAGTGGTTACCCCTGAATACGCCAAAGAGATCGGAGCGGACGGGTACGCCAAGGACGCGGTACAGGCTGTGGATGTGGTAAAAAGATTACTTAGCTGACAGCGCGTCCAATTGCAACAGCCTATCTCTTAAGGTTGTGCAGATGTTGCCGGCGGTCGCCCTCTGCGGGAAACCCTCCGGAAACAGCCTGAATAAACCGCCTTTATATTGAATTTCCAGTTCATAGCCCGGTATTTCTATTTCGGCGTCGGGCGACGGCGCGCGCACTCCGACAGCCATTTTCACGGCATTCAGGTTTTTAAGAAGGCTGTTAACCTCAAACACGCTTATTGTAAGCGGCAGAACCGAGCCGTCCGCGCAGGTCAGCTTCCACAGTTCACCTCGGATATCCCAGCCTTTTTTTGACGCATCGATAAACAATCGGCTTCTATATGTTTCGTCCGGATAAAGTATTTTCCAAGGTTCAGGTTCCGCGCATATCCGTTGTGCCGGATATCCGGTCATCGTAGCGGCGGTATCGTTCCAGAACACAATTCTTCCGTTGCCGGAAACGGCGTCGATAAAAAACCGCATATTGTTTAAAACCGATTCCATATCTGCTGAATGCATTTAGATGTTATTTATTGCTGTTGATGACGAGAATTTTAGTGCCGGCGGTCAACGATTCCAAATAATGTGGTAAAAAACCGGCAAACCGTATCATTTCTCCGGCAGTCAGGTCGTAGTCTTCGCCGTCCACGTTGACTCTGCATTTCCCGTCTATGACAAAAAGCGTTTCATTTATATTGGGATGCGAACTGGATTTGCCGTCCGAAGGCAGATTATCCTCTGCGTGTCCGAACATTACCCGCATATCCGGCATGGAAAATATCCGCATGTTAAACCCGTTTAGCCTGACGGTTTCGGTTTCTCTCAAAACCTCCGCGTGTTTGCCCTCGGCAAGCGATATCAAATCGGATGTCCGGCATGATAATACTGACGCTATTTTAAACAGCGTTTCAAGGTTGGGGGTTACTTTATTGCGTTCTATATCGGCTATGGCGGAATAGGAGATACCGGCTTTATGAGCGAGTTTTTCCATGGTCAGATGCTTTTTTTTTCTGAGTTTTGATAGCGCTTTGAAATCAAAATACTGCGTCATTGTGCCTGTCCTTTTTTTATTAAAGTATTGCAATCGGCGTTTAAAAAA
The DNA here is from genome assembly GCA_018435605.1 of bacterium. GTDB lineage: Bacteria > Auribacterota > Auribacteria > Auribacterales > Auribacteraceae > R3-B46. The sequence goes on along the minus strand of JAHDNF010000005.1, from coordinate 84,329 downwards.
TATAATATCTGAAAATAATAATACAATTTTGCGCTTTTTAAAACTTAAATTATACGATAAAGTTGATATAAGATTAAAAAAAACTTGCCGACGGCTATATAAATTTTCTATTCACGCTTTAAAATATCTGATATCGCTTTAAAGATTCCTGCTGGTCGCGATTACATTTTTGATTTTGACATATCACTGAACCCTGTATCTTTGTGATTTAAAATAAGGAAAAGTCAAATGCTGGAACGACGCCCGTTGAAACGCCGAAGTTTATTTTTTGTTTTGTGGTTGTTTACTTATCTGGTATTTATGGCAGGCGCAACGGTTTATGTATTTGTCTTGTTCGCGACCCGTCCTAACGCCCCGAACAGTCTGCTTTTGCTGGGTATAGGTTGTTGCTATGTGGTAAACGTGCTTAGCGGGCTGGCTGTATGGCACTGGTGGAAATGGGGGTTTTTCGTGCTTGCGGGTAGCATAATGGTCACGGTGGCGCTGACAGTTATCGAAGCTACCATTTCAGTATGGTGGATTGCCTCACTGATTGCGGGGTATATAGTGATACTGATAGCCAGACCGAGCTGGTATTATTTTGAATAATAAATTGTTTGATTCCGGTTTAGTTTGGTGTATAATATGTTAGTTGAAAAAACATTTTAAGCAGAGGTATATCCGTTATGTCTATCCAACAGCCGCAACAACGCGCCGGACAAAAAATCCTTATTGTTGATGACGAAGATTTATTTCTGCAGTTGATTAAAGATATTCTTGACGAAGAAGGTATCAACGCTACGGCAACGTCAAGCCCGGCCAACGCGCTGAATATAATTAACACGACCGATGTGGATATCCTCATAACCGACATAAAAATGCCGGAGATAAGCGGTATTGAGCTTGCCATCAAAGCCAAATCCAAACAGCCCGACACTGCGGTTATTTTTATAACCGGCTACAGCGACCTGATTAACGGGTATAGCGGCGATCTGGATTTTGAGGATTATTTTCTGCTTAAAAAACCGTTTCCCATGGACGATATGGTCAAACTGCTTCGCGAACTTGGCGCCTAATCGTTGTCCAGCAATTTCAATTCATCTTTAAAAGACACACGGGGTTTCTCGCCTTTTTTCGGATGCACATTTACAAGCGCTTTACTGTCGCGGTCAAAATAAATGATGCCTTGCTCGGCTGTTGTTTTGTAATAGATTTCCAGCAGGTCGTCGTTGGTAGTGTCTTTGATTTCGGGCTGTTCCAGTATTTGTCCCTGAAGCATAACTACATAGATCGGGAATAGATACTGCGAATCGCTTAACTTTTCAAAAAACCTGACGTGTGTTTTTCCTTTGTCGAAATGAAACACCACAACTTGCCATCCTGTTTTTGTGGGTATAAACCGTCCCACCGCCATTTCATCCTGAATGGCGTATGCCAGCACGGCAAATCCAAGAAATATCAAAACGGCGGTTATTATGATACGATTCACGGTATGCCCCCGTAATATATTAAAGCCAGTCATCGGATACGAAAAGTTAAAAAGAAACGCCGACCTGTTACCAGTATCGGCGTTTCGAATTAATTTATTAGTTTTGAGCGTTTCAGCGGTCAAATTTGTAGATCACTTCGTTATCTTTGCTCATGCCCATTTCATCGCGGGCTACTTTTTCCGCCGCTACAGGGTCGTTTTTCAGTTTTTCATGTTCTTTTTCCAGCAGGGCTTTCTCATTTTCTTTCTGTTTTAGAAGATACTGTAACTGTTCCTCTTTGCGCGACATCGCATTGATTCGCAGAAAACCCGGCAGAACGAAATACGTCCCCAGAACGCACAAAATCACAATCAGCATTGTAAACCCGATTGCTTTCCACGGCTTTTTTTGGGAGCTCACTTAAGCAAAGAGCCTCCGTAAATCGCTTCGTCGCCGAGATACTCTTCGATTCGAAGCAACTGATTATATTTGCATATCCGGTCTGTACGGCTGGTCGAGCCTGTTTTGATCTGTCCGGCGTTGGTTGCCACAGCGATATCCGCTATAGTGGTGTCTTCAGTTTCGCCGGATCGATGCGATATGACCGAGGTATATTTGTTGCAATGAGCCATGGCGATTGCGTCTAGCGTTTCTGTCAGAGATCCGATCTGGTTGACTTTTATCAGAATCGAGTTGGCAACGCCTTTCTTTATGCCTTGGCTTAAGCGTTTGGTGTTGGTGACGAACAGGTCGTCTCCAACCAGCTGAACTTTATTGCCGATGGTATCGGTCAACAGTTTCCAGCCTTCCCAGTCGTCTTCCGCCAAGCCGTCTTCTATTGAGAAAATCGGGTATCTTTTTGCCCAGTCAGCATAAAAATTAACCATGTCGGCGCTGGTTTTTTCTTTCTTCGCTTCCGCTTCGAGAACGTACTTGCCGCCTTTGAAAAATTCGCTGGAAGCAGGATCAAGGGCGATAAAAACGTCTTCACCCGGTTTGAAGCCCGCTTTTTCGATGCTCTGCATAATCACCTGAAGGGCTTCTTCATTGGATTGGAGGTTCGGGGCAAATCCGCCTTCGTCGCCGACCGATGTGCTGTATCCTTTATCCTTGAGTATTTTCTTCAGTGTATGGAATATTTCCGCGCCCATACGCAGAGCTTCACGAAACGACCCCGCGCCGATAGGCATAATCATGAATTCCTGTACGTCCACGTTGTTGTCTGCGTGCTGTCCGCCGTTGAGAATGTTCATCATGGGAACCGGCAGGACTTTGGCGTTCACACCGCCGATATATTTGAACAGCGGCAGGTTGTTTGCTTCCGCCGCCGCTTTGGCCACAGCAAGCGACACGCCGAGTATGGCGTTTGCGCCCAGTTTGCTTTTGTTTTCTGTGGCGTCGAGTTCACGCATTACCGTATCTATGCCGACCTGATCTATGGCGTCCATGCCGCATATCTCAGGAGCGATAAGTTCGTTGACGTTTTCAACCGCTTTGAGCACGCCTTTGCCCAGATACCGTTTTTTGTCGCCGTCACGCAGTTCGACCGCTTCGTGTTCGCCGGTCGACGCGCCGGACGGTACCGCGGCGCGGCCTATAACTCCGGATTCGAGTTCTACTTCAACTTCCACAGTAGGATTGCCTCGAGAATCGAGTATTTCGCGTCCCCAGATATTTGTTATAATTGTCATGCCGTTCTCCTTTTTTGTTTGCGTTGCCGATTGAACAGGTTATTCTTTTTAAATTCGTGAGCATTATACAGGATTAAAAAATATTTTCAATCTTTTTAGACGAAAACATGAAGCCTGATTTTCTAATTCGTTTACTTTTAGCGACATACGCCATAACCAAAATGTAGCTTTATACAAAGTTTAAACTTGAACGATGTATTTATCATAAGGTTTTTCATGATAAAATTTGCAAAATAACGATTTTTGCTGTATAATCTTAATCAATATGTTGTTTTTTGTTAACCTTATACTGCACGAGGGGTTCATGTTTACTGTTCGGATTATCAGTCTGTTGTTGGGTTTTATAAGTATGGTTTCGCTAGTGCACGCAGATTCGATTTCCTTGTACGATGCCGCCCTAAATGATGAACTGCCGGAAGTTCAGTCGGAGTATATTTTTCGCAGTACTTATGGTGTAATGGGAACGTCCGAGTATATGACCGAAGGGACTGACAGTTTTATCCGCATCGACACCATTGCATCCAATACTACACGGTACGGTTATGTAATTAAAGATGTTGCAATGGACAGGACACAAGGGGTCAACCTCGATTTTACTATCCGTATTTACGACTCAACAGTAGAGTATTACCATCGCGGGCCTTTTTCTATACATATAAACACCAGCGATAAAATGGGGTTGGAGTTATATTTCAGAGCCGATGAGATTTTTTCTACGAACACCGATTTTTTTCGGCGGGTAAGCGCTTCTTATGTTACCACCGGTTTTGTAGATTACAATCTGTACATATCGGGCGATTCATTTACCCTATCCGCAAACTCAACAGTTATTTTAACCGATACTCTGGTAAATTTTCCCGATGATTCCATCTATTTTCATGATTATCCGCGTATTTCGTTTGGAGACGGGAGCGCCGTGGCAAGCGGGATTATTGATATCGCGTCGCTATCTGTATACGGCGCCGGGGTCAGTTCGTTGTTGCCCGAACCTGAACCTGAACCAGAGCCGCATCCTATACCTGAGCCGTTGTCGGTCATTATGTTGGTCTGCAGTGTGCTTGGCGCGGGCGTAAAACGATTCTTTGGCTAAAAAAGGGCAACAGCTTTTTTTTGTAAAAACATATACATTATAGATGTAATCACTAACCAACTAAGCAGATATACCCATATCCGCATATCTTCATTTTAACTTTTTCAGAAATCAGAACAAACCGCTGTGATTTGAGCCGGTTTGAATATTTGCGTTAAATAGAAACTTCAGCGATAAAATCCTTGAATTGTTTTTTCTTCCTGTAGTACAATGCTTGTTGCGAATGAATCGAAAAAACTCTGCAAACTTTTCAAAGAACACAAAAGGAGAATATTATGGCGTATGTAATCAATTCGGATTGTATCAGTTGCGGTACATGTCAGCCGGAATGTCCGGTAGACGCGATCAGTCAAGGCTCGGAGATTTATGAAATCGACAAAGAGAAATGCATAGATTGCGGCGCGTGTGCGGAAGTATGCCCTGTATCGGCAATTTCACAGCAGTAACAGTTTCATTTTTATAATCCATGTCAGGGCCGTGGAAAAGGCGCGCACTTTTCGCGGCTCTTTTTATTATAAAAGGGATTTTTTATGGCAATGTCGCTAACCGGTTTTCTAAATGTCGCGGTACTTATGGGAGGCCCATCTTGGGAACACGATATATCTTTAAAATCGGCGACTACGGTTATAAATCATTGCGATCCTAAACATTACAAGGTTACTCCGGTTGTTGTCGGAAGAGACGGCTTGTGGTTTATATATCCTGACGACAGTGGATTTCAGGTTCCCATGACCGATTTTTCCTCATGGATGCCGCTTGTGCCGTCCCTGCATCTTACATCCGCTCTGACTGAACTGCGTAACCGTGGTGTGGACATTTGTTTTATCGCCATGCACGGAGCGTTCGGCGAAGACGGAACGCTTCAAGGCGCGCTCGAGGCCGCAGGATTTGCTTACACCGGTTCATCGGTTATCGCATCAAGCGTCGCTATGGACAAAATTATATACAAGCAAGTGCTGATGGGCGCGAAAGTTACCGTGCCTAAAGCAGTTTTCATGTACCGTCCCATACTGCCGGACGATATCGATTCTTACTGCGAATACCTGATCGCAACGCTGGGTATGCCGTGCGTTGTTAAGGCTCCGTCGTCAGGGTCGAGCATAGGGGTAAGCGTGTGCCGTACCAAAGAGGAATTGGCGTTGTCCATCGGCCAGATGTACGAAATGGAAGGCCGCCTGCTTTTCGAGGAGTATATTCAGGGACGGGAGTTTACTTGTGCTGTACTGGGAAACGCGCACAGCAGTCTGCTTCCTTTGCCGGTAACGGAAATAATCAGCTCAAACAGCTTTTTCGATTTCGACGCTAAATATCGTCCCGGCGGCGCCCGTGAAATTACTCCAGCAGATATTCACGACGACCTGCGAGAATCAATACAGCAGGTTGCGCTGGCAGTTCATACCGCTATAAACTGTCAGGGTATGTCCCGCACAGACGTACTGGTCAGAGACGATACAGTGTACGTGCTGGAAACAAATACCATACCGGGCATGACAGACCAGTCGTTACTGCCCAAAGCGGCGCAGGCCGCGGGGTACAGCCTCTACGAACTTATAAGCCTTATAATTTCTTACGGCCAAGAACATTTTAGCGACAAACACAAACGATTAGCCGTAGCTATACCCAACTCCGTGCCGTGAACATAATGAAAAACAAAATTTCCATTGTGTTGGTCATCTGTGTGGCGGTGGCGGTGGTTTTGTTTTCAGGCGGGGCGTTTGTTAAGGACATGGAATTCAAGTTGTACGACCTGTCGTACGTATCGCGTGCGCATGCTGAGAAATCAGGCGACATCATTCTTGTCGGTATAGACGACATCAGCCTAAACCGGCTTGGAAAATGGCCTTGGCCGCGCGACTATTTTGCCACGCTTTTGAACCTGCTTTACTACTTCAAACCGTCCGCTACCGGCATAGATATTCTGTTTACCGAACCGGATTTAACCGCGCCTGAGAACGATAAAGTACTCGGACAACTGGCATCGCTTATGAAATCAGTATGTTTCGGGTACTATTTTAGGTTCTCTTTACGCAGTGTGCCTGATAACCAGCCACTTGATCCGGTAATTTCCGGACATAGGATAACCCGTGTTACAGGGGATATTTCCGGTATTATCGAAGCGAAATCGATAACCCTTCCAATTGAGGAACTGCGCTCGACTATGGGTTATCTCAACGTGCCGCGCGGCAAAGGCGAAACCGACGGTGACGGAGCTAATATCGACGGGGTGATTCGCGACTTGCCTTTGGTAGTTCGATACGAAGACGGTATTTATCCGTCGTTTGCGCTCCAGCTGGTACGCATGCATTTGGGTTTGTCTTACGACGATATCGAACTGAATGCCGGAAGATATATTACACTGCTACCAAAGAATGAACCGCCCATAAATATTCCCGTCGACAGCGCGGGCAGGATGCTTATAAAGTACGCCGGAAGCCTGCCGTCGTTTAAGACAATTTCTTTTGAGGAGATACTTCGGGCGGCGCGCGACCTGTCAGAACAAAGGCAGGCGTCGTTGGATTTGAGTATGTTCAAAGATAAACTGCTGATCGTCGGCTTGACTGCTACAGGTATGGACGTCGGCCAGTTGCCGTTACCGGAAAAAATGTTGCCGTTGTGTCTTGTGCACATGAACGCGGCGCGAACTATCCTTGAGAAAAATTTTATCAGCCGTATGCCGCACAAAACCGCTGTTGCCGGCGCGGTTTTGCTGACGCTGGCTACGGGTGCGGTATCCGTGTTCGGCGTTCCGCTGTTGAGCCTGTTTCTTTTCGTATGCTTTTTAAGTTTTTTGATGTGGGGGTACTACTGGTTGTTGCAAAACGGGTTATGGGTGCCTGTGGTTCCTTCGCTTATGGGTGTTATCGGATCATTTGTGGCGGTAACCGCAGTGAAACTGATTCGTGAGGAAAAGGAAAAACGGTGGATCAAAAATATGTTCGGCCATTACGTATCGCCTAACGTGCTCGAAGATATACTGCACAACAGAAACAATCTGGCTCTCGGAGGCGAAAACCGTGAACTGACCGTGCTGTTTTCGGATATACGAAGTTTCACCACATACTGCGAACAGCGAACTCCTGAAGAAGTGGTAAGCATACTCAACGAATACCTAGACGTAATGACAGACGTAATTTTAGAAAACGGCGGAACACTTGATAAATACGTTGGCGACGAGATAATGGCTATCTTCGGCGCTCCCGGTAACGCCTATGCCGATTCGCATCAGTATATGGCGGTGAAAGCCGCGGTATCCATGCTGGATGCTTTGAGCCGTTTGCATGAGAAATGGGCGTTTGAAGGACGGGAACCTTTTTACATAGGAATCGGTATAAATACAGGTATAATGAAGGTGGGAAACATGGGTTCCAAACGGCTGTTCGACTATACGGTAATAGGCGACGAAGTGAACGTCGGAGCCCGTATAGAAGCCCTTACCCGCGACTACAACGTGCCGATAATCATATCTGAGAACACATACCGGCTGGTGGATAAATATGTAAAATGCACCAAACTGGGCAGTACTATGGTAAAAGGTAAAAAAAATCCGGTTACTATTTATAGTGTCGATGAGATAACAGGCATTCCGCCCGATATAGCGGAGCAGATATCTAAAAATAAAAAGAAAAATGGGAGAAAATTATGAGAACCTACAAATTATCCGCTTGTATTGCTATAGTTTGTCTTTTGACCATCCTGCCGGTATACGCTCAGGACAACGAAGGGCAAATGCAACCGCTCAAAGAATTCGGAACGCGCTATGAATATTCCAAGGCAGGTTTTTCCATTGTGTTTCCATTCGGATGGAAAGAGTCGGAAATAGGCAGGGACAATGTGGTATGCGCGGCATTCAGTCCGCCGGACAGAGCCACAGGGGTCAGCGTCAATGTTGTGGTTGCGGCCACCGAACTTTCTGCCGGTGAAGATTTGGATTCGCGCTTCAGTAATATTATGGAAGAACTCAGCAATCTGGGCGATATGTGTTCTATCGTGGATACCGGTTCGTCGCAGATAAACGAACTGCCTTCCCGTATAATAGTTTACAAGCAGACTATGGAAGAACACCAGTTTCTAGCGCGGATTACGGTTTTGGTGGAAAACGGCATTGAGTACCGGATAGGCAGTTTTGCCACTCCGGCCACATACGAACTGTTCAAATCGTACTTTACCGATATAGAATCGAGTTTCACTCTTATCCCAGCCGAAAACGGCTCGGAACAATAACGGTTATTTTTTTGATTCTCTGAACGACAAATTTGTTTGAACTAAAGAATAAAGGATAAAAAATGCTCAAGATAGTTTTATACCTTATATCCGGATTGATGGCAGGCAGTTTAAGCGGTATGATAGGTGTCGGAGGCGGTATTGTTGTGGTACCCATTCTAACTTTGATTTTCGGGTTCTCGCAACATCTCGCTCAGGGAACCACGCTTGCCATGTTGATACCGCCTATAGGGATACTTGCGTTTATAGCTTATTATAAAGAAGGATACGTAAACATTCCTGTAGCGGTATGTTTATGCGTAGGGTTTGTTTTGGGAAGTTATTTCGGAGCGAAACTGGCGGTTGGAGTTTCTGAATTGATCTTGCGCAGGATATTCGGCGTGTGCCTTCTTGTTATATCTCTTTACACCATATTCAAATAGCAGATTCCATACAGCGAATGGACATAGTACTCCCTAGGGTATAAACCGCCTAAAGAATTATTTGGAAATCATTCTTTAGGCGGTGCCATAAATTCAGGACCCACAGGTTTAGCGACGGTTTCGTCGATGATTTTGCCGGCATGTTTTAATTCTTCGGACGAAAAAACACGCCCGTTTAAAATCCGTATGTTTTCCTGCGCCTGTTTCGGATTGCGAGCGCCTATCAGGGCACAGGTAACCCCCGGTTGTTCGATTGTCCATTCGATAGCCAGTTGCGCTGTAGCCGCGTTTTTCTGCGTAGCTATCCGTTTTAGTTTTTCGACCGCGTTTAGATATACAGCGAACTGTTCGCCCTTGAATTTCGGGTCGTATTTGCGCAAATCGCCTTTTTTGAATGAACTATCTTTTGAAAACTTACCGGTGAGCAATCCTCTGCACAAAGTGCCGTATGTTAAAGTCGCGATATTGTTTTTCACGCAGAACGGCAGAATATCGGCTTTGATTTCCTGTTCGAACATATTGAACGGGGGTTGCAGACTGTGTACAGGGGCAAACCGCATGCTTTCCTCTATTTGGGCTACCGAATAGTTACTGACTCCGACGGCCTTTATTACGCCTTTTTCATACAATTCCATTAAGGTTTCCATAGTTTCTTCAGCAGGGGTATTGTTGTCCGGCCAGTGCACCTGATAGATATCGATATAATCGGTTTGAAGACGTCGTAGTGAATCGTCTATTTCCTGCAACAATCTTTTTCTCGAGGTATTTCTGCGTATTCGTTCTTTTTCGTCCCATTCCAGTCCGAATTTGGTGGCCAGAATAATTTTTTCGCGTCCGCCGTTTTTTTTAAGAGCCTTGCCTACGATTTCCTCAGCTTTGCCGAAACCGTATATTGGAGCGGTATCGATCAGGTTAACGCCGCCGTCTACGGATATTTTTACAGCGTCTATGGCGTCCTGTTCATCCGCGCCGCCCCACATCCATCCGCCCATAACCCATGTGCCAAGCCCTATAGGTGTAACGCGCATATTTGTTTGTCCGAATTGACGCAGTTCCATAAGTTACCTCCGTACGAAAAATTATTTTTTCTATGATCTGTTGACGTATCCTGCGAATCGAATCTATACTATATCAACGAGACGATTGTTAAAAGGATTTTATAAAAGGTTCGGGGATATGAGAGAGATTTTTAAGAGGTCATCCGATAAACACGGTATGGAATTGAGTACAAGGGAGCTTAGGAATCTCAAAGAAGTGCATCAGGCTTTTTTGCCTAAAATCTGTCCGCATTGCCGTGACATATCTATATCGGCGAAAAACGTGATGAAATTCGATTTAGGCGGAGACTTTTACGACTTTACCAAACCTGACCCGAAGTTATGGGGTTTTTGGATCGGAGACGCGACCGGTAAAGGTATTGTCGCCTCAAGCGTATCGGCGGTGATGTACGGGTTACTGCATCATATGTGTAAAGAAAAAGCGTCTCCGGGGGAAGTTGTCGCGGAGTTAAACGAAGCGTTGTACCACCTAAATACACGGGTCAGCGACTTGGCGTATCCGTTTTCCGCCACTTCGTTTTACGGGGTGTTCGACTCCGAATCCGGATCGTTCAAGTACGCCAGCGCAGGGCATCCTGCCCCGATCATGCTGGACGCCAAAACATCCGAAGTAACACAACTTAGCCCTACAGGACCTCCTTTGGGATTTTCCATGGAATGGAGTTCCGGCGAGGTAACCATACCTTCAATCATAGGCAAAAAGATAGTCATGTTTACCGACGGATTGTTGTACGGCAAGCAGAACGTCGGTTTCACAACATCGGAACTGACAGAATTTATAAGCTCGCTTTCGAGTCTATCCGCAGGAGATATTGTGGATACTGTTTTCTCGGAAACGGAAAAACGGTTTAAAGGCAATTTTGAAGATGATTTGACCATAATAACTGCCGATTTTTCAAATATGCCCGCCTGCAAATCCTGCGTAGCTAAAGATGCTACGGCAAACTGACCGCTACGGCAGAAGAGTACCTCTGCGGATCATCACCATCAATATCAGCAAAGCCTGAAACAGAAGAAAAGCCACGAACAGAGAAGCATGGCTTACTCCCCCGTACCGTGAGATTATAATAGTGCGCTCATTTTCGTTGTAACAATCGTCGATTTTTCGGAGTTTACGGCGTATAGCCCGCAGGTACATGTAGTTGCCGTATATTCCGCATATAAGCAATGGTATGAAAGGAAGCATCATAAGATACGATCCGGCGGATTTCATAAAGGAATCTATTTGTTCCGGCGAGACGTATACAAAACCATGAAAAGGAAGCGCCGCCAAGGTATTGCAAAACCACACGCTCAACGTATCGCTGTAATTCAAACAATAGGCGTATAAGACGGACGGCATGACGCACAACGCAAACAACATAAACAATAACAGCGCGTATCCGTACATTTTTCGGTAAGCCAGCCAGACGAAACCGAATAGAAAAGCCGCCCAGTTCCAGCTAAATCGCATGAAACGATGTTTTATATTGCCCCATACAAACATGTAATATGCGTGTTTGTATCCGACATACTGCCTCATAACGGCCATTTTCTTATATTGATCCAAGCTCATGCGTACAAGACTCCGTTTCAGGATTTTTTAGCAGTATTCGTCGTATTTATCTTTTATTATAATAATTATACCACATAATTGAAATAATCCAAAATTTATTCCGTATAATTTTATCTTGATGTATAAAAATTTGAAGTTTCCGTAAATTTATGCTACAATAAAAAGGTAAGATGTATGCAGGGCGGATAATATTTAACGGGGGGATTTTTGAAATGCGTAAATTCTCATTGTGTTTGGCTACGTTATTATTGTGCAATTGTTGCGATACGGTTTTTTCAGCGGCATTCAATACGGGGGATTTCTATTTATCCAAACCAACAAGCGTTCTTGCTGTAGATGACGATAATCCGGCGGCCAACTCCGTTTTCATACCTTGGCTTACATTGGGGAAACACAGAATGACCTTCGGATATACGGACGGTTATCCTGATTCGATGTTTTTAGTTGATGACAACAAGATAAGCCAATACGGCTCCACAGGCCAGTTCATTCAATCGTGGAATATCGGCTCTACCTCGTTCGGAAAAGTCGACATTAAGGCGCAGATCAGTAGTGGAAATACGGAATACATTTATTATCTATCCAGTATGGATATAATCAAACTCAACATAAATTCCGGTGAAAAAACGTCTGTTCGTCTTCAGGATTATTACTGGTCGGACGGAGCCTTATTGTTCGAAATAAACGAACCGGGCTATACTGATACAGATTATATATGGGCGTCCCGTCCTTCCGCATCGGAGATAGTGAAAGTGAATCTTTCGACCGGACAAATTGTTCAATCATTACAAAAGTCTTATCACTTAGGTTCCGTTTACGGGATGGATTTCGGATACAACGAAGACGGAACAACCAACAATTACCTGTATGCCTTGAGCGACAACGGCTGGGTGCTGAAATTCGATATTACAACAGGAGCTCGGGTAGCGCAAACATACCTTGGTTATTATTTCAGGGATTTGGTGACCGAATCTAACAGCTTCGGCGCGACGGAAAATATCGTAGTTTTACAAAGCAATACAAACACTTCAGGTAGCTACAATAAGCTATATAAACTCGATCCTGACGATTTGAGCATTAAGAGCATCGTTACGAACGGGAGTGTTTTTTCGTATACCGGCGTTCATGTAAATTCAATGGAATATGTTCCTTACGGATGGGACGGTTTCGGGCAATACATAGACCCTGACCCCACAGCTATTCCTGAACCTTGCACAATAGCATTAATCGGGCTGGCCTTGCTTTTTCGCGTTTCGCAAAAAACGCGCAACTGTAATAACGCTTAATTCGCAGGGATATCCGGTAATCCGTTTGACAGCGTATATAATTTTTTACTGCTTTAATATTATACCGTTTGGCAATGATGCCGGTCTTTCGGATGCGTTGTTGCTAGAGCCAATGCCGCCGCTATTAGACACATCACGCCTGCCGGAATAAATGCGTATAGATAACTTCCGGTTATGTCGAATATTTTTCCGCCTAAAAGAGGACCGATAATACCGGCTATTCCGTAAGCTGTGAACACAAAAGCATAATTTACTCCGATAAATTTAGTGCCGAAAAAATCAGCTGTCGACGACGGAAACAAAGCGAAAATCCCCCCGTAATTAAACCCCACCCATGAAGACGCTACAGCAAGCAGTGCAGGAGTCGACCCCATTTTTATCAGGGCGAACATCATGATGCCCTGCAGAAAAAACATGAGGCTCATGGCTATCGGTCTGCCTAATTTGTCGTAGGCTATCCCCCACACTATTCTGCCCGCTCCGTTAAATATAGCGAGTATTCCGACAGCCGAACCCGCGGCTACGGTAGACAACCCGTTATGCACACCGAAAGGTTTTAGATTGCTTATAACCAGCAGTCCCGCCGCCGCGCCCGCGATAAACATGACCCACAACATCCAGAATTGACTTGTGGCTATCATTTCTTTCCACGAGAAATCGCGGGTAACAGGCGCGTTTTTTTTCAGCTGTGCAGACCATCCTTTCGGAGTCCACTTTTCCGGCGGGTTGCACAGGATCAGCGCACTAGGTATACAAACCGCGAAAAAGATAGCGCCCAGAAGAAAAAAAGCGCTCATCACCCCGTTTTTCTCTATCATCACAATTACAGCCTGCGCGAATACCAAAGCTCCAGCCCCATAGCCTGCAACGGCTATACCCGTAATGAACCCTCGTTTATCTGGAAACCATTTGACAAGCGCCGCTATTGGCGATACATAACAAAAACCTATGCCTATACCCCCTATAACTCCCATTGTACAGAGCAATCCCTGAAACGACCCGTCGGTGAACCCGCTTAAAAAATAACCCGACCCGAAAAGAACCGACCCGATTAAAGCGGTTATCCTAGGCCCTATTTTATCCTGAAGCCTGCCTGCGAAAATCATTGCCAGCGCGAACGCCGCTAAGTTGGCGGAGAAAATCGCCTGCGCCTGCGTAGTGGTATATCCGTACTGTTCTTTCAACGGGTTGACAAAAATGCTCCACGCATACAGCGAGCCTAAGCAAAGCTGAATTCCCAGCGCACCGATCACAATAAACCATCTGTTAATCACTTTTTTTTCGGACATAAAGCCTGTTCCTTTGATTTAGATTTTTTGTATGTTAATTTCTGTATCAATCTCGAATATAGCGGCATAGTATGCCACTAAACTTTAAAAAAGTCTTTAAAAATATTAGATGAAACTGCAAAAAATTGTCATTAAATAGGTATGCTGTTGCGGACAACCTAAATTTGCGCGGAAACCCAAGATCAAACGATCCTTTCGCTGAGCTAAAATACAGCTTCAACAGTTTTTCGCTGACCTTGAATCGGATAGCAGACCGGTGTCAATATACTGCGGCGTTTTTTTTGTTGCGCCATTCGTCAAACAGTTGAAGGCACTCGTCCAGCAAAAATCCTCCGATTATCTCTACAGGGCTGTTTCCGAGTTCTTTCATAGTTGTGTTTGAAATATCCAGTTCGTTGAAACCGAGTTTCTTGGCGTCTTCGATAGACGTGCCGTAAATAATTCTGCCTATTTTCGACCAGTGTATCGCCCCGAAACACATGGGGCACGGTTCGGTAGTGGAATAAATATCACAGCCTGACAAATCGTAATTCATTTGCAGACGCGAAGCGGTGCGTATAGCGTTCACTTCCGCATGGCATGTGGCGTCCTGAGAAATTACGGTGTTGCGCGCGACCGCAAGAATATCGCCGTTACGCACTATGCAGGCGCCGAAAGGCCCGCCGGACATGACATCAAGATTATAGCGCGCGTTGGCAATGGCAATACGCATAAACTCTTCATTGATATCGCGGTTCATTTCGTTTTACCCGTTCTTCAAGGATTGCGGTTTACAGTCGTTATATAAATTATATAGAACTTTCAGCCAAATCGGCGGACTTGAGCGTTTTTTCCACCGGAAGTATATCCGCAACCGGCATATCGTCCATCGGAGCGGTGAATATATGTACAGCCAGCCCCGGCTTATGAGCCAGAGCGTTTATTATATACTGACCTGTCGTAGGTTCTCGAAACAAAGTTTTTTGAACCTGTGCCAGTATCTGCCCGCCTATATCGACCGGAATAAACCCTGTCTGGGTAAAATACCCTATCTGAGAAAGATACGCATCAAAAACTACGCCCTGCGCTGTTCCCGCGGGCAACGAATCTATGGCCCGGGATATTTGCGCTATAGCGGCATCGACCGCCTGTTTTTCCTGCAATTCCATCAGTA
Source organism: bacterium (assembly GCA_018435605.1). Classification (GTDB taxonomy): domain Bacteria; phylum Auribacterota; class Auribacteria; order Auribacterales; family Auribacteraceae; genus R3-B46. The sequence continues at coordinate 69,116 of JAHDNF010000005.1, read as the reverse complement.
ATCCTTCGTTTATAACAGTTTGCAAAGGTATATCTTCCGTGGGATTCGGAGTATCGTTCAAATTGTTTTCGAACAGTTCGCGAACCGCTTTCATCGCCGCCTGCGCGTCAGCGCCTGTTGCTTCGATGCGTACTCGTGTGCCTTTTCCCATTGCCTGCATCATAACGCTCATCATATCTGCCATGTCGAAAGGATCGCCGTATATTTCCCGCATTATTCCATTTTCTTGTTGCGTGACTGTGATTTTTCTTCCGGATACCTTGGCATTGAATGGTTGTAGTGTATGGAATACAGCTCCTGTCGGACGAGCGTGGAGTCCGTAATAATTAGATACATGGACAATGAAAAACTCAGGGTCAGGCACAGTAAACGCAGGCGTCTGCGGCTGGCCGAAAAGATATGGAGAATTTGCAGATTGCTCCATATCGTCCGGATGAGGTTCTTCGCCGAACCTGCCGATTATCAGTTCGCTAACCGTGTTGAGCGCCTGATGCGCGTCCTCGCCCTGAGCGATGATTTTTATGGAATCACCCTGTCTGAGGTTCAATTCAAGAAGTTGCATAATCTCTTTGGCGTCGGCTATATTTAGTGTTTCCGGCGTTTTTTGTCCGTAACCCGTCAGTTTCACGATTTGTATGGAAGACATGAAAGCCACTGCTGTCTGGGCAAGCTGGCGGGCTGGTTTGAGGTACAATCCGCTACGATTTGGTATAGTCATAGTGTGTTCTGCCAGCGGATGTTGCCCTGCCGTTTGGCCGGTTTGTCCGCCGGTATCCCCGCGGAATGTCTGCAGGTCTTTTGACTGGTTGACCCAATAACCGTCTTTATCAAACGAAAACTCAATTTTTTGAGGCGTGCCGAACAGCGCCTCAACGTTCATACCCATTGAATCGATTTCTGAAAATGTCTTCAGGGAAAGATCGTTCACAACTGTTCCTGCCAGCGTATCCGGTATATCGGTTTCTTCTTCTATGACAGTATGTTTCGAGCGGTCGTACACGAATTCCGCCGCCATGCCGTCTACGCCGCCTCCGTACCCCACATCTATGCTCAACGTTGTTTCTGTACGGCTACCTGACAGTTCGTTGGCGGTATTTAACACACCGGAAAACCGCGCCATACTCATTTCCTGTACAAGTACCGACGGATATACGTCGGTATGTTCGATGCCGTTCATCTGGCGGTTAGCGTAAGCCCTTTCCGTCCATACCGATGCGTAGACCCGTTTGATGCCGTTTATTAACTCCGATTCGTTTTTTAGGTTCGGGAACGAATCGTAAACACCGGCGCCTGCATAACCGGGTAAATCCTCGGCGTTGGTGCTGGAACGGGCTATGACCGGCTTGGATCCCAAATGGGTTTTATACCAATCGGCAATGGCGCGTTCCTGATCGGATGGGAACGGTGTCTGTAAAATAATGTCGCGGATCTGGGACAAATATTGAATTTTGCGTTCTTGAAAATCCGGTTGGGATAGGATATCGCCGATCCGATCGTAAATTCCGGTTTCTTCGGCGAACCGGTCGTAAAAGCCGAACGGCAGTACAAACCCGTTTTTAACAGGCAACTTGTTATTTTTCATAAACCCCAGCCGCGCGGTTTTGTTGCCTGCGTGCACATTGTCGTCAAGACCCATTTTATCGAGCGCCATGATGTCCCTGACAGACAAATCGGGCTTGATCGGTTCGACTTTTCTGTGAGATTCCGATTGGCGTGAATCGATCTGCATGCGGTATGCGTATTCTTCTTGTATTTCCTCGTCGGTAGCCCTGCGTATAACATTTTCTGTAGTTCGCGCGCCGAGCTGTATAGTAACCCATATTTCCTCGTCGCCGGTTTTGCTGAGTCCTGCGAGCAGTTTACGGGCGTGGGGCATAATTATATAAGGGATTTTCCAATCCGCGGCTCGTTCGGCGGCGTGTTCGTCGCGCCCGATTCCTTCTTCAGCTATAATAGCGCGGGGTTTTGCCATAGACGCTATATTCTGGGGATACTGGCTTACCACGGCAAACCCTTCGTTTAGATAATCCTGATCGAAAAGCAGTTTCACGCCTTCCGGCGTACCCGGAATAAACCGTAGTTTGCCCACTACTTTGTTGCGGTCGTAAGGAAGCAGTGATTTTACCCTGGCAACGCTGTTTTCCGCAATATACTGGGAAAGGGTAGCGTCTATTTTATGGGAAAGCAAATATGCAAGGCGAAACTGTATATTTTCAGAAAACTGCCTGCTGGAATCGACCATAACACTCATCATATCCGCCGCTTTTCCGTATTCGCGCATCCCGCGGTATATATACCCGTTTTTGAAATATTCAACCGACCTGTCAATGGATGCGATCATTGAATCGAGCACATCGATCCTGCCTTTTATCATTTCTTCGCGGGTATCGTTTAGAAAATACATGATGCGTTCCAAATGCTCGGCAATATTTTCAAGGGTAACCGTTGCCATGCGAATTTTATGATAATCGGGGTGTTCTTCGAGCATTTGCGCTATCTGCTGGCCGTCGTCCGCGCCTATCTCAAATATATCTTGTCTTATCCAGTTTAGCAGGTTGATATTCTGTTCGGTTTTTTCCGCGAACATCTCATTTACGGTGTCTTCCCCCGCGTAATCCACCAGAAAAGCGATGAAGTTTCTTGTCATGAAGGCAAACCCGGGGTTTTGGGTATAGAAGTAGTATCCGTGCAAAAACAGGTTGCGCAAAGTTTCCGGCGTGAACGAATCAATTACATCGACTATTTCATCTTGAGGGAGCTCGTCGTTTTCATTCACGAAATACCGGAAATTTATCATGATAAACATGGCGAAACCGTCTATATCCATAAACCTCTGCAAGGAACTGTCCGATATGTGTTCCATTTCCGAAGAAAAGATTTTTGTCTGTATATCCCTATCCATTAAAAACAGTATCGATCCCATCTGGTGATGTTTGCCGCCGGCAATACTTCGCACTATGGTTCGCGCCAGAGACGGTTTGCTGTAAAAAATCTGTTCCAGCGCGAACGCGCCGTCCTCAGGATGTGTCCAGCCGTTGAAAATATTCATAAAAAGATTTGTAACCCCTGAATTGTAAGGTTTCATCCCGAATATTTTCTCATCGTCCACAGCCGACTGAATTAACGCCGTATCCGCAGATGTCAAAGGCTGGTCGTCCATTTGAAGTAACGATTTGTAGCGGTTGATTACAGCTTCCAGCGTTATGGACGGGTTCGAGAAATCGACTATGCCGGTGCTTCTGACATCTTCTATCAGTTCGGACATAGATATGAATCCGTCGACATAAGACTTTATCTGAGATATAGTCATAATCGGTTTGTCGAGTTTCATTTTCTGCGCTTCCAGCCAGACCTGTTTCTTTTTGGGCAAGGCTTTCAACAAACTATCTTTACGATCTTTTGGAACTTCCGTGTGGAATATCTGCGCAATCGGCGCTACAGCCCAACCCTCATTGAAATCCTCGGTTACAAAAGAATGGAGCTGGTCGAGCAACATGACCATAGTTTTATCAGGTAAAAACTTAAAAACCTCGCCTATATTTTTTCTGTACACATCGTCCAAAGATACCGACGGCGCCAGCAACTGCAGGAGAAAATACTGGTCTATCAGTATCGCCGGAAACTGCCCGACACCCTTTGCCGGTTTAATAGAAAAATTGATCATTGCGGCTATCTGTTCGTTGAGTGTCTGCATTATCAAAAGCCGCATATACGGGATGTATTTAGAGTCCATACTGCGCAGTAAAACCGACACCAACTGCGGGTTGAAGTAATAAAGCGCGGTCAGGATTCGGGAACCCTCTTTTATATTGTTGCTGACCAGCGGATGGTTGATAAACTGGTCGGCAATCTTTCTTGAGTAAACTACGCCGTTGAACAGAAGAATATCCTCTTTTTTAATGGTTGCGGCATTTTCTATAAACAAAGCCGCGATACGCAAATGTTTCGGGCTTGGGCGAACCCACCGGTCATTCCAGTGTCCGGCATATTCGTCCGTGTCAAGGGCGTCTATGGCCGGTATCCGTGAAGGCACATTGCCGAAATCGATATTTTCCGTAGCGGCAACGATATTTGCCAGCAGATCGAAATTGGATTTTTGAACCGTATCGTCTGCGTAAGCCGATATGTTTCTAACAACAAAGGCTTTCGTACTGCTCATGTCCTCATGGTATTTTGTAACGAACATGACCGCGTTGTGGCGAAAATAGCCGATCTCGAACTTGTAACGCCCGTTATCGTATAATGTGACGAACGGCATATCGGTTGTGCTTTTGAAACGTTCGATGGCTTTTTCGTCGCTTTCAGTCATAAACCATTCTGTAGGATCGGACGGCTTAAGGTTTATGACAGCCGGAAAAACATGATTCCAGCGCGTAGTCCCTGTGAGTACGTGGAATTCTTTGCCGGCTGTTATCAGCTGATCTGCCTCATCCGGAAACGATTCCCGTATTTCAGAAACAGGCACACCCTGCAAAATAAACGCTGATATTGTTATAGGATTTTCTCCGAACAAAGCTAGAAACCGGGCGTATTCCAGCAAATCAAACGCCGGGTTGTCATGTGTTTGATACCTTGTTCGCACATCTATCGCTTTCTGGATTATCATGTGGTCGCCGGGAGAATAGTATGCGACGCTTGATTTTAACGATTCAATTTGCCTTTGACGGGCGGCCATGTTGGAAAATGGAATCGCACGGAAAAAGTCTTTAAACTCGCCTGCGGACGCCTGCGTTACATCTGCGAATCCGAGTTCTCCGATGCCCGAAATAAGTACTCCACGGTCGTCGAGCATTTTTCGCAGGTTGTCTATGGAGCGTTGATATGCGGTGATATCCGTAAATTTTGCAAGACCCAGATCGGAGGCGATTACCAAATCGAACCGCTCCTGAGGAACAAAATCTTGCGCCAGCGGATCGTAAAGCCGGTCGCCCTGATTCATTTTACGATAAGTAATGTTATTTTGACCGTCAAAATAAACGCCGTCTTCTCCGAACGAAAATATCGTTTCCGGATTTTTCGGCACTCCGGTTGCCGGATCGAACGGATAAACGGTTTCAGGGAATACAGTGTTGCGCGACTCTATTGCAATTTCATCCCACATGTCGGACGGAACGGCGTTTATGAAACTGCGAAGCAATTTGCCGGGCGATTTATCTCCGGCGTTCTCCTGCGCTCCTATCAGAAGTACCCTAAGCCTTCGTTTTCCGTCCGGTAGCAGTTCGCCGGCTAAAGGTTCAGGAACAAGTTTGGATTTTACGGATTCATCCAGCGTTTTCGCCTGAGTCATGCCGTACCATGGATGAGACGTAACCGTTTCAGCATTATGAAACAACGAATGATTCGACCTGATCAGGTCTCTGCTGGTCAGGGCGCGGTTGGTAATTACGTTGTACGCGCTTATATACAGCGGCATAAGGTAATTGCTGTATCTGATATTGACTTTGTTGTAGTTGGCCAAGAATTTTACGAAATTTTCTCTATGAAAATCTTTTTTGTAAATAAACTTAAGAAACGATTCAGCCTCGGCAAACCGCTCCGCCAGTTCCTGTTGAGTCAACTCGTCCGGCTGTTTGTAACCTACGTAATCCAAAGCGGCTTCGAAAATCATAATTCTGAGAAAATCATCCTGCAGGCGTTCGTGGCTTAATGCCCGTTTCATGCTGTACAAAAACCGTGTATAATCGCCGGCGTCGTATATGGGAATCGATTCGTACAACTCCAGCGCGAATTTCTGCGGGTCGATTTCGGAATTGGCCGGCGCAACGGATATTCCCAGAGCCTGTTTAACAGGTTTCAGATCGATACGGCTGGCTTGCAGTTCAACCCTTTGCCGGACGCCTTCGATCAATTCGACAAGCGGCGATTTATTTTTTCCGGAAGGAACTACTTTTAACGTAGCCGAGTAACTTGGCAGGTCTATATATATTACGCCTTCGTGTTCATACAACACAGCAGAGTCAAGAAGTTCCTCTGTCTGGGATGTCTGCGTTTGCGATTCAACTACCAGCCTTGACAATACAGGTTTAAGTAGCGCTGGATCGGTTATCCGGTTTATTGACTGAAGCAGAAGCTCCAACTGCATCCCCATCTGATGTTCGTGACGCCAAACCAGAGCCGCTTGACGCAATGTAGATGTTTCCCGCGCGAACAACGTTTCGAAAGAATCCAGTTTGTTTAGCATGATCGAACGGTAAATATCGCCGTTTTCAATGCTGTTGCCCATTGACGGAGCTATTACCACCGTGGTGTATCCGTTGTCGTTTAGCAGTCGGCGCATGCCGGTAGTGTGAAACCCGCCGGCTATGCAGATGGAAATTCCATCGCGGGCGGTTGACATAATACGTTGCGCCATGGCTGAATCACGCTCGAACGCTATGACGTAATGCTCCTTGCATTGCCTCATAGTATTGTCGATAATCTCCGCTGGCAGAGGCTGTACGCCGGGTATTTTCACGGACAATAAAAAGTCGCTAAGGACGTGCAGGTTTTCGTCAGGTATCTCGCAAAGTTCTTTAGCCTCATCAGGGGTCAGTTCACACCGCAGAATCCGGCTGAGATAAACTATATTGTATATCGCTTTGAATTTCGCAACGCACTGTTCGCCGCACAAGCCTGCTGATAGCGAATCGATACCGAAAGAGTACATCTCACGGGTGAGAATGCCGGCGTTGAGTTTAAGGCTCAGCTCGATAAACTCCATATAACGGTAAAAATTGGGGTATTTATCCTCTGTGATTGCGCGTGCAGGGTCTGCGGTCAGTTCGGCCATCACATTAAAAAACGACCTTTCAGGCAACCGGCCGGTTAGGAACTGGCCGGTCAACAACTTGAACGACGACACAACAAACGCAGGCATGTCCGATTGAAGAATGGATAGTATTGCCGCGTGCTCACGCTGGAAACTATTCATATCAATCGTGTTTTTTATTTGCGACATTCTTTTGTAACACGCAATTTGCGGATATTTTTCCGCGCAGGCGCCGGTATCCGCACCCAAACCGTCGAGAGCTTTAATGAAAGTGTCCGCATCGCCGGTCAGGGATACATAATCAGTCCATGACTGCAAAAGATGCCGTTCGTCTTGCGACAGCGCCGATTCGATTACAGATACCCGCAGTGTCTCAAGGTATTCGTAAAGCTCAGAGTTTTCGATCAGAATTTTCCGGAAAACATCGAGATTCTTCTCGTACAGGTCTTCGTCTTCCAACCCGTATATGGTCATAGCTCCGGGCACCGCTATATTAAAATACTCCTCGCCTGTAATTTTGCTGTTTTGCAGATATTTTTCGGATACATCCGTGCGCACGGAATCGTCAGGATAGCGGGTAAACGGAGTCAAATCCATAACGCCTGAAAAACCTTCTACAAAGCAACTATCTACGCCGTAATTAGTGTTGAGATAGCGTAAAATGTCGGCTATACTTTTTTGAGCGCTATAATGTGAATGGACGTCGCGGACTAGAATCACGGTTTTGCCGAGAGTTCCGTAAGATACATCTTCCACTTTGCCGATATGGTCGGGTATGGAAAATCCTATTTGTCCGGGAACGAAAATACGCAAAGCCTCGTCAACCTGTTTGCTGGCGAATAACGGTAAAGTCGCAGAAATTAAAGCGGTTACAAGAAGAGTTTTTATAAGCAACTTTTTTTGAATCATAAATATTCCTTCTTAATGTTATTTTAGTTTTTTTCAAAAAATATTAGCGTAATTATAGCATAATAATAATTTTTTAGCAACGTAACGGATTGTTAAAAAGACCGGTTACGACGGAATACACAAATAGCGTTATGTAATGAAGAATATGGCAGGCAAACGGTTTTAAGATTTGCCAGCAGGCAAAAACATCTTTACATTTCGTCAAAATTTATTCACAATACCGGCGGAGTATAAAACGCAGTGCATCTGCGCTACAAACAAAGGGGTGGAATATGGAAAACTATTATTTTGTCGGGATCGCAGGCACTGGAATGAGCCGGCTGGCGCTACTTTTCACCAAGCTGGGCATACCGGTCAGCGGGTCGGACCGGTTTTATCCAGACCAGCAAAACCACCCTATGCTAGAACGGCTTGCTTTGAAAAATATTCCCATATATCCGCAGGACGGTAGCGGGATTACCGAGGCGGTCACCACGGTAGTCATATCGGCGGCTATCGAAAGAGATAACCCAGACCTGAAAAAGGCTGTTTCAATGGGTATTCCGATTATAACCCGTTCGCAACTGCTGGCTGATTTTTTCGATTCCCATAAAGGATACGGCATTACCGGAACCAGCGGTAAAACAACGATCACCGGTATGGTTACCACAGTGCTTCGCCATGTAAATTATCCGCATACATATTATTGCGGGGACGATATATGCGATGAACTGCCGTTGAAATCGCCGTGTTTGGATGGCGATGATGTGGTCATGATAGCAGAAATCGACGAAAGCGACGGAAGCCCTGTGTTGTACCATTCGCAATCCGCGGTGATAAGCAACGTATCGCTGGATCATAAAGGACTTGGCGAATTGCTGGATATTTTCGAGAAATTCGCCAATCAATGCGCCGACACATTGGTGATGAACGCAGACTGTTTGTCGAGCATGCAACTTAAAACCCGCATTAAAGATAAAAATATCGTTACTTTCGGCATACACAACCCCGCGGACTATTTTGCCGAGAAAATCAGCCTTACCCGTCAGGGCGTATACTTTGAATGCAAAGGACTGTCTTACCATTTGCGTGTACAGGGGCTTCATAACTGCTACAACGCATTATCCGCTATTGCTTTGCTTGATAATATGGGTATAGACGCTCAGGCAATCCGCGACGGCATGGAAAAATTCAACGGTATGCACCGCCGTCTGGAACTGGTAGCCAAGAAAAACGACATACACATCTACGACGATTTTTCCCATAATCCGGAAAAAATGTACGCGGCTTTGAATACTTTAAAACAAACATGCATGCGGCTTTATCTGATTTTCAGGCCGCACGGGTTCGGGCCTATGTTAATGCTACGCAAGAAGCTGGTGGAGTCCATCTGCAATGCTTTATCCGCGTCGGACATGATCTTTTTTCTTGATATCTTTGACGCCGGAGGAACAGCAGACCGCTCGATTCACGCATCCGACTTGGTCGCCGATCTTCAGAAATCCGGAATGAATGCAGTATATGTCGAGTCTATGGAAACCGTAGCGGATATGATTAAACCGCATATTACTCAGGGAGAAACCGTTGTGGTTATGGGCGCAAGAGACCCATACCTGAGCCGTTTCGCCCGCAAGCTCGCGTCCGATCTTTTAGGTTCGGTTGAATAACCGCCCGCCAACCCGTATACTGTAAAAAAACAGCGCCAATGCGTACTCTGGATATAATTGAGTTGCAACATGCCTGTCCGGTTTGATATGCTTTACGTGTTTACTGCGGCATAACAAACTCAACATACGACAGTGTCAGCCGACCGGTGTTCGATGCACAAACTATGCTTACAATCTTTATGTATACTGTTGCTAACGGCAATGACTCTATGCGCTCAAGACGCTACGCAGTCCGATCAGGACGCGCAGGAGGTACTGCTGGCAAAAGCCAATCATCTGTTTGACGAAGGCGATTTCGCCAAAGCTATGATATACTACAACCAAATCATAGCCCGCTATCCCGACAGCACGGCCAGCGTAACAGCGCAAGCGGGTATAGACCAACTTATGCAGTCGCTTGGCACAATTTTTATACCGAATTTATCCAGTCAGCGGATTACCGACGGGCTTAAAACCGCTCCCACATATCAAACCGTAGAACGCGCCATTCGTTTTTTACGTTTGTATCCTGAAAAAAGCCAGTTTACATCAATCCAGCAATTACTGGGATCAGTGTTCGATTCGGTATCCATGCGCTATAAAGTGTCCCGAATAGAAAATCCTGATGCGCAAATTGTATACAACGGAACGGATTTGGACGGCGGAGCAATCGTACATAGGTTTTCTTACGACGGCGCGGATTATAACCTGCAAACCGGCGACCGGATATTGTGTTATCAAATAACCGACTACGATCCCTTGCGCGGTGTCGGACTTACTTCGCTGGAGAACTTGCCGTACCGTCTAAAGGAAAAACACAGCGAGAACGAATACCATTATTTTTCCGCGCAACTGGTATATTTTCCGCTTAAAAAAATATGTACAGCCCATATTTTTTTCGACAGTCTGTTAACCCGGCGCGGGTATCAGTTGTCAGGAATTATCGACGAATCCATGCAGGGAAGGGTAACGCTAACGGCGCCTGCCGGAGAAACAGTCAGACAAATAGCCTTTGAAGACGATGCCGTGGCGCAAAAACAGTACCGGTACGTAGCCGATACGCAAACCATTCTTGAAACGTCCTATGAAAATGCTGTCGCTGACGCCGGTAGCGACCGCAATCTGGCAAAACTCCGATATTTTGTAGAAGAAAAACAGTGGCTCGAAGCAGTGGGGTTTTACTTGTGGCTACTCAAACAATCGTTAATCGACAGGGACACGCCGGAGTATTCTAAACTTTACATACAAATAGAAAGCCATGTCGCCGGCACGACACTTGCGGAACGGCTTCTGGAATACGCTTTGACCTGCATTGAACGAGGCAGACTTCTTACCGCCGTATCCGAACTGTCAGCTATTATCAACGCTTACCCTGCAGATACCGCCTCCATGAAAGCTCACAACGCTTTGGTTCATCTGGCTCGCCTGCCGGAGTTTATACTAGGCGTAGGGTCTGTCGCCTCCTCGGAGTTTCCGTTGACCTTCATGGGGTTCAATGTGCTGGGCGATTCAAAGTACATGAACCAGATAAACTACAAAAAACGTTCCTATTTCCTCGGAGTAAACGAGTCTATCGGCGGGTTTAGGGTAACCGGCAACGAGACACGTACAATATCTTATTTCGACCGCACCCTGAACGTAACCAAAGATCAGAACGCACATTATCTAACGGTTATCGCGGAACAGGCCAAGACAATATGGCTGAAAGAAGGCGATTCCCACGCCGACCCCGGACGCTGGTATATAGAGATAACCGACAAGACGACCGGCAAAACATATCCTGCGTATATAAACAAAGATACGATCATAACCACTGACGCGAAACGCTATTACGGCATGATAATACTGTCCGACAGACAGCAGGAAGTGTCGGTGTATGCCGATCTGACCGCCGACAGCGAACCTGCGGTTATTAAAAAACACAATATACAATCTCTCCACATAGAAAATTATACCGACGACTCGCTGTTTGAAAAAGTGTTTTCTGTAATAGGCCCTGTCGCTATATCGGAAATACACAATTATTACACCGCTCAGGAGGTATCCGGCGACCTGATCAGCGACCGAACCGACTCGCGCAAACCGGAGCCGGATAACGATCAACCCCTTGCCGATAGCGCTCCGGCGGATCAATCATCCGATCAAGCGTTCGAAAAGAAACCGGATGCCATTAAAGAACAAACAAACTCTGCCAGCGAAAAAACTTCAGCAGAAAAAAAACCGGCGCCTGTAAAAAAAGATCAAATTAAATCTACAGATCCGCAAAAAATCCGTGATGACGAGCTTGTTATACGCCATAAAAAGCTACTGCTCAAAAAACGGATAATAAAATTGCTTGGTTCGGCTATTATTTTATGGTTACTATATATGGCATACAAGCTGATAAAATCGTTCCGCTGAGGAGCTCAAAGGAGGATTCATCCTATGTGGGATTATACCAAAAAAGTTTACGACCATTTTCTCAATCCGCGCAACGTGGGCGATATGGAAAACCCCGACGCCTATGCCGAAGTGGGCAACATGGCATGCGGCGACGCGCTTACCCTGATGTTGAAGATCGATAAGAAAACCAATATAATCACCGACGCCAAATTCAAAACATTCGGATGCGCCAGCGCCATAGCGTCGTCGTCGGTATTGACCGAACTGCTGATCGGCAAGACGATCGAACAGGCGCGCAAAATAACCAATCAGGATATTGCCGAACGCCTCGGCGGACTTCCGAAAGAAAAAATGCACTGCTCAGTCATGGGGCAGGAGGCGTTGGAAAAAGCTCTCGCCCAGTATTTCGGCGAAGAAATTCCCGAAGACCATACTGAACTCGAAGGGGTTATTGTGTGCAAATGTTTCGGGGTAACCGACAGCCAAATAGCCAAGGTTGTCCGCGAAAATAATCTGCATACGGTCGGCGATGTTACAAACTACTGCAAGGCCGGCGGAGGTTGCGGGCAGTGTCATCCTGAGATAGAAGACATTATACGGCAAGTACACGGAGGCGTTCGCGTCGAACCGGAAAAACCTGTCGGACAGAAAAAAGTTATGACCAATATAGAAAAAATCCTGTTGATTCAGAAAACCATTGAACAGGAAATACGTCCCCAAATGGAGGCTGACGGAGGCGGAATCGACCTTATTGATGTGGTCGGCAACAAAGTGCTCGTCGCTTTGCGTGGAACATGTGTGGGATGCCGTACAGCTCAGTTCACCTTGAAACACGCGGTAGAATCCAAACTGCGCGAACTGGTTGACGAGGACATTTTTGTCGAGGAGGTTAAATAATGAGCGTCATATATCTGGATAACAACGCAACAACCGAAATAGATCCGCAGGTACTTGAATCCATTCTGCCTTATTTGAAATCCGAATACGGCAACCCGTCCGGTATGTACACATTTGCCGGCAAACTCAAACGCGATCTGGACAAAGCCCGTTCCCAAGTGGCGGCTCTGATAAACGCATCCGCAGAAGAGATAATTTTCACCAGTTGCGGCACTGAAAGCGACAACACCGCCCTTGTATCAGCGCTCGAAACCTATCCCGAAAAACGACATATAGTTACCACTCGGGTGGAACATTCGGCCATACTTAATATGTGCAAACATCTTTCCCGTAAAGGATATGCCATTACGTTCCTGCCGGTTGACCGAGAAGGAATGATCGACCTTGACGAACTGGCCGATTCCGTGACGCCCTCTACGGCAGTTGTAAGCATTATGTACGCAAACAATGAAACCGGCGTGGTTTATCCTATAGAACAGATCGCGCAGATAGTCAAAAGCAAAGGGGTTTTATTTCATACCGATGCTGTACAGGCGGTAGGCAAACTGCCGGTGGATATGAATAAAATACCTGTGGACATGCTGTCGCTATCCGGCCATAAATTACACGCGCCTAAAGGAATAGGCGTGCTGTATATCCGAAAGGGAACTAGGTTTCAGCCGTACATTATCGGCGGTCATCAGGAAGACGGACGGCGCGGCGGCACGGAAAATGTGGCGTCTATCGTGGGATTAGGTACTGCCTGCGAAATAGCCGCCAAATATATGAATCACGAAAATACCGAGGTACGCCGCCTTAGAGACAAACTGGAAAATACACTGCTTTCCAAAATATCGTCGTCAATGTTAAACGGCCACAAACTGTCCAGATTGCCCAACACGACAAACATCAGCTTCGAGTTCATTGAAGGGGAAGCCATACTTCTTCTGCTCGACGAGCACCGCATCTGCGCGTCGTCAGGCTCGGCCTGCACATCCGGGTCGATAGAACCATCTCATGTACTTCGAGCCATGGGAGTTCCGTTTACAGCGGCGCACGGGTCAATTCGGTTCAGCTTGTCGCGCTACACTACGGAGCAGGAAATTGACAAGGTTATCGAGTTGTTGCCGCCCATTGTCAACCGCCTGCGCCAAATGTCGCCGTTTTGGCATGAACAGGCGTCTCAATTGTCATCTTGAAAGGAGTAACTTATATGCGTAACCCTGCTACTAAAACATTGATTGTTTTTTTATGCGCGGTGATAAGCATAGCTACGGTATCCTGTTCCAAACAGGCTGATACACCCGATAAGGCGTTTGCCATCACCAAAAAGGCGGTGCTTAAGAACGACTGGAATACTTACTGGAATATGCTTTCAAGCGCAAGCCGCGAAAAATTCGACAAGCAGGTGAGTTTCATGCAGGTCAGCTTCAAAAACCTGCCTGTAGCCAATCAGCAAAGAATGCTGGACGCCATGGGCATGACAGAACAGCAGATGTTAGAGCTGGACGGGCGGTCGTTTTTTATATCCATGCAAAAGAACGAACAACGCCGCCAAGCCGCCATGGCGGATAATAGCAGAGACCTTTTTAAGTCGTCCGTCGTAATAAAAAGAGAAGTCGACGGCGGGAATGCTGTTTTGTATATCGAGGACGAAGAAGGCCATACCGCGAAACTTCCGCTTATCAGGGAAGACGGTTCGTGGAAACTCGATCTGGCGCAAATGTATTCTTTTTGATTTCACTTTGAAAATTTCTGCTTGCTATCATCAATGATTATCGGTATCGTGTACATTGTCCGTTGCCCGTAACGGCTTAGTCCGCGTATTGTGTTTATATACAAAAGTCTTTTTAAGCTAGGAGCTTATATGGATGAAAGATCGTGCTATATTTTTCTGAACCTCCTGAGTTTGGGCTACAGAACCGCGCTTAAGCTAAAAACCGAGTTCGGTTCGCTTTCTGAGGCTGTCAGCGCAGACAAACAGGCGCTTTTAGCCGTACACGGTATCCGCAAAAATAGTGCGGAGTCTATAGTTTCCAAACGCGGAATGCCGCTTGTGGAAAAAGAACTCGAATTGGCAGACAAATCGGGATTCACGGTATTGACTGTGGGCGATGAAGAATATCCTCAACCGCTTAAAAATATCGATTCGCCGCCGCTCGTTCTTTATATAAACGGCACGTTGACCGATCAAGACGCCTCTGCCATAGCAATCGTAGGCACGCGCAAACCTACTTCGTACGGAAAAACAGTGGCATTCAATGCCGGTTACGATCTTGCCGCGCAGGGCGTGACCGTTGTCAGCGGGCTTGCTACCGGACTCGACACCGAAGCTCACCGCGGAGCGCTCAAAGCCGAAGGCCGCACACTAGCCGTACTTGGATCGGGGCTTTTGCGGTTGTATCCCAGAGAAAACGAAAAACTGGCGCGCAAAATAATCGGACAAGGCGCGGTAATATCGGAATTCCCGCTTGAAACCGAGCCGTTCCGCTCTAATTTTCCAATACGCAACCGTGTTATAAGCGGATTATCAAGCGGCACGATCGTTGTTGAAGCCGCGGCTAAAAGCGGTTCGCTTATTACAGCAGGGTTTGCCGCGGAACAGGGCAGAACTGTTTTTGCCGTGCCGGGCAACATAGACCAGCCCACATCGTCCGGCGCGAACCGGCTGATCAATCAGGGCGCGGTGCTGTATGAATCGGTAGAGGATGTGTTTCGCGAACTGCCCTATTTACGGCGCAAAAAAAATGTAACAGCCGAACACGCTACAGATATGAAAAAAAGCGATGTTCCTCTTTCGTCGGAAGAAAAAAAAGTTGTAACATTGCTGTCAAAGAAACCGTTACATATAGATGAATTGACCGAGGCAAGCGATTTTAACGCGCCGCAGTTGTCGGTGCTTCTGCTGACTCTAGAAATGAAAAAAGTCGTAGCACAGCTTCCCGGCAAATATTACACTCTGTCACAAAATTTGGTCACACTCGAACTTACATGAGGAAGTGAGGTATATGGCTAGTTCACTGGTTATAGTTGAGTCACCGGCAAAAGCAAAGACAATTAACAAGTATCTCGGCAAAGATTTTCAGGTTACCTCGTCGCTCGGGCACGTTATCGACCTGCCTTCAGGAACGCTGGGTATAAATATAGAAGAAAATTTCAAACCTGAATATACGGTTATCAAAGGAAAGAAAAAAGTTTTGACCGAAATAAAAAAAGCGGTCAAAGACAAACAGAGGGTTTACCTTGCGCCCGACCCTGACCGTGAGGGAGAAGCCATCGCATGGCATATAGCCAACGAAATAAACTCCAAAAAACTCGAAATTTATCGGGTAACCTTCAACGAAATAACTAAAGAAGCTATCAAAGAGGCTTTTAAACATCCGGGGCAAATTGACCTGCAGAAGGTCAACGCCCAGCAGGCGCGCAGAATACTCGACCGGCTGGTCGGATACATGATAAGCCCGCTTTTGTGGCGCAAACTGTTTACCGGACTTAGCGCGGGCAGGGTACAGTCGGTTGCCCTGAAAATGATCTGCGACAGAGAAGCGGAAATCAAGGCGTTCGTAAAAGAAGAATACTGGTCTGTAACCGCCGACCTGCTGACATCCGCCAAAGCCTCGTTCAAAGCCAAACTGCGCCAGTATAACGGAAAAAACATAACCATTTCCGATGCGGATACTGCGGAGCGCGTGGTCGAGGAACTGAAAAAACTTCCTTATGTGGTAGATACGATCAAAAAACAGGAAAAACGACGACACCCTTACGCTCCGTTTATCACCAGTACGTTACAGCAGGAAGCCGCGCGGCATTTCAATTTCAGCGCGAACAAAACCATGATGGTCGCGCAAAACCTGTACGAAGGTATCGAAATCGGGTCGGAAGGCATAACCGGCTTGATTACCTATATGCGTACCGACTCAACCCGAATAGCCCAGTCGGCGATCAACGACGCCAGATCGTTTATCGCCAAGGATTTCGGTAACGACTACGTACCTGCCAAACCGAATATATACAGCACAAAAAAGATGGCGCAGGACGCACACGAAGCTGTCAGGCCGACCGTACCCTCGCGGACACCTGATCAGATAAAACAGTATCTAACCTCGGATCAGTATAAGTTATACAGTTTGATATGGAAACGGTTCATCGCGTCACAGATGAAAAGCGCGGTGTTATCCCAGACCACAATAGACATCACTGCCGGCGCGTACAGCCTGCGTGTTACCGGCTCGATAATTATCTTCGACGGGTTTATGAAATTATACATGGAAAAGAGCGATAAGGATACGTCGGACGACGACAGCGAAGACAAGGAAGGCTTTTTGCCGGATATGAAAGAACATGAAATGCTGACATTGAAAAAACTCACGCCGAAACAGCATTTCACTCAGCCTCCGCCTCGTTATTCGGAAGCAACCCTGATAAAAGCCCTAGAGGAAAACGGCATAGGACGGCCAAGCACGTACGCGGCCATTATGTCGCGCATACAGGACAAACAGTATACCCAGAAAATCAAAGGAAAATTTCATCCTACCGAGCTGGGTGTGATCGTTACTACCGCTCTTACGGAGAGTTTTACCGGTATAATCAATGAAAAATTTACCGCTCAGATGGAAAGCGAACTTGACGATGTGGAAAACGGAACCAAAGACTGGGTGGAACTGCTAAAAGGCTTTTACGAAAAATTTAATTCAAACCTTGAAAAAGCCGCCAAAGAAATGAAAATAACACCTGTCCCTACCGATATAGCCTGCGAAAAGTGCGGCAAACATATGGTCGTGCGATGGAGCAAAAACGGAGGTTTCCTGTCTTGTTCAGGATACCCGGATTGCAAACATACCTCCAACTATACCAAGGACGCGGAAGGAATAATCGTTCCTGCCGAACAGCCTAAAGTATTGGAAGAAACCTGCCCGGAATGCGAAAAACCGCTGGTCAAACGACAAGGCAGGTACGGAGAATTTCTGGCGTGTAGCGGGTATCCTCAGTGCCGGTATACCCGTCCGATAAATCAATCTGCCGAAGAAGCAGTCAAGGAAAAGTCGCCGGTAAAGCTGACCGAAGAGAAATGCCCTAAATGCAACGCTCAACTTGCCGAAAGAACAGGCAAATACGGCTCGTTTCTGGCGTGTTCCAAATATCCTAAATGCAGATACATAAAACCGGAAGAAACCGCGGTGCGGTGTCCGCAGGACGGGTGCGACGGATCGCTGATCAAACGTAAAGGCCGACGCGGCAAACCGTTTTACGGGTGTTCGAATTATCCGGACTGCAAGTTTACCGTACAATCGCTTGAGGAGCTGGAAAATAAAAACTCGGGGAATGAATCTTAATCGTTTGCATACCGCAAGAGATGAGTTTTTGCTGTACCTCGAAGTTGCGCGCAACGCATCCGCACATACCATAAAAGCGTACCGCGTGGATATAGGCGAGTTTATCGAATTCGTGGACAATCAATACCCTGATTACGACCCGCAGTCGCCGATGTTCGATTTTATCGGCGCGGCGTATCTGGCTACTTTAAAAAGATCGGGCTTGACCGACCGTTCCATAGCGCGTAAACTATCTGCGTTAAAATCGATGTACAAACACCTGTGTCGCTCGAATCCTGCAACGCGCACGCCGTTTGAGGATATCAGTTCGCCGCATAAAGGCAGAAAACTCCCTGAAGTGCTGGACATTCCGTCGGTTGACGCACTCTTGTCGGTACCGGAAGGAAACGGTTTTTCCGACTTGCGCGACAGGGCGTTATTGGAGGTAATATACAGTACCGGCATGCGGGTTCAGGAAGTGGTGGATTTAAAACAGGGAGATATCGATTTTCAGGGAAACACACTCAGGGTGCTGGGCAAAGGAAAAAAAGAACGGATAGTGGTAATAGGGCCGCCTGCGGCGGACGCGCTGAAAAATTATCTGATCGCTCGCGATACCCTGCTTCGTAAAAGAAACAAACAAACCGCGTCCGTATTTCTGAACCGGTCGGCAGACACCCTGACCGATAGAAGCGTACGCCGGTTATTCAAAAAATATACCGGACGGATCGGATTGGGAAAAGACTGTTCGCCGCATACTCTGCGTCATTCGTTCGCTACTCATATGCTCGACGCGGGAGCCGATTTGCGATCGGTACAGGAACTGCTCGGACACGAAAGCCTGTCTACAACGCAAATTTATACTCATGTATCCGCCGAAAGGCTGGTAAAGGTATATAAGAAAGCCCATCCACGGGCGTAAGAGGTAATTATGTTGTTCACTTTTATTCAGCTGGTTTATTCGGTTCTGCTGTACGTCTTTTTTATAATTACGTTGCCGTATTTTGTCGTAAAAGTGCTTACCACAAAAAAATACCGATCCGGTATATGGAGGCGTCTGGGTTTTTTGTCTAAAGAATCAAAAGAGGCGTTTGCCCTCGGAAACACAATATGGGTGCACGCGGTATCTGTGGGCGAAGTTCAGGCCGCCTTACCGCTGATAGAACGTCTAAAGACTGTTTATCCGGAAAAACGGTTCATGCTGTCCGTTACCACTCTGACCGGCAATACGGTTGCCTCAAAAGCGACTGCCGGCGACCCGCGTGTAACGGTAATGTATTTTCCTATAGATTTCTGGCATATATTCAATCATATTTTCAGATCGTATTCCATAGACCTTATAATACTCATAGAAACGGAACTATGGCCTAACTTATTGATGGAAGCCTATGTGTACCGTGTGCCGGTGATTATGGCAAACGGACGTATTTCCGCCGGATCGCTAAGAGGCTACTATCCCATACGTCTGTTTCTGCGCCAGTGCATGCGTTCCATAGCATGGTTTTGCATGCAAAACGATGAATCCGCACAACGACTGCGCCGACTGGGAATCGACGACGAATGTATCACCGTATGCGGCAATATCAAATACGAGGCGCTACTGACTTTGCCTGTAGACCGGAACATCGGCAGTCAACTCATGCGAAATGCGTCTTGGAGCGATAACGACCTTTTTTGGGTTGTGGGAAGCACTCATCAAGGCGAGGAAGATATGATCGCATCCGCGTACTGCGAATTGATCAGAACCGTGCCTAATCTTAAACTGCTTATCGCGCCGCGCCATCCGGAACGCCTTGACGAGGCGGAAACCATACTGAAATCCCACGGAATAAAACTTTACCGCAAAACCGCACTTGACTCGTGCTTATCGCCGGTACAAGATTGCAGGGTTGTACTGCTGGATACTATGGGAGAACTGCGTCATCTATACGATATTGCTACTGTGGCCTTTGTCGGAAAAAGCATGGTAAGCCCCGGCGGAGGACAGAATCTGCTCGAACCGGCTTCGCTGGCGAAACCTGTGGTGTTCGGACAGTATATGTCCAACTTTACGGATATCACCGACAAATTCATCTCCGCGCAGGCGGGCGTGATGGTACATACGCAACAAGAACTCGTCGAGCAGACAAGACGGATTCTCACAGATACCGCGTACCGATGTCAATTAGGCGAACGCGCGAAAAAAGAAGTCCAGCGCTGGCAAGGCGCAACAGACTGCATTTTATCCTGCATTACGGATATTCTCCCCGTAAACGCATAATTATTGCGTTGCAATCGATCGATTTTTTTTCTATCATTAGTAATTATTATCCGATAAAGGCAGGTTTATATGCAGGTAAAACTTAAAAAATATATTTCCTCAGACCTAATATTTGCAGATCTTGCGAAATTACCTAAAGAAGAATTTATTACTGCTTTCATCAACCGTATTTACAGCAAACGTCCGGAATTGCCCGCCGAAGAAATTGCGCTGGCAGTTCTTGCGCGCGAAGAAAAAGAAACCACCGCTATCGGCGGAGGAATAGCGTTTCCACATTGCAGGCTGGACTCAATAGACACCATAACTGTGGCGGTCGGCGTATGCAAAGACGGGATAGACTACGGTGCGCCGGATAAAAAACCGGTTCATCTGGTCATAGCTATTTTTGGGCCTAATTCCAGATCGGATGAGTATCTGTACCTGCTCGGCCAGATAGCCCGTTTCATGTCAGACCGCAAACGCACGGAACGAATCATTGCGGCGGGCGACTCTGCGTATATTTATAAGGAACTCAAATCAGTTGTCTGATCAAGCCGCCATAAAAAAATCCGACCCTTCTGCATACCCGTTTCCAATCAGCCATGAGCGGATCTTTTCACGGACTCCGTCCCTAGATACGTAAGACACTATTGGATACGATCTGGGAAAATGACGCAGGTCGTCGGGCGATATTACCGGTATCCGGTTTATGGTGTTTCCGATTTTTTTCGAGTCCACATCCACATACGCCGCTATGGATACTCCCTGATTGACAAGGTGTTGTAAAAGTATGCGCGAATACCGTTTAGCGCCCCACGCAATAATGGTTTTTCTATCCGCAAGAGAATGGCGTGCGAGATAATAGCCTTTGCAGGCATGGAATTGTTCTATACTGTAGCGGTTATCTGTGCGCGATAAACGGTGCGGGGCGTCGCGCCAGTATAAAAGCGTTTGGGCTACTTTGGCAAACCGGTATCCGGCATGAAAGCAACGCAACCACAGGTCGTAATCCTCCGGCCACCCGTTATCCATGTATCCGCCCAGTTCGGCCAGCCGTTTTGCAGGCATCATAACCGACGGATGGGCTAACGGTGATTCGACGTATATATCGCGGCAGATAGTAGCATGGTCGCAGGTTTCGTTGAGCCAGCGCATGTAACGTCTATAGCCGTCGGTTATGCCGTTATGGGAAAACAGGCTCACTTTCGATCCCAGCACATCGGTCTGCGAGTGCTCCTGCATATAGCGGTACTGAATCTCAAGCCGCCTTGGATGCATGATGTCGTCGGCGTCCATTCTGCATACATAGGGAGCGCGTGCCATGGCAAGAGCGGTGTTGAGGGCATTGACTATACCGGCATGGTTACCCAGCTTTACGACTCGAAACCGGTTGTCTGCGCAAGCCAGACTCTGCGCGATTTCGCCCGTTTCGTCTGTGGAAGCGTCATCGACAATAATTGCCTCAAAATCACCGAATGTCTGATTGCGTATACTTGCTGTCGCCTGCCGAATATACCGCTGAGCGTTATACGCCGGCAGGAGAATGGATATTGTAGCAGTCATTATAAATAAAAATTACCGTCCGTAAGGGTTCGGCCCGCGGTCGCCGCCTGCGTATCCTTCCGCAACGCCTTCCGTAATGGACTGCGGGATACTCAATATGCCTCCTATGGGCTGTCCGGCTCCTCGCGCCGCCTGATTGGGATTCTCGCAACCGCAGGCAAACGTAATTGCCAAGATACATAAACTAAACAAGCATATAATTCTCATTTACCGGTTCCCCCGTGTATTTTATGGTTTTTAAATTTGTTGATCTATAATAGGTTGTACAACTTCGGGACGCTCAAAACGCAATATGTCTCTTGCCGCGAAACCGCTACCTGTTACAGGCACGGCTCTGGCGAATTTGTCCTGTACTCCGACCGCTTCGACTTCGCCGATCTTGCTCATTTCCGCACCTAGAGACATTCCGGTATCAGGGTCTATAAATTCCTGTCCGGGACGATATACGGCAAAACGGTCTCCCTGCTTGATTCCGGCATTTAAGCCTGCGTTTATGATAACCTCGTTATCGCGGGCGGTAACAACCTTGCCTTCCCACGGTATTGAACTCATGCGCCGTATGATATACTCGACCGCGCGGTCGATTGCAATCTGGGTCGCTTCGCCGATGGGAGTTTTTTTATAGCCTGACTGAAAAAAATCGAAGTCGCTGGCGGCATACCCGAATCCAAGCCCGCCGGATTCGGCTTTACCTTCGACACGCTGGGAATCTATCACCTGTCCTGTGGTGGTATCTATAAGGCGGATAATAACAGCTACGTGAGCGGTACTTCGTTGCATGTTCACGGTAACGCCGCGGATATTAAGCCCCTGATCACCTCCGGTAGTGATTGTATCGTATTCGGTAACCGAGCCGCGGATAAGCAGTTGAACCGGCAGTACTTTACCGACTTGAGCGGTAGAACCTGCCTGAACGGTTCTGCCGCTGGCAGAGAAATCCTGTTCGGTAAGTACCGATTCTATCGCCTGACGTTCCATGACGTTGAAATAGCCTGACTGGATGAGAGAATCTGTGAGCATATCGGCCATGCCGTTACCCAGATTGATTTCACTGCCGAATCCCGCTTGGTTTTCGAAAGTTTCCACAGCCACAAGTTTTTTGAGGCCTACCGGCGGAAGCGTTACTGCAACGGGCTGATCAGCAGTCAAGCTGGCGTATTGGTTTTGCTGTACACAGCCGGATAAAGGAAAAAACATCGTAAATATAAGAAACAATCTCAGGTACAATACTCTCACCGAATCCCCCCCTTTTTTTACTGAATTTGTCGGACTATGTCTCTGGCGGCAAACCCAGAACCTGCAATAGGTGTCGCTCTGGAAAACTTTTCCTGTACGGACACTATTTCCACTTCGCCGATTTTGCTCGATTCAGATCCTAAAGACATGCCGGTATCCGGATCGATAAATTCTTCGCCCTTGCGGTAAATGGCAAACCTGTCGCCTGCGCGAAGGCCGGAATTGATACCGCTGTTAAGTATAACCATCCCGTCGTTAACCGTGACTACTTTGCCTTCCCACGGTATAGACTGCATACGTCTTGTGATATAATCTACAGCCCGGTCTATGGCGATTTGAGTGGCTTTTCCCATGGGTGTTTTACTGAATCCCGACGTGCCGAAGCCGAACCCGCCGCCGGAATATCCCAGCCCGAGCCCGCCTTCTTCAATTTCACCCTCTACCCTTTGGGAATCTAGCACTTCGCCGGTAGTTGTATCTATCAGTCGGATAATTATTGCCACATGCGACCGACCGCGTTTCATGCCCACGTTAAATCCTTTTATATTCAGACCCTGTCCGCCGCCGCCGGTATCTTCCTGAAATTCGGTTACCGCGCCGCGGATGAGTATTTGCGCGGGCGGCATTTTACCTATTTGCGCGGTAGTTCCCGCCTGAGTTGTCCTGCCGCTTGCGGCAAAATCCTGTTCGGCTAGCACCGATTCCACTGCCTGTCGTTCTAGCACTATGAAGTTGCCAGACTGAATAAGGGCGTCGGTAAGCATGTCCGCCATACCTGTACCCAGATTGAAACTGGAGGCTACTCCTGCTTTGTTTTCGAATTGTTCTACAGCTACCAGTTTTTTAAGACCCTGCGCGCCGGCTTGGTTTTGCATGGCAAAGACCGCTACGGCTAGCAGTGCGCACATCCATGTAGTTGACTTCATTACTATACCCCCGTTTTACATAAATATTACTGTTGCAAGTCGAAAAGTTCTATATCAATCCGGTTCTGAGTTTTGCCAGTAAGGGTAACGCCTACGGTCTCAAACTGTTCCAGCCGATCGGAAAAAGTATTCCATATAGAGCCTTCAACCTCAACGTCGATAATTAGAACCTTGTTTATAAAAGACCTTTCGTTTACCGATTCGACACCCCTGATAGATTTAAGTTCATTCAAAAGGGCTTTTCTTCGCAGGCCGGTTACTTCTTGCGCCACAACCTGCACCATGACGGTATTATATACCTCGGAGCGCCAGCGCTCAAGGATTTGATTGATCATGGCGTCCGCGGCCATTTGTCCTGCCGCGGCGAGAGCGTCTTTTGCCGCTTCCATACGTCCGGATCCTTGTCCCTGTCCGGGTTTGCGCCAATCGCTTTGGACGCTTTCGGAAGTCATTACAGTCGCGGTATCAACCTTGATAGCCCTTGCGGATATCTGCGCCTGATAATAAAACACGGATACGCCGTACGGCTGGCTGGAATCTACCAGATCAGCAGACGCCTGTCCGATTATAACCACTTCGGCACCGAACTGTCTGCCGAGCGCTGACGCTTTTTGCGGATCGGCGTAATTGAGTGTGGCGTCTCGTTCCTGAATGGCCATCATCTGGGCTTTATCCACCAGAGGAAACCCGTGTTTCAAAAACACCTGCTCCATTTTGGAAGCCGCTACCGCGCCGGATATGGGCATTCCGTCCATAACTTCGGTAAACAGAACCATTATGCGAGGGTTGCCTTTTTCATGTTTGATTATGTTGAGCGCTTTTAGGTCTTTGCGCAGTTGCGCCAGCACTACTGTTGCGCGTACGGTTATGCGGTATATTCCGTCGGCGCCGCCGTTGTCGGCTATGATATCGTATTCGCTGACATATCCTTTGACGTGCGAATATATCTGATCGTTGAGCAGTTGGAAATTCTGCGCCATGGATTCCGAATCGATCAGCGCCCCGACTCCTTGTTCTATGGCTCTGCGCAGGGCTCGTTTGACTGCTTCGTCGCGCGCGTTGAGAACTGCTTCAGGGGTGTCCGCGGTAACCGCCGCTATACCTTCGGCGTCTATGGTTCTCATGGGCACGTCCTGAGCCGATGCGGTATGGACGCTTGCAATGATTGCCAGCGCGGTCAATCCGATGATCAGAAACGATGTTTTCCTAGGTCTATTCCACCACATAATGGCGCTCCACTACTTTTTCGCGGGAAACCGGCGTGCTTCCTTTGAGTTCATAGTCGCCTGCCGGAGCCGCGTCGTCGCCGTAATAGGTGTGATAAGAGCATCCGGCTATACAAAGGGCGCAAAGTATGCAGAGCAAAGCTGTTTGTAGCGATCTTATATTCATCTAAAAACCCTCCATTTGGATAACTGATTCATTAGTTAATTATTGCACAACGTATCCTTCGCTAACGACTACGCCTTCATCCACTATACGGGATGTTCCGTGATAATGTTCGTGATATGTGCACCCGGCGACAGCCACAGCCATAAGAATACCTGCTAATATTATAAGCAATCCGTTGAGAGATGTTGTTTTCATGGTTGTTTCTCCTTTGAAATTGTCCTCGACATTTTGACGAGGCACGCGGTTATATATTCATTGCCGAACATTTCCGAATAATTATTGGACGTATGTTTTCAATACCGGTTTACCAATATAATAATGTTCGTGATATGTGCATCCCACTGCCCAAGCGGAAATAGCGATTGCCAGCGCTAAAGCCGCAATTATTCTTGTTGTTTTCATGACATTACCTCCTTTTTTATGCCGTTTTTTCCGTTATATCAAAATATCCTAAATATCAGAATAGATTTTTACCTTCTGCCGATAACGCCCATTATGCCGTCGAGAGGTATTTCGAGTGTAACCTCGACACTTCCGTCCTCGTTGTAAACCGGTTCTCCGACTCGCTGAGCGCCAGCGATAAAAGCGGCGACATTTGCGTTGACTCTGTCGTTTTGGAGAACGAAATCACGCACGGTGGTTGTCGAATCGATCTGAACTCCGTATATTTGTTCTACCAGATTTCTGCGAGCGTCCATTTCCGCCGCCCGTTCCGCGCGAATACGCGCCGCGGGACCGGTTTCACCGGGAGCCGGCACACCGACTCCGACGGCTGATATTACCTGTCCGGCAAACGAAGGAGCCGGTTCTATATACCCCGCGTCCTGTCGAATTGGAGGTGCGTCGAAAAAGTCCATTTCGTGAACGGTGCCTGATCCTGTAGCGATAATGACTTTTTTCTCCGTCCAGCCGGTGATTTCCTCGAATTGAACTGTGCGGAATACGTCGCGTTGCCATAGAAACCCTTTTTGCTGAAGGTGCTGGCGTATGGTGGTGAGTTCCTTTATTACGTCTTGAATGGTAACCTGAACATCTACCTCGACGATTGCATCTTCATAATAACGGTACGGGCTGATTTGTTTTACTCCTTTGATGAACCCGTCCACAGCGGTGCGGATTTCGTCGCTTTCGGTAACGAAGTCGCGAACATAGGTATTGCCGGTAATTCTCAGTCCGTGCACGGTTTCGAGCAGGTTTCTGCGAGCGTCGGTAAGAGCCGCCCGCTCCGCTTTTAGCCTGCCTTGGCCGGTTACGTTTTCCCAGCCGGGCAACCCGGCGGTAGGCGACTGGCGATGCGATCCGTAACGCCCTGCGCCCTGAGCCATGGTTTCACCGGCAGGCCCCATACCCGGAGGAGGAGCGTTTCTGCCGGTATTGGCAGTACCTGTGGCGATAAATTCTTTTCTGCGGGTATGTTCTTGCATATAAGTCAGGTCAAGCGGCGGTTTGTCAGGGCCTCTGTCGTAGCTGATCTCGGCCAATCCCTGCATAACCTGTTCGAGCGTAACCTGTACATCCACTTCAGCGGTAAGCGATCCGTCGGCTTCCTCGATGAATCTTGGTTCGCCGATCATCTTTGCTCCTTTGATGAAATCTTCGAATCGAGTCCGTATTACATCGCTTTCTGTAACAAAATCGCGCACGTAGGTTGTGGCTGACAGCTGTAATCCTTTTATCATTTCGCTTAGTTTACGGTATGCGTCAACCTGCGCTCCCCGTTTTGCCTTGAGCATCTTCTGTGCTTTCGTTTCGCTGAATGCGGGCGGTACGCATGCAGTAAATGCGACCGCAATAATGGCCAAAGATACAATCAGTTGATTTCGTTTCATAATGCACCTCCTAGTTTTACGGCTTATTTTCTCTGCCATTGTTTCCATTCCGATTCGTCTATGGTTTGCGCTTGTTTATCGCGTTGTTCGTATTCTTCCGCGGTTATGAAACGCGGTCTTAGTCCTTGTCTTTCCAGATACAGTATTTCCTCGTCATCCGTCTGAAAAAAATAAGCTATGGTTGCGGTAGTTGTACCGGTTGTGTGATGATAATTCTGGTCAAACACGGCAGTTCCCTGCAAAAAACCTTCGATCCTCTCTATTCCGGAGCGCACGATTACTCGGCTTGAATTGAGTATACGCAGAAGGTTGCGGTATCCGTTAACCCGCGCGGCTCGAAAGGCCATAAGGCGAGCCTGCGCATCGCCTGTCTTGCCGGGCGCTGTTCGTCCTACGCCGTTGACATACAAAATGGCGTGCGATACGCTACTGTCGTCATATATTTCAAGCCATGCCTTTATGGAATTTCGCGAACCGGTAATCTGGTCTTTAGACATCTGAGCAAACGCCGCTACAGCGCAGATTCCCAGCAGTAATCCAACCCCCCAGCCGGTAATTCTATAGTTTGTGTACGGTATAGGTATATGAAATTTCCTCATAGTATAAACCCTTTCTTTACTGTGACTGTTCGACCGCATGAGTTATTCACTCGGTTGAAAACAAATCCGCAAGTAGCGTGCCACATAACGCTAAGCCGTTTTTTACGGCTTTTACGGATAACAGGGTTTTTGATACTTTTCGGTAACACAATATTGGCGTTTTCAGTTGTCACAGGCAGACCGGAATTGTATGGGCGAGCACGGCTATAAATGATTGCGCGGAAAAATATTTTCCAAAATAAAAATTTATATCATATACTAGGGTATTTGCTTTCCGCTGTAAAGGTTTTTGTAATTGCTTTCAAAACAATTTCAAGGATAATAATGGATAGTTGCGCCCAGTTACTGCTGATTACCTGTCCGAGCCGTTGGCCGCGCCTGCCTGCCCTTGGCGAGGCGTGCCTGAAAGCGTATCTTGAGGCAAACGAAATACGCACGGATGTGCTCGACCTTAACAACTACTGCTACTCGTTTGTGAACGACGAGCTTAAACGGTTGTGGGAACTTCCTGTTTATCCGGCTTTTTCAGCGGGTTTGTGGAATCATCTTGAGAAAAAATACCGTTTTGAGTTCGAATCTATACTGTCCGCCATCATAGCTCATCCGGCGAAAACAGTGGGCTTATCCGTATGGCACAGCTCCAAAATATTTTCACAGAAACTTGCGTTATATGTCAGACAGCACGCGCCGGAAAAACGTATAGTTGCAGGCGGTCCTGAAGTAACCCTGTCCAGCCTCGAAAAAAATTTTTCTGCCGGTAACGATTTTTTTTATGCGGATTACTGCATAGCCGGTGAAGGTGAATACAATTTGTTAAATTTACTTACTAAATTATTGCAAACAAATGTAAATTATTATGACTTTTTAGAAACCGATCCGGATTCTCTGCCCGCTCCCGATTACCGCCAGATTTTCCCAAAGCCGTACCGTTATCCGAATACCCGTCCGGTGTGGATGAGCAGGGGGTGTATACGCCGTTGCGCGTTTTGCGTAGAACATGCCCTGACAAAGCGGTACCGGCAGAAACGTCCTGAAGCCGTAGTTCGCGAACTGAACGCTCTGCACAGCCTGCACGGGGTTAACCACGTCATTTTTTATGATTCCCTGATTAACGGGAATATACGTTTGTTCGAGGAATTTTTAGACCGTATGATAGACGCGCGGACGGCGGTAAAATGGGAAGGACAACTGCTGATAAGACCCGATATGCCCGCCCGGTTGTACGGCAAAATGAAACAGGCGGGTTGCTACAATCTGTTTATCGGGCTTGAAAGCGGATGCGACCGGATATTGTCGGCAATGAGAAAAGGTTTTTCCACAAACGACGCGCAGGATTGTTTCAAGGCGTGCTCGGACGCTCAGTTGCATTTCGAGGTAAGCCTTATAGCCGGTTTTCCGACAGAAACGCAGGCTGATTTTGAATCTACACTCGATTTTTTAAAGAAAAACGCGCGGGTTATCCCCAAAATAGCGCAGGTTAACCCGTTCATGCCGCTGGCAGTGTCGCCGTTACTAAAGGACTCCGGCAAACAGGTAATTTGTGAATCCCCCGATCTGGTTTTGACCCGTGTCCAACGGATTGTGGACGTTTGCAGATCGAATGGCATAGCTGTCACGCCGGCGTATGTGAATAACTTAATGGCTCAGACCGCGGGGTTCGATACGGAAACAGGCTCTATGATAATTCATTAGGGACAATAGGCTGAAAAACCGTTAGGGACAACGCCCTCAAAATGTTAAACTTAGGCCTCTGCATACATCTGATGGCTGTTGTAAACTTTCCCGCAGGGAACAGGCATGCCTGTTCCCTGCGGGATATTGTCATTTAATGATTTGATATCTGCGCACTCACCGCGATTCGACTACAATAATAGAAAAACAGGTTACGCAGATGTCTTAACTTATCTTTCTTTTCAATAACCCGATTATACCGGATATCAGCAAAATAATACTTAGTGGTTCAGGTACCGGTGCTCCGTATCCATTCTCTAAATTGGGATTGGTTGTTAATCCGCTTCCTAAATAGATATATTTATAATCGCCTTCAGACCATGCATCCCCAATAGACTTTCCTACAAATTCATTACCTGTGTAGTACCATAGATCACCTGCTATTTGGATTGGCGTAGCGGATTGTTGATAATATAAATCGAAAAGATTGTCTATATCGGATTCCGTAAAACCGAACATGGCGCTGGCATTCTGGATATATTTCCATTCCGCATAAGGTTCCATAAAAAAACCATGATAAACGCCATCTTTTGTACCCGATCCAATCATCTGACCGTTATCATTTATAGCTACGGCGAAAGTAAGTTCTGTCCAACTGGGATCGGATATTAGAGCATCCAGATTCACTATTGTTCCGTTTTCCCATAAAAAAGCCGTATTTTCATAAATCTCATTTGTATAACCACCGACAACTTGATTGAGATTATTTAAGTCGAAAGGCATTGTACTGCCAACCCCGGAACTAATCGATATCATCTGTGGGTACGGTTCTATATCAGTTAATATGAAACCTACTTCCTGTCCGATTTCATTATCATAATAGTATCCGAGTACTTTACCGGAATTATTGATATCCCAAGTAGATACTTCATAATCACCATGAAATGGTACGTATAGCCTGACGAAACCTCTTGTATCATCGTAATAAAAAGAGCTATACCCGCTATATGCACTATAATTGCCAGTAGCTTGACCGCTGTCGTTTACCGCATAAAAGTCAGCATAGCGACCTGAAGGGAGGTATTGCGGTACACCGATATTCTGCATCGTACCTGTTACACTATCGTATTTATACATTGTTCTGCTTTCTTGCCATGATTCACCAGCTCCATATACTACTCCAGAATTGTTTATTACTTGAGGATGGGTTTCATACCATCCTTCAGTACCGATCTCAGTAAGTCCGCCGGCATTGCTCCATATAAATCCTTTCCCTCTTGATAACGGATATTCATCACCATAGTAAGAACCAATAACTTGATTATTATCGTTAATCGCAGTTCCTTTACTTTCATATCCTAAAGTTTCAAAAAGTTGTAAGCCATAAGCATTATCCCATACAAAAGCATGGGTTTCGCCATCCAGTGTATACTGTGTTCCAACAACCATTCCGTTATTGTTCAGGCCTGTAACATCCATGTCGGAACCGCTGGGTGATGGAATAATTGTATAACCGCTGTTTTTGCTCCATAAATAATTATAGCCATAATCAATACCACCGTAGGCAATATTTTTAACTATAACCTGCCCGTTTTCATTTAAAAATTGCGGAGCGATGTCTTCACCCAAATCATAGATATTGTACCTTACGGCAAAAACCGATTGAGTCAAAAAGATTGACAGAACTAAAAGAAAGAGAGCTGATTTTGATAAAAGTTTCATTTGAATCCCCCAAGTTGTGATAGTTAAGTGTAAGTTGATTTACCGTTTAAATAATTAGTATACAACATATTATAACTTATATCAATACAAAACACAAGGGCAGTATGAAATATTTTTGAAAATTTTTTGATGAGATATTGAAAAAATCAATCCGGCATGCTATATTATTGAATGGGTTGTGTGTAAAATGTTTAATGGGGTGAGTGATGATAAGAAAGGTGTTTATTTCAGTAGTCATATCAATAATATGCTGTTCAGGAATAGCTACAGCCAGCTGGTGGGATCCGTCATACACCTATCAGGCGGCGATAGGCATATCCACAGGGTCGGCTATATCCTCAAGCTACAGTTTACATATAAATTTGGATTTGGACGATCTGTTTGCCCAAGGCAAGGTCAGGCCGGATTTTGAAGACGTCAGAATAGTATATTTTGACGGCGTATCGTATATCGATCTAGACCGTCATATCCGTCAGGCTTCATCCGGGTATGATATCTGGTTTCCAATACAAACAGCCAAAGGCGCTAACGATACATCTTCAGGCGAGTATTTTGTGTATTACGGAAACTCCAGCGCCATAGACGCCCCTAAAAACTACAACAACATTTATTTATTCTATGACGATTTCAACGGCTCTTCTATAGGAAGCCAATGGTATGGAAACACCAGTTATTACAGTGTTTCAAACGGTATGCTGGTCATACCGGCATACAATGGAACCGGCAATATAATGTATACAGATTCTTTTCAAAAAAACAGCGTACGGGAGTATGCTGTCAAAGTTTCCAATCTATACGGAAGAGGCCAACTTTACATTCATTCACTTGGAAGTTATTCCGCCAATAACGATTGGGGAAACGGCAACAGAATTATTCATGACCTCGATGGAGGTAGCCCGTCAACCCAGACAGTTAGAATGGACAGCAACATGTCGTATTACTGGACTCATTCCACAACGCAGTTTCAAATTTTTCAGGACGTTATTTATGGCAATACACAGACATTTTATGCCGGCGACAGTTACGCCGATCTTACCCTTAAAGCTACCGCTCCGACAACAAATTCCAATCCATACGGGACATTCAAAATAAATTCTGTATGGACCAAACAAACATGGTATATGGACTATGTGCTTATCAGAGAGAATGTTGAAATCGCTCCAACAATGTTTTACGGCCTTGAATTTGAAGCTACCGTTATCCCCGAACCGCTTTCCATAGCATGTCTGCTGATTTCGTTGACAGGTTTCATGCTGAATAAAAAGAAAAGGAAATATAACGTCACAGAACAATAAAAAGGGCCTAAAACGGGACAACGCCTATTTATTATTCTTTCCTCCTTGCTTATCAGTTAGTGATAGCTAAGCAAAAACAAAGAATCGGTAAAATTAAGTGATCGGTATTGCTTTTATATGATTATCATGTTATAGTTATTTTGTATTAAAGCTAACTAAATTATCTTAATAGGTAGTTGCTCTATTGATGTTACAGATATTGTAAACGAATGGGTGAAAGATACCGATCCGCTTCCAAATTACGGTTTTATGCGGAGAAATACACAAGGGACAGCGCCTATTTGTTTTTTTTGTACGTTGCTCAGTATCTTCTTTTTGAGTAGTCGTCCGGTTTGCGGTTTCCTCGTTGTATGATGTTTCATGCGGACGTTTAGGCGCTACACATCAAAAAATTTTCACGCCTTACATCATATCATCCTAAATCTATATATTATATAAAAATAAAATGTTATCAAAAAAAATAAATAGTGTTTGTAATAATATGCTATAATAAAGGGAATATTTCAATATTTTTATATCATAAAGGGGATATGGTTATGAAGGCAATATTCGGAGTTATCCTAGCAGGTGTTTTGACTGTTGTAAGTTCTATTCAGGCAGGCTATTCGCTAACTATACCATCGGATAAGGATACATCTATTGACGACAGGATTTTTCCCGGCGACGACAGGCGCAACACAAATTATGGCGAGTTTACATCGTTATATATTCAGAATTATGAGATGACAGTTGTCTATGTCTTGAGGACGTTGATCAGTTTTGATCTGAGTGGATTTACCAGTCCGGTAGAAAAGGCTGTGATGAAACTTACCACAGCATTTGTGCGTCAACCTGAACCAACATCGCTGGGTGTATACGCCATGACTCGCTCATGGGTTGAAGGAACGGCTTCTACTGTCGATGCCGACGATGACGGCGCTTCATGGATGACATACGACGGAGTGAACCCGTGGGACACGCCGGGCGGTGATTTTGACCCGAACAGCTACGCATGGGCAACCGTTCCTGCCGGCGGAGGCCCCCTGTATTTGCTTATCGAATGGGACGTGACTGACTTAGTGAACGAATGGATTACCGGCGCGCGGGCAAACTACGGACTTGCTCTGATTCAATATGAAACCATTCCTGTTGAGCCGGCAACATGGAACTATATCACGTTTTTTTCCGGCGAGTCGGGGGGCGGCATGTATCCGGTTTTGGATATCGTTATTCCTGAATCTTTTACAATTACATCGCTACTGGCGGCTATATTCGGATTATTCTGCAAAAAGCGTATATTGAAGAAATAAAAAGATATAAAAGGGACAGCGCCTTTTAATCTATCTTTTTAACACAAAGAACTTGTCTGCATTCCGCGGTATATAAATATTTTTACCCTGCCCGTCCTGCCCGTTTATAGAAAACAACCGCTATTTTTGATTGCATTTCCGTTTTATCGGTGATAGGTTTAGCGGAATCAATAGAATTTAATTTTACGTCAAAATAGACAATAAAAGGGTCGAATAATGGATCCCTCGGCTGTTTTTTACGACACCTTATCACTGATGATTCAAATCGCTTTGATCGGCCTGATCGGTTTTTGGGGGCTTTATCGGGGATTGATCGGAGAAACCTGTCTGTTGACGCTCAGCCGGCTCGTTATGGAGGTAACGTTTCCTTGTTATATATTTATTCATATAACTCGAAATATTTCCATAGGCAATGTGATGAACCTGTTCTGGCTTCCGCTGGCATGCGTGCTTCTTTTAGGCGGATCGTACCTGATAGCCAGATTATATTTAAAGATAGACAAGTCCATTGCCGAACGGGGCGAATTTTCACTGCTGGTTACTTTTCAAAACGCGGTTTATATACCGTTACCGCTGATAGCTACTTTATTTCCCGAATCGGAGCAGAACCGTATTTTTCTGTACCTGTTCGTATTTAATGTTCCGTTTACGACGCTGATGTTTGCCGTAAGCCCGCATGTTCTTCGCAAGGATAAAGGGTTTAGCTTTTCGTGGCGTACGTTGTTCAGTAATCCGGTCATAGCGGTTATAGTATCTTTGCTGGTAGTAGGTCTCGGCTGGCATGAATATATTCCTAAACCGGTTGCTTCGAGTATGGATATGGTAGGTAAAATAACCATACCTTTGGTAATGATTGTCATCGGAGGAGTTATTTTACTCAATTACCGTTCCAAAAAGCCCGCTCATCCCTTGACTATAGCTAAGATAAGCATGCTGAAACTGCTTGTTATACCGTTTATTGTGCTTGGTATTATCATACTTTTCAATATACCAAAAGATTTTGCCGTCTTGTTTTTACTAGAAGCCTGTGTGCCCTCTGCATCCACGCTACCGTTGATAGCCAGAAAAGAAGAAGCCGATTACCGATTGATCGGAGCGACAATTTTCTGGAGTTATATTTTTTCTATAATAACCATACCGATGTTCGTAAGCCTGTATTTTTATATATACCGTTAACCGATTCACAAATTCAAGGAGTCTGTTATGAACTATTTACGTTACGTTTTGACATTATTCGTTTTGATGTTAATGACGGTTGCGTTCGCGCCGGGATGCGCTAACGAATCCGCAGAACGCAAAGATGACGATTCGTGGGTAAAAGAAGTGGTTATCGTGTTTAGAAGTGATACCGGCGATTTCGTAAGACGGCAGTTTTACAGCATCAATTATCTGGAGTTCCTGTCTCAGTATGATAACGATACCGTACTAGTCAGGATAATTTCAGGCGAGTCCATAGCCGATTTTATCGACAGGGTAAGCGACGATCCTATAGTCGTATCGGTCGAACCTGCAGATTGACAACGCCGGGGTTACTTGGTTGACGCGATGGTATTTACGTACAGCGTCTGTGTCGGGTAAGCGAACTCGATACCTCGTTTTTCCAAGTTTTCTTTGAGGGAAAAATTGATTATCTGCTGGGTATCCATGTATACATTGTAATCGCTACTTAGCACATAATACACGACCTCAAAGACAAGGCTGGAATCTCCGAACTTAAAAAAATGAGCGCGGTCGAATGTCGTGTTGTCGATGGCATTTATAATTTCTTTGACCATATCCGGTATTTCTCTGAGCTGTTCCAGCTGTGTCTGATAAGTAACTCCGAATTGGAACAATACCCTGCGCGAGTTCATCCTTTTATAATTTCTGACCCTCGAGTTAGTCAAATCGCTGTTGGAAAAAACCAACTGCTCGCCGCCTAGACTGCGTATACGGGTGGTTTTTATCCCTATATGCTCTATGGTTCCCAAATATTCTCCCACTATGATAAAGTCGCCAAGCACGAACGGCCTATCGAACAAAATGGCAAAATAGCAGAATAAGTCGCTAAGAATCGCTTGGCTTGCCAAGGCTATCGCCACTCCGCCGATACCCAGTCCGGCTATAACGGTGGTTATCTTAAAGCCAAGGTTATCGAGCAAAAATACCATGCCGAGCACCCATACCAATGTGTGTATTACCGGCATAATACCTTTTAATATGGTTTGCTTTGAAAAATCGGATTCCTTTTTGATCAGCACATTTTTGAACAGATAATTTATCATCATATTCAAAAGCCGCACAGCGGTATAAGTCAAAATCGCAACCATGACGAAATTGAGAGCGTACCCGATGTTTTCCGGCAGTGTCAGCATATCTGCGGAAAAATAAAAAGCGACGAAATAAAGCAAAGGCAAAACGGTTTTGACAATAAGAAATACGAGAAAATCGTCCAGCGTGGAGGCGGTTTTCTTTGCTAATGTTTGCGCGGTCTTGACAACAACCCGCTTGAATATGTTAATTCCCACAAGGCATGCAATCAAAACAAAAACCGCTATCAGATATTCAAATAATCTGTTATTAAGGAATGTAGTGTGCATAATTTCATGAATCATAGTTTCCCCCGATTCGATATATGGTTGAAGCAGTAAAGGCTGAACCGCATAAACTCCAATCTTTTTTATAACATATCTTGTTTTGATTTGTGTAGATTATTTTCAGTGATGTAGGATTAAGTGTTTGTTATCAAGCCTTTTTAGCGGATTCGAGCGCTTCATGCAGTGACGAACTCAAGTCATGGATAGATACAGGTTTTTTGACTACTGCCCGAAACCCGTATTCCTGATGATTAGACATAACCGGATCGTTGCAGTACCCGCTGGCCACTACCGCGCAGACCTGAGGATCAATTTTGCGCAGTTCGCCTATTGCGTCTTTACCGCCCATTCCGCCGGGGATAGTCAAATCCATGATCACAGCGGCAAAGGGTGTCCCTTTTTCGTATTCTCTGCGGTATATTTCTATGGCCGATTGCCCGTCTTCGGCGTAACTGATTTCATATCCCAGCCGTTCGACCAGTTGTCCTATGGTTTGGCGAACTATATCCTCATCGTCCATAATAAGTATTTTTCCGTGGCCTTGAAATATGGCCTCTTTCTTTTTCTGACTGCCGGAATGCTCTGCATTGTTCACAGGGATGTATATGGTAAAACAAGTTCCTTTTCCGGGGGCGGAGTCTACGGTGATATGCCCGTCGTGTTTTTTTATTATGGAATAACTGGTAGCCAGCCCAAGTCCGTTACCGTGTTCTTTGGTAGTAAAATAAGGGTCGAAAATCTTGTTTAAATTATTCGGATCGATTCCAACGCCTTGGTCTTTAATGGATATCCTCACATAGTTGCCCGGCGGTAATTGATGCGTTTTTGTGGTGATTGTTTCATTGCGGCATGATAATGTAATCACCCCGCCTCCGGGCATTGCATGCACGGCGTTAACTACCATATTGTTGATAACTTGGCTGATTTGCCCTTTATCCACGTTGACAGCATTGATTTGATCGGCGAAATCGAATTCGCATTTGACATTTGAGCCTTTGAGCGTGAACGCCGTACAATCTTTTATAATAGTTTCTATGGATGCTGTTTCTTTTACCGGCGAACCGCCTTTGGAAAATGTAAGCAATTGCTGGCTTAGGTCTTTAGCGCGTTTCGATGCGTTTTCTATGTTGACCAGCAATTCGAAAACAGGGTTGTCGGGCGGTATATCCATTTGCGCGATTGCCGCGTTTCCGAGTATCGCGGTAAGCAGGTTGTTGAAATCGTGCCCTATACCTCCTGCGAGCAATCCTATGGACTCCAGTTTCACAGCCTTTAGGAGTTCTTCTTTCATCTTTAGCTGTTCGCTGATATCTATTGCGGTCATGGTGATAAATATAGGTTCGCCGAGGTCGTTTTTTATAAGCACGCATTTAACAAGCATGGGGAACGCACGGTCGTCGCTTGCGGTATGCCAGATCTCGTCTATGCTTACGCTTCCCTGTTGTAGTAGTTTATCGTGTATTTTTAGAAATTCCTCGTATTGTTGCGATGTATAAAATATACGTATATTCCGGCCTGTCAGGCTGTCTACCGTGTATCCATGAACGCCTGCCATATAGTTATTTATATATTGAATGCATCCGCCGGTATCTAAAATGGCCACTCCGTAGTTGGCGTTATCGGAGAGCGCCTTGAACTTTTGTAATTCCCTTTCGATCTGCTTTATCTGTGTGATATCGAGTATCGCTCCCACTAATCCGGCAAGTTTTCTGTCGCCGTAAAAATAAGGGGCTTTGTGAAAAACAACGTCATGCACCGATCCGTCGGCGTAGCGAAAACTTTCCTCGAAAATCTGTATCTGCGGATGAGCGAACATAGAATCATCCATTTTGTTAAACCTGTCTGCCGTTTCTCCGGAAACGACATCATAGACGGTATGCCCGATTATTTTTTCTTTAGGATGCCCCATGCACTTTTCGAAAGCAGTGTTGCATCCGATGTAAATGCCGTCGGTTCCTTTAAAGAAAATCGGGGCGGGAATGGCGTCTATTACTTTCTGGAGAAACTCTTTTTCCTCATGAAGCAATGCTTCCGTGCGGGTAAGTTCGGTCATATCTTTGCCGTTTATGATTACCCCGATAGGCACGTTTTCCTTGTTTGACAAAGTGGAAAACGAAATGAACATTGGTATAAGTTCTCCGTTTAAGGAAGTGTATGCGCACTGGGCGGTCATTCTGTTTATGTTCTCCGTTTGGGGCAATTTCATAATCAACGCGACTGTCCGGTCATCCTCGATAATTCTTGAGATATGTTGCCCGATAATCATGTCTTCGCTAAATTCAAGCAGTTCGCAAGTAGCTTTGTTAGTTGTGGTAACTATACCGCGGGTATCAATTACAAGCAGGGGATCGACCATACTTTGAAAAATCTCGTCGAGGTAGCGTTTACTTACTGTTTTACTGCTCAGATCGTCGGTCATTTTATTGAACGCTACCGCCAGCACACCTATTTCGTCGTTGGACTCTATGGAACTTCGAGCAGATAAATCTCCTTCAGCGGCAATTTGTTGCGCTGTATGGCCAAGATCAAGCAGAGGTTTTATCAGCGAATGATCCACGATAAAGTATACGACTATTAAAAACAGCATCATAATGAACAGAAAAGAAATTATCTGGTTATGCAGATTCGCCTGCCGGATTTCAATATATGGAGATATATCCAGATCGCATAAAACTGCGCCGACTATTTTGTCGTCAACCCTGCGCAGGGGAAAACCGCCGATTCCGTTGGGTTTGGCCGTATTGTAAGTTGTAGCAAAAAGAATACTGCTACGATCGATGAAATCCATGTGTTTTTTATCGATAAAAGGTTTTATCGAGTCAAAATTACTTTGTAGCGCGCCTGCTACGGCATAATCTTTAAACGCATCCCAGCTCTCGCTCTTGCCG
This sequence comes from bacterium, assembly GCA_018435605.1. GTDB lineage: Bacteria > Auribacterota > Auribacteria > Auribacterales > Auribacteraceae > R3-B46. Next base: position 30,039 of record JAHDNF010000005.1, on the reverse strand, counting down.
TGTACAGGACATTCGGGTATCCAATCTTCACGGTTTAGAAAATCTTTGGCAAACGCTATTAGCATATTTTTGACAAGCGGGTGTTTTTTCTTCAACTCAGCAAGAAAATGATTTATTTCCTCCCCGAATTCTATATATCCTATGAGTTCGCCATTATTATAGAACGGACTTATTACCCGTACAGCCAACGAGCATTTTTCCAGTTCGAGTCCTTCGGAGTTTCCCTTGGTTGCCTGCGCTATACGGAATGTTACACGTTTGGTGTAGTCGTCGTAGGTGTCTTTGTCGTTAAGCCGCAAGAATGTTTTGCCGTCCGGAAGATGAAAATATACGTTTGTTACAGCGTATTTTTTACGCAGGTCATCGAATATGGGATAAGCGTATTCATACAGCTTTTGACGGTCTTTTCGAATATATAAATCTTTTATGATATCATTATGGACAAATATGTCTCTGACAGCGGAAAGAGCCTGAATTTCGTGATCGAGATGCTGGTAGAAGTCATCATTTATGGTTTGGAGCAGTTTTTCTATATTAAGCGTAATCATTTTCTTTTGCGAATGCGTTTCCTGATAGATGAAGGAGAGAAAACCTATCAGCAAACACATGGAGGATATAATCAAAAGTTTTGCCCGTATACTCATGTTGCAACCCGTGTTTTTTTATTAAAACGATATGCTTTTGCAGTATATTTTTTCGGACAATTTACGCTTTTCTTGAATATTAATTCCGGTAATTATAACAATTTATTTATTTTAAGATCAAACCGATTTAATTGCAACCCGCTAATATAAAAAGATCGGAAGATACGCTACTGTATCTTCCGATCTTTTAGGTTATGTCAATCGATAAACGCTACTGTGCAGGTTTTTTTAATCGACTTTCAGTCCACACAGTTGTTTGTCAAGCGTTTTCGACTGGTTAGTAAGTTCTTTAGAGACATCAACGCTTTGCCGCGCGCCGTTTTCGTTGTTCTCGGCGACACTGCTTACCTGCTGAACGACTCTGGTTATCTCGTCGGACGCGGAAGCCTGCTGATTCATGGCGTCATTGATTTCCACGGAAATTGTAGCCAGCTGTTGCATAGCTTTGGATATTTCTTCCGTGCCTTTATTCTGTTCTTCCATAGCGGTAAATACCGTCTGGGTTATCCGGTTCAATTCTTCCATGGAGCGGGCTATTTCCACGCTTCCCTTTTCCTGTTCGGTGGTAGCCACGCTGACATCGTTTATCAGTTGGCTGACCTCGCCGATGGAATTGGTAATTTCGGTAATAGAATTATATACTCCTTCAACCAGTTCGACGCCGGTTTCAGCCCGTTGATTGGCTTCTTTTATCAGATCGGTAATTTCCTTAGCCGCCTGTTGCGACTGTTCGGCTAGATTACGAACTTCGTCGGCCACTACCGCAAAACCCTTGCCCGCATCGCCCGCGCGAGCCGCTTCTATAGCGGCATTCAAGGCAAGCAGGTTGGTTTGAGAAGCAATACCGGTAATCACGCTGATAATGTTGTTAATCTTTTTGGAACTGTCGGCAATCGCTTTCATTCCTTCGACGGTTTCTTTCGCGGCTTTATTTCCGCTGTTGGCTTTGCCGGCCACTTCGCGGGATATTTCGTTTACCTTCTGAGAATTCTGCGCGACCTGTTTGATTGAGGTTACCAGTTGTTCTACCGCGGCGGTAGATTCGTTAATCGCCGCAGACTGGCTTTCCACATTCTTCATTACCATATTTATGTTGCGCGCTATCTCTTCGACAGCCGCTGTTGTTTCCGTAACGGACGAAGTTTGTGTCTCAACCGATTTCAACACATCCTGAACCCCGCTGTTCATCTGGCTTACCGAACTGGATACCTCGTGGACGCTTGCCGCGAGATCCTGCGAACCTTTGGAAATGGTCTCGGACGTAGTCGACAACTCGTCGGCATACGTAGCCACATTTGACGATACGCCTTTTACTGAACGTATGATGTCGCGCCATTTGGCCATGAACATATTGAAGTTCTGAGCCAGCTGGCCTATCTCGTCTTTCGAGTCGGCTTTAAGCTGACGGGTAAGATCGCCTTCGCCGTGAGCCAGATCGGCTATTTCCCTATTGACCAATTTGATGGACGTTACGATTCCCTTGCCGATAACAACCGCGGCCAAGGTTCCTGCTATAAACGCCAACGCGGTTATGAATAACAACATAAAAACTGTATTGGCATAAGCCTGTGACGCTGTTTCGTATGCCTCGTCAGCCATATTCAGGCTTATTTCCTGAAGTTGATTCAGATATTCCCGCATTTCTTCGAACTTTGTTTTGGCGTCTCCTATGGTCAGTTCTATGGCAACCCTTCTGCCTTCGCGGGTATCGGATGTTCTGCCGTCAACCACGCTACGGGACGCTTTTTGCCATTCCTGCCATGCGCTGTTGTATTTGCCTATGATGTCTCGCTCTTCGGATGTAGTAGCCAGCTCGCAGTACGCTTCCCATCTTTCTTTAGCTTGTTTCAAATTGGTTTCGTACTCTTTGACCAGTTCTTGAAACAGATCGGCCGCGGTATCGGCAAAAATCATTGTCCGTTCCGCAACCAGCAGTTGCTGGAGATCCCTGTCGGTTTGCAGAAGATAGTCTATACTAGGTAAGTTATCTTTGCATATATCGGTCAATTGGTTCTGAATATTTTTGCCGTTAATATACGACGTAACCCCGATAACAAGCATGAAAGCGCCAAGTATCGCGAATGCAACGAATAACTTGCCTCCTATTTTCATGTTTCTATACGCACTGAAAATCGCTGACATAAGACATTCCTCCTTGCGCAAGATTCCGTACCGTGCGGATGCGGTCTTGCCTTCCCTGTTGAGCTTATTCGACTTTATCGATGTCTATACCTATGGTTATCGCGCCTATGACCGTATCGCCGTCTTTTACAGGAACTGAAACCTGAACAAGATACGCCTGGCTACTGTCGTCGAACTTTACATCGCTTATATGTATTGCGCCTTTGCCGTCTTTATATGATTCCGTGAACTTCGCTTCGTCGCCCTGCCAGTAATCCGATGTTTTATCTGCCATGGCTACGTTCGCGCCTAGATTATCCATCACAAAAATTTCCGCGTAATAGTCGTTTGAATCTATTAACGCTTTAAGATGTTTGCCGCATTCCGAATCCATAAGCGATTTCATGAAATCCGAATAACCCGGTATGCTCATCCATTCCGCGTCCATAGCTTTTATTTGATCGAGTGTTTTTCCTTTTGCGTTTTCCGCTTTAACAGCCGCTACGATTATAGGGTCTGTTCCTAACGCGGCAAGTTCGCTGTTGGCAAGGTCTACTACCTTCTGCGGCGCTTTTTCTTGTGCGTATGAATTTGCGCACAGTACTGTAATTGCCGTGCAAAGAACTGCTAGTGTTTTGATGGTGCTCATTGTGATTCCCCCTTTGATTTTGTTAGGTTGCGTTCTTTTGTACATCTTTGCCATTCGAAAGCATGTACGTCTTGACAATCAAATACAGTATAATTTTCGCTTTTACTTTGAAAAACTTTAGTAAAATTTAATATATAATAATGTATTATGATGTATATTATTTTAACTGCGATAAAACTTCCGTTGAGCCGGATACTTAAATAGAATTGCTGTATGCGAAAAGTATAATTGAACCCTAATGCGTTTCGTATTATCATGTATTGCGACATGCAATGAACTGAAAAAATATTTATGGAGGTACACTGATATGTATCTTGGAGCCCACATGTCCATATCGGGCGGAGTGCATAACGCGCTTATCGAAGGGGAATCTATAGGTTGTACAGCGGTACAGCTTTTTACCAAATCCAATAACCGATGGCAAGCGCCGCCGCTAAAAGACAGCGAAATTCAAACTTTTTATGATGTCAGGCAGAAAACCGGAATCGACAAACTGGTTGTCCATACAGGGTATCTGATAAACCTCGCGAATCCGTCTGATAACTGGCAGAAATCTATGGATTCCATGGAAACGGAGCTGGTAAGGGCGCATCAACTTGGGCTTGAGATGGTAGTACTGCATCCGGGTTCCCATCTGGGTCAGGGCGAGGAATTCGGCTTGAAACGGATCGCAGACAGCCTTAACCAACTTTACGCCAAACATCCGTCAATCAACGTCAAAACCCTGCTCGAAGTTACTGCCGGACAAGGAACCAACCTCGGTTACACATTCGAACAACTGGCACAGATTATCAGCATGACCCACGACAAAAGCAAATACGGAATTTGCCTTGATACCTGCCACATGTTCGCCGCCGGTTACGATATACGCACCGAAAAGGCGTACAACAATACTTTAGACAAGCTGGAAAAGGCGCTCGGAATCGATCTGGTCATGGCTATTCACCTTAACGACACCTACGGCCAGCTGGGCGGAAAAAAAGACCGCCACACCCATATCGGCGAAGGAACGCTCGGAACCGAACCGTTTCGATTATTGCTAAACGACCCTCGTTTTCGTAATGTGCCTATGCTACTTGAAACACCTAAAGACGACGGAATCCAAAGCGATATAAAAAATTTAGCCGTTTTGAAGTCTCTGCTGGAACAATGAGCTTAAAACGAACAAAATGATTTGACGTTGTAAAGTAGCCTTGCCGTGTGCTATTATGCACGCAGTCTGTAAAATCGGCGTGCCGAATTATGATGAAAAATCCAAATGACAAAGGATATTACTACATGCAGGAATTAGTTCTCGCTTCGCAGTCGCCGCGAAGAAAAGAAATTTTAGCGGCTATAGGCGTTCGCTATACCGCTGTATCGCCCGAGGCGCAAGAGTTGCATCCGCAAGACACTCATCCGGATAAGATCGTACTCGAAAACGCGCTCGCGAAAGCGGCGTCAGTCGCGTGCCGGTTTGCGGATTCTCTGGTTATAGGATGCGATACGATTGTGTATTTTCAAAAAGAAATTTTAATAAAACCGCCCGATTTTAAAACCGCGCACCGGTATTTACTGCGGTTGTCCGGCAATACTCATACGGTTTACAGCGGGTTAGCTATCATAGATACGCGGACAAACGCCGTGCATTCCGATGTATCTACCACGGAAGTTACTTTCGCTAATCTTAACGGACAGCGAATAGAACAGTATATCGGACTTATAAATCCGTACGACAAAGCGGGAGGCTACGCCATTCAGGGCGCCGGCTCGCTGATTGTCGAGTCTATAAACGGATGTTTTTTCAACGTCATGGGATTGCCGGTTCGAACCCTTGACAACCTGCTGGGCATGTTCGGGACATCTTTGTTCGACTACGCTCGGAAGTGAGCTTTATATGACACCGCCTTTCGGATTGCCTGCCATCGCAAATAACGTTTTCTCAGCCCCGCTCGCCGGTTATACCGATTTACCGTACCGCACCATTGTCCGCGAATACGGATGCGCGGTCTGCTGGTCTGAACTCATTATGGCAAGAGGACTTTTAGAGCGGAACACTAAAACTTTCGATCTGCTGTCCACCGATCCGGCAGACCATCCGCTGGTCGTTCAACTGGGCGGATCGGAACCGGATATAATAGCTCAGGCGGCAGTCATTTCGAAAGACCACGGAGCGGACGCCATAGACATAAACTGCGGATGCCCTGCGCCTAAAATGGTCAAACGCGGATACGGCGCCGGATTGATGAAAGACGCTACGCGCGTCGGCGAAATCGTCGGCAAAGTCAAACAGGCTGTATCCATACCTGTATACGTTAAAATACGAGCCGGTTTTTACCCATCCGTCCCGACCGCGGTTGATGTAGCCCTAAGCGCACAAAACGCCGGAGCTGAGGCGGTTACGGTTCACGGCAGGTTTAGGGAAGATTATTTTCGAGGCGTATCTGACTGGCAGGTGATCGCACAGGTCAAAAACGCGCTGTCAATACCTGTCATAGGCAACGGCGACATACATTCTTTCAGCGACGCGCAACGCATGATCGAAACCACCGCCTGCGACGCAGTCATGGTGGGACGAGCGTCTCTTGGCAAACCGTGGATTTTTCGCAATATTATCAATCGGATAGATACAGAACCGTCTGTCGATGAATGGATTGCAGTTATCGAACGGCACGCGCGGCTGTTATTCTCTTTTTACGGGGAAAAAACAGGGTGCGTCAAACTGCGAAGTATTTTATGTAATTATACCAAAGGGATACCGCATATAAGAGAGTTACGTCCGTCGATAATCCACATAACCACCCCTGACGACTACCGGCGCATCATGGATCAGATTATCGCGCGTGTAAATATTAATTGATTTATAAATTAAGGAGCCTCTGAGAAATGGGGCAAAAGCTATTTCTCAGAGGCTCATGATAATATCACAAAACTATATAATCGTTATGTAGCGTAGAGCTTACTCTATTTGTCCATAACATTAAGATTGTTTTTTTACTTTACCGATCAATCCTGCTATTCCCAATCCTATGAGTATCAGGGTTGCGGGTTCAGGTATAGCGGAAATCGCAAGCGGTTCCATATCAAGCAAAGCGTAATCAAAAACCACATACGGTTCATCCGGTGCGTAAATGCGGATAACAACTTCTCCGTCCAGCATATCAGCCCATTGCACAACGTGGTATGCCCTCCATATAAATCCGTCAATACCGCCGTATTGATTTCCTTGAAGTTCAACCTGTACACCTTCAACAACAGCATACATTGGGGTCACGTCGTAATCTCCGTAAACCAGATTGATAAAATGATCGCATCCATAATCGGAATCGTCTTCTTGCGGAACATCGAATGTAAAAATAAACTGTACGTTGTGCGCAACATATTTCTTAGTGCCCCACACAGAGCTAAATGAATTTGAAAGAGCCACATCGGTATATTTGCTCCCATCGGTCGCGTTTTTTTCAGCGGTAGATCTATTATCGAAATCATCCCCTTGTCCTGTTGCGACTATTTGATTATTATTTAAGTCCGGTAACCCATCGCCCATGTCAAGGATGCCGTTGTCGTTAATGTCGCATGGACCGCGGTTAGCGTTTTTGTAACCCTCAGCCGCACCGAAACCGAAACCATCTTTATCTCCGATATAGATGGTTACCGCATAAACTGATGTCGAATAAAATACCGCCATAGCACAAGCTACAGCCAAAGTTAACAGGCTTAATTTTCTCATCTCATAATACTCCTTAAATGTTGTTTGGTTAATTGTGTGTAAAATATAAGATACAAAAAACATTAGTTTTAAACAAGTTGCTATATAGGCAGTTATACTTAAAATAGAGAATAATTCTTGATTTGTCAATAGAGATTTGACTGCTGAGGATAAAAGATCAATTTTTGCTGTTCAAACATTATAATTCCTGCTGTCAGCAAATTCATTTTTTAGATGTATTGCAAAAAACAGCCGAGGCAGTTTTGGTATCTGAAAAAATCCGGAAACCGCGGGTGGTTTTGTTTGGCAAGTTGTTTTACTGCATCATGTTATGTTTGTGCATGCGGATATTTTTATGAACGCCGCGCTGTAAAAATTTATATCCTCTTTCCATCCAGTCCACACCGACCAGCACAAGGAATGCGACTACAGTTACAGTAACCGCCACGCCGTATCTCTGAAGCCCGATGGCCGCACCTATAGCCGCCAGAAGCCATACCACCGCCGCCGACGTCACACCGGAAACAATGTCGTTTCTGGTCATTATCACCCCGCCGCCGAGAAACCCTACGCCGGTTACGAGTTGGCCTAGCACACGGCCTACGTCGATACCTTCCGTTATCGTCTGGGATAGGTATATATAAAACATTGTTCCCATAGTAATCAAAATGCTTGTACGGATACCTACCGGTTTTCCGCGCGTCTGGCGTTCAAAACCGATTATAAACCCGCACAAGATGGTGCAAAGTATACGCATGAAGAACGAAAAATCGACAATTATATCCATTTGATTCATAACTAAACCACTTTCTGCGAAAATACGCAAAAAATATTGTAGCATCGAAAATGATGTTTGCAAGATATATTTTCCGGTTGCAGAGAAAAGGAAAGCATTATGGCAATAGTTACTTTGATATGCGATACAGGCCGAAAAAGACTTATTTACGAAAAAAATAAAAGATATAATCACGTATTGCCCATATTCGCATTAAACAAGCCTTACGTATCGGTCTTTGCCGCGGAATTCAAAAGTCTATGTACTGCACAACGAATTTTTGCTTCTTACAATCTCGTAATATGTTTTTCAATACCGGTTTTGAACACCCTAGGCGCAAATGAATCAAACGAAAAAACACAAGATTTTTATTAAGTTCATTTTTGACAGCCGATTTGAAGTTGCCAACCGGAAGAATCGTGTGATAGCATGTACAAAATTGAGTGATTCATATTAAGATTATGCAATCGTAGCGATAGATTACCACACGGTCATATTCAACAGAAGTCGGACAAGATCGATCAGTTCGGGAGATCATAAGATTATGCAGATTACAGATCCTGTTTTGATGTTCGCTTTCATAATGTTTGTCATACTTGTCATCCCGTTTTTATTTACCCGCCTCAGACTGCCGGGGATTGTCGGGCTTATCATATCAGGGATAGTTATAGGGCCTCACGCTTTGGGGGTTATAGAATCCGGAGGATCGTTTCAGCTTTTTTCTTCAATCGGTTTGATATACATCATGTTTCTTGCCGGATTGGAAATCAACTTAAACGAATTCAACCGGCAAAAAAAATTCAGCATTGTCTTAGGCGGGCTGACTTTTCTTATACCGATGATTATAGGAACGTTCGGCTCGAAATATATGTTTTCGTTTTCATGGTCTACCGCCATACTGCTTGCAAGCATGTTCGCCTCGCATACGCTGATACCTTTTCCAATTACCAGCCGTCTTGGCATAAACAAGGAAAGATCGGTTGTTTCCGCTGTGGGAGGCACTATCATTACCGATACGGCCGCACTGCTCGTTCTGGCAATCATAGCTGAAAAAGCTACCGCCGATTTGACGCCTGTCTTCTGGATCAGACAAATCATATTTTTAATAGCTCTTGTTGTTTTCGCTCTATGGATACTGCCGCGTATAGCGTACGAATTTTTCAAAATTCTTACTCCTGACGGCGGAAGCGAATTTATCTTGATTTTGGCATTGGTGTTTCTAACAGCTTATTTTGCCCATCTGGCAGGGGTAGAGGCAATTATAGGAGCGTTTTTCGCCGGGCTATCATTGAGCCGGCTTATTTCAGAACAAAGCCCTTTGAAAAACCGGCTCGAGTTTGTGGGAAACACGCTGTTCATACCGTTTTTCCTTATTTCGGTAGGTATGCTCGTAGATATTCGGGTTATGGTATCCGAATGGGATGTGTGGACTATATCTTTATTCATGGTATCCGCTGTGATTTTTTCAAAATATATAGCGTCTTTTCTTTTTACTAAGATGTTGAAGTTTAATAAGGATGAACGTAATTTGATTTTCGGGCTGACTGTCAATCAGGCGGCCGCTACCCTTGCGGCGGTAATAGTAGGTTTACGCTTGGGTATTTTCAGTGAATCTGTTCTCAACGGAACGATTTTTATGATTCTTGCCACATGTCTGGTAGGCCCGTGGTTTACTGAAAAATACGGACAAAATATCGCGCGGGCGCATCTTAAAAGTTCCGATCACGCCCATGACGGAGCGGAAGAAAGGATAATGCTCGCAATTAACCGCGCTGAATCTGTCGATTTGTTGACTGACGTGGCTTTGAGTTTACGCACAAAAGATTCCAAACAAGCGATATTTCCCCTTCATGTAATCCAAGACGGTATGGATATCGATAAACGGTTATCTTTCGGGGAAAAAATTTTAAGCGGAGTGGTCGCCCGCGTAGTGGCCGCTAATGTTCCTGTTTCTCCAGTAAGCAGAATAGACGTCAATGTTGCAGGAGGTATTCTTAGAGCTATAAAAGAATGTCATGCGGATACATTGGTGCTTGGCTCGGTTTCTCCGAGGGAATCTAATCTTCGAACCATGCTGTTTGATGTATCTGACAAGGTATCCGACGAATCCGAACAATTGTTTTTTCTGTGCCAGCTGGTTCATCCGCTGAACATAGGAAAAAACGTTTTCGTTCTTATTTCTCCTATGCTTGAGTGGCAAAAAGGGTTCAATCACGCTCTCGAATCGGTCAAACATTTGGCGGTAGCAAACAAATTGAACATTACTATCATGGGTATTGCGGATACGATAAAACATGTCGAAAAGAGTTCTTTTAAAAAGAAAGCCGCGGTCGACGTGTCGTTTTGGCCGCTGGATCAATGGAAAGATATATCCGCCTGTATACGAAAAGCGGGCTTGAAAGAAGCCGACTCCATAATCTTTATGACTGCCAGAAAAGGACGGATTTCATGGCGTCCCTCATTTAAAAGGTTGTTTGCTACGCTGGGCGCAGAGTTTCCCGAAAACAATATCCTGATGGTTTACCCTGCGGATGCGCATCTGTATACAGCTGACAGCAAAAACCCCTATAAAGAGGGAATTAAAGATTCCCACCCATTATTAGCCCGTCCTGCCGTTACCATAAAAGAACAATACATGGAAGACGCTCTGATACGGCTTTTGCAAACGCAATTTTCCTCTGCCTCAGATATTCTAAGAGAGGTGATGAAAAAACTGATACCGCTCGATCCGGTCGAGTTGTCTCATGGTATCGTCTTGTTTCACACCCATTCCGAATACCTCACCGAACCTGTGATTCTGCTGGGAATTGGGGATAAATGCATCGAATACCAGTCGTTACAACAGGAAATTCATGCCTTTTTTGTACTGATAAGCCCGAAAGACGAAACCAACGTTCATTTGCAGGCTTTGACAAAAGTGGCGCGCATGGCACGCGAATTGGAACAGCAAAAATCAAAAGAATCATAAAAGAACAAATCAGCCACTAACCTGCGGATTTTTAGGAACGGTTCATAACAAATTAAAAAAAATAGCTATACAATTTTGCGCAACAAAACATCGAAAAAAAACTGTATTTACCCTTTAAACAAAAACGCCCGTATCGAGCATATTACCCTTGATACGAGCATTTTAAATTCAAGCCAGCGATCGGAATCGAACCGATGACCCCATCATTACGAGTGATGTGCTCTACCGACTGAGCTACGCTGGCTTTTCCGAAAAATTTTAACTGCATTTATACTGCGGTAAGTATCGTACATTCAGCGTAAAAATTCAACAAAAAAATAACGTCGAGCGAGAGAACCCTAGGGTTGCCGTAGCAATCTCCTTTATTTTACGGAGCGTAATAGATTTCCAACGACAGCGAATTGCGGTATGTACCCGGCTCGTCAGTAGTTGACAGGTCTACCCCGAAAAGAAGTTCGATGCGTTCGCAGGGTTTGTTCCGTGTATTTTTGTAGTGCGCTACTGACGCCCACGCCAGTGTCTGTTCTTCATTAATGTCATGCGCTGTTTTTCCATTGGACAAGTTGAGAAAATATTTGTATTCCAGCATATTGGGGTCGCGCCACGTGCAGTCCGGTATGAGAGACCCGACAGGCGTGGAAACATTTCCGAAAATATGAGGGTTGCGGTATTTCCACTGAATTTTTTGCGACGGGTCGCCGGTATTTATCAGATCGCTGTAATCGTCGGGGTTGAATTCCGCAGTAGACGGGTTTGTCGTATATATTACCAGATACCAACTGCCGGTATTGCCGGGGGTAAGGTCGATGTATGCCTTACCCGCGACATACCGCACATCGTCGGTTATCTCGTATCCGCCGGAACTGAGCGGCACGGCGTTAAGCGGTACCGAACCTGTACTGCTTGTGTACACTGAAAACGACGTAGCCGTATCGCCGTATAAGGATATGGAAACCGGTATCGACCGTTCGTTGCCGGCGTAAAGAGCCGGTTGCCAAACAAGCAGGATCGATAGAACAAAAAGCCGCAAAACGGGCAATTTTTTCATTATGACAATTCCTATTCGTAGTACACTTCAAAATTCAATGTCGACGTGTACGTCGTAGCCCGGCACGAAGATCCGAGGTCGACGCCAAAGGTTATCCTTATCGGATACGACAGGGGAATATTCGAGTTATATTCATGGTCATAATAAGAAATAAATGATGCCTGAGGATCAACATTTCCGTCTGTAAAATTATGCATGTAAATATACATCGGATCTCTGTATTCATCAAAATATTGCCCTGCCCATTCCTCAGCCGAAATAATACTTCCGACCGGCCTATTTTCAGGATCCAGTATGCGAGGGTTATTGTATTTCCAGAGTAAACTGGCGCATGAACCGTCTGTGGAAAGTAAATGATTCGCCTGAGTGGGTAAAAACGAAGGCCAACCCATATACGGGTCGGCAATGTCGTTGGATGTATAAATTAAAAGATGCCATTTGCCGGTATTGCCGTAAGTTATATTTAGATACGCTTCTCCCGCTATGTATTTCACGTTGTCGTTGATCGTATACCCTCCATCTGATAACGTAAGTTCGCTCAAAGGGGTTGTTGAGCCGGCGTCGGCATATACCTCGAACGATGTTGTCACGTCGCCTCCGAGGGTAAGCTCAACTGGGATAGATCGTAGATTTTCTGCAAATGCCGCGCAGGTAAGTGTAATAGCTACGATAGTCATAAGCAAAACTGTTGCGGTGTGTTTCATGGTAGTGTCCTCCTGTTTTTTTAAAGTTATTCTTTATAGTATACTTCAAAAGCTAGATTACCGGTATATGTCGCCGCCCTGAAAGAACTGCCCAAATCAACCCCGAAAACAACCTGCAAACGGGTTCCGGGCAAAACTACTTGGCCGCTGTGAGTATAATTTACGATTGAAGCCCATTCATAACTGTATGCAGGCAATTCCGGAGGCATATTCCACATATACAAATATTTTAAGTCATCATCGGAAGATGTCCATTCGTTTTCAGGAATAACACTTCCCACAGGAGCTTCTTCGTAGCCGTGGCGCAGTTGAGTGCGGTATTTCCATTGCAGTGAGGCGCCTGACCCATCCGTAGCATAGAGATGATTACACTCTTCCCCACAATAATCGTAATTAGCGGTAAGAATAACCAGATACCATTTGCTGTCGGTATTGTCTGGAGTTACGTCTAAATAGATTTTTCCGGCAATATATTTTACATTGGAGTTTATGTTGTATCCGCCGTCGGATAGAACCAAGGAGGTAAGGGCAGTTGTGGATGTTTCGTCAGGATAAACCTCGAATGTTGTGGATTGCGTTCCGCCTTCCATGGTAAGCGAAACAGGAATATTCTTCGGTTCGGCAAAAACCGTGCCAGCAACTAACAGCAGTGCGCCCAAAGAAATGTTCATGTATTTTGTTGATTTTTTCACGGTTGCCTCCTTGGCATAGATGTTTATGCGTTATATAGATACCAAAAATAAGTTTTCTCATTGATATGTATGAAAAGACAAGTAAAGCAAGAAAATGTTTCACTAAAAATGCGATGGACGGCCTGTATAACCAAAAACCATTTTGCGTCAAGACTTAAAGGCTGTGCCCGATCGTAAAAAATAATTCTGCAAATAAAATTCAGTTACATATATACAATTATATGACAATACAGTCAGAAAAACAATAATTTTTTAATAAAAATTTACTATTGACTTTATCCATCTGCTGGATTAGTCTGTAGTCTACGCTAAACGCAAAGCAGTATTTTCGGCTTCTTACCGTAACGCATTATCAATGGTATATATATAAGAGAGAAAACTACTCCAAAGAGATAAAAATAATTAGAGGAGAACGGAACCTTGTTTTTAGTCGATAAACAACACTATTCCGTATCGGATGTAGAAAAGTTGACCGGTATTAAACGGCACAACCTTGTGTATTATGATCTTGAAGGGTTGTTTTCTCCAAGTGTAGCCCGTTCGGACAGCAATATTAAATGGGTACGCAGAAAATATTCTGTGCTGGATGTTCTCGTATTGCAGGCTGTAGCGGAACTGAAGGACAAAGGTATGTCTTTCAATAAAATACGTAAAGTCATAGAGTACCTGCGCGAGAACCACGATCTGGAAAAACCTTTCCACGCCGCTCTTGACGGACGTCACAACGTGCGTATATTGACTGACGGAACGCAGGCATTTTATATCTGTTTCAACGATCATGAGGTAGTCGAGTACCTGAAACGGGGCGGTCAGTATATGCTGATCGATATTAGCGATGTCGCGTTTGATCTTAAAGAAAAGATAAAAGCCCTTCAGCTTTACAAACGGAAAAAAGAAGCTGAAAAGTGTAAACTGGCACACGTATCCAGCCTAAATGCCGGCTGATCGGATATGTTTCCTATAATATTATGAAAAGCAACGGATCGAAAGGTTCGTTGCTTTTTTTTCAGGTTGCGGTTGTTCTACTATCGCAACGATAATTTTCCCAGCGTGAAGGGAGATTGAAAAGATGTATTCCCTCGCGAATACGGTTATACGAATCTACAGACGCAGTCCGCAGTCAGTGCTCGACATGATATTACTGGCATGCGTTTACATCACATATTGCGCGTTTGCCATAACAAAAATACCAAACATACTCATACCGCCGGAAAGTAGCGACCCGCACATGTTTTCCCTGATCGCCGATATAATCCGCGAAAAAGGGCTTATGCTAAAAGAGTTTCCGGTATATTTCTTTTCGCCGTTATACGCATACTTCAATTACCTGCTAAAACTTGTAACGCCGAACAGCGTAATGCTGGTTAGAACGCTGATTGTCTTGCAGTGCGTTTTGTTTTTCGTATCCATCCGCTATTTTAAAAAAATTGTAGAGATTCTTGTCGATGAACGGGCTGGACGGCTGGGTATGTTCCTGTACGGTCTGTATCCGCCGTTTATTTTTTATAGTGTTATTCCAATTAAAGATATTGTCACCGTATCTCTTATGGTTATAGCTATGTTTTATCTGCTTCGGTTTGTGGAATCTAAAAAAACGGTTTTGTGTATTTTGATCGGTTTATTGACAGGGTGTATGATTCATCTGCGCGGAACTGTTGCTCTACTCGTGCCGGTGGTCATAGTGTGTATATGTATAGTATCGTCATGGCGCGTAGCGGTATTGTTTCTGGCGTGTGTGTCGGTATGCATTTTGCCGTTTACCCTGCGAAATTATCTGGTTTGCAAAGAGTTTGTTTTGTTGACGCCTATTTCGGGAATACACTCGTATATAGGCAATAATAAAGACGCCACAGGCGTATATATTCATGTGAACAACGTCCGTTCTTCTTCGTTCGGCCATTTTTTCGATGCCCGAAAAATCGCCCATAGGCAAACCGGCGAAAAATTGAATGCCCGTCAAACAAATGCATACTGGAAAAAACAGGCGTGGAACTATATAACCGGCCATCCTTGGAGCGCTCTGCGCCTATACCTGAAAAAATTGCTTCTTCTGATTCATTATAAAGAAATACCGAGCAATTATTTTTTCGAGCAGTTCAAACTTGACTACCCGTTATTCGGACTGTTCAACGTGCCTTATAATATGGGAGTTTTGACAATACTCGCGGCGCTCGGTTTCATGGGAACTCGAATCAGGTTTAAACCTTGGCTTTTGGTTTTTATGGCGGTGTTTGCTACAGGGACGATTATAGGTTTTGTCGTAGGCAGATACCGGCTACCGCTGGCAATATTTTTATTGATCGGCGTTACCGGATTTATCCAATCTATCCGCACGAAAACTTTTCAGCCGGACATAAAGAAGATTGCGGTTGCTGTGGCATTATGTTTTGCTACGTGGTTCCCGTCTATCGGCGATGAGCAGGCTTTTTTTTCAAAAGCGCGGGATCAGGCAAAACAGTCGCAACGATTAATCGAGAAGTTTCGCGATCAGGGTTATAATGATTACGAACTTTGGCGCCGGCGTAAAAATATCATGTATGTGCGAAGTTATACCCGTCAGCAATTTTTGAAATAAAACATCCGCCTGCCGTTTAGCGATGCCGCTTGCGGTCTGAAAATTATTTCTTTGCCCGCACTTGCCGTTTGCGGTCTTCTTCCCTGAGCATCATTTTGCGCAACCGGATATGTTTTGGCGACACCTCCACAAGCTCGTCATCGGCGATAAACTCCAGAGCGAATTGCAGAGTAACCTGTTTGGGCGGTATAAGTTGTATAGCTTCGTCCGAGCCTGCCGCTCGCATGTTGGTAAGTTTTTTTTCCTTGAGGGCGTTTACCACCAGATCGCCGCCTTTATTGTGTTCGCCTATAATCATTCCTTCGTATACCATGTCGCCGGGTTTGATAAAAATACAGCCGCGCGCCTGAAGGTTAAAAAGCGCGTAAGCTACCGCGTTACCGCAGTCCTGAGATATCATCACGCCGGTTTGGCGGGTGGGCATATCGCCTTTGTACGTCTGGTATTCGAGAAAATTCTGGTACATGATGCCGTTGCCGCGCGTCATCATAAGAAAATCGTTGCGAAACCCGATAAGCGCGCGCGAGGCGATTTGAAATTCCATTCTGCATGCGCCTGTGGATGTTATAGCCAATGACCGCATATCCGCTTTACGCATACCCAAAGCCTGCATTACAGGTCCTTGAAAATCAGGGTCTACCTCTATGACCACTTCTTCCACCGGTTCTAGAACCTGCGACCCCATTTTTTTAAGAATTACCTGCGGGCGGGATACTTCCATTTCATAACCTTCCCTGCGCATGGTTTCTATGAGAATCGCAAGATGCAGTTCGCCTCTGCCGGATACCTTGAACCGTTCCCCGCCGTCGACTTCTTCCACCCTGATGCCGACATTTATCATTGCTTCGTGTTCCAGACGTTCACGGATGTGGCGCGATGTCAAAAACCGCCCGCCGTCTTTGCCGGCAAAGGGGCTTGTGTTGTGAGATATGTTCATGGATATGGTCGGTTCGTCTATTTTTATTGCGGGCAATCCTTTTGGATTGTTTATGCACGCAAGCGTTTCGCCGACTTCCACGTTATCGATTCCGGCTATGGATACGATATCTCCGGCGGTTGCTTCGTCTACTTCTATGCGCGCCAACCCCCTGTATTTCATTATTTTGGTTACTTTGCTTCTGTGGATGGTTCCGTTCCGCTTTACCAGCGCGACCGGTTGCGCGGAGCGGATAGACCCGTGAAAAATCCGGCCTATGGCGATGCGCCCGACGTATGAATCGTTATCCAGCATTGTAACGAGCATCTGAAACGGCAGAGACTCGTCGGCTATTGGCGGAAGTACTCTATGGAGAATGGTTTCCAACATAGGTCTCATATTTTCCCGTTCGTCTTCGAGGTCTATTATAGCGTAGCCGTTTTTACCGGAAGCGTAAATGATAGGAAAATCCAATTGTTCGTCTGAGGCGTTGAGTTCGCAAAACAGGTCGAAGGTCATATCCGCTATTTCGTGCGGACGGGCGTTGGGACGGTCTATTTTGTTAATTACAAGAATCGGCTTGAGATGCAGTTCCAGCGACTTTTTCAAGACAAATTTTGTCTGCGGCATAGGCCCTTCCACAGCGTCGACCAGCAGAAGCACTCCGTCAACCATTTTCAGGATTCGTTCAACCTCACTGCCGAAATCGGCGTGGCCGGGTGTATCCACGATATTTATCTGAACGCCTTTGTATTCCATGGACGCATTTTTTGACAAAATAGTAATGCCCCGTTCTCTTTCAAGAGGGTTTGAGTCCATGATGGTAACTTCGCCTTCTTTGAAGGCGTGTGCTCCGGTGTATTTTAGCAGTGCGTCTACGATAGTTGTTTTTCCGTGGTCAACGTGGGCGATTATGGCTACGTTGCGTACATCTTTTCTTCGTGTCTGGTTTGGCATAGGGTTCATGAATCCTTGTTAATATTAAGTATAAAGTTGAGCAGGCTCGAAACTGAGAAATCAGTATTCCGAACAGGCAAGCAAATATTATACTATAGAAGTAAAAAAATAGGAAATTAAAATGAAAAATCTTTTATTTGCATGATCGTTTTATAAATAAAACGGCGTTTTGTTTGGAACCGCCCGAAAATATGATATAGTATCTTGCGGAAAGATTAAAAAACATGAGATCAAAAAAAATCCAAATCATAATCGTTATCTATGTGATTTTCTGTACGCCTTTTTCCGTGTCAGCGTATATAGGCCCGGGCGCAGGTTTTGCGTTTCTGGGGTCTGCTTTCGTTTTTCTGATAGCTTTTTTTATGGCTTTGATCACCGCCGGGTTATGGCCGCTACGAATCTTGTATAGAAAATTTTTCGGAAAAAAGCTGAGCAAAAACGCAAAAACCTCGCGGGTTTTCATAGTCGGACTCGACGGACTCGACCCTGTATTGCTCGGCGACTATATGCGAAAAGGAATGCTACCCAATTTTAGCGCTCTTGCGCAACAAGGCTCGTTTAAAAATTTGCAAACAACCAATCCGCCAATATCTCCGGTGGCGTGGTCGTCGTTTCAAACCGGCGTCAACCCCGGCGGCCATAACATTTACGATTTTTTATCCCGCGACAAACGCCATTATGTGCCTGTGCTGTCGTCCTCCTCGGTCAAACAATCAAAACGCGCTTTGAAAATAGGCGGATTTTCATTACCGCTTGGCAAACCGGTTTTATCGCTGTTGCGTAAATCCCAGCCGTTTTGGAAAGTGCTGGGTAGCGCGGGTATTTTTTCGCATGTTTTGCGAGTGCCGATATCGTTTCCCATTGAAAAATTCAACGGAGCCGGTTTGTCTGCCATGTGTACCCCTGACCTTCACGGTTCTCAGGGGACTTTTTCGTTCTATACCACGCAAACAGATAAAAGCGGGCTACCCGCCGGAGGCAGGCTCATACGGGTAACGAAAAAAGGTAATAAGATCGAGTCCGAAGTACAAGGGCCGGCCAACCCGTTTTTTGCCGACCGCCGTCCTATTTGCGTTCCGTTTATCGTAATGATATCGAATACAGACGGTTCGCAAGCGGTTTTGGCTGTACAAGGCAAAAAATATTTTTTAAAGAAAGATACTTATACCGACTGGATTCGCTTGTCGTTCCGCGCCGGATTCGGCATTCGCATATCAGGTATATGCCGGTTTTGCCTCAGGCAGACCGAACCGCATTTCAAACTGTATGTTTCGGCTGTAAACATAGATCCCGAATCGCCGGCTATGCCGGTTTCTCATCCGAAAAGTTACTGCGTTTACCTCGCAAAACAGCTCGGCGCGTACGGTACTCTGGGTATGTTGGAAGATACATGGGCGCTCAACGAACACGTGCTGGACGAAGAAACGTTTTTGACCCAGACGTATCTGTATCACGAGGAACGCGAGAAAATGTTTTTCGACGCCATGGATAAAACAAAAGAAGGTATGTGCGCCTGCGTATTCGACGCCAGCGACCGGATTCAGCACATGTTCTGGAGATATATAGACCCCGTTCATCCCTCACCGTCGCCGGATAAAGACAAATTTGCCGGAGCAATACCGGATATGTACCGGAAAATGGACGGTTTACTCGGCAAAATCCGTCAACGACTGCGTAGCAACGACGTATTAATAGTGATGAGCGACCACGGGTTTAAATCGTTCCGCCGATGCGTCAATATAAATACATGGCTTCACGACAACGGGTTTCTTACGCTCAAACACGGCGTCTCAGGTTCCGACTATTTTCAGGACGTGGATTGGAGTAAAACCAAAGCGTTTGCGCTGGGGCTGGCTGGCATTTACATTAACCGGCAAGGCAGAGAATCTGCCGGCATAGTTTCATCGGACGAAGTTCCGCGCATAAAACAGGCCATAATCGAGGGACTTTTATGCCTTAAAGACCCTGAAAACGGTTCAGCGGCCATAAACGCCGTATACGATACAGACCGTCTGTACAAAGGATTATATAAACACGACGCGCCGGATTTGATTGTCGGATATGCCGACGGGTACCGCGTATCGTGGGAATCTGTAACAGGAAAACTCAAAGAACCGGTATTCGAAGATAACCTCAAGGCGTGGAGCGGAGACCATTGTGTCGACGCGAATATAGTCGACGGGGTTTTCTTATGCAATCGGAAAATAAAAAAAGAAAAACCAGCCATGTACGATATCGCTCCTACGGTACTGGATCTATTTGACGTGCCGATACCATCTTACATGGAAGGCGAACCTTTGCTTTAACGGAGCAGTTATGAATTTTTTAAGGTTTACTGTCATTCTAATATGTTTTTTATCGATAAGATATGCCTGCGCGGAACAGGTCTTTGCCCAAAACCAAACCGCAAAGCGAAAATGTATTGTTATCGGTATCGACGGAATGGACCCCGATTTGCTGTCAGCGTATTTAAAAAAGGGAATAATGCCTAATTTTGCGAAAATCATCGAATCCGGCGGCGATTTCAAAAAGCTCGCAACCACTGTTCCGCCCCAGAGTCCTGTGGCGTGGGCGTCGTTTTCCATAGGCGCGAACCCCGGTAAACACGGCATTTTCGATTTCATACACCGCGACCCGCACACATTAGTCCCGTATATGTCTGTTGCAAGTACGGAAAGCGCTCACGCAGAGTTTAAGATGGGTAAATGGCAAGCGCCGTTGTCTGACAGCCGGATACTAAATTTACGCGGAGGAACACCGTTTTGGCATTATCTGACGGATAACAAAATACCGGCAACTATCATGCAAATGCCGGCAAATTATCCGCCGTCCTGTCCGGGCAAACCGAAATCTCTCAAGGCATTGTCCGGAATGGGTACACCCGATCTGCTGGGCACGCAGGGAACTTTTTCGTTTTATTCTTCCTCGGATACAGGCCTTAAAAATACCATAGGCGGAGGAAGGGTGTACCGTGTGGATGTTGAGGACGGACGGGTAGACGCGGTACTCTACGGGCCGCCGCATCCATACAAAAATCCTGAAAAATACGGCGATGATACCGCAGGTTACCTGTTGAAGATTCCGTTTACGGTATGGACAGACGAACAAAATAACGTAGCCCGAATAGACATAGGCTCGGAACGTATCATTTTGGAAACAGGCCGGTTGAGCCGATGGGTACCCGTATCGTTTACAGTGATTCCATACGTGCAGTCCGTATCCGGCATAGTCAGGTTTTATCTAAAAGAATGCTATCCCGATTTTAAACTATACGTATCGCCTATCAACGTCGACCCTGAAAAACCGGCGTTGCCTATATCTTGCCCAGCGGATTTTTCCAACCAGTTGTTCAAGCAGGTAGGTTATTTTTATACCCAGAACATGCCGCCCGATACCAAAGCCCTCGAACACGGTGTATTCTCGGACGACGAATTTCTTAAACAGACAAACGCCGTGTTTGACGAAGAAGAAAAAAGGCTCTTCAACCAGCTCGAACGATTTAATAACGGCCTGCTGTTCCATTATTTCTGCGTGAGCGATCAGCTAAGCCACATCTTTTTCAGGGCAATCGACAAAGCGCATCCCTTATATACGGAAGAACTTGCCCAAAAATATGGAACTGTTTTCGAAGATTTTTATACCCGATTTGACAAAATTATCGGCACAGTTATGGAGTACGTGGACAACGATACACTACTGATTATCATGTCCGATCACGGGTTTGCGCCTATGCGCTACGGAGTAAACGTAAATACCATTTTGCTCAACAAAGGATACATCAAACTGAAAAAACCGGACGAGCAAGGACAACACGAATATTTCGCCAACGTCGACTGGGATAACAGCGTAGCGTATAATCTGGGCATCAACGCGCTGTATATCAACCTGTTCGGGCGTGAACGGCAAGGCGCGGTGTTCGCCGAAGAATACGAGCAAGTTCGAGATCGGATAAGGCGCATGCTACTGGAATACGTAGACCCGCGAACCGGAGAAAAACCGGTGCGCAAGGTGTACCTCCGTGAAGAGGTATACAGCGGCCGGTATCTGGAACAGGCGCCCGACCTGATTATCGGCTATGAACGCGGATACCGCGCGTCGTGGGATACGGTTCTTGGTAAAATCCCGAAGGAGGAAATAGAAGACAATACCAGCCCGTGGAGCGGCGATCACTGTATCAGCGACGACGTCGTGCCCGGTATACTGGTTTGCAACCGGCGCGTAATTGCGGATAACCCGTCGATTACCGATCTTGCGACGTCGATACTAGCGTTTTTCGGCCTGCCCAAAGGAGCGCAGATGGACGGCGAACCGATTTTAGACATAAATACAAGGAGTTTTAACAATGTTCAAACCGAAAGTAAAACTGAATAAAGAATTGATGGACAAATGCACAAAAGCCGCCAAACTTATGGGTTGCTGTTCGGTTGACGAATTCATAGCCGGAATCCTTGAGAGAGAAACCGAAACCATACTCGCAAAGGAAACCACATCTGAGATACCCGAAGACCGCACTGCGGATATAAAACGCAAACTTCAGGGTCTCGGTTATATGGATTGACACACCGTAACAGGTAGAAAAGCAATTGACATCCCCCTGCTTATTATATACAGTATGAATTTACAGACGATTTTTACTTTATCCGATCCACACGGAACCCCGATACCTTTATGCAAGAAACAAAAGATTTGCAAAAACAAAACCGCCGGTTACGGCGACAATGCGAACTCCAGCAAGAACGGCTGGACAACTATAAAAATCTTATCCGTATAAACAGCGTCATCAATTCCGCCTGCAACAATCTGGATAAACTCCTGAATATCATCATGAGGACTGCAGAGAAGGTCATGCACGCGCAAACAAGCTCGCTTATGCTCATCGACGAACAAACCGGCGAACTGGTTTTTCAAGTGGCGCGCGGTAGCAAAGGCAAATCTATCAAACAAAAATTCCGCCTGAAAATGGGACAGGGTATAGCCGGATGGGTTGCTAAAGAAGGCAAAGCCGTCGTGGTGCCGGATACGGACAAAGACCCGCGGTTTTACAGCAAGCCTGATAAACAAAGCGGGTTCAAGACCCGTTCAATTATATGCGTTCCGCTTAAAGTCCGAAATAAAACCATAGGCGTATTGCAGGCGCTCAACCCCCTACGCAAACCCTCGTTTTCAAGGCGCGATCTGCCTATGTTTCGGGCGTTCTCGAATATAGCGGCTGTGGCCATAGAAAATTACAAAGTGCAGGATTACAGAATAAGGCAACAACGCATTGAAGATGAACTTGCTATCGCCCAGAAAATACAGGAAAATATCCTGCCTCAGAATATACCGTCGTCAAGTGTGCTCAGATGTTGCGCGAAAAACCTGCCGGCACGCATGGTTGGCGGCGACCTGTACGATTTTATCTTTTTAAAGGATAATCATATAGGAGTGGCCATAGGCGATGTGTCGGGTAAAGGCGTTCCAGCCGCGCTATTTATGGTAGCCATGATAAACAACCTGCGTTTTTTTGCACAGACCACCTCCGACCCGGGCGAAATTTTCACACAGGTAAATAAACTGTTATGCGAAGAAAGTACCCTCGGTATGTTCGTAACCGCGGCTATGTTTATGTTCGATCTTAACAAAAAAACAGTGTCATACGCTAACGCCGGACATCTGCCGCCACTGCGAATCAACCAGCGTAGCACTCCTCCTTTACAGCAATGGATGCAAGGGGCGAAAGAACCGCCTTTGGGAATTTTACCGACCATAAAATATACAACCCGCGAATTTCCCCTTGATGAAGGCGATATGTTTTTGCTTTATACCGATGGCATTACCGAAGCTCGTAGCAGTCATAATAACGAGTTCGGTTCCGGCCGTCTAAAAAAACTGATCGGGAAAAAAGCCGTTACACCAGCACAGGTGGTTGAGTCGATAATGGAAACTGTAGAAACTTTCTCGAAAAACGTAGATCAACATGACGACATAACGCTGGTTTGCGCAGGGTATATGAACCATGGAGCAGGCTGTGACAATATATGACGAAAACACAATACTTATGTCCATAGCCAGCCATCCGAAATACCTGAAATTGGTGCGGTCGGTGATTTTGCAATGCGCTATGCTTATGAATTTCAGCGAAAAAATAAGCAAAGACATAACCCTTGCTGTTGACGAAGCGCTAACAAATGTAATAAAACACAGCTATATGGGATGTCTTAACAAGAGAATCGACATAACCATTTATTTGCTCGACGACCGGCTGGAGTTGAAGATTTGTGATTTCGGCAAGAAAGTCGATCCCAAGACCATAAAGCCGCGCAACCTGTGCGACGTAAAACCGGGAGGGCTGGGCGTGTTTTTTATGAAAAAAATAATGGACGAGGTCGACTACGATATATCGTCTCCCAAAGGAACAACATTGACCATGATTAAATATAAGGAAGATACCGGCGAGCAATCTAATTGACAAGCCGGCAAGGAGGCCGAATGCATATCCAGATCAAAGAACAGGGCGACATAGTTATTTTTCAGATAGAAGGGGAAATAGACCTGTATAACTCCCCCGGATTGCGTCAACAATTGACTTCGAGAATCAACAAAGGATCAAAAAAGATACTCGTGGATTTTTCGAACGTCAAGTACATAGACAGTTCAGGGTTGGCTACCTTGATAGAAGGATTACAGAAGATGAACCGACAAAAAGGCCGAATGATGTTGTGTTGCCTCAATCAATCGATAATGGACATTTTCGAAGTGGCGCGGCTTGACGACGTGTTCAATATATATAATACCGCAGAGGAAGCGCTTGATGACATGGCAAAATAATTCCTTCGGATCTGCAATAAAGAAATTGTCCGAAGTAGTAAATTCTACCCTGTATCATGTTACCAGTTTCGCTTTATTGAACTGGCAGGTGATTAAACTAATGTCTATCGGATTGGTAAAACCGGGTAAAATTTTCAAACGCAGGCATATTTTCGAGCAGATGTTTTTAATGGGCGTGCAGTCAATCCCGATTGTGGCAGTTACATCCCTTTTTTTGGGAATGACGCTGGCTATGCTTACTACTTATACCCTCGCGGACTTCGGAGCAGAAGTCTGGGTAGCCGGACTGGTAGGTGTAGGGTTCACCCGTGAACTAGGCCCGCTGATAACCGCCATTGTTGTGGCAGGCCGAGTGGGAGCGTCCATATCCGCGGAACTGGGAACCATGACTGTATCCGAAGAGATAGACGCGCTGGACACCATGGGTATAAATCCGGTCAGGTATCTGGTACTGCCCCGTTTTATAGCTCTGCTGATAATGATGCCGTGTCTGGCGATTTTATCCGATTATCTGGGCATCATCGGCGGATACCTGATAAGCGCGATGAAACTGGACATGTCGTTCGCCTATTACAAAGACCTTACAATAGAGGCGCTTAAACTTAAAGATGTGTTCACGGGACTGATAAAAAGCGTGTCGTTTGCCGTGATAATATCTATGATCGGCTGTTATCAGGGACTGATAGTCAGCGGCGGAGCCGAAGGAGTTGGACAGGGAACCACGAAATCGGTAGTGAATTCTCTGATTTTCGTTATAGCGGCGGACAGTTTTTTTACCGCGCTGTTTACTTATGTAATCGTATAATCAATCGTTGCGGCTATACAATGAATATGATAGAAATAAAAAACCTTATAAAAACCTATGACAACCGCAGGGTGCTTGACGACATCAATTTGTCGATCAAACAGGGCGAAACCATGGTCATAATGGGCGGTAGCGGATGCGGAAAAAGCACTCTTTTGCGTCATATAATTTCACTTGCCCGGCCAGATTCAGGCCAGATACTGATAAAAGGGCAGGACATAACAGTCATGAATGAAGCCCGGCTGGTTGAAGTGCGTAAACGGTTCGGCATGTTGTTTCAAAGCGGAGCGCTACTCAATTCGCTGACCGTCGGAGAAAATGTGGCGTTGCCGCTGGTAGAACATACCAAGCTGGACCGCAAAATAATAAGCATTATAGTCAAGATGAAACTCGAACTGGTCGGATTGACCGGATTCGAAAACCTGATGCCGTCTCAACTTAGCGGCGGCATGAAAAAACGGGTCGGACTGGCGCGGGCGATAGCCATGGACCCTGAACTGGTATTTTACGACGAGCCGGGCGCTGGGCTTGACCCTATTACCACGGCTGTCGTGGACAAATTGATAATGGACTTGACAAAAAAACTCGGAATCACATCCATTGTGGTGACTCATGAAATGAAAAGCGCTTTCCGGATTGCCGACCGCATAGCGGTATTGTATAAAGGGAAAGTGGTAGATATCGGTACGCCCGAATATATACGTAATTCAAAACATCCTTACGTCAACCAGTTCATCAACGGAGCGCCCGACGGGCCGGAACCATTGCGCAGGTCTAAGGACGACTATTTATCCCGATTGACCTCGTTTGACGAGGATTAACTGACTCATAAATAAAGGAGTTTGCCGACAGTGGCCGATGTATTCCGTAAAGAAATAGTTCCGGGTCTTTTTATCGTGGTAGCAATTTGCCTGCTGATTGTGCTGGTATTTACAATCAAACCGCCGGGAGGTGTTCTTAAACCATACACAATCAAGGTTCGTTTCGATACTATAGCCGGACTGCGAGAAAACGCGCCGGTATGGTTTGCGGGCGTCGAAAAGTACAAGGGGCTTGATGTAGGCAGAGTCAAGAACATACATATAGTAACCGCTCAAAACCCTGTTACCGGCGAAGAACAATTTCTGATCGAAGTCAACCTTGAGATCAACGAATTGATCCGCATTACGGAAGGCACGCAGTTCCGTATAGCCTCCAAAGGCTTGGCAGGATATCCGCATGTGGAAATAATTCCCGGACCGTCGACCGGACGCCTGCTTTCACTGGAACAGGTACACCACGGAAACAGGCCGCCGGACGATATGTTTACTACCATGCAGGAACTGTCGCAAATAGTTAAGGCTATGGAACTGGATAAACTCGGCCCGAAAATACACAGAGCTGTAGAAAACATCGGAAACCTTACCGAAGAAATTACTTACGCCGCCACAGACATAAAAGAGATAGTCGCCTCTATCAAAGAAGATAAATCCGTAGTCGATACTATGAACAACCTGAAAACCGCTACCGCTAAATCGATTACAATGATCGACTCCGCCAACGAAACCCTCGGCGACGCGAAGGTTTTCTTCACCAAAATAAACGGTACCGTAGAAAGAGTTGACTCTATACTTGACGAAAACCGCGACAAAATCAACTCTATGATAACATCTTTGGATGAAGTCGCTCAAAAATTAAATACCGATCTTTTTGAAACACTGGATAAATTCGATACCCTCCTGACCGGAATAAGCGTTTTTCTGGCTGACAACAAGGAAGAAATCAGCGCCATTATAACCAATTTGCGCATGACCACGCAAAACGCGAAACTGTTTACTCAGGATATCAAAATGAATCCGTGGAAACTGTTGTTCCGAGGCAAGGAGAAAGACCAACGAGACCAGCTCAGGCCTCAACCGGATAAAGGCCTGATCACCGAAAGAGGGTTGTAATGGATAAAGTCGATATCAATAAAAATGAAATACCGCCGGAACATGCCGGAGCGATTACGTCATTTTGCGAGTCGTTGATCATTCTGCACAGCAAAAACCTGATCTCAGTAGCGGTGTACGGAAGCGCGGTAACGTCGAATTTCGTGCCGAAAATATCTAACATAAATATTGTATGCGTGTTCAACGAGCTGAAAATGGAAACTATGAACAACAGTTTGCGCGTGATCAAACAAGCCAAGAAAAACAATATTGTCGCGCCGCTGTTTCTTACGCTCGACAATATACGTTCATCTCTCGACACGTTTCCCATGGAATTTCTCGAAATCAAGGAAAATCATCGCACAGTGTACGGTCAGAAAATATTCTCGCAACTAGATATACCGAAAGAGAACCTGCGTATACAGTGCGAGCAACAACTCAAAAGCCAGCTTGTGCGCCTCAGGCAAATGTATCTCGAACACGGCAACGATAAAAAAGCGATCAAATCGGCGCTCATAACCTCGTTCAACAGCACCTTCGCAATTTTCAGAAGTTTACTGCGTCTGGCCGGTGTGCCTGTACCGGAATTGAACGAGGAGGTCATTCTAAAGGTCAATAATACGTACAGTTTTGACGGGCAGGTGTTTTCGGATCTTCTCAAAGACAAGAAAAAGCTCGACAAAGTTGTGTGGCGGGAATGCGACGACATTTTTGCGGAATACCTTCTACAACTTGAGGTTCTCGCAAATAGGGTCGATCAGATGAAAGTTGAGGGGCATTCATGATAAGATTTTTATCCGCGGCATGCGTTTTGGCGGTTTCATTGATGTTTGCGTCTGTTGCGCAGGCGGTTCCAATACCAAGATATCAAAGTTATATAACCGATTATGCCGGAATTATGGAAGCGGAACACCATCAAAAACTTGCCCGTTTTATTTCCGTATTGAAACAAAAAACCGGAGCGGAAGTGGCTGTGCTCACTATGAACGACCTTGAAGACGACACTATCGAGGATTTCGCTGAGCGCACGTTTAACACATGGAAAATCGGTCAGGCAGGCAAAGACAACGGTGTGCTTTTGCTTGTGGCTATCAAACAGAGGCAGGCGCGGATTGAAGTTGGTTACGGACTGGAAGATGTATTGACTGACGGCATTTGCGGGGTTATTCTCGATAAAATGGTGCCCTTTTTTAAAGGCGAATGGTACAGTCAGGGCATTTACGCCGGTACTGTGGCTATTATCAACCAAATCGCTCAAGCAAACGACGTAACGATCAGCGAATTTCCAAAAGTTTCCACAATCAAAGATCCCAATGCCGGCGAAGGATTCTTTGCGTGGCTGATAAAAACAATATTTTTCCTGTTTTTCATGATGATAGTACTTTCCAGCCGGTTCGGATTATTACATTACTTTTTGTTCGGAAGCATGATGCGTAGCGGATACTGGTCGCACGGACAACGAGGCGGGTTCGGCGGTAGCGGGTTCGGCGGCGGATTCGGCGGGTTTGGAGGCGGATCGAGCGGCGGAGGCGGGGCGTCGAGGTCATGGTAATTTTATAACCATTCATAGGGAGCAAATATATGAGTCAAAACATTAAAATTTTTATTATAGCGCTTGTCGCGGTGATTGTGATTGCGGCGGTAACTGTAGTAGGGGGCATAAACAAAGTAATAACATTTGAGGAAACAGTCAAATCTTCATGGGCGCAGGTCGAAAACGTGCTTCAACGCAGGTTTGATCTTATACCCAATCTGGTCGAAACAGTCAAAGGGTACGCATCTCACGAAAAAGAGGTTTTTGTAGAGGTGACCAATGCGCGTTCAAAAGTGGCGCAGGCCGGTTCCATACCTGAAAAAATAGAAGCCAACCAGTCGTTGACAGGCGCGTTGAGCAGACTTATGGTGGTTGTCGAACAGTATCCGCAACTCAAGGCAAATGAAAATTTTCTAAAACTGCAGGACGAACTTGCAGGAACTGAAAACCGTATCGCGGTCGAACGGCGTCGTTACAACGAGGCTGTCAAAGAGTTCAACGCATATATCAGGCGTATCCCCGGCAGGTTCTACGCTTCTTGGGTAGGCGCTGAACGCCTGCCGTATTTTGAAATTGATGAAGGCGCTAAACAAACACCAAAAGTATCGTTTTAACCGGTTACCGGTTTTCTTCGAAAAACTGGTTTGCCTGATTCTTAAGTTTTTCCACTTCAAGGGCTACCTGCATTTTTGCAAGTTCGATCTTTGTCTGAGCCAGCTCTTCGATCACATGCAACAAGAACGGTTGCAGTTCCCTGTCGTTAATATGCGTTTTCATACTGCCCTGATCTCCTGTTGACAATCCGGATGTCGGATTGTCGGTGGATGATGTTTCCGGTTCCGGAATATATTCGAATGGCGTTAATACGTCTGACGCTTTAGGTTCTGGAGATGATTGGTCATGCCCAGTCGCTTCGTCCGCCGGTTCTTCATTATCTATTGGATTATTGTCAAAACTGCTTTCCGAATCATCTGGGATAGTTGGATCGTCAAGTTCCTGCATAGCCTGCGCTACAGGGTCGTCATCCGGTGTGGTTGACGCCGTAGCGGGACTGACGCTTGGAGCGGGTTTAGGCGAATCTTTCTGCATAGACGCCATGGCCTGCGCTACAGGGTCGTCATCCGGTGTGGTTGACGCCGTAGCGGGGCTGACGCTTGGAGCGGATTTAGGCGAATCTTTCTGCATAGACGCCATAGCCTGTGCTACAGGGTCGTCATCCGGTGTGGTTGACGCCGTAGCGGGGCTG
>JAHDNF010000015.1 GCA_018435605.1 bacterium | reverse complement strand
TTCGATGTTGTCGTTTTTGCGTTTTACGGCATTGATGTCGCGTTCCAATGTCCGGCTGATAAAATAATCCGACGGACTGTCAGAAGCGCGATTCACCAGTTTACCTGTAGAAATATGTTCCTGTGCCTTTACCAGTCGATTATTTATGCTGGTTAAAGTTTGAAACGCATTCAATGCCGCTACGTTTGTGTTTACACGTGCTAAATCACCCATGACTAAAACCTCCTTGTTTGTGATACTTTTTACACATCCGTGTAATTTAGTTTAGTTACGTCCATTACTTTTCCGGCACGCACACCGAATTCGGCTTCATGCAGGCAGACTTCTACTGCAGAATGATCTGATGAGTCTCAGACCTAGTGCGTACCGGTACTAATCCATAGGCAGTCACCTCCTTTCAAGGGTTGAGTTTAACTGAATATACTTACATCCCGTTCACGATGTACTTCTCCTTTTCCACCATATTGTTCCGGTAGCGTATTGATACATAGCCTTGTATGCATCATCTTTAAGCAGACCAGTCGCGGGGTTCCATCCGCTGTGGCGTCAAGCCGTTTTATCTGTGTACGAGCGGAATCTATGTATACGAACAAGCTGTTTAGCCTGCTGTATTACTACCATGCTGGTACGCCGATCCGTCATTCACTGCGCACAGCAGATGAAACCCGTCTTTTACGAAATCACTTTAGGAGTTGTATTGCATACTACCCCATAGTGTATTTCTCCTTAACCGGCCTGTTATCGCCGGAACAACACACCGTTATCGTTCAACACAGATTAACCGATCAACATCAGTATCGCCTGAGGCGCAGAGTTGGACTGCGCCAACATCGCCAAAGACGCCTGTTGCAGAATTGTCAGCTTGGTAAGTTCAAGCTGTTCTTCCGCCAAATCGGCATCCTGTATCGAACTCAACGACGCCTTCAGGTTTAGGCCTTCTACCTCGTTCACCTCGAACTCTACCTCCAAACGGCGGATAAAAGAACCGATCCGCTCTTCGTCGCGCAATATTACGTCTAAAGCCTTGTCTATGTTACTTATGGTGCTTTCCAGAGTTGTTTGCGAACCGGTTACATTTACGTTTGTACCGTTGATGGTCAACGTGCTAAGCGCGTTTTGCGTAAGGTTGCCGGTCAGGCTGACGTCATGCAATCCGCCCAGAGTGAACCCTGTGTAGAGTTTCGCGGCGACACCGCTTTGCAGAATAGCTTCTACCTCAAGGCGCAACTGATCCAAATCCTGCTGTATAGCCTGCTTTTCAGCCGACGTTACGGCGATTGAGTTCGCCTGATTTGCCAAGTCGCTCATCTCTATCAATATATTAGCTACCTGAGCAAGACGGCTGTCGTTGGTTTGCAGGTAATTTATGCCGCGTTCGATGTTGTTGTTTTTGCGTTGTACGGCATTGATATCGCGCTCCAATGTCCGGCTGATAAAATAGTCCGACGGACTGTCGGAAGCACGGTTTACCAGTTTACCTGTAGAAATATGTTCCTGTGCCTTTACAAGTCGGTTATTTATACTGGTCAACGTTTGAAACGCATTCAATGCCGCTACGTTAGTGTTTACGCGAGCTAAATCTCCCATGATTCATTCCTCCATGTGTATTTTGAGCCGTTTTTACATGCAACATCCATGTTGCGATTAAGATTAGTAAACCCTTTTCTGTTTATGCTTACGCCTGCCCGGCGTATCTAGCAGACACACCCCTCCTGTATCAGCGCAGTTACGCCGGGCAGAATTTGCGGTTAAACACCTCCTTTCAAAAAATGACTGTTAGTTACCGTCTTTAATCGTGACGTAAAACAATACACGCTTGTGTAATCACATAATTCTACTCCTGCATATCAGACAATTATCCGATCAGCATCAGTATCGCCTGAGGCGCGGAGTTGGACTGCGCCAACATCGCCAACGCCGCCTGTTGCAAAATTGTCAGCTTGGTCAGTTCTAGCTGTTCTTCCGCTAGATCAGCATCTTGTATCGAACTCAACGATGCTTTCAGGTTCAACGCTTCAACATCGTTTACCTCAAATTCCACTTCCAAGCGTCTGATAAACGAACCGATTCTCTCTTCGTCGCGCAATATTACGTCTAACGCTTTGTCTATATTGCTTATGGTTGTCTCCAGAGTTGTCTGCGAACCTGTTACATTTACGTTTGTTCCGTTGATAGTCAGACTGCTCAGCGCGTTTTGCGTAAGGTTGCCTGTCAAACTGACATTCTGCAATCCGCCCAGAGTGAACCCTATGTACAACTTCGCGGCGACACCGCTTTGCAGAATAGCCTCTACCTCAAACCGCAACTGATCGATGTCTTGCTGTATAGCCTGTTTTTCAGCAGACGTTACGGCGATTGAGTTCGCCTGATTTGCCAAGTCGCTCATCTCTATCAATATATTAGCTACCTGAGCCAACCGGCTGTCGTTGGTCTGTAAGAAGTTGATACCCCGCTCTATATTGTCATTTTTACGTTTTACTGCGTTGATGTTCTTTTCAAGCAGTCGGCTAATATAATAGTCCGACGGACTGTCAGAAGCGCGATTTACCACTTTACCTGTAGATATATGCTCCTGCGCCTTCACCAAACGGTTGTTGATACTGGTCAACGTTTGAAACGCATTCAACGCCGCAATGTTTGTGTTTACACGTGCTAAATCTCCCATGATCTTTTCCTCCTTGTTTTAAATCATTTTCGGGTATGGCCGCATCCTTGTGGCCACATGTATTAGTGTTGAGAAAATTTTGACACATTTACCCGATGGCTCCGCATCCCTAAGCAACGCACACTGCGTGCGTTGCGCAATAATTTTTCGGACACGCAAAACCATCCTCTACATACCGATCACCTCCTTGATAAACTGCATTTATATGTTTCCATTTCCGTTTATAAACTCATCACTTTGCTGTAATTACTCGTTTTTTAACTCTTACATACTTCTACTGTTTATCATTAACCGCCGATCAGCATCAGTATCGCCTGAGGCGCAGAGTTGGACTGCGCCAACATCGCCAGCGCCGCCTGTTGCAGAATTGTCAGCTTGGTCAGTTCTAGCTGTTCTTCCGCTAAATCGGCATCCTGTATCGAGCTCAAAGACGCTTTCAGGTTCAACGCTTCCACGTCGTTCACTTCAAACTCCACTTCCAATCGTCTGATAAACGAACCGATCCTCTCTTCGTCACGCAATATTACGTCGAGAGCCTTGTCTATGTTGCTTATAGTGGTTTCCAAAGTTGTCTGCGAACCGGTTACATTTAAGTTTGTTCCGTTGATGGTCAGACTGCTCAGCGCGTTGATAGTCAGATTGCCGGTAAGGCTGACGTTCTGCAAACCGCCCAAAGTGAATCCTGTGTAGAGTTTCGCGGATACGCCGCTTTGTAAAATAGCCTCTACCTCAAACCGCAACTGATCGATGTCTTGCTGTATAGCCTGTTTTTCAGCAGACGTTACGGCGATTGAGTTCGCTTGATTTGCCAAGTCACTCATCTCTATCAATATATTAGCTACCTGAGCCAACCGGCTGTCGTTGGTCTGTAAGAAGTTGATGCCCCGTTCTATATTGTCGTTTTTGCGTTGCACAGCGTTGATATCCTTCTCGAGCATTCGGGATATATAGTAGTCCGACGGACTGTCAGAAGCGCGATTTACCACTTTACCTGTAGATATATGCTCCTGAGCCTTCACCAAACGGTTGTTGATACTGGTCAACGTTTGAAACGCATTCAACGCCGCAATGTTAGTGTTTACACGTGCTAAATCTCCCATGATCTTTTCCTCCTTGTTTTGAATCATTTTCGGATATGGCCGCATCCTTGCGACCACGTGTATTAGTGTTGAGAAAATTTTGACACATTTATCCGATGGATCCGCCTGCCGGTAGCGACGCACACTGCGTGCGTTGCGCAATAATTATCCGACCACACAAAACCATCTTCTACATACCGATCACCTCCTTGATAAACTGCTTTTATATGTTTTTATTTCCGTTTATAAACTCATCTCCTTGCTGTAATTACTCGTTTTTTTAACTCTTATCTACTTCTCAACCGCCTATCAGCATTAGTACCGCCTGCGGCGCAGAGTTCGATTGCGCCATCATGGCCAGCGCGGCCTGTTGCAGGATACTGAGCTTGGTCAGTTCAAGCTGTTCTTCCGCCAGGTCGGCATCCTGTATCGAACTCAACGATGCTTTCAAATTCAACGCTTCCACATCGTTTACCTCAAACTCAACTTCCAAGCGTCTGATGAACGAACCGATGCGCTCTTCGTCGCGCAATACCACGTCTAATGCTTTGTCTATGTTGCTTATTGTGGTTTCAAGGGTTGTCTGGTTACCTGTCACATTGATATTAAGTCCGTTGATTGTCAGGGTTGACAGCGCATTTCGCGTAAGGTTTCCGGTCAAGCTGACATTCTGTAATCCGCCCAATGTAAATCCGGTATACAACTTAGAGGACACACCGCTTTGTAGGATCGCCTCTACCTCCAACCTCAATTGATCGATATCCTGCTGTATAGCCTGTTTTTCAGCGGACGTGACTGCTATGGAATTCGCCTGATTCGCCAAGTCGCTCATCTCTATCAATATATTAGCTACCTGAGCCAACCGGCTGTCGTTGGTTTGCAAGAAGTTGATG
>JAHDNF010000045.1 GCA_018435605.1 bacterium | reverse complement strand
TTAAGAGGGGGTATACCCCCTCTTAAAAAAACTTGAAAGAAGGCCATCTGTTCTCTAAGGTTGATAATCGATCAAAACCATCAACCAACAAAAGGAGAACAAGATGACCTTAAAAGACAAGAATACTCTTATTGAAGGATTATGTGAAGCATTAATCGATGAAGGTCTGGAATGTACAGCCAAGATTATGCAAACGTTGCTCAACGAGAGCATGAAACTCGAGAGGGAACGAGTATTGAATGCAAAGCCATATGAGCGAACCGATCAGCGTGAAGGATACGCCAACGGCTATAAATCCAAAACGATACACACTCGTTACGGTAAACTGGAATTGGACGTGCCCAAGACGCGAGGAATAAGTTTTTATCCCCAGAGTTTGGAAAAAGGCAACAGAAGCGAACGTGCGCTCAAACTGGCGATCGCCCAGATGTATGTCGAAGGGGTGTCAACCCGTAAAGTTACGCAAATAACAGAAGCTCTATGTGGATTTGATATATCTTCGACACAGGTTTCCCGCATAAGCGCATTGCTGGATGAAGAACTCGAAACATTTCGCAATCGTTCGTTAGGAGAATACCCATGTGTCTATCTTGACGCTCGATATGAGGATATACGATATAATGGAGTAAACAGGAATATGGCGATATTATGGGCAGTAGGAGTTGACAACTCTAATAAACGCCATGTGCTTGGTGTAAGTTCCTCATTAAGTGAAGCAGAGGTGCATTGGCGTGCGTTTTTGCAGAGTCTTGTGGATCGCGGATTGAAGGGAGTCAGACTGATTATAAGCGATGACCACGCCGGACTCAAAGCGGCAAGAAAAGCAATATTTGGAAGTACGTTATGGCAACGTTGCCAGTTTCATATCAGCCAAAATGCACAAGGCCGTGTTTCCCGCAAAGAACATCAGGCAGAGGTCGCCGAAGATTTGCGTGAGATATGGAATAGCCGAACTCTGGAGCAAGCACAGGAACGCAAAGAAGCGTTTGTTTTGAAATGGCATGAGAGGGAGTCTAAGTTGGCGGCATGGGCGCAGGATAATCTGGATGAAGGCTTTACCTGTTTTCTATTTCCAAAAGAAATAAGAAAGAAAATCAGAACAAGCAATTGTATGGAGCGGACTAATCAGGAAATAAAACGACGCACAAAAGTGGTTCGTCTGTTCCCTGACGAACGATCATGTTTAAGGCTTGTAACCGCTGTTCTGGTAGAAATCCACGATGAGTGGTCTACCGACAAAATATATTTTAACGTTAGCTTGATAAACGATGTCAACCTGGATAACAGATTTTACAGAAAAATTGTTGCGTGATC
>JAHDNF010000027.1 GCA_018435605.1 bacterium | reverse complement strand
GTGACTGGTACGCATACTACGTTACAGGGGTTGGTCGACGCTTTGAGCGCGTTGAATACCGGCTCGTTGAGTACGTTAAGTCCGTCGGTGCAGGATATAGTTTTCGGTCAGATCGGTGTAACCGATATAGCGGGTTACATAAACACGTTGAATACAGTTAACGCGCAGGTTGGCGCCGTGACTGGTACGCATACTACGTTACAGGGGTTGGTCGACGCTTTGAGCGCGTTGAATACCGGCTCGTTGAGTACGTTAAGTCCGTCGGTGCAGGATATAGTTTTCGGTCAGATCGGCGTAACAGATATAGCGGGTTACATAAACACGTTGAATACAGTTAACGCCTCGTTATTGACATATGCCGCTTCTAATAATCTGCAGGGTATGTTAGATGCGATTAGTGATATAGCTGGAGTTTATGATGTTATGGGTATATCTGCTCAACAGATTGTCAATCAGCAGTTAGGCCTTGATATAAATGCAGGTATGCAAGGGATAGAAGCCTTAGGAAATACATTATTATCAGCATTGAATGTTACTAATCAGATAGTAGTTGCTCAATCGACAGTAAATGGTTTTGGAGCGATCTCTAATGCTGTAGATTCGTTGATTATAATAAGAGATTCGTTATCGCAGGCTATGGTTGATGCTATTCAAACTGAGATAGGTATATCCAATCTACAGGATTTAATAGATGCTGTATTTAGTACCCAGAATATTCAAATTACATCTGATATAGAAGTATACTGGGAAAATGTGGTTAAATTGCAACAAGTTTATTTAAATTTGAATAGTGATCTTAGGGCAAGAATAATAGAAGAACTTGGGTATATTAATGGAATAGATGCGGGTCAGTCTGTTATTAATGAAGCAAGAAATGTTTTAGCGCTTAATACTGAGATAATACAAGGTAGTTCCCAGATAAATCAGGAAACATTGTCTCAAATGATTGTTTCTTTGCAGTCTATAGCTACAAATTATAATAATGCGGGGACAATGGGTATTGAAATAATAAATCAGACATTGGGAGTGACTAGTGAAATAGGTATTAATAATCTAGTGATAGCGTTACAGGCTGTTCAATCTACACTTACAGCTACTACTATTAGTGATTTAACTATTCATATACAGGATATTGTGAGTTTACAAGGTTCACTACAGGGATCTGTAGCGGAGGCTATGATTTTAGGTATATTAGGACTTGACATAAATGCAGGCATACAGCAAATAGAAGTTTTAGGAAACACGTTGAATACGGTTAACGCGCAGGTCGGCGCTGTGACAGGTACGCATACTACGTTACAGGGGTTGGTAGACGCCTTGAGCGCGTTGAATACCGGTTCATTGAGTACGTTAAGTCCGTCGGTACAGGATATAGTGTTCGGTCAGATCGGCGTAACCGATATAGCGGGTTACATAAGCACGTTGAATACGGTTAATGCGCAGGTTGGTGCTGTGACAGGTACGCATACTACGTTACAGGGGTTGGTAGACGCCTTGAGCGCGTTGAATGCCGGTTCATTGAGTACGTTGAGCCCGGCTGTGCAGGATATAGTGTTCGGTCAGATCGGCGTAACCGATATAGCTGGTTACATAAACACGTTGAATACAGTTAACGCGCAGGTTGGCGCCGTGACTGGTACGCATACTACGTTACAGGGGTTGGTAGACGCTTTGAGCGCGTTGAATACCGGCTCGTTGAGTACGTTAAGTCCGGCTGTGCAGGATATAGTGTTCGGTCAGATCGGCGTAACCGATATAGCTGGTTACATAAACACGTTGAATACTGTAAATGCGCAGGTTGGGGCTGTGACTGGTACGCATACTACGTTACAGGGGTTGGTCGACGCTTTAAGCGCGTTGAATACCGGCTCGTTGAGTACGTTAAGTCCGTCAGTGCAGGATATAGTGTTCGGTCAAATCGGTGTAACCGATATAGCGGGTTACATAAGCACGTTGAATACTGTAAACGCGCAGGTGGGCGCCGTGACAGGTACGCATACTACGTTACAGAGCTTGGTAGACGCTTTGAGCGCGTTGAATACCGGCTCGTTGAGTACGTTAAGTC
>JAHDNF010000026.1 GCA_018435605.1 bacterium | reverse complement strand
GGTATCTGGATCAAACCGCGTGTAGCAGAAAACTCAAACCGGGCGAAGGGGTACTGTTCAAACGCAATGTATCGTCGTCATTTACGCAGTGGACAGCGCAAAAACCGTATATAAATCACGGCAAAACCATTGCCCCTTAACGATGTGTCATGCTTGGCTATAAATCAGTATAAAAAGATTGGGCAAAGAATCTTTGAAAGAGTTCTTTGCCCAATCTTTATAGGTAAGAGACTGCATTAATGCTGTCTATAATGAAGTAATCGGTTAAAATATTTAGCTATTATCCTGAAATTATTCTACTTGCATTCCTGCTAAACGTTTATAAAGCTCGTCTCTAATAGATTCGTCTATAGAAAATCTACCCTCATGGGGGTACTATCTATTGTTCAATCCCTGGAATATTGAAAAATATTCTTGACTTTTTGTCGGAGATCATATAAAAATTACCCGATCAATTGCGATAGTTGCTCCCCAGTAGCTCAGTTGGCAGAGCAGGTGGCTGTTAACCACCGTGTCGCTGGTTCGAGTCCGGCCTGGGGAGCCAGTTCATAGGCTGGGAGAACAAATGTTCTTCCAGCTCTTTTTTTTGCCAGTTTTCCCGTAATAAAAGGTGAGGTTGCTCGAAGTAAGATATCTTGCAGTGTCCTGCTGTAGTATCATTTGGATCTTGATGCCATTCAATCACTTCTATGATTCTGTATAATAATTCCCGTAGTTCATTCGAATCAGCTTTATCCAGAATATCTTTAAATGACTTGAATGTTTCACACATTGTTTCTGCTGATAGACATTCTTTATCCAGTTCTTCTATCTCAATATCAAATTCACTTGATTTCTTTTCCAATGCTTCCCGTTCTTTTTCCAGTGTTTCCATTCGTTCTTTAATTGACTTGAAAATTTCTATTCCGCCGGTCTCTATCGCTTCTACCATCGAGCCTAGCTTCTCTTTAATGGAGATCAGTTGTCTGTTTATTTGGACTTTGTTTTCTCTCAGGATAGTTATTTTTTCCTGTTTTCTCTGGTCAGCTTTTGCAATGATTCTTTTAATTTCATTTTCGTCCATGCTGAGCTCTTTTACTCTATCCACAATGAAATTCTCAATCGCAGGCGCGGGAATATATTTTGTATTGCACTCTTCTGAACTTATTTTATTTTTCGTGCATTGATAATATGTATAATTTCGTTTACTTCCGTTGAGGCTACTTGCAGGAGTCATCATTGATCCGCATTTTCCGCATCTCAAGATACCTTTTAGAAGGTAAACATATTTCCTCGGTTTTTGATAATTTGAATTTGTAACTCGGTTTTTTTCAATTATCTTTTGCACACAGTTAAATGTCTCTTCATCAATGATAGCCTTATGTCTTCCTTTGTATAATTGCTGGTTCCATGTGATTTTTCCAATATAGACAGGATTTGAGAGAATACGGACGATACTTTGGATGGAAAACAGTGTACCGCCTTGCTTATTTCCTCTTCGGGATGTATATTCAGGCATTCTATAACCTGTTTCATTTAATGCTTTCTTAGTCTGCCCTGCCGATCCTTTTTCGAGACAGATTTTGAATGCGTTTTTTACTATTTTAGCTTGTTCAGGGTTAATCTTGAGAACGCCTTTATTTTCCGTATCAAGATCATATCCTAGAACATGCCCTCCGTTCCATAATCCTTGTTCAGCGCGGTATTGCATTGTAGCAGAAGTTCTCTCGCTTGTCTGTTCCCGCTCGAGCTGGGCAAAAACAAGAATAATTGAGAGCATTGCTCTTCCAATTGCCGTGCTTGTATCAAATTTTTCATTAAGTGAGATAAGCTGGATTCCTCTCTCCTGGAACATATCCCAGAGATTTGAGAAATCTTTTAATGATCTTGTAAGCCGGTCAATCTTCCAGATTATGATTGTATCGATCTTACATTCTTCGATAGCTCGCATCATTCTCTGGAATTGCGGTCTGTTAAGATTTTTAGCGGATTTTCCTTCCTCACGAAAAATATCTACGATTTCCCATTTTGTATCGCTCTTAATGTTTTCATAATCAACATAACCTTTAAGCCGTGCTTCCTGTGTGTCAAGCGATCCGTCTTCGACATCTGCTTGTTGCAGGGTAGATACTCTTAAATATAGAGCGCATTTATGAGTATTCATAACCATTCTCCTGTATGGTAAAATAGTATTTGCTATAAGCTATGGTAAACCAGATAAATTGAATATGCAACAAAATTATTTTGTTTGTGAATTTCTTCGGATAATATCTGCACAGATATCTTGGATCTCAATCCATCTTTGGGCTGGATCAAGGCGGTCAGAATTCAACGAATCTCTTTTAAGAGTTCCCAGAGGAAGGATCTCGTGAGTTATTTTTAGTTTTGATTTTTGCTTTCTTGGCATTGCAATCCTCACAATGGTAAATATTCTATACTAATAGAAGTGAGGATATTTGAGGCTATTTATAATAATGATTATAATACTCCATTCAAAGGTACATTACACAACAAATAGAGATTGCATTATAGGTAGCTTAAAATAATGGATATGTTATTCTTCAATTCACAACATCTCGAACACTGTTTTGTTCATCTTTATTTTGATCATGTGACAATAGAAATATTTGAACATCTGAAAAATACGGTTTTTGGTTTGTTACGTCAGGAGTTAATGTAGCCAGTTTAAGAAAAGTCTTGTAAATATCGGTTGAATTGTTCATAGGCTTATTAGGATCTATATGGAGATCATAGGTTCCGCATATTTTTTATTATCGCGTGATGATTTTTGAGGCTAAATTATTATAAAATCTGTTAAGCATTAAAAATATATCTCGTGTTTATGTATTATCTGTCAGCTAGAGTAATAGCATCTTTCAATAAACAAATTCTGTAAATTACTTTTATCATTAATACACAATAATGTTCACCTATATATTCGTCATAGGTTATACAAGTTGTAGCAGATTGTGAACAGTGAATTAACCTGTAAATTTAAGATGCTCTGTTTTTCTTAATGATTCCCTTTCCCCCTGTGTAATAGAATAAACTCTCTGCATCACTTCATATTGCCTAATAACTTCTCGCACAAGGCTTTCATGTGTTCCTTGCTTTTCTTCCATTGCCTGTGTCGCTTTTTTTGCACAATCAGTCAAATATCTAGCGTACTTTTCATCTCTTGCCATATTATAAATCTCTAGTTTTCTAACTTTATAAAACTTTGTGTTACAAAAAATTATATAAGTCATAATAAATTGTTATTATTATATTTAAATCTAACTTCATTAGTTTGATCACCCAAACGTCTTCAGCTACAGGCATTATTACGAAGGTTTCAATAAATATATCGACAAAATTATCGCTTACTTAAAGACAAGCAATATAATGATATAAAATATATTGACCATTCAACAATGGTGTTAGTTTACTTTTTTTGCTATATGAAAGTCAAGATTTTTTCTTCAAGTATTTTCTTCAAGTAAAAAATCTTGCTTTTATTCTCAATTAGATATTAAGATAGTCTTATACAAGTTTTTTAGGCTTCTTTTTATAGGTACTATAATGAATAGAAATCAAAGTAATATGTGGACCAATATTTTCGAAAAAAAAATAGACTTGGAATATTTTTCGAGTGAAAAAATTGACCAAGTGATTAATGTATTGAGAGATACAGATAATAATAAAATATTATCAGAGGAAATAGCTAGAAATTTCCAAAACAATCCTTTATTCCCTTATTTAAAAACGAATCATAATCGAAGACCGATTAAAAGTATTTTGTCAAGCATAAGGAAACATTATAATGGATTTGGATTAATTGAAAAACCATATCTTGACCTTGAATATTGGGATAGTCATACAGGGTATTATGCCAAGAGTTTTAGCCAATATAGATTAGATTGTATAAGAATTCATTTTTTTACCGGAACTGAAAAAAATTGGAAAAAACTTAAATCATCTCTCCTAAGTGGTGTTGATGAACAAAAGCTTTATAATGAATTAGATTTTAGATGGATAGGGTATTGTGTTTTAAGACCAACTCCTTCTTATTGTGTTGGACGTACTGGGATTTTGTTTGATGAAACCCCCGCCGAGAATTTACTTATGGATGAAGAGAAGGGTGGCAAGCCTTATCTTAAGACACATCAATATTGCTTTTCAAATTTGTTAAATTGTCACTTTAGCAATGAAAAAGTAACAGAATTTATACAACAAGATCCAAATTTAGGTCATTGTGCTACAGCATCTTTATGGGTTACT
Organism: bacterium; assembly: GCA_018435605.1. Classification (GTDB taxonomy): domain Bacteria; phylum Auribacterota; class Auribacteria; order Auribacterales; family Auribacteraceae; genus R3-B46. Next base: position 76,337 of record JAHDNF010000026.1, on the reverse strand, counting down.
TCTAATGTTATGGCAAAAAAATTTGGCATGCATAGATTGCATTATAGAATTATTACACAACAAGCGTTAGGGATGTGGGACCGTGAAACAAATATTAAAAAAAATTTTATGCCGTCCATACCTGAAAACGGTTTAACACCTTCAGAGATTAAAAACGCTATATACGCAATAGGTGCTGATATTTTAGAATTTTCTTTGGAGGAAACAGAATCTTATGACGAATCTTACACAAGGTTATCACTTGAAATTTATTCTTTCATGGAATCCGGATTTCCTGTTTTACTCGGTCTGATAAATGAAACTTCACGACATGTTGTTGCTGTTGTCGGACATTTGTTACCCAAAATTGATACAATTGAAAAATGTATAAATGCATCACCTCTTTTCGCAAAGGATAAAAGAAATAAATTAACTGACCGACATTATCTAATTGCAAGCATGATCAATCTTTATTATGTACATGATGATAATTATGGGCCATATAATCGTTTAATAATTGAGAATGATAAAAACAATAACCTCCCCAATTGCAATACATTGCCTATCGAACAATCTAATAAATTAACTATTAGCCTTGGAAAACAAAAAATTAAATATGAATTAGACCGAGTTTTTGTACCCGTAGATCCAATGATAAAGGTCAGATCAAATCAAATTTGTTTGGACTTAATAACATCATTTGATGAAAATTATGCAAAGTTTTACAATGAAAATGAAATTTTTTTATGGAGATCTATTTTATTAAAAAATAGTGATTTTAAGCAATCGCTTTCTACACGTTATGACAATGACAAAGACCTTCTTGGATATTATGCCACTCTTCATTTACCAAAATACATTTGGTTATTTGAATTAACTATTGTCGAAGAAAATGGTATTCATAATTATTTCTATAATCCTTCTTATAGTGCTAGACCTATTGACGGTGAATTTATATATGATGCTACTTCTCCTCCAGCAGATATACGCATACTTTCAGCACGGCTTTCTGGGATATATAGAGATTATACAACTGATTTCACACCCATTTCTTATGACAATATACAAGGATGGCACTATTGTTACGAGTCAAAATCCAAAGGAGTAAAAAAGGATGAATAATAAGAATTCATGGAAAAAAATAAAAGGCTATAAGGAGAGCAAAGCGGCAAAAGATGGTAACCCTGAAGTTACCAAAGATTTAATTAAAAATGAGTATAATAAAAAAAACTGGCCATACATAGCTTTCTTCTTTGGTTTTTTGTTCTTCGCATTACTCTTTGCTATATTTGACATCAAAGAAGAAAACATTGTGCTTGAATTCCCAGAATTTCTATCTTTTAGAGGAGGGGTTGTTGGTTTAACATTAATTGGCGCAGGGTACACTGTTTATAGATATAGTAAAAATATAACACTACAATAAAAACGAGAGTATTCTGTAAATACCGACCCCATAACTATCGAGCACGAAAGAATAAAGTGATAAAAAATTATCTTTTTCGTCGCCGTATAACTCTTGTTCCTCATAAGTGTCATCTTGCAAGATAGATATATTTGAATATTTTCGAAGAATTGTAGATAAATGTAAATTCAATTGCTAATTTAGTGATGGTGACTTTCTATAAAGTCCATTTTATTTAAAAACTTCCCCAACAAAACCACACATATAAAATTGCCGGAAATTCCAGTTACGTTTACGATCCATCATGACTGAATCGACGGCAAAGAGCACAAAACCGGCTGTTGTTTTTAGAATGTCTATTATTGCCGGAGTATTCGGGCAAGGTGTTTTTGTATTTTTATCTGCATCGGGAAATACATCGAGAAAATCCTGTTTACCTGGTTCTTGGATGAATACATAACCTGTATTGGCATGCTCATCTAATCCCAAAAATATTACAGGGGTTAGATCGTGGTAATGCTTTGATACAAATACTCGTGTGGTATTGTTATCTGGAGCGCAGATTGCGATATCGCAGGATGTATCAATTTTTTCTTCAATGGCTTTTTGAAACGTGTAAGGATGAGATACTATTTCAGTGTTATGCGTCGCTTGTTTAACCATATTTCTGGCAAGGCATATAGCCTTGTTTTTATAAAGATCCTTTTTATAAAATTTTTGGCGGGTGAGATTTGATAGTTCAACACTATCTCCATCAAAAATAATCAATTTACCGACACCTTTTCTGACAAGGCCTTCTGCGATTTCACCTCCAAGTCCACCGGCTCCGATAAGAACGACTGTAAGATTATTCATTATTTCTTGTTTAAACCCGGGAACTCTTTCTTGACGGTCGGTAATTTTTTCTTTTGTATTTTTCAGAAAATTCATTCCTTTGCACTTAAATCTAACTGATTTCTGTGAGCTGATATATCTTTTCATCTTTTATTTCAACTCCTTTACCATATATTTGTATTGTAAAATCATGCGAACCGTAAAACCGTACATATCCATCTCTGCTGAAAATTGCTCCAATTGATTTATAACCGCCACGGTCAAATGTACTTTGCAATTTCCAGTCAACCTGGGATGGTGTTATAGAAATAACTCCATTACCCGGATGAATATGAAAGCAACCGTGCAATTTATGATCATATTCGCTAAGCTGAATCAATTCTTTACGCACCGAGCATTCCTCACCTTTTGCTGTAACAACATTTTGTACATCCATGCAAATATCAATCATTCGATCTAAAATGGAGTAACTGCCGATCTGAGGTCCTGTAACTAAATGCAAAGATTCAACAGGTTTTTTGTTGAGATAATTAAAACAATCACGCAGAAATAAAGAGCTCACTACATAAATAGATTGACCTAAAAAAATCGAGCTCAATGAATTGTTGATAGTATTACTCATCCTGCTGATTAAGAAGGCATATCGTATATATGACTCGGCTTTTTTGAGATCGTAATTTTTTAACGACGTGGCCGCATCATTCATTATTGATTCGATAGATTGCTGTATTTCTCCGGTTTCAATCATATGCTCAGTAGTTTGCTCAAAAAACTTTGTCTGCATTTATCTTTCCCTCCATTAATATTTTTCTCATACTTCTGAAACGATTCAGAGATTATTTTTTCAATGTGAATGATACCAGTGCTGATGTCTTTTGGCTTACTTGCAAAATGAACAAAATATTTTTCTTTACCTTTATGTCTGAAGCAAGGCCAATGAGTATTTTTCCGAACTACTGGAGGAGGATCATAAATGTAGAAGTTAAATGATCCGGAATATTCCTCGGATATAACACCTTTCCAGTTACCGTATTGTGTGTGATAAGAGCCCTGATAATCTTCTCCATTTTTCACCCACCCTTGTTCTTCCCAATACGGCATGTCTTTTCCATTGCAAATTAGTGTTATCTCTTTGTCAGGATCAAACTTACCATTTTTTATTACTAAAACTTTACGGTTAGAGATCACTACTGAAGGTGATGAAATGATCCTTACTGCCGGAACACTTGAAATACCAACTTCCACATTGGCAGGAGTCGCATATATTTTTTCATGGTTATCAACTTGGCTGTAAAGATCATCTGTTGCCTGAAAAGGCGCTGAAGCTCCGACTTTGGAAAGATTATAACCCTCAAGGCCTGCTTCGTTAATAACTTGCCCTGCTGTGACTCCCTGAGTGATTTCTATATCCTTTGTATCTCCTGAACCTGCAACAACAACTGTGATATGTTTTGGTATAGCCATGATTTGATCTCCTTTGTTTGAATTTAGAGTTATTTTCAAATTGTTAAGTAATTATCTAAGCCATTTAAACCTCCTTTGTTATAAAATCATCTGCCACTCTGAATTTTGTGCGTGCAAATAATTCGGAAGCCAAGTTTTTTTGTAATATGTTCATTATATTCCTGAGCAGTTTTTCATTTTCACAAACTATCCAGACTTCATCGCATCCGAGTTTAAAATCTTCAGTAACCTGCAAGCAGTGTTTTGTACTTAGCTGAACTTCTATGCCGATTGTTTTATCGTTGTCTATAACCAGCACATCGATGTTTTTGCCTATATTTGCTTCGATTTGGGCAAATTTGCCTTGCTTTCTAAAATACTCAGCAATAGTCTCCTGAAGCATTTGATGTTTTATGCCGCCTTTACCTTTTTGTGTAACCATTGCAAAAATTCTTCTCCCTTCTGAGATATTAATATTTTTTTGGCAGGGCGCTTTCGCAGACCCGTATGTATAACTTCTTCCATGATTAATTCATTGTCAAAGAGTTGGGATTTGATTTTGTTGCCTTTTCGCCCGGACAATTTCAATACTGAATAATGCTGAGTAACGCTTGAGTCTGGTGAAGACTTTATTTGTTGTAAAAAATCCCTTAGTGTTATCAAGTATCCTGTTAAATCCCTGCTGTGATTGTTTGGTGTTTGGGAGGGAAATATAACCTCCTTCGAAAAAAGATTTTTAGGATTATTGTTGATTGGAATCTGACTAAGGCGAGATTTCATTGTTATTTCTAATTCATCATCTGTTATATGTCTAACAATGGGTGATTTATGTATTTCAATCATGAACGGCGGTATTCCTGCAACAGACATGATCGCATAAGGTATTTTCAAATAACGTATGTATCTAATTTGCTGTTCGTTGCAACCAATAGCATAACCTGTTGACCTGATTTCTTTAGGTGATGCGAGGTTGAAACAAACCTGGCAAGATAAATTATTTACTGTAAAGTCAGCCAGTTCCGCTCTATTCTGGTCAGAGATTATTGCTCCAAAACCAGCTGATCTTGCCTGTGTTATGAGCTGTTTTATATAGTCTATTGAAGTTCCGCCCGAATGAAGATTTCTGCTGAAAAGCATCTTTGCTTCATCGAATATTCCTACAGTCTTCAATACATGTCTATGAGGATCAGAAAGACATTTATCATGAAGATGTTTCAACCTGATTTTTGTCAGCCACGATTGAATATTTGAACTGAGGTTTGGCATTTCATATGAAACAAAGCTGAAACCGGCAAGAGCTTTTTCAGTATAACCGTTGCTACAATCAAGCATAGTTCCCAGACTGGTCAGCATGGAATTGATTGTTTCTATACAAGTATATATTTTTCTTTTATTTGAGGCTGAAGTGGCTTTATTATCAGCTTCTGTAAGAAGATAGTCGCGCATATCTTTAAAACTGGGATATGTTTTCCTGTTATCATAAACGCCGAATTTTTGATATAGCTTATCCATGTAATTGAGCAACATGAATTTTGTTTCCGGCCGCAAATTAAAATCCTGTTGTAGAGTATCTCCTATAAACTGCAACCAGTCTTTGGGATTACCGATTGGTTCAAGAGGATTGAACTTATCGAACTTGGGATTAAGCACAATAATGCTTGGAATATGAGGTATAAGGTCTCTGTATTCGTTTTTGTAATCATAAGCCCTGACTCCAATTCCTGCATCAACCAGTTGAAGGCATATCAATGTGGCGAAATTGGTTTTACCTGCTCCGGCTCTACCCCATAATCCGATATTTTCATTGAGGTTGCGAAACGATAAAAAAGCATTTCTTTCGCTTCCGGCAATTTTACCGATTGAAATTTCTCCTGTAATATTAGCTTTGGGAGGCATAAACAAATTATTGTTGAGCATAGTAAGCGCAAATTCTCTTTCAAGCCTTATAAGTGTTCTGGTCATAGTTTCTTTGACAATCATAGGATTATAAGAAAAATTGTTTATCATCTGCAGTGCTCGTTGAATATAGAGTTTATTTTCTTCGCCTGCTTGTTTTGCTTTAGCGAGGATATTCATGTAACAGTCTAATGCGTATTTTTGTGTGTCTTTTAGCTTGTTGTCTAACATTTCATACCCACATGTTTTTGTTGAAAATGGCTTTCCTATAATGTGTTTCGCAGTAGGGTATATTCTTGCCAGCTTTATTTTGGAAAAATTTGACATGATGAATGCAAAGCGATCTACCGCAGTCACGGCACAAAAATGAATGCTCCTTGCAATCATATCTGCCGCATACAGAGCATTTAATTCCGATTTCAGATTCGTTTATGGTTTTACCGCAAGCGGCAAGAATAATAGGCCGGACAACCTGTCTTTCCAGTCCATTCTCTGTTTCGCGAGTAGAGACGCTACTGCTTATTATCCCTTCATCAGATACAGTGGTCGGTTTTTTGAAATCGATTTCCTTGCTGATATCAGGGAAAATTGATCCTATATTCTGCGACAACCTTCCTCCAGTAAGAGGAGATATTCTTCCTGTGTTTCCAAGATTGTATTCTGAATTATTGATATAGACTTCATTGTCAGGGTATATTTCAGGAATTACAGGTTCCAGGGGTTGTCGCCTGTTTCTTATCTTTCGATAAATATTTTTTAGAAATTCTAGAAGTCTGTTCATGGATTACCTCAAATAAACAATTAAGATTTGAATTATAAAGAGTGACCATATTAAAAAATGAAATAGCTTTGTAAGAAGGAGTTGATAGCCTAATTTTGGCACGAGAAGAAAACCAAGCATTCTTGGTAAAAAGATCATACACATAAAAGAGATCATAACTGCTATTGTTAACTGTTCACCTCGCAATCGAAACATTAGGTTAAATGGATATTCATCAAACGATGTAGCAATTGTTATTATCATCCACAGAAACTGAAAGAATATTGATCTCAATCCATGCATGAAGGTGAAGAAGAGAACTGAGGAAGAGAATACCAGAATGAATCCTGTCCTAAGGATATATGCGGTGATCCGGAAATCCAGATCACCGACATATTCAACCAACCATTCTTTAAATTGAAGAATTATATCCATATATTTGCCTCCAATAATGAGTGAAGGCTTTTATGCGGATTTATAATCTTCTTGTGCAAAACAACGCAGTTTTTTGAATATCTCGCTTAGTATGTAGTGAACCCGTGGTTGAGAAACACCAAGTTCTTTTGCAATTTCAGTTTGATTGTATCCGTCAAAACACATACGATATATCTGATTTTCTCGAGGTGTAAGCGCTTGTCCAAGCAAATCATCTAAAATAAGTTTTGCCATGAAACGGGCATTACTTTTTTTTGAGAGTTTTCGTATAGCTTTAAAAACATCTTTTTGAAAGTCATTTAGCCCATAGATATTATCTTGGCTTGATAAAAAATCGACGGGATAGGTTTTTTGTTTGAGTCCGGCAGTTTTGCCTCTGCCTAAAACCTCTTTTTTGAGGTTCCTGCAGAGTAAATCCATTCCTTGATTTTTTTGTTTGAGCCTTGTTCTGCTTAAATTTTGGTAATTATCAAACAATGCTTGATGTTTCTTGATACATTCTTCTCTGTCTTGGCAATTTACACATATACTCATTTTCTGACCCTCCGTGAGGATCAAAAGAAGAGGCCATCAACCTTGATCCTCGGTTAATGGCCTGTAACCCATATATGGTTCTTTGCCCCGTAATTTAAATTTTAGTTCTCAAAAAATTTCAGGATTTTTTGTCACCTCCCTATATAAAGTTATGAGTTTGAAGGTTTGTTATAACGGCTAAATTATTTTTCTATAATTAGCTTTCATCCAGTTCATCCACAGCAATCCATCGCTTTTTGTGAAATATGTAAAAGACACCTTCTTCCAATTTTGCCATCGGTTGTATCCTTTGACATTTTCTACAATATCCAGAAATTATGTTGTCTTTAAACTCACCGATAAAATCGTTGTGAATATCTATAATTCTTATATGTTTTTTTGAGTTCTTCATGATTGTATGCCGTCGGTTAAAGAATTATTATTGGTGATGTTAATCAAACCATATGCTACGATAGGTTCATCATCATTATGGCGAATAGGAATTTCTTCATTTGTGAATGGACAGTAAATAGCAAGCTGACAATTTTTTTTACCGAATAAAATAGCTCTTTTTCGACCATAGACGACTTTTGTTATATCCAGATAAAAATGATTTAAGTGTTCCCAGAAACCAACGTAGTTGCCTCTGATACAAAGCCATTCATAATTATCAGTAATCCAGTTGCGAATCATACTAAATGCAGGTATAGCATCAAATTCTTGTTCATGAACTTTAATTGAAACGTAATATATTTTTTGATAAATTCTCTTATCAAAAACAGGATCTTTGAAAGTAAGCGGATCAATTGTAAAAGCTTTTTTATTGCTGAAGTTAATTTTATCAACAATAAATTGACTAAGACGATTAATGTGATTTTTTTCTTGTTCCGTAAAACCGATTAAATACTTTGTGAAATTAGTTTTCATTTTTAACTCCTTTCTTAGTTTAGGTGGTTTCACCCTTTATCTGAGAAAGGTTTGAGAAAGATTTATTGTTATTTACAAGTAGCATCAATACAAAGCTTTATATACTCACACACCCTTGTAAGCCTATGATAGGTTCAACAAAAAGAGTAAGCGGAAAAGTAGAAAATATTCATAACAGAGGTTATGTAGGAAGCTTGTTAGAAAAAAGCCTCGCTGAGCATAACGTAAGGCTGAAAGGCCCCCATAAAGTAGATTTACATATTTCTGGTTTGCAGGAGATATACACTGCTGATTTTGATAGGTTACCCACTATTCAATACGTTAAAGCACTAGATGTCGGAAGACTTGGAACAAAATATTCTGATGAATACTGTAAAAAATATAATCATAAGCTTTTTGATAAATTAGAGTTACCTTTAGAATTTTATAATATAGTTATGAACGATAACTCAGTGATTGATGAACATCTTTTTTATAGAGATATAGCGTTTCAAATTTGGATAAATTTTAATGAACAACAAGATTTAGAGTCTATTGACAACTTATCAAAGGATAAAGGATGGCCTTCATCTTTTCATATAAGAGATATGCTTTCTTGGATATTTAATTCATATTTTGATGCAGATCTTTCGGATGAAGATTTTGGTAGTTTTAAAAGCATAATTTATGAGGGAAACAATTTAGCCGATAAACTCATAAACTTTGCCAATAAGTATCCTAGAAGAAACTCATCAGAACAAGGTAAACTTAAAACTTATGAATTGATTGATATGTTAGTAGAAGAGATAGTGGAGAAGCGTTAACGTTTTTCATTTTTTATTTATTTATTGAGTTCATCGACCATCTTCGTATAAAAATTTTCTTCAGGTTCAGTGTTAAAAAAAGTATTATATTTTTCTTCGGATACTGTTTGATAGTTCTCTATTAGGATATTTTTGCTTTTTTCATCTTCCCTCATCCTACGTCGAATCATTTTTTTTATATTAATTTTAACATTTTCAAAAGTTTCATAATCCTTCCAATTAATCATTTTATCTACAAGAAGAGAGAAAAGAGCACTTTGAACTTTAGTTTTAATTTCATCAGAATCACTGTTTCCTATATCTACATCAAATTCGTCTATCACATCATTGATACTTTCTCTAACAATGTAATGCTGAAAAATTTTTAATAGCGAATTTTTTGTTTTTTCGTTACCTTTAACATTAAGGCATCTATAAAATTTCTCAATAATCTTTTTTAATCTTTTAATCTCTATTTCGTGTGGAGACTCAATGAATCCTTCAAAAAAACCTTTTTCAAGGGCATCTAATAATGCATCAGCACGAATTAATCCTCTTTCTATTTCTGTTGTATATTTAGCAAAATCAGCAAGTAATATCTTAATCTCTAATCCTCTCAATTTAAATCGTTTAATCTTTGCTAAACGGTTTATATTTTCTAATAAATAATCTAATTTTGTCTTTTCATCATCAATTACTCGGGCTATTTTTTTTATAACTTTTTCAATATCTTGATTTTGCTTATTCAGCAATGAATGTCGCTCGGATATTAATTTAAGCGTTAAACAACAAGCCTCAACACATTTTTTATCTTTTCCAAGCGCTATTTTTAAATTTTCATAAGCTGACTTATAATCCTTGTCTCGCCAAAATAAGTTAGCAGCTTTTAAATATCTCTTCGCATCATCAATATTTGACTCATAAGGGATCTTTGTATGGTTGATTAACCAGCTATTACTTCCTCTTTGCTTCTTATATTCGCATATGGCTATCCTATTATCTTGCAATATCCCTATCATTTCTGTTACTGTACGACCAAAAACTTCCACAGGATTTTTAGGATCTACTTTTTGACCAATATAATAGTAAAGTAACCAATGCAATCTTCTTATATGGGGATGCCTTATTAGATATTCAAGTAATTTGCCTTCAAGATGATTCAAAAAGATAGGAATTGTTTCGTCATTACCTTTTTTACGTATACGAATAATTTTAACGGACTTCTCTTCTCTTTTAATTTCTTTTTCGTTAAAATCAAAATAAACAGGTTTTGAAGAATCAACTTTTTCTGATTTATCCATTTTCACTTCAACGGCTTCCGCATTGAAGCCATTACTGCTTTGGCGGAGTTGTGACGAAGACCTGTATCTAAAACACTCCCTGTATTCTGCAATTTTCTGATTGGCAAAGGGTATACCTTCAGTCATACCCGTCCTTTTGATAAGACCCAATTCACTTTGATACAAATCAATAACACATCCCAAACTCCTATCGAACTCACAGTGATCCTGGTGAGAATCTGTTTTCTTGATCACTTTGTCGCCAAGCTCCAAGAGCTTTCTAAGGTGCCTTGTTTCCGAATTAAGGCAATCGAACTCTTCCTCTATATGCACTAGTTTGTAGTGATCATTGTGACGCCGCCCCGATGCAGGCTTGTCATCCTCATCTCTCCATTGCCGCATTTTCGTCTTGACTTTTTTACGCAATAGTTCAGGGTTGGTCAGTACTCTTAGCTCCACAATGGAATTGCTGTAATCAGTATCCGTTAGTTTTTTTGAATGCAAATCACCAGTGAATATATTGGCAATTTTGACATTGGCATTGAGATTTTCTGCGAGACCCTTCAAACTTTTAATTTTTTGAATCGCACCTTCCGCAGTGATTTTGACATCACCGATTTGGCGACTAAAGAACGGATTAGGAGCGTCATTGAGGCTCCTAATAGTGTCGACAACCTCGTCACAATAGTTAATAAAGTCATTAATAGATGTAACGCAGAGACTTGTCATAATTTACTGTCTTTCGAGGAATCCTCTAGTTCGTCTTGGATATCTCGGAGTTGCAGGACATCCAGCTTCTCGTGCAATAACTGTTTCACCATGTTGAGTTTCTTTATGCATTCTTCCTCGACTCGTTCTATAACATCTCCCTGTAGAAACTTGGCTATATCTGACCCCACCGTTGCGTCCCATTGGTAAGTCAACGGATCAAGAAAATGCTGGGCCGCTTCTGCGCGTATATCCAGAAGTTCGGCGATGAAATCGTCAAACCGTTCTGCTCCCGCGTGATGGATAACACGTTTGGTCAAATCGTCCAGTCTACGGCTCAACCGTAGCGCGTGGTGCCAGCGCAGACGAGACAGCTCAACACATCGAAGAATTGATCCATATGTTGCATGCTGAGGCCCCAACTCCTCTGAAGAATGACTATTCTCAAATTGGGGTTTCAGGCAAAGCGCCCCTGTTGACGAGTACGTCACAAAAGAAAGCGAGTTCACGTATTTGTTGACAAAGGAACCTTTATACAGAAGGCCGAGCGACTCGAGAAAGTCAAGCGATATGTAATTCGCATTGTGTGGGGTAAGCCATCTGAAGAGGATCGCGGCGATATGGCGCGTGTACTTCTGCCGATTGGCCAGAATCTTCTCGGAATACTCAGCACCTGTTTCAAGGAATGCATTGTCGTATATACTGTTTGGAACAGTGGCAAAGACAGCGAAATAGGGAATTTGTAAGTCTCTATCACCCCATGGCAATATCTCTTGGCCTTGCGAGTTTTCACGACCAGCCTTCTTTGTGGTCGACTTTCCGGTGTTGCTTGGGCAGTACTCGCTCCAAGTCAAAAATGGATTCTCTGATATCACCTCTTTGATCGCACCCAGAAAGAGTTTGAACAAGGAACTATTATCGTCTGTCGCCAGACTATCAAGCAAGGCACAGGAAGGTTCCGGATTGGCATCTGCCGTGAGTTCATAAACCTTGGACGAAGTTGTCGCCATCATATCTTCGAGCTTTACGTCTTTGCAGTGATTTTTATCGTCATCCAGCTTGATGCCGCGAATGATTCTGGGCGGAAGAAGCAAGGAGGCAAGAATGTCAGCCAGATCGTAATCTGACTTCTGTCGATCCGCTTTGAGTCTAATTGTGATAGCTGTAGCACCGTCTTCCCGGATAGTCAACCAGCGGGAAACTTTCATTTTGATGGAAGGTTTTGGTTCGTTCTTAGGTTTTCCACTGCTAAAAAACTTCGGATGGACCACCGTTATTGATTTGCACCAGTCCGGAGTATCGATTTTCTCAGTAATCGCGCTACAGTGCTCTCGGTAGATCGGCGTCCACCCCTCTCGAATTGGAACGGAATCTTTCTTTTTCTGTTCGAAAAACTCGTACCACTTCTCGCGATTCTGAGAATCAGTGGGGATGTTGAAATGTACGCCATAGACGGCATGAATTTCGAAGTCCTTGACTTCGAGGGGTGGCTGAAGATTCTGTGTATATTCTGTCATCGTTGCTCCTTCCGTGATTTGTCATGCAAGGCATAGACCGAGTATGATCCCCGTTGGTAGCCGACACCGAGATTTCTTTCCTCCAGAGTTTCAACGTGATATCCGTGTTTAGGGCCCTGAGCCGCTGGATCGTTGGTCTTGCCTGCCATGTGGAGGTAAGGCATGAGGATGGGGCCTGCCATGTGTGCCTTTGCGGTATCAAGAAACTTGGCGATGAGCTGCCCATCGTCCAGCATGCCCCTGGTCACGGGAATAGCGGGAAGAACTGGGGACGCCCCGAAATAGGGATGTGCGAAGACAATCAGACCAAACTTCCCGGAAATCTTGTCGAACAAGTCCGATTGGACGATTTCGCAACGTGCGTCGACATGAAAACGACGGACGTTCTCGCGTGTGTTGGCGCAGCAGTTTTCGTCAATATCGGCGAGAACTACTTTACTGGCTCCACGCTTGGCCATAATGATTCCAAGCGCTCCCGAGCCACATCCCATGTCCAGAACACGTTCGCCCTCGAAGAACTCGGGGTGGTCATTCAGGAACTGGCCGAAATGGCCTGAACTGAGAGGCTGAAGAACGCCGGGATACATCACGAGTTCGCGGAGCACAGGCTTTGCCACTGCACGCGGCACGTTGATCGTGTATTTCCATGGGATGGCGTGAGCCTTGACTTGGAGTTCAATTTGTTTTTTCTGCTTGGGATTCAACGTCATCGTTATCGAAACTCCTCATGTAAGGTGTCTATCATCTCAGTCTTTCCATTTGAAGCTGACTCCTGGGCCAGCAGGAATGCAATTACAGCATCCCTGCATTTGATGTGCTGAACGTCGGTCAGGAGTTTCTGATGCCTCGGTCGGGGGAGCGGATTCTGAATTCTATCTTCAATGCGTCCTTCGGCATTCATCAGAACGATATCGTCGGCCAGCAAGATAGCTTCGTCCACATCGTGTGAAATGAACAAGGCGGGGGCGTTCGTTGCCTGCCAAATCCGCTCGACATAGGTGGTCATCGACCAACGCCTGTTCTGGTCAAGAGCGGAAAACGGTTCGTCGAAGAGAAGCAAGTCGGGGTGCACAACAGCGCTGCGAAGAAGGCAGAGCAGTTGTTGCTGTCCGCCGCTGAGTTGATAGCAGGGCTTTCTGGGGTCAACGGTGGGCATGAACTCTTGCATCATCGCGATGGCAGCGGCAAGTCTCCTCTCTTTGCTCTCACCTTGCAATCGAAGGGGGAAAGCAACGTTCTCGGCTGCGGTTAGCCAAGGAAGTAGAGAGGCTCGGTAGTCCTGCCAGACGTATCCCACACGCGGCTGACTGTTCTTCAGATTCGCACATTGAACCGTGCCGGAATCTGCGGGGATAATGCCCGCAATTACACCCAAAAAGGTCGATTTTCCACATCCGTTTGGCCCAATCAAGGATGTAAATCGGCGTCCATCCAATTCAAGCGAAATGTCGCGAAGAACTGTGCGGACTGAACCGTCCGACAGGGAGAATGACTTGCATACGCCTGAGACGGCGACCTTGGCTAGTTCGCTGCCCATCCGATAACCCTCTCTTCTATCGCCTCGAAGGCGCGATTGAGTCCGAATCCCAGAATGCCGGTGATGAGGATAATGGCGTACATATCCGGGATCGCATAGGTTGTGTACGTCTCAATGATTCGCTGACCGAGCCCAGTTTCGCTTCCCATGAACATCTCACAAACGACTGCCACTATGAGCGAGTAAGATAGCGCAATTCGAAGACCGATCATCGTTTGCGGAAGAGCTTCGGGAAAGACCACCAGGCGGAATACTTGCCAGCGGGAGGCGCCGTATAACTGTGCCATTTTCCGCCGGGTTTGGTTGGCAAGGTGGACACCGTAGGCACTCTGCAGCGCGACGATGAATAACGATGCGAAAAACACCATGCCGATCTTGGAGATGTGCGAGACGCCCAAGGTGAGCACGAACACTGGATAGAGACTGGTGACTGGTATACTGCGGAAGAAATCAACGACCGTCACAGTAGATTCGTAGACAGGTCGCGATGCTCCCATCAACAAACCTGCCGCTATCCCGACCACAGAGGCTAGAGCGTATCCGGCGGCAGTCCGCAAGATTGTGGAAAACAGGTGAGGGAAGATTGCTCCGGAAGAAAACTGGTCAACGAAGGCGGCAAGCGTTGTCCAAGGGGCCGGTAATAGAGATGGATCGAACACAGCAAGGCTATGTACCACCTGCCAGATAAAAACCACCACAGCAGGACCAACAAGAAACCAGAAGGAAAAACGCTGTCGCCTGCGTTCTCCGTCCCCCTGAGCATTGTATTGTTGTGATATGTTTTTCGTCACTGGCTATACACCTATTCTTGAAACGCCTCTATAAAGTATTGGTCGTCGAAGTACTGCGAATAATCCGTCATTGGTTTGTCGGTGAAGTCAGGATTGCTCGCCTTGATGAGAGCAGCCACGCCTTCAGCAGTCTCGGTACCATTGGTCGGGTCCATAGAAAGGCCGAAACTAAAGAGTGGCCAAATAGATTTAACCAAGTCGAGGTTCATAGCTACTTTCTCAGCCACAATTGCTTGCGCTTCGGAAGGATTGGCGGCGACAAATTCCCCGGCACGCTTTACGGCGCGCAGGAAGGCTTTAACTTCTTCCCGATGCTCGGTCGCCCAATTACGCCGTACGGCGATGTGCATGTAACCGAGATAGACCTCCGGATCAAAAAAGGTAATGGCATCATCACCAAGTGAACGCCGGGAGTTTTCAATGAACGGATCCCATGTGCATGCTGCATCCACTTCCTTGGCGACCATGGCACCTTGGATGACGTTGGGTTGCATTTTACGCATCTTGACCTCTTCCGGTTTGATGCCATGCTTTTCTAAGAAACGAAGAGCATACAATTCAGAACCTGTGCCAGGGCTAAACGCGAGCGTCTTTCCGCGAAGATCTCCAGCATTTTCTATTCCTGCGCTTCTGCGGCCTATGATGCCTGTGCTCGTCGATTCCACAATCGAGCCGATGACTGTCACATTCTTATTTCCTGTGAAGCCCAAGTAAGAGACGTTGACCTCGACAATGGTAGCGAATTCCACAGACTTTGCGACAAGCGCGTCCATGCAGTACCGGCCGCCATCTTGGTATGCGATGGATAGATCAAGACCCTCATCGGTGAAGAACCCCTTTGCATCCGCAATGAGCGCGAGTGATGTCCATGGGTTCTTTGATGCCGCGAGAGTCACCTTCGATTGCTTCCCTGTTGATCCGTTATCACCCCCATTGCGAACAGATAGGGCAAACATCAATACTATAACGACAGCAATAGCAACTAGCATTAACACGATCTTTTTCATTCCGCTCATCTTTACGTTTCCTTTCTATCGATTGTGTTCATTGCGATTTTTCAGAATCTTGCCGGATTTAGAGATAGCGGCAACGGTTTTCCACGCCTGTTCTCCCAGCGATTCAAGCTCGACCAAGTAACCCCGACCTTCGCCGCGAACTGCTCTTGCATCAGGCCAAGCTTGGTTCGTAATGCATGATCATCTCCGCCAACTCGTTGTCTTTGTCTTCTGGCATTTGATTAACCTGATCGCTCATTAGGAAGCAGCTTCGATGCGAATACGTATCGGTATTCAAAATAATATAGCATATTACAGCTCCGATGTCCATAATGTTACATTCTGATTTTCTTAAGCATTTATATGAGTAGAGAAAGATGCAAAAACAATGAAAAGAAATCAGAAAACTCTGAATTTACAAAATTTCTGTAAATTCAAAACTATGTCTATTGAATTCATTATTGTTATAAGCATTTATAACAATAAAAGCTTTTTTTTAATATCATAACACTATTTTTTAATTTTACAACCGAATTACTCCAATACATAAATTCCACCTAATCCGGAACAAGACTTTTAAAACATTATTTGGGCGGTTCAATATGGAAAATCAGATCATACTGAACCAGTATACCATCGGGAACCTTGAGGCTACCCTGAGTGAAATCCCTCCTAGCAAGATAAGTTCGAAATCTTTACCTGAGATACTATTCTCATCAAAGGCAAAAACACTGAAGGCTACAGTTAAACAATTGCTGGATGAAATTGAACTTAGAAAAACCCTACATGCCGATCTGATCAATAGAATAAATTACGATTCGAGGCAATGCGGCAACCTATTGGAAGAAATAACTCTGCTTACGCGGAATAATTACCTGATTGAACGAGCAGTAGATTTTTCAAGTCGACGAACACAGATAGAAGTTCAGATTATCGATCTTGAAAAAGAAAAACGGCAGGAAGACCTTGTTTTCTGGAAAGATATTGCTACCTTGAAAAAATATCTGATGATTGCCCTTGCCGATTACTGGGATATTGCCCGGAAAAATAAATTATTGAATCTTGAAAATGAAACCATCAAGGGAGATCGAACAACTATGCCGAAAACTCAAACCGATTATTGGTGATAAAGCGGACCGTTTATGGTTTATGTACCTCGCTGAAGATGAGAAGGGCAGGCGGGATCTTGCTTTGGAAATCGAAACTTTAGCAGAAAAAATCTTAAATAAATTGCCGCTTGATATCAAAGAAATAATCCTTGAACCGCCAACCAAAGAAGATGCCGCCGGAGAATTCCCGTTAGGAAATATTGTGTATAATGGGAAGAATCTTCATCCCGTTGCCCTTAGATACGATGATTTTGTCAAACAAATCGGTATTTTTGCTGTAACCGGTGAAGGTAAGACAAACCTTGCTTTCCTTTTAGCTATTCAACTTATCAGAAAGAAAATTCCTGTTACGATCATCGACTGGAAAAGAAGCTGGCGGAATTTATTGAAGCTGGCAGATAGAGTTCCTGAAATAAAAAATGTAACCATATTCACAGTCGGCAGGGATATTTCATCGTTTCCATGGAATCCTTTTCGAGCTCCGCCGGGTGTTGATAGTGAGTCATGGATAAGCACTATAGCCGAGGTTCTTGAAAAATCCCATCTATCAGGTCCGGGAGTGGCGTATTTCTTCAATAAAATATACTCAAAACTGCTGAACATCTTTAAAAACAACGATTTCTATCCGAATTTTTATGACGGAGAAAGAGAACTTGAAAAGGCAAAAGTATTTGACAGGGAATTTCGATGGAAACAGACAGCTTTAAGAATATTTCACAGCTTCACAGTCGGACCCTCTAAAAAAGTATTTAATTCCAGAGATCCGATCAAACTCGAAACTTTTCTTGATAAACCTGTTATATTCGAACTTGATATGGAAATGCCGAAACCGCTCCGTATATTCTTTTCCGAGATAATATTGCGATGGATCCATCTTTACAGGTTGACTCAGGGCGAAACTAAACAACTTCGGAATGTATTGTTTCTTGAGGAAGCTCACAATTTGTTTCATAACTCACAATTTTACAAGGAGAGTTCAAACAGCCTTGAAAACGTCTATCGTGAGATCAGAGGATTCGGCCAGGGACTTATCACAATCACACAACATCCTTCTATGTTGCCGGTTTATCTGCTTGGCAACTGTCATACGCAAATTTATCTTGGACTTCAGCATGAGGATGACATAAGAACCGCTAAGAAATCGCTTTTCCTGAATTATGATGAGGAAGTTTTTCTCAATATGCTGAAGGTTGGGGAAGCGATAATCAAGATAAAAAATCGGATTAACCCATGCCATGTGCGTATTCCATTGGTACCGATTAATGGAAATGTCACAGATTCCGACATCAAAGATCACAGCAGGATTTTACGGGATTTATCGGATTTACATCCTGAAAAGGGTAAATTCCGGGATTTCGGCGGGATTTACTCAAGGCATAATAGAGATGATATAAAAGGTAAATCCGGGTTGGATTCTGATTTGAAAAACTTCCTGATCGATATTTACAAATATCCCCTTTCATACCTTATTCAAAGATACAAGAGGCTTGGGTTTAACCCGAAATACGGAACTTTACACAAAGAGCGGCTTGTAAAGGAGGGGTATGTTATTCCTCGGAATCTTTTTATCGGAAAAACAAAGAGAATTGTTCTGTTCGATATTACTCACAAAGGCAAAACTGTTTTACTTGATCTTGGATGCGACGTTCAAACCATAAACGAGGGAATTGTACATAGATTCTGGAAAATAAAAATCGCTGATTATTACAGCAAAGCAGGGTTCAGGGTCGAGCTTGAAACTCCGCGAAATGGTAAGGCGGATATTATTCTGTATACGTCAAAAAAACGAATTGCCGTCGAGATAGAGACAGGAAAATCAGACTATATCCAGAATATTCTCAAGAACCTGAAGCACGGATTCGATGAGGTTGTATCAATTGCCATAAACAAAAATATTGAGGCGATAATCAGGAAAGAGATTGCCCGAAATAACCTCGATAAAAACCCGAAAATCAAAGTTGCATGTGTGAATTTGTTCGATATCGATTGAATTAAGTTCTTCCCGCTTTGTCGGTACAAACCATTTATAAATCAATTTCTTTTATAAAATACTTATTTACAAGAAACAGACAAAACTTTAATCCGCAAACCAAACACGAAAGGAAAAAATCATGAATGTGTTTATCGGATCAGGCAAAATTGCCAGTCTCAAACTTTTCACACACGAAAAAGGCGAGATACTGAAATTCAGGTTGATAACCGAATCTGACGGAACAAAATCTACTGAATATGTCCCATGCGTCGTATTCAATCCGAAAGATTCTGTAAAAAACCTCATCGAAGACGGTAAAATCGTTGAACTGCAAGGTATAGTGAGAACTTCGAGTTTCAAATCTAACGATAAAACCAACTATAATACCGAAGTTGTTGTGAATCAATATAGTTTGCAGGGAAGTAAATCTATCGTGGAGATGTCAATCTGAGTCATGGGAGCAGGGAACTCATCTTTTTTCTTGTTTATTTGGGGAAGGAGTTTTGGGTGAGTCTTCCTGC
The DNA here is from genome assembly GCA_018435605.1 of bacterium. Lineage (GTDB taxonomy): Bacteria > Auribacterota > Auribacteria > Auribacterales > Auribacteraceae > R3-B46. The sequence continues at coordinate 56,936 of JAHDNF010000026.1, read as the reverse complement.
TCTTTTTTTATTCCGCAAGATAAAATAACAAAAACAACAGGAATAACCCGGAATAAAATGGTTAAAATAAAATTTTCAATAATAGAAAAATTAATAAACCCCTATACTATTTTTATATTATGAGTATTGATAAGTTTTTTAATAGGGATAAAGATAGGTCACGGAGAGTGGAAAATGAAATATATTCAATAGAAAAAAAAGATAATCTCTATGTAGTAAAATTTAATGATAAAAAAGGGAATCATTACATTATAAATGTTCACATCTGTCCAAAAGATATTCTTGAAGCCGCTAGAAACGTAACTTGGTAAAAGATTACATATTCCTATTAGGGGGCATATAATCATATGATGTGTTTTTTGCAGCATCTAAGATGCTTTTAGGACATAAATGGATATGAGATTCAATCACTCCTTTTGATGAATTCCTCACAAAGAGAATAGTGTTTTCATCTAATTTAAAAAAAGCATTATCATTAGGCTTCCATTCATTTTTCATAAAATTATCTTTCCTTCTTTTTATACCATAATTTCATCAACACAAATAATGCATCAGCAAAAAGTGCTACAACCTCTGGATCATATCTTTTATTAAAAATTCCTCTAGTCATAGAATCAATGCAAACAAAACCAAGAATATCCTGTTTATGTGAATATTGTTGCTCAGAATACTTAGTCTGAGTGGTTTTCCTTATAGGAACAACTAAAGCACTTCTATATCCTAGATCTTTAATATCGTTTAGCTTAGCAAGCCTAGTGTTTTGATATGTCTTCTTATCCTTCCAAATATCATTGTGAATCCAAAAGCGTTCTGAGTTATCTTCGCGCAAAAATAATTTTCTAAAGTCAGTATTTCCAGCTAAAGTATTTTCTTTAGAATCTCCCTCGAGTCGATATTCTTGAGTTCTTTCTGTATTTAAATCACGTCGGAAAGTAGTAACATATAACATATTTAATTTTTCTTCATCTGATAAATTCCCATGTAATCCGTTTTCAACACATTCAATTATTTTTATACATGCTCTACAATGGACTCCTTTTAATAAAGAAAAGGTTTTTGCTAATGCCCATAAAGATAGTGAAATGTCCTTACATCGATCATCATCAGGAATTGTTTCATCTTCCAAATAAAAAAATATATCTCGTATGATATGTATACATAAATGTAAAGATTTCGTTGCTTCTGCATAACGAGATTTTTGAGACCATCTCAATTCTTCAATTAAAAAAAGAATAGCGAACATAAATACAAGTAAGCCCAAAACAACGATAGCAACTGTAATAGGTACTTCTTTCGAAGGACGGGATGCTAATAAAATTATTATTATTGGAGTTAATATCGTAAGAATATTAACTACCCAATGAATAGCTACCAGTATCTTCCCAAAAATAGAATACTTGCTGGTCTTGCATATCTTACAAATAGACTCTTTATAAAATTCATTTCCTTCATACATGAAAAAAATCCTACTTATCAATTTTCAAAATATATTATCACCTATTTAGGTGTTAAGTGTCAAGTGTTTTTTCGGAACTTATGATTTTTGCTGATCATAGGAGTGAGTTGTAAAGTTTTATTCCTTTTTATTAATCCAAAATACTTAAAAAAGGAGGTTTTTATGCGATTACTTGGAGTAAGTTTTGGTATTGGAAATGAGAAGATCGGTAACATTTTTTCATTCAGCTTGCCTGGTAAAATCACCTGTCCCGGAGCAAGTGAGTGGTGCTTGAAAAAATGTTACGGATATCGCTATGAAATTCGTCGTCCAAACTGCAGAAGCGCGTATCTGATGAATCTGGTGCTGACAGAAGATTCTGAGCAATTTACCAGAATGATGATCGGGATTATTCCGCGAATCATTCCGTCGTTTAGAATTCATGTGAGCGGTGATTTCTATAATTCGGAATACATCTTAAGCTGGATAAAAATCTGCATGTCGTTCCCTGAAATCAAATTCTGGACATATACCCGTTCATGGGAAGTGAAAGGGTTGTTGCCGTATCTTGAAAAACTCAACGTGTTAAACAATGTCCAGCTTTTTGCTTCAACCGATCCTACCATGAAGTTACCGCCGATAAATTGGCGAACAGCTTTTATTGAAGGAGATAAAAGAGCATCAGGTATCATGTGTCCAGCTCAAATCAATGACAATATCTCTTGCGATAACTGCGGATATTGTTACAACAAGCAAGACGGCAACATCATCTTTAAAGTCCATTAATTTCTTCACAGTTCCTGTTCCCTAACTATTTATAACTAAATTGAAAACAAACTAAAGCAACGGACGGCTCTGTCTGCATGAAGGAGAATTTTAATATGAAAATCGATCTTGAGATTGTAAGAACAATGCTTAAAAAGGCGCTCGGGTTTAACAGTTTTGTAGCATCGTTCATAAAAGATATTCAGGAAGACAAATCTCATCCTACGGCAGGGATCACAAAAGATGGGTTACTGCTTTATAATCCTGAATTTGTCGATCAATTTGTAACCTGCAAAGAGGATTTATTCAGCCTGATATTTCACGAGCTACTGCATCCAATGTTCGGTCATTTTATTTACAATTGCGGTCTTATTGAAAACATCGCCGCAGATGTAATCATCAACGCTGTAATAAGTTGCGTTTATTACAAAAATTCTGCTTACGGTAATTTTTTCAAAAAAACACACCAACCTTGTGGTTTAGATGGGATTATGCGGCCTGACAGTGAGTTAAGCAAAAGCAGGTATTTTAAAGTGTACGAACAGCTTTATCTAAATCATCAGAATCAAGACAGCATGACAACCGGAGAACTGATTCAGACGTTGAAAATATTGACTGACACTGAAAATTTGTCTTCGGTTTTATTAGTTGGATCACACAGCATGAACTCAGATGCTCACAACCTATCTCGTGAAATACTTGCGAAAATCGCTGAAGAACTCAAGCGTATGAGTATGGATATAACATCGCATAATCCTGCGTACTTCAAAAATCTGATTGGTTTTCTGGTGGAAGCATTTCAGACTCATTTGTCTATTAAAAAAGTTCTGTTACAGAAGTTTTCTACAAAACGGAAGATAGATAAATTCAAAGAGTTGTTTCATGACAGACGATCATGTATTTCGCCTATTCCAGTTAATCCATCCAAACGCGACCTTGTGCTGATCGCTTCAGGGTTTTATCCGGCATATTTTCACAATAAGCTGAACAAACCTATTGAAGAGAATAAAGGTCTCGCAATCTATCTTGATGTTTCTGGAAGTGTGATTGATTATCTGCCTAAAATCATCGGTATTCTGAAAAATCTGAGGAAGGAAATTACTAAAATTTTTCTGTTCAGCAACAAGGTTGAAGAAACTTCGTTCGAGTCATTACTTAAAGGAAGAATCAAGACAACTTACGGAACTGATTTTAATTGCGTGGCAAAATCGATCTTAGAGAAAAATATTGATAAGGCTGTAATCATTACCGACGGTTATGCTTGTATGGCTTTGGACTTAAAAAACAGGCTGAAAGAATTACATCTCCAAACCCTTGCAATTCTTTTTGACAGGATCAATACCTGCCCTGATTTTGCACAATTCGGCGATGTGATGCGCCTTGAAGATGTCTGTAATTAAACACAATACATTCCAAAAAAGGAGATTTTGATATGTTACTCGAAGAACTTGGTATTTTTGGATGGAAAGAACAGGATGAAAACCTTGTTTTTGCATCTTTGCTGACCGGCGATCCGCTTCTTATGATCGGCAATCACGGTTGCGCTAAGACTTTAATTGTAAATAAAATAGCTGAATCGCTCGGCAAAAATTATCTGATATACGATGCATCAAAAGCGATGTTTGAGGATGTACTCGGATACCCAAACATTGAGAAACTAAAAAAAGGTGTAGTGGAATATATTCCCAGCAAAGTTACTGTATGGGATAAAGAACTTATTTTGATAGACGAACTGAACAGGGCGATCCCCGAATTACAGAGCAAATGGCTGGAGATTATTCGGTCGAGAAAAATTATGGGATTCGAAACGCAGGTTAAATGGGTATGGGCCGCAATGAACCCAATGAGTTACTCGGCGACTAATGCTCTTGACGAAGCTCTGATCGGCAGGTTCGCTCTGTTCGTCTATCCTCCCGATGTGCTTGAAATGAGTGAGAAAGACCGAATCAAAGTTACAACCCATATCAACGGTGATGACGCTCCAGCGATAAATCTTTGGTTGGGCCGAGATAATGGAAAATCTGTGCCGAAAAACTGTGTTCTTGATGTAGGGCAGAAGATAAAAACAATGCTGGAAAAATCAGCTGAAGATTTTATCAGGTTGAAAGATGATTTGACCTCCCTCTCAGAATTCATCGCTAAATTTGCTGATCTTCTTATGCGTGAGACAAATGGGGAGATCTCTCTTGATGGCAGGAGAATAGGGTTTATCTATCGCAACATTCTTGCTAACAGGTCGATTGAACTGGCAAAAGCTGAAATCTTCGGAAGCAGGCTTCAGTCGTTTGTCGATTCGGCAAGATATGTTGTGCAGTCCAGTATTCCAGTCGGGTTAAACGACGAATCTTTGCAACGCGAAGAAGCAGTTCATAAAATGGAAATCTGTTTTGATCTATTGAGCAGTTATTTTGATAAAAAATCGCAGATTAGCAAAGTCAACCTCATTTATGAACTATTCACAACAAATGACTTAATGCGAAAAACCGAAATTCTGCTGAAAGAAAACCTTGGCGATTTTGTCAACTCCAAAGCGTGGAACGATCTTATAACCGGTGATAGAGACATTACTCTTTTAGCTTATGTCGCACTGCAAATTGAGGCAAGGCGTCAGGGAACTATCCCGAAAGAATTGATTGAAAGTTTATCAAAGAAAATATCGGGAAGCTTTTTATCAACGGAATGTATTCCTTCTTTGAACAACACGGAAATAGAATACATTGATGAACTTGAGTCAATGTTAAAACGTGATTCAGAACTTGAACTTTTGATAGCAATTCACCGCGTGAGAGAACTTGTTTTGTCTGTCGAAATCACTCCGACAAGAATCGAACATACTAAACAGCAAATCGAGGTGGATATTGAATCGTTCAACAACCTTATAAATATAGGAGGCAAAAATGAAAGCTCTAAAATTACGGTTGGAGCCTGATAAAACATTTCCGCAATTCAAACGATTGCGATGGAAAACCGAAGAAGTTTCGGTAAGAGAAATCTTCGATAACAAAGTCTATCCTTACCAGGAAGGAATTCCTGCAAGTAATCTTGCCGAAAAGCTGATCAGTATGCTCAACGACAAAAAATATAAAATTTCTGAACTTCTGGAATTCGGTTACTGTCCGGATTTGTCGGCGTGCGCGTACAGTTATTATTATCCAAGAAAATCGAAGTTTTCGGAACTGATGGAACGAATTGAATCTGAAGTATTTTTTGTTGAAACATTGTCGGTGCCGGACCTTGTGGAAATATCAAAGAAACATCTTAAGGATACATGGTCGCATCAGAAAGCAAAATCAATCCTCGAATCTTGTATCACGAATTTTGATGAAATACGACAATTCCTGAAAAGCAAGAATGACAAAATCAAACTCACCGGATACGCTGATCTTAATAATTATACCCTCGACAAGATTTTGTCTGTCGATGATTTTGATGGTCAGGATACGGCCATCATATCTCAGGCGTTCGGTTGTTTGAAATTAAGATCAGTCAACTTTATCGACGAAAACACCGATTCTCAGGGCAAGTTTCAGATGGACACAGAAATTAGAGAGTTTCAATTGCAGGCAAACGAACGTTTTGAAGAGAGCTACAGTTCTTTAACTTACAACTGCCAGATAGATGGCGATGCAATCAGGTGTCATCCTGAACTTAAAACTGATAAGAGTATAAGGCGCTTTGCAGTGAAAGTATCTGAAAAATGGCGTATTGGTGACGGGAAATATTGTTTTCAAACCGACATCGAACGATTGGAGAAAATGATTGCCGAAGATTACAGCATAACTTTCACTACACTAAGCACATGTCATCCAGATAGTGGAAAAGTTTCGTTCGCTAAAATAGTTGGGGCTCAGATAAATGGTTATAGTGTTAGAAAGATTCCAAGTTTGCATAGCACGTGCGATCATTTAAAAGAGAAACTCCGAAAACATGGGGTCAGATCGACCGGCCGTAAAGAGGTCTTACTTGATAATCTGTCTGAGCTTTGTGTTATTCTGTATAAGAGTTACGAACCTGAGCTTGATCAGTTCTTTTGCTCTCGGAGATTTATCAAGGTAGATAACTTATCTACTCAGGATTCCAATGATTTTCCAGTACTTTATGATTCAAAAATTTCGGATATGCGCAACATAATTCTAACAATGTACATCATGAAACATTTGCGAGGTAACGTAATACTTGAATCATCTTACTGTATTGACACCTTCGATAACCTCTCGCTTGCTCAATCCCTGCTCAAACGCGAAGTTAGTTTGGAGGGCTACTTTTTGGAATTGTTGTGACAACTGAGGCAGGATTCCTTACTTCACTATAGATAGAAATTAGGAATCCTGCTAACCAAATGGTTCGTAGAGTCTTAATAGCAAATAGATTAATTGTCGAAAACGACTTTGTAAAACCGATGAATCAGTCCATCATTGTCGTAGGGCGGTGATATTTCTGTACCATTATCGGTCCATGCGGTTGTTCCGGTTTGTCCGGTGATGCCTTGTTGGAGTCTTGTCCACATGAGAGGATTCTCATCTTCAGTACCAGATCCCTGATCATAAATATTTTGTATATCTTCATCACTTAATGTACAGTTATAAATACGAATATCATCCAAACAACCCTTCCACGCTTGATCTGGAACTGTCGTATAAGCGCCGATAAGCAAATCGTCAGTTGTTGAATTAATACCTGTTTTCGCAGTGGATTCTGTCGTATCGAGTTCACCATCAATATAAAATTTCACTTCCTGTGTGGAAAAGTCTACCGTGACAGCCACATGTGTCCACTGACCGGTCGAAATTGCGTTTTCAGAATATTCTATCTCGCTCCCTGATCCGTCATTGATCAAAAACCATAAAGTGCCGTCATCGTGTACACGAAAACGATATGCATTATTCCACGATTTATTTACAATCGTCCTATGATCCAATGTGTCAATAAGATAAACCCATGCGCAAATGCTCAAATCTGATGAGATATTCCCTGCATTCCCGCAGTTTATGTACCGATTTCCGTCAAACTCCAACGAGTCGTCGATTTTTCCTGCTACCGAATAATCTTCGGTATTGATGTATCCTTCATTATCATAAAATATACCGTGTATACCGTTGGCCGATTCGATAACTATAGAATCGTTATCACTATCATTCATCTTAAAATGAAGAAGAGGTGAAGGGGAACCTTCTAATGTGCGGTCCGTATACGCGATATAGTACGTATCGTTATCCAAACTCTCCCATTCGATTGTGAAATCACCATTATTGTCTCGTTCAAAACCGTTTATCAGCCAGATATATTCATATGCGCCCATATCGACGCTGTTATCACCTTCATTGTCAAACTCAAATTTACGAGTATTTCCGTTGATATCTGTTGATAATATATCAAGACCAACAGCACTATCATATCCTGCATCAATACACGGTGATTCTATTTTCAATCTGAAATCACCATTGGCAGGATCACGAAAGTGTGGATCGTCATGTATCATACCTTCACTGTTGTATGAATCATTATCCATGCAAGAATATGTTACATAACTAGCATTTCCCCTATAATCATAACTGGTATTATTCCGAAAGATGCAATTTGAAATACGACAAATTTCCCACCCAAAAGTATTTATAGCGCAATTGTTGGACGCAGAGGTAGCAATATTGCCATAAAAGGTGCAGTTAGTTATTGATATACCATAGCAATAAATAGCACTGCCTATTCCTGCTTGATTCATATAAAATAACGAACCTAAAATTTCAACATTATTTGAAGTATCTTCTACAAAAATCGCTCCACCCAAAATAGAGCCAAATCCAGAAACAACGTTAGATTTGAATATACAGTTTTTTATTACTGATCCCGACGAATTATCAAGATAAATTCCTCCCCCCAAAGATTCCTTACCCCCTCCTGTAGAAATATTTGTATTTGATTCAACATTGCATTGTTCTATGATGAAAGAAGAGTTTTTTACATAAAATGCACCACCACTAGAAAAATACCCTTGCCCTATATTATCAACGATACGAGATCTCAAAATATGCCCTGTCGCACCTTGTATATAAACCGCGCCTCCACCGTATAAACCATCAATCGCAGAATTATTCTTTATTACAGAATCGGATACGAGTAGAGACCCACCTAAAACAAATAATCCACCACCAATAAGCGCAGTACAATCTTGTATCGTACAGTTTTCGATAACTACATTTTCATAACCGGGTGAATAGATTCCACCTCCATGGTCATCATTTCCATTCTCAATAATAAATCCATCAATAACAACATTGCTGTCTGTTATAACAACATGTGTCGTTCCTGAACCATGGATGGTAGTTGCATTATCTTCAACATCTCTGCACCAGTCACTATCATAGCCGCCATATAGATAGATGTATGAGTTCAAAGATATATCTTCATTATAGGTTCCTTGTTGAACTCGTATATACGCTGGTACCGTTCCCGTTGCGACACAATTAGTAATTGCATACGCTATTGATTTCCATGGATACAATTTAGTGCCTTTTCCGTCAAAATCATCTATGCCGTCATTGTCATAATCGTATTCCATAGTCCCATTTACATAATAAATATTATTGTTTCTGACGAGATATTGAGGACTTTCAAATTCTCCATCGTTATATACAAACTTGATTCTATTATCAACTGTACTGACATTATTAAACGGGAGATTTTCTACTTTCACATATGCCACTGGAGTTGCGCTGTTATCAGGCTCCGTACAATTTTCGTCTTCGTATACTCCTGTGACATCACCTCCGGTAGTCCAATTCGCCCCTCCATCAGTTGAAAACGAATATTCAAATCCATCAGGATCAATCCCCACCACCACGCTATCTGAAACCATTAATAACACATCTGGGTTTTTGTCCAATACTGCAAATTGATTTGATACCCATACACCTTCCGCCCCCCGTACTTTCAAAGTATTAAAATGAAATTCACGAAAACCGATTGTACTGACAACAGCAAAAGGTTGAGTTAATGAGGATATTTTAAACCCAGATATAGTGATGGTATACATACCAGCTGGTATTATCCCATCGTTATCAAGGTCAATTAGCATGACTTGTTCGACAGTATCGTATCTATTAGGGCCGAGTTTTGCCGGTTCTGTAGGATTGACAGGAGGTACACTTGACAGGAAATCATCTGAGTACTCTTTGAAGTAAAAGGGATAGTAGATATTGCCTTCATTATCGGATACTGTCAAATCAAGATCATTTACAAGTTGTGCAGAATCGTTATCCAGCATAGGATTACCTGAAGGATCAATCCATACAAGGGTTACTTTGGGCGTTGCATCAGCATTTAAATTGTCTAATAACTCTATCTGATAGGTAAGGTAATCACCTGTTTCCGTGATTGTACCTTTTTGAATATGCCCACCCTCTGAAGCGTCATAATTGAAAATAGCATCAATGCAGGCTTTCCCATCTACAAGACCAAATCCATAGCTAAAATCTGGTCCTGCTTTGCCTAAATCATTAGCGTAATTGCATAACAATGCCTTGACAACATCTGCTGTGGGGTATTCTTCGTTCACTTCGTAATACGCTTCGTGCATTAATGCGCATATTCCGGTTACAACCGGACAGGACATAGATGTACCCTTCCAATACTTTTTACATGTAATCGCATGTTCTGATTCCGATGTATGCCCACAACTATCATTATCGCTGTAGGCATCTATATATTGACCTAAATCCTCAAGAAAAACAGTAGAAGTCAATTCAAAGCCATCCGCTACAACATCCGGTTTTACTCTGCCATCATCTGTAGGTCCAAAACTGCTAAAAACTGAAATATGACTGTCGTTATCTTCAATACCAACTGATCCGACAGTAACAATATTTTTGGCGCAACTATAAGGTTCCATACAATAGTAATAATCATTATCTGCTTCATAATAGACGCCATCATGATAAATATTTGGATCGTAAAAAGAAGGATGAGGCTTATATTTGTTATTGAGTTTATATCTATTATTTCCTGCAGATTTAAATTGTACAGCATCATTATCGTAATAGTCGTAAATAAAATCGTCGTAATCCTGAGTATCACTTGTATAGTCACCATATAAGTCACCATAATATTTCCAAGGATAATAATAACCTTCAGGATAATTTGCCCATCCAATTCGTGCCGTTCCCCATGAATTATTAAAGATAGCTGTGGAATAGTTTTCAATTGCTTCCACATAATCTACTATGAAATCCGTTTCTGTTGTAGCAGGGTTAGTTCCATCCAGATTAAAACTAAATGAATACAAATTGACCAACTCAGCCATTCCACCTGTATTGCCGTCATTATCATTTAGGCTTAATATTGAACCAATGGTTCCCGCAACATGTGTAGCGTGCTCAGCAATTGAATCATCATCTATAACATCTAACCTATCGCCAAAATCAGAATGATCATAGATTGCACCTTCATCCTTTACGCCAACATTAATTTCAAGCCCTCTCAAACCATATGGTATGACTGGATTCTCTCTGAAGTCCTGATCAAAAAGACCTGAAATTGTATTTCCATCATTATCCCAGAACACATTCGATAATTTTCCTGCATCAATATTGCTCGTCGTTTTTGGAGGAGATATTTCGTGTACATATTTCACTGTCTCTATTTCTGCAATACGATCCACATTATCAATATGAATCTTAACTCTCAACTTATGTGTACGAGAAAATTTAGTAGATATTAGTTCTCCTCCCACGTCTTTGATTTGACGAGATGCGTCTGAGAACGATACATCTTTATAAAATGCAACGATAAGTTTTACATAATTTCCATCTAAGGCATATGAAGGAATCTCTTTTTTGTAGATTTTTGGAGTCATTTTATCAACAGGATCGATATCAGCAAACCCCTCAACAAACCACTTTTGTTTGAGAAATTTAAGGCTATCATCTGTTACTTCAATAATATAGGCGTTATCAGCCAAATGATCTTTTATAGAAATACCCTGTTTTTTAAGTTGCAGACACATTAATTTTGTAGGAGTTTGTCTAAACTTGACATAAATATGTTTCTTTTGGCTATGATCTGAAAATTTCATATGAAAATTTTTCTTATTAAATTCCAAAGGACGAGCTTTTAAAGAAATAACATCTCGGAATATAGTTTTTTTGCCATGCCTTTTAAAATATTTATTTTCATAATCATTTGTTTCCTGTGCTGACAAAGAATTGACAAAACAGACTAATCCACAAAAAAGTACGAAAAAAATCTTTTTCATAGCTACTCCAAGTAATTAAAGATTATATAGAAGTTGTTATGTATTATTTTTTGATTTTATAATACGGTGTAGAAAAAATGCACCAAAAGCAAATAGAGCCATACTCACAGGTTCAGGCACAGGAGAAAAGTATACAGGACCGGTTAGTGTTAATGTTTCTGTCTTGCTCTGATCAATAGCCGTTGCGTAAGATATAAGTACGTCAAATTCATCAATAATTGGAGTTCCATAGGGTACTGATAAAGGCATTAGCAAATCAGCTGGCATACCATAGAGACTATACTCTGTACCAACGGCTGTGGGGTACAACGAATCAATATAAGGGATATGATAAGCATTGTCAGGGGTTCCAGCCCCAATTGTACGAAGAAATAAATCTGTTATCCCATCGTTGTATTCGTTGTCATAAGTCATTGCTGTATTGTGGACTTCCATATTAAAATAAACCAAATCAACTCCTTCTACATCGTTTAAAATAATATCAAAAATCCATCTGCCATTACCGAAAGCAGTATCTTCATAGAAATCAAGTGTAATCAGACCATCAGAGGTAGTTACTGCGGGAAAAGACGGGTGGGCAAATAAAAACAACGCAACGGCAATCAACAATGCTCTTTTCATGATTGGCTCCTATGGTTTGAAACAGAATTTACATGTTATAATAGAATTATAACACATCAATATCTATTTTTACAACAAGTGATTTAATATTTATTGTAGTTAAACAGATAAACAAAATGATCAAGTAGTGTTTTTGCAAAAAATATCTGGAAAATAAAAATATAAACCGATAGTATTTATGTTAAGCATAAAGGTTCAGAAAAAGTGTGAAATCTGAACCTTTTTTTTATTTGTTCCCAGAAAAACCGTCGACAAAAAGTTGACTTTGTTGATTTTATCTTTTCACCCTTTTCAAATCTTTTTTGCTCTCCTTAAATACTATTTGCAAATAAACAAATTTTATCGTTTCTGAAAAACCTAAACACAAACTATTTAATACTCATTTTCTTTCTTTAAAGGTTCAGATTTCACACTAAATATGAACGAAAGGAGAGAAGGAGTATGTATTAGCAAAATGACCTTTAATAATTGGGCACTCAATCCTAAGAAATTTTTATCTGAAAAGGAAGTCGAGCAATTAGAAGCCACTGCAAAAACTTTCGCTAAAACAGCGTTAGCAAAAGGACAACAAGTTGCAATTAGAGATTATTTTATTATTCACTTGGCTTTGTCAACAGGACTTAGAGCTATGGAAATAGCGGCTTTGAAATGTAGCGATCTGTATTTGCAGGACAATATATCGTTCCTGTTGGTGGAAAAAGGGAAAGGAGGTAAACGAAGAATTGTATATTTTAATAAAAAATTTAAAAAGCATTGCATAGAATATTTAAACTGGAAACAAGCTATAGGCGAACCATTATTACCCAATGCACCTTTGATTTTATCAAGCAATACAAGAAGTCATTTAACCACCAGAGCAATTGAAAAGACTTTCAAGCGGTCCGCAAGAAAAGCAGGGATATCTTCTTCTTATGGCATTCATTGCCTGAGGCACACGTATGCATCATTTCTTTTGAAAGCCAGTAACTGGAATCTACGTCTTGTTCAAAAACAATTAGGACATTCCAGGCTTTCAACAACTCAAGTTTATGCGGATATCATGATTCCAGACATCAAAAAAGCACTCGAACGTCTTTATCGATGAACATATTGTTGTATTCAAAAAAGGAGGCTTTAAAATGAAAAGACTTTTTCAACATCCTGTAATTGTAATTATTGTACTTATAACCTTTGTGAACTTTTCTTTGATGGGATGCACTAAAAATGTCACGAAATACCATCCCAACGGAACACCATATAATGTTGAAGAATTTTCGTCATGGGAAACACTTGGAGCTATATGGCTTGGCGCACTTTTATTATGCAGTCTCGTTGCGATCTCATTTGTTCATGGATCGGTAGACAATACCTCAGTTACAGGAGTATTTGAAGGAGAATCTCTGCCGGAATGTATGGAGGGTTTTAACAAAAAACTTTTTATAGAGACTCCCTCGATAAACAATGAACTGGCAAAATATAAGCCTGTACAACTACAGGATATGTCAGGAAATATTTTAAGTGAGTTCATAGTGTTCGGGGATGATCCACGACCTAACGATAAAATAATCGCAACAATTTCTCGGGAAATATTCATTCCTTATGCGGGATTTTTGAAATCAGATGAGGTTACAAATAAGATTAAAATATCATTGATGATTAACTCGGATTTCACAATGGATTCACTTAATCCCGCAACAGTTACGATAAAAAATATTGAGTTTCTTGAAGATATTCCATGTGAACCGTATTACCATACAACAGTTGTTTATAACGGGCAAAAGATAGATTTTTTTATCGAAGCTGAAATATGTACATGGAAGTAGCATGTAGATTATTTTCCCATAATCTAAGTACAGCTTATTTAAGTTGCATTTTTCTCATCATAATAATTAAGGAGTCGCTGAAAATACGAATAGTAAAGCAAAACAGAAATAGCAAAAGTATTGACAGTTGTTTTTCAGCGGCTCCTTGAAATTAAGTTAAAAAATGATAAAAGACAATTTAGAAAAAAAAACACATAAAGCAATATGTGACATACGTAAAAAAGTAAATGGTATATACGATATTTTAAAGGATATCGGTCTGAAGCTTTGTCATGTGATTGAGTATAGGTTTGATTATCCCTGCAAAAATTGTAATAATGGTTATACCAACGGATATAAACCTAAAAAATAATCTCGCGATCCAGCGCTTTAAAGTAAACATATCAACCTTCATGAGTATCACTTATGACACATCTTATAAAGAAAACCGGTTACCTGAGGATGAACTATATCAAAATTCTGGAAAATCTTCTCTGGATGAGTTGATCTCTTTATTAAATCCGCAGGAAATTTACAAAACAATTGATTATACGATAAATCTGTTTGAAAAGTTGGCAGAACAGGCAAAGAAAGAGATCAAAGAATAAAATTATATTTTTTTGCAAACTTTTTACGCCCCTAATGATGTACTAAACCGGTCTAGGCTCGGCGGGGGCGTAGACCACTTTTGTTCCTTTTTTAGGGGCGTAAAGTTTATATATTTGTAAGTATATTCTTTTCCATGGGATGGAAAGATAGTTATGAGCGAGCAAAAAGACAGCTTCTGGCCGATAATTTTATTTGTAAAGAGAACCGGAAACTTTTTGCGGAATTCTTCGAGTTCGAGGAACGAAAGCTAAAGAGAATTAACGGATTAACTAAATTAGACGAAGGTTGTTATAAAACGCTTAAAGGCTATATCGGGAAATTCAAGAATGTAAATCAATGGTTCAAAAACAAACCATGGAAAAACCTTACAAAAGAAGAAATTAATAAGGTTTACGACGATCTTGAAGACGGCAATATCAAAAATAGAAAAGGGCTACCGTTTAAGGATAAACGAAGCTATTACAATAAAATTTTAAAGGGTAAACCGTTCAGGCTTGCCGGAAAAGAAGAAATCGTCAGAGAAATATTAGAGTATTACGCCGATAAAAAAGATAAAGATGTCAGATTCCTCGATGAGGAAGGATTTAAAAAGGTAGTAAGTGTGTTGTCAAAGCCAGAACATTTATTATTGTTCTGGCTTTCGTGGGATATTGGTGAAAACGTCTCATCGATTTTGAAATTAACGAAAAAAGATTTTACTCGTCAATTCAATTCAGAGACAAAGTCGGCTGAATACTTAGTCAATTTACCAAAAATAACTTTAAAGCGAAGCAGGCAAACGCGAAGCGAGATCACTTTATATTCTGAAACAGTAAGGTTCCTTGACATCATATTTGAAAGAGGAAAAGAAATTTTCGTTTCAGATCCTTCCGGAAATCAGACAAAAAAGGAACGTAAACCTGATGAGAAATATAAAAAAAGCAAAGGTTATTGGAAATTCGTTCCTTTTGAGCCGGAAGATAAAATATTCAATTTTGAGAAACGTCAGGCAACAAAAGTATTTGATAATGCTATACTGAAAACCGGAGTAAAATCTATTCCCCATGGTGATAAACCGACTTGGAAAGATTTGCGTTCCGGTATGGCATGTCATTTGTTCAAACAGGGCTGGCATTCTGATGAAATCAATCTTCGGCTTGGTCATAAGATAAGTTCAAGGGAGCTTGATGTTTATGTATCTTATTTAGCGGCAAATAAAAAGACAGCGAAGAAGCGGATCTATGCGAGCAATTTGGAAGATTTAAAAAATGAACTTGAAGAAAGTAAGAAACGGGAAAAATTACACCAAAGCCGATTAGAACGGCAACAAGATGAAATTACACGTTTACAGGAAGATAATAAATCTATTCAGGCCATGGTAAAAAAACTGGGCGCTATTATGGAAATATCAGCACAAGCCGGATTCAATGACAGTAAATTACAAAAGAAGTTAAAAACTAAAATGAAAGAAATTTTTGCTGAGGATAATTCATCTCAATTCGTCTGATTTTATGAATCCAATTTTTGATGATAATTCCATCATCAGACAATTTGAAATAATTTTTCCGGCTATCTTCGCTTTTGATTTCAATTAAGTTAAGCTGAATCATTTCTTTGAGTCCATCAATCAAATTGCTCCAGTTGACAGGAAGATTTTTTTCTTTGACGCGAGTATAGATTCCGGGAATAAGTCGGCTATTTATGCCTCTGCCGATATATTCATCGACAGCTCGTTGCCAAGTATCACAGAGAATTTCGAGAAGTTGGGTTTTCAGGTGAGGGCTGGCAACAACTTTTGCGTATTTGAAATAATCAAGGTTTTTCGGTGGGGAAATATAATCCCAGCTACTATTCGCCGAATGTAAAATATTAATTACCCTGTCGTTTGGTAAATTTTTCAGAAGCAATCTCCGAAGCCGTTTACCTTTTATGGTGAGATCAAAGATTCGTCCTTTTGTAATATTTGGTGTTTTACATTGAATTATTTTTCTGGTGAGCCATTCTCGGAGTTTGATGCTATTGTTATAAGAAAGATTAAGTTTATAGTTGATTTCGCTATGGGAGAGCGGCCGGTTGAAAACAATGAGGAATTTCGTTTTTTGTGCACCTCTTGTAAAATTTATCCCCATCGAAAAAAGAATAAAATACTTTAAATAGAATTTGTACTATGATTGAGGGGTAATTTTTTCATATTATCAACTACTGTGGATTTAACCCCAAAGTGTTTGAAGACTTCAATTTTCAGTTAGTCCATTCAATATATTTTGCAGTATTTCCCGCACGAATTTATCTAATTTCCGCTCTTTAGGATTTAATAAATTCTTAAGCTCATTTATGGCATCCGGCATTTTGCCTAATTTCTTTGCCGAGAAGATAAAAACCGTGCCTGCTTCCAGCACATCACGATTGGTAATCTCATACCCATAACCCATAAGCAAGAGAGTAATTGCCCGAAGTGAAACAGCCATCGAAAACTCAGGCTCTGTCTCGATAGTATCTTTGCCTGCCCGAATCAATGTTTTGACATCAACATAACCTGAGTTAGCGCATTCTAAAGCTATATCCAGAAATCCGGCTTGCCTTGCAGATGCAAACCATGCCGCTTTGTTCTCAGAATTATTTATGAGATCAAGAAGTATCTTTTCCTCAGAATAGTCAGTATACTTTTTTGCAATAGCCTTAAATTGGGAAAGATAGGTTCTGCCGTCTCTTATATTCAGTCCATATCTATTATATGCTTCTTCCTTTAATCCTGACTGGATAAGAAGCGATTCACAAAACAGCATAATTTCAGCATCATAATGATCTCCAGATATAATTGAATCCGCATAATCAAGGGCTTTTGAAGTCATTCCTTGACGTTTTAATGCTTCTGCCTGGAATTTATCATACGGCCAGAATTTTCGTTTGCGCAAAGCCAGAAGATTCTCAAGCTCATCATACCTTCCTGATTCAAGAAGGCATGAGAGGCAGATATCAGTACAGCTATGAGATTTTAATTCTTTTCTGCCTGACCAGATTTCTTTTATTTCAGGTAGCAGTCTGTCAGCCCATTCGTTCAGTAGGTCAGGATAGACGCATATTTTGCCCCATGATTCTTCCACAGGTGATAAAAACTGGACTCCGTCATTGAGGATAGCCTTGTAGATTTGCTCGAGCCATCTCTTTCTTTTTTCTTTAATGGCAGGAACATCGATGAGAATAGGGATGAGCTCATTTAACGTCTTATTTACAGCATTACCTAAGGCGCCTGATGAGCTGTCAATGTGCTCAAGAGCAGGATAAAGGCACTCCATCAGGATAATGCATCCGTCGCCCGCAAGAAAAGGATCGGTTTTGTTCACTTTTTTGATTTCAGATACTGCTTCCTTCAGCCTTTTTGTAGCAATGGTAGTTCCTTTCCAGCCGAACGCGCCTTTTCTGAAATATTTTTTGAAGTTCCATTCGTGTTTAGTTTTCATAATTTGAAATAATAACTCTGATTTTCATTCTTGACAACCTGCAATTTTTTAGTATTATTGTCATTGTAATAGGTAAAATTTACAAATTATGACAAATAGAGGTTGCTTTATGAACAAAAATGAGATTCTGGCAGTATTAAACGACTGGAATATATGGAAAACAGAGCAGGCAACAGGAATTGTAAGAGAAAAATATCTTGACCGGCTGGAAGCTTTCTTTAGCTCAAATCAGGTAATAACTATAACGGGTCCAAGGAGAGCCGGAAAATCATATATCATGAGGCAAATGGCTAAAAGGCTTATAGAAAAAGGGATAAAGAAAGAAAACCTCCTGTTCGTAAACTTTGAAGATCCCAGATTCACTTCTCTTGATACAAAACTCATGGAAGAAATTTTTGAGGTTTACCGTGAATTCCTTTTTCCTACTGACACCCCATATATATTCCTTGATGAAGTGCAGGAAGTTGAAGGATGGGAAAAATGGGTTCGCATGATGCATGAGCTGAAAAAAGCAAAGATAGTTGTATCAGGTTCAAATGCAAAACTTTTAAGCAGAGAGCTTGGAACGCTTCTTACAGGCAGGCATCTTGACCTTACAGTTTTTCCGCTATCATTCACTGAATTCCTTGCATTCAACAAAACAGAATATAAAAGCCTCCTTGATATTGCGGGAAAAGAAGCAGAGATTCGTGGATTGCTTCGCAGATACATGGAATTCGGGTCGTTTCCGGAAGTTACTTTATCCGAGCAGAAGAGGGAAATTATTCTCAAATACTTCGATGACCTTCTTACTAAAGACCTGTTCAGAAGGTTCAGGATTCGAAAACCGCAGGTAATGAAATCGCTCATAAAATACTACCTGAGCAATGCGGGAAACTTAACGACCTTTTCCTCGATAGAAAAATTCCTTCATGCATCGGCTGATACAATAGAAAAGTTTGCGGGCTATTTTGAGGATGTTTATCTTATATTTTTCCTCAAGCGGTTTTCATTCAAGGTAAAAGAGCAGGAGAAAAGCCCTAGAAAGGTTTATTCGATAGATACAGGGCTTAGTAATGCTGTAGGCTTCCGGTTTAGTGAGAATATTGGAAGGCTTGCAGAAAATATTGTTTTTCTTGAGCTTAAAAGAAGGCAGATGCAAAATCCTGCAATAGAGCTTTTTTACTGGAAGGATGTGCATCACAGAGAAGTAGATTTTCTCATAAAGGAAAATACTAAGGTTACAGAGCTGATACAGGTCTGCTGGGATGTATCTGATGAGCGGACAAAACAGCGGGAATTAAGAAGCCTTTTCAAGGGAATGGACGAACTGAATAAAAAAGAGGCTCTTGTCATAACCGATGAGTTTGATGAGACAGAAGAGCATAAAGATAAAACAATACGCTTTATTCCGTTATGGAAATGGCTTTTGAATATGTCATAAAAATTGTTGTATTATTTTTTCCAATAATTCCCAGATACGGAAAAGATGGGAAAAAATAATGCAATGGATTTATTTTAAAAAAGTTATATAAGGTTGATTTATTATCGTTTTTGCTATAATATGAAAGTTATTAAAATTTCTTAAAAAATGGATAATTTTACCTCAATTGAGCGATATTTTTAAGCTTAGAGTTTCTTAAAACACTATAAACAAGAGAATTAGCTTGAAAAGATATTGTTCTTCACTTTATGGGTGAAAAACTTTAAGTTCAAAACCAACAAAATCTTTAATAAAAATATACAACTGATAAATTCAAGATCGTACATTTTCGTACTGAGTACCGTAATCCAGTGACGTTTCATTAATACTTAAACCATACTGAGTTCAAGATTATGTTTGATCTTTTCCCAATCGGGAATGACAGAATCGAGCAATTTATAAAATTCAGGGCTATGATTATGATATTTCAAATGACACAACTCATGGATAACAATATAGTCAATACATTCTTTAGGTGCTCTGATTAGATCAGGATTAAGAGTCATTGTCCCTTTATTTGAAAGACTACCCCATCTTTTTCGCATTCGTTTGATCGATATATTAGGTTTCTCAACACCAAATCCATTGAATTTTTCCCAGCATCGATCCACACTCTCCTTGAATTGCAACTGAGCTTTCTCCAAATACCATTGATCCAACAACTTCTTTACTTCTTCAGCAGTTGAGCCATTACCACAAGTAATATGAAAAAATCCCCGAGATAATTTTACAGAGTTTGTTGACTCTTTCGTAATTTTTAAACGGTATTGCCTTCCAAGATATAGGTGAGTTTCACCATTCACGTAGCATCGCTCCGGTGTCTTGGGGGTAAACTGTTTGAAATAATTCAGTTGCCTGATAATCCACCGTGCTCTTTTAATTATTTTTTTTTCAATTAATAAAATATCGGATTCGGTAGGTGCTTTTACAATAACAGTGCTATCAGGATGAACCGCAATCTCCATCGTTTTTCTATCACAATATAAAAGACAATAATCGATGGCCTTTCGCCCATAAACAATTGAATGTTTATCGTTATGATTTGTTGACTCCATCATTTATGACTCCTGTGCTTCGCTACCTGCAAGACCTTTTCAATGATCTCATCCATCTGTTCAAGGGATAATTCAATACCTCTTTCTGTTCTAACTTCATCATAGAGGTAATCATCGATCTCATTAATTACTTGCTTTTGTGCATCTTCATCATCCCAAAAATGAACCTTTTTGTGCTTTTCTAAAATGCCATGTATTTTAATTGCCGTATCTGCGGCCATAGATTCAAATTCTTCTTCACTCAATGCGTGTTTTTCAAAAAAAGGTTTCAATACACCATAATAGGCCATGGCATCTTCATTATCGGAAAGATTATCAGGGATATCGTCATGAATCTTACCAACCACTTTATTTCGGATATCAACGACATTATGTAGATACTCCAAGTCCGATATTCTTTTTGCACGAAAATCTTCAATCGCCCGCTGGATCAGTTTTGAAAAATTTTCGTAAAAAGCTGGATCTTCATCCATTTTTTCTGTAATCACTTTTTTTGTAGCATGAGCAATTGTATCGGCTTTTGAGGCTGTAGTTTTTTTTGTTTGAGATATCCCTTGTTCATCTTTCACTTGACTAAACATTTTATCATCGAAGATATTTACCGGTTCGTTAAGTTGCACAACCTCATTGGCCTGAATATGGGTATCCAACAACTTCTTGATTTTTGGTTCATAATCCCGGTAATCAATTGCTTCAGCATAACGCAACTTTACAGATATCTTAAGTGATTGAAACTTTAAAAGATCAGCCTTGTATCTGGACAGAGTTTTTTTATCCGTCTCAGACAAAAACTTCTCAGAAGAGAGGGCAATAGCAAGGTTCTTAGCAAACTCAGAAAGGCGACTATAAAACTCTTCCCTTAGCTCATCATCAGCAAGCAAAACCTCATATGCTTCTTCATCATGAGAGTGCTTTACTGTTTTAAATAAATCCCACAGATCAGAATATCGGCTCGGCAATTTTTCAATTTCGTTGTTAATAGAAGTCAGAGTACCAACAAGATCCGACTCGTCGAATCCTTCAAAAGCGCTATACATAGTTAGTGCCTTATCCAGCTCACCAAGGACACTTGCGTAATCGACGATAAAACCGTACTCCTTACCTTCATGAAGGCGGTTGACCCTAGCAATAGCCTGAAGTAGTGTATGCTCTCTAAGAACCCTGCTTAAATAAAGAACAGTGTTTCTTGGAGCATCAAAACCAGTTAGTAGCTTATCCACAACAATAAGAACTTCAGGATCACTACCATGTTTAAACTGGTTTATGAGCTGCTTGGTGTACTCTTTCTCGCTACCGTATCGTTTCATCATTTTTTGCCAGAATTTCACCACATCATCGTTTGTTTCGTCATCAGTCTCTTCATAACCTTCACGCATATCCGGTGGTGAAATAACAACCTCAGAAGTGACAATACCTATTTCATTCAGATAGGCATTGTACTTAAGCGCAGATGCTTTGTTCGGAGCAACCAGCTGTGCTTTGAATCCTGTCCCTTGCCAATTGGAACGAAAGTGTTCACTGATATCAAAGGCTCTCATATAAATAACTTGATCCGCTTTGTTCAGCATTTCTGCCCGTGCGTATTTTCTTTTTAGATCCGCCTGCTGTTCTTTGGTTAATCCCTGTGTATGTCGCTCAAACCACAAATCCACAGCAGTTTGATTCTGGGTCATCTCTACATGTCGACCTTCATACAAAAGAGGGACAACGGTACAGTCTTCGACTGCCTGAGTTATGGAGTAATGTGGTTCCAGCAGTTCGCCAAATTTTGTAAAATTATTTTTTTCTTTTTTTAGAAGTGGAGTACCTGTAAAGCCAAGATAGCAGGCATGAGGAAACATCTGCCTCATGCGAGCTGAAAACGAGCCGAATTGGGTTCGATGGCTTTCATCAACAAGAATGAAAATATCGGGAGACTCATCCTTGTACTTTTTTACAGTGTAAGCTTTGTCAAACTTATGAATGAGTGTGGTGATAATGCCCGATTTTTTTTCAGCCACCAACTCTAATAGGTTTCTACCCGATGTAGCTCGGTTGGCTTCGAGACCACAGGCAACAAAGGTATTTCCCAACTGTTTATCCAAATCATCGCGATCGGTAACCAGAACAATGCGAGGATTCAAGATTTCCGGATCTAAGGCTAGATTGCGTGCAAGCATAACCATAGTCAGGGATTTACCAGAACCCTGTGTGTGCCAGATCACACCTCCCTTGCGTGAACCGGTGCTGTCAAAATATTTAACTCGATTCATAGTGGACTTGATAACGAAATACTGTTGATAACGAGCAATCTTTTTAATACCACCATCAAATAGCGTAAACTTCCATGCCAGCTCTAACAGCCTCTCTGGTCGGCAAAGGGAGTAAAGCGCCTTGTCTTGTTCCGTTATAAGCCGTTCCGATTTTAAAAATTCTGATTTAACACAAAAAGTTCTTGCTATTTGGGTAATAATATCTTCAGGCAGAGGTCGATTTAATATTTCTTCAAGATTTTTATATTCCCGCTCACCGCTTTCCATATGAGGTTCTTTCCAGACACTCCAAAATTTTGTGGCTGTTCCAGTAGTTGCGTACATCGCACTGTTCTTGTTCAGCGCAAGTACCATCTGAACGTAGGTAAATAACTTCGGAATATAGTCGTCGGTCTGGTTTCTGATAGATTGTGAAACGGCCTGTTCAACTTCTACCTGTGGTGCTTTACATTCGATTATACAAAATGGTATTCCGTTAACAAAAAGGACGATATCCGGCCGGGCAGTTTCTGTACTTCGAGAACGTTCAACACTATATTCGACAATGACATGAAACTTGTTACGATCGGGATTACGCCAGTCAACATAATTCAAATTAAAACTTTTTGAATCGCCCTCAATAGCCTGCTCCATTGCCGTTCCTAAAGTAAGTAGATCATAAATAGCCTCATTGGTTTTTAGCAATCCGTCGTATTTAATGTTTTTTAGCTTCTGTATGGCAGACTGAACATTTTCTTCGCTAAACAGATACTCATTTCCTTTATAACGAATTCTGTTTATTTCTTTGAGCTGATTGCGCAGAATATTTTCCAGCAAGACGTTGGATGTTCTATCCTGCCTTTCGTGTAGTGCTTGTGTTGGTGTTAAATATTCAAATCCCAATCCAATCAAGAGCTGTACAGCCGGGATTTGAGAAAGATATTTTTCATTTATCTGAAAGTTACTCATATTATCCTCTACTTGCCAAAGTTGGCACCAGAAATTAGGCTTCTAAGCCTTTTGGTTGTATTAAATGATTCACCCTGTCACCACCCATTGCATGAATTTAGACATTTTTACTCTTACTTCCTTTATTGTGATTTTTTTTGATATATAATCACCGATTTGAGTTTCTCTGCCAGAAGATATGTTTGTCTTATATGCAACAAAATCAAACAATCTTGATCCTCTCGGATTTATTTCATATCTAAATTTATATTTTTTATTATATCCGATATACGCTCCAGTTGGATCACATGTCCAATATCCTGGGTAACTTAATCGCTCCAAAGCACGGCGCATTTCAACAGCTGACTGATACCTTTTATCAGGTTCAACATGTACAGCCTTATTAATAACACTTTTAAGGTTACGGGGGATAAAAGGTTGATAATCATTGGACTGAATAACTTTTCCTTTTTTAACCAGTTGATAATATTCATGTTCTCCCAACGCATTGAATTTATCGCGAATATAACCAATTCCATTAAGCAAACGAAATGCGGTCAATCCTACTTGATAAATATCCGTTTGAACATTGATCTGATTTGAGTTGAGAATTTCTGGGGCAATATGGAGCTTATACCAATTTCTTGGTTGTACGGGTTGTCCATTTGGTGAGAAACAAGTAATTCCATAGTCGGTCAACACACCTTGGTTAGTGTCCCCGATAAGAATGTTATTTGGTTTTATATCATTGTGATAAAGGTTAAGTTCGTGCAGATATTCCAACCCCCGCAAGATATCAGCCATGAAACCAATTACATCAGGAATTGGCATAAAATTGCCCGCATTTACGCGGGAAAGGATAGAACCGTTTGCGTGATAATCCATGGCAATAATAACAAGGTCGATTCCATTGTACTGCACCACATCCGCATAATGCATTTTCACCAGATTAGGATGCTCCAAATGATTTCCGATTCGTGCTTCCTGAAGACGTTCGTCAATAGTAACACCTTGAGCCAACACCTTTACTGCAACATCTCTGGAAATTGTCTGGTCATGCGCAAGCCATAAATCACCAAAGCTACCACCTCCGATAGATTTTTGAAGGAAATATTTATAAATAGAGTCCCCGGGATTTATCTGCACTTGCGGCGGCATTATTTATCCCTCCCTGTCCATGCAGCAGCTACAGCATCAGCCATTTGAGCATTCCAGTATTTATCAGAACGTCCAACATTAGCTTCAGCAAATGCTTGAACTTTTTTAGAACTCATACTTTGCTGAATGTTTGCATAAAGAAAAGTGAATACTGACTTTCCGTTCTGCATGGCGGACAACATGACAACGCCATCCATGTGCGTTGAATAACGGTTAGCCATCTTTTCTGTACCGAATTGATTCATCTTAATAGTAACTTTGAAAATATCAGGATACTTTAGGTAAATCCGTTCAAGCTCAGAATAAAGCCACTGGAGTTTTTGCGATATCTCCTGACGGTCTGCAGGAAAATCTAGCTTATTTTCTAATGATGCATTAACTAATGTGGCAGTTTGACCATCCCATTCAACAATGGCATATCTGACGCAGGTAGAAGCGGTACGTATCCCGAGTATTTTCATAATTAAATGTCCTCCAGTTCATTTTCAATATCCCAGCTAACCAGGTACTTCACAACATGCTGATTTTTACCTTTCGCCATGATTATGCCTTATTATTATTTTTGAGTTCCGATTTATTCACTTTAGCACCTTCTTTTTTCTTTGTGATCTTTGCATATTTTTTTACAGAAGCAATAGACGAAATTTGATCGATAACTGCTTTTATAATCTGATCAAGCTCCGACCCGTCCGAATAGTTTGCCGGAGCCACATATGAAACTCGCTGCTCATCCAATAGTTTTTCAACAGCGGACTTTTTACGGCTCTTGGGGGCATAAACACCTATGGAAGTTCCTCCCTGATCTTTTACAAGTTTCATTGCGGGAACATCCGTTAATCCATCACCGATGTAAATCATGCGCTCAAATGGAATAGGTCGCTCTTCTTTGGGTACATAGGCATTAATTTTTGAATTGTCCCAGGCGTTATTAATCCCTTTATTAATACGGAACAGAAATTGGGTTTTTGTTGTGTAATTTAATGCGATGGCGGGCCATTCTGGAACATTATGCTGGTCATATTTAAAGCTGGAAGCATAGATTGTTTTAAAATGCTTGGCAATCGTTGTTCCCTCAATCATTTCTTTTGTTCCAGATGAGATAATATAGTGCTCAAGTTTTATCTGTTTTTGGTGGGCATATTTATTGATTCTCCCAAAATAATCTTCCACCCCATCAAAGTAGGAAACATCCTTCCCATGTGCCTTCAGGCTTTCACGATCAAACTTAATCTCACCTTGCCTAGCTTTGTTGATGAGCAAAAACATATACGCCAAAATCTCATCCATTTCATGTTCTTTGGTCAGCTTTTTTACCTCTTTCCAGAAATCAGACTTTTTCATTCTCAGGTCAGGAATAAAAGAGTTCTCCTGAATGTTGCCTTTAGCTAACGTACCGTCAAAATCGTATGCGATTGCTAATGTTGTATGCTTTTTACCCATAATTATAATCCTTTATTTTCTGTCCTTTGGAGGACAAGGATCATTTCCATAGCTGTTACCTGCCCGAATTTTTCCATTCTCACCATGAATTTTAGTGTCCGCTTTTTGATTTCTGGCAATGTTTTCCGCCACTTTAATGGCCTGTGCTTGTGTTTGGGTGACTTTGGTTGCTTTGCTATTACCTGCTCCCTTAACTGCCCAACCATCGGGGTGTTTTACAACATGCTGATTTTTACCTTTAGTCATGATTACCCCTCCATATACTGTTTAACGATTTCGGGTTTTATCCGCCATGCGCCGGTGAGCATCTTCTGCATCAAAACACGCTTCTGTGTTTTATATTTCTCTATGATTTGCTTGAGCATGACGATCTCCACTTGACGATATTTATTTAACAGCTTTTTATCTACAGCAGTTTCCATTTATCCTCCTAACATGTCCTCAACAACTGTTTTGGCAATATTATCAAGATCAGGAAAAAGACTGCTTCTATCAACACCGAGGGCACGGAGTTTATCTTTTAATTTAATCTTTAGATGTCTTGGAATCATAATTTTTTCCTTAAGTGCTATTGAAACCTCCTTTA
Source organism: bacterium (assembly GCA_018435605.1). GTDB lineage: Bacteria > Auribacterota > Auribacteria > Auribacterales > Auribacteraceae > R3-B46. The sequence goes on along the minus strand of JAHDNF010000026.1, from coordinate 30,158 downwards.
TGCGGTCAAGAGGTGTGTAATGCATATGAATGGTAAACTCGGAGCGTTGCGAAGTCATTCTAGTGTTGATGTGTGGCGCACAGATTGCGATTACCTTTTTATCATCGCTGTCGGTAAAAAGCTTATCTTCAATTTCTGCTGGATAAGGCTCTTTAAAATAGCGATTTAGCTGTCTGGGGTCCATAACCCAGATACAGGCATTCTTTGTTTTTTGACTTTCATCGAACAATGCAAAATATAAAGCTACAAGAGGATTTGTTGTCCAATCCATCAGTCGAGTTGGAATGCCATGATGTTGCATTAAAAAGTAAATATCGGGTAGCGGTAAAGGATGTTTTACTGTATCCAAAAAAGCAATTCTCCTTTCAAATTCACGCCTTAATTCCTTTTCCATTGAAAGACTTGGGTTCTCAATGCGTCCAATGGAAGTCACAAGTGACCAGTTGGAATCACTATGCCCACGAAACCATAGCCCTCTTTGAAGATTGGATAACCTATTAATGATATCTTCAGCTGTTGGAATTGGCTCTCTTACTTCATCATCATAATCCTGAAGACCCGCTGTAACATTATAATCTTCTATCTCCCATTCATTATAGTCGTCATTAAAAGATAAGATCCCTTTAACTCTAACGTTTATCTGATCCCGTGAATTAAAAAAAACATGCTCTCCACGAGGCTCGGTGTGAGGCATTGAAACATTTGCGATAAATGAATACCGTCCTCGCTCCTCAAAGTTCAACTCTACATCTTCGCAGTATTGTTCAGAAAAAATGGAATTTGTTGACGCAATGGTCGATGAAACTTCTTCTTCGCTATCAAGAGAGAGACTATCTACCCATTCTTCAATAAAATATCGCAATTCCTCTTCAGTCGCATTCCTATCCATAATTACTCATTTCCATACTGTTTAACAATTTCAGGTTTTACCCTCCATTCTCCAGTAAGCATCTTCTGCATCAGACCGCGCTTCTGAATTTTGTATTTCTCTGCGAGCTGTTTCAGTAAGTCGATTTCGAGTTGGGCTGTGGATAGAGTTTCGGCGATGGCTTTTTGCTCATTAATTTCAGGCAGAAGGATTTTCAGTTTTAGAATTTGCTTGTCTGACAACTCTTTCTGTCCAGTACCATCCATGACATGACCAACTTTTTTGTAATAATTTGAATTTGCGAATTGATACCAAAGAAATGCTTTGGATAGCTTAGATTCATTCACAGAAAGACAAGAGATTGCATTAGATGTTATTCCACCATCTAATTCACTAGGGACAATGCCAAACCCTCCATTATGAAAGTTTTGCCTACCAATAAGAAAATCTCCGAAATGATGTTTGAAATAAGGTCGCCCACGAGTAGTCAACTTTGGCTTTATTCGGTCATTCAGCTCAATTCCTAAACAATGAAGCTTAACTGTAAGCAAGATCTCACCATCAACAGACTTTAGTTTCTGTTTCTTTTCGATATTTGCAACTTGCCCCAGTTTCACCTTTTTCCATTTGTGATTGTTCGTGTCCATTCGTGATTCAGAGATTAGTTCCCGTAGCAGACACTTAAACCGTTTTTCTTTCGCCTGAATAAGCCGTTCGGTTTTCTCGATGGCATCATCCCAGGTGGACAGCAAATCGGCAATGGCTTTTTGTTCGGGAAGTGGGGGGAGAAGTATTTTGAATTTGCCAATTTTCTGAAGGGTCAGCCGAGTAATTGCCTGTCCAGCCATGTCATTCTTAATGTCAAACTGAACTCTTGGACTCGATAACCATTGCATTAGAAACTCATTCAGTAAAACATCCGTCTTCCCCCTTAAATATGCGACACTTGAAAGTAAGCTAAACTCCTTCTTTAAGCTGTTGATGCATACATTCCCTGTCTTTGCTCCATCTTTCGTGAGTAATACATCTCCATATTTGACGGGACTGGATGAATATATCCGCTGATGGTCATCATCAGAGATGTAACTCACATCTTCCAAATCAAGTTTCCCCATTCGAATGTTTTTTGATGTAATGTAAAGATTTTTTCCGCCAAATACTTTTGGTGAAAAATGAGTACCATCTTTCAATACAGAAAGGGCATTGTTGAAAGTTTTTAGTTCCCAGCCGTTTGGGGAGTTCTTCAATAAGCTCATCGCCGAATCTCCTCGAGCTTCGCTACCATCTTCACCCGCACTGTCGCCAGCTCTTTTTCATTATTTATCGAACGGCGATCATTCATCATTGTTTTCCCCCTCTTTCGGGAGTTCACTTCCTTTAATCAGCTTCTTTTCGGCTGATTTGACACGACGTTCGAGTTTCTTGATGTCTTCTTCGGGCGGGAGTTCTTCCGGTTTGATACCTCGTTCGCCCAACATATTACGAACACTTGTATTATTCTGCTCGTGCTCGCCTGTAATGGAGGATTCCCCTTGAATATCGTTCTGGCGGACATTATGGTTAGTTATCTCCGTTGCCAGATTCTTGGCGGCAATGGTTACTGTCGGAAGAAAGTCTGCCAACGGCCTGTTTGTTGGAGTTCCCAACTTCTTTTTCATTTGTGCTGTTGTGTTTCCACCAAAAAGAGCGGCATCTCCTCTTGAACGGATTCTGGCAAATCCTTTGTCGTCTACACCTCTTTCGTAGATATTCCTGGAAAGTTCTGTTTCGGATGCCGTCAGTTTTTGTCGTGCCTGGAGTCGTTTATGAAGACGAATACGTTCTTCAATTAGCTCCTGCTTGCGGGTCTGCACCGCAAAATATGTTTGAGCAAAAGCAATAGCTTCCTTGCGTGGATCGCCATTTTGGGCAATAAGGTAACAAGCATAACGCGTTAGCATAACATCGTTAACGGGACGCTCCGCGCCAGAACCGATGGAGACCATTTTCGTGACGCCACGAAAATGGTTGGAGACATCGCCTCCAGCTGTTTCGCAAGCAATAGATGCTTTCTCTATTACTTTACTGAAATTTTCCCATCGATCATAACCGAGAGCAGTCATAATATCCCGAGCATACCAGAACTCTATAGATTCATTAGGTATTTGTTGTGAAATAGCATTAAAAGAATTTGTCAGTTTTGTAATAGTATTCTTATCCACTTATGCATGACTCCTATTGATCTGTTGAAGTTTATCTGCCATCTTTTTCCGCACTAATGCCAGCTCTTTTTCCAGATCGTCAATTTCGTTCTGAACCGCATCGATATCGATCTCCTCTTCCTCCTCAAAGGTGTCCACATAGCGGGGAATATTGAGATTGAAATCGTTCTCCTTGATCTCTTTAAACTCTGCCACATGAGCGTATTTTTCCACTTCTTCCCGTTCAGTGTAGGTTCTCATGATCTTGGCCAGATGTTCTTCAGAGAGGGTGTTCTGATTTTTACCGGACACATACTCCCGACTGGCATCCACAAATAAGACATTCCTGCATTCTTCCCGTGCACCGCCTTTTTCTCGCGAGCGGTCAAAGACTAGAATCGCCACAGGAATGTTAGTTGTGGGAAAAAGATTGCCGGGTAGTCCGATAACTGCATCCAGTAGGTTTTCTTCAATCATATTTTGACGGATGCGTCCTTCTGCAGCGCCTCGAAACAACACTCCGTGGGGAACAACTACGGCAACCCGACCCTGTTTTTCAAGTGCGGTTTCCACCATGTGGCTGATAAATGCCCAGTCACCTTTGCTCTTAGGCGGAACTCCACGCCAGAAGCGGTTATACCGATCACTTTCGGCATTTTCAGCACCCCATTTGTCCAGAGAGAAGGGGGGATTAGCCACCACACAGTTAAATTTCATAAGCCGGTCATTTTCCACCAACAGGGGACTATTAAGCGTGTCGCACCACTCAATCCGGGCGCTGTCAAAACTGTGCAAAAACATATTCATGCGGCACAGCGCCCAGGTACTGCCATTGGATTCCTGTCCAAAGAGGGCAAAGTTACGGTCGCCAACTTCTTTTGCCGCTTGAACCAAAAGACCACCGGAACCACAGGCGGGATCGCAGATTCGATCGCCCGGTTTGGGTCCGACCAGTTTGGCAACTAGTTCGGTAACCTTTAGTGGAGTAAAAAACTCTCCAGCCTTCTTACCAGAGTCGGAAGCGAATCGCTCAATCAAGTAGATATAAGTGTTGCCGATGACATCTTCGGAAACTCGGCTCGGACGCATGTCTAGTTGTAGTTTGTGAAAATCTTCAAGAAGCTGTTTCAATCGACGGTTGCGGTCTTTGGTTTTCCCGAGATTTGCCTCGCTGTTAAAATCGATATTCCGAAAGACACCTTCGAGTTTGCTCTTATTGCTTTCTTCAATATGGTCGAGCACGATATTGATCAGTTCGCCAACATTAGCAGCGGCCCTGCGTTCGTAAAGGCTGTAATAGGTGGCCGTAAACTCATCCAGAACCGTTTCTTTACCAGTCTTATCATTCTTTTCCGTTAGCCTCACCACCGGAAGAACAAAACGCTCACGCTCAAGTTTGCGGAGGATACGAGCGTCATCATTGCCATACTGTTTTTGATACTCTTCATAGTGATCCTGCCATACATCAGAGATGTACTTTAAAAACAGCATCACAAGGATGTAATCTTTATACTGTGCAGGATCAACAACACCTCTAAAGGTGTCACACGCTGCCCATGCCGCGTTGTTTATGTCTTTCTGATCTATTTTACTACTCACGTTTTATTCTCCTTTTGCAAACTGCATGAGTATTGTTGAAATGTATTGTTCTCGTTTTTCAGCAAGAGTATGAAGCAGGGTCTGCTCACGAGCAGACAATGAGGCCAGCTCAACAATATTTTTCTGTTGTTCCAGACTAGGCAATAAAACATCCAACTCTTCAAGTGTATTCTTGGTAATCATTTTCTGGACTGTACCTTTAGCTCTGCTGGTCAAGAAAATCTGTGCTTCACGTTGACTTATGTACCAGTTAAGATACTCTGGCAGAATTTTTTTGGGCTTCGTAATCCTTATTCTTAATAGCGGTGCAGCAACCAAAGCTTTACCTGGATCTTCAAGAAGAATTGCTGATGTGGTAACCAATCCACGCGACCTAAAAATCAAATCTCCTTTCTGAACCAAGTGATGTTTTTTGACTGCCTCCATATCAATCTTAAAAAGATCACCACAGTCAACCGTATTGTCATTAAGAAGGTCTTTCATCTGTATAACAGCAATGTCACCATTATTGGATGATTCAAGACGGGATCGGAATGAGTATCCCATCTGTACAGTTGCTAGCTTTTTTATCTTCATATGTATTATCCTATTTTGCAAATTACAGAAATATCATTATTGCATAATACAACCGCAAAACAGCAAAAGTCAATAAAAATTTGCAAAAACATCATTACTGTAAATTTACTGTTTGAATGAAGTATCTGGGAAAATGCTATATATGTTTGTGCCGATTAAAATTGATATCGAGGGATTTAAAAAACTTAAGATATATTATAATTGAGAATTGGCGCATACTAAATGTCCTGTTTATAAAGGTGTTGGCCCAAACTCTTCATTCTGTTTTCGGAATAACATTCTCGTATATGTGCACATAATGGATCAGGACTAGAACTTAATTTTCCATGTAACAAATATTTTTGTGCAATACACCCCGAATGACATATCTTGAGATTATCACATGATGAACATTTAGCATTTAGTGGCTCTTTGATAAATTCTCTAATTCTATTAAGATAAGGAGAATCTATCCAGCATTCTTGAAGAGACCAATTATCTAATTTTGAATAAAAATTGGTTCCTGCAATATCAATGCTTTTTACCTGCTTGAATGCATCGCATGGAGCAATTGTTAAATCAGGAGAAATTGTTAACCGATCTATGCCCGCCATACAATCTGGGCTATTAGTACATAATAAAATGCTATATGGCGAACCGATTCTGATGTTCATATCTTGTGTAATATTTGATTTAACCAGTTTTTCGAGCTCTTTTGTTTGGGAATGCGATAAAATGATGTTTTGATTTTCTTTACTTCTTCCTTGAGGAACAATTCTTAGAATACTCAATTGGCTAATACCTAACCTTTTAGCAAGTTCTATTAGCTCAGGGAGTTTTGTATAATTAGATGACATTGGTACAAAATGTAGCTCAGTTTTTAATCCTAAAGATATTGAGTACTTAATGGCTTCAAGTGTTTGATGATAACTTTTATTTACTAAAGTTATTGCATCATGTATTTCTGAGGTTGTCGCATAAAGGCTAAAAATAATTTTATCTAATCCAGATTCTTTTAATGTTTTAATTATTGTTAGGTTATTAGGTGCTATTCCAGAAGTATAAACAATTACGGTCATTTGCGCTTTTTTGCAAACAGCAATTAGTTTTTCAAGGTTTGGCCAGAGTAATGGTTCTCCACCTGAGAAAGCAATTTTTTTGACATTCATATCGATAGCCTGATGAACAATTCGCATCGCATCTTCATAAGACAATTCAGGCATATCGCTAGAACATGATTCACTGGAACAATGAATACATTTCAACAAGCAACGATAAGTCAATTCAAGTTTAATTTCGTTTAATGTGTATTTTACGTCAGTTTTCAAGGAATGTTCCTATGTTCATAATCAAAAAAACTGTTAATTCCCCATTTCGGAGGGAAAAAATAATTTATTTTTTTGTTTAAAGGTTTAAATTTTTGTTTTATACGAGTTCTCCCAGAACCATCAATTTCTGGGTGAGCAATTCTCGAATACTTATCAACCTCACAAAATAAATTTTGGCAGTCAATTAATTGCAAAGGTCTTTCTCCAAGTTTATTGAATTTTAGACCTAATCTTTCAAATTCTTGATTCTGCTTCTCGGTAACACGTACGATTATTTCTATATCAGTAAGTCCTCCGAGAGACTTAAAACATTTTTTAATTCCACTTTTTGCACCTGGTCCAGGTACCACAAATTCCATTTCCGAGAAATTCGTCAATTTGCTGTAATTTAGATCTGTTACTAATTGATATGCTAAGAAATCCCCAATTGTAGGGTAGTTGCGTAAGACAGTAAATGCCGTTGCCATATTTCTAGCTTTAGAAATCAACTCGTAAACTTTATCTTCCATCATCATTTCTATCAATTTTAAATGATTACGGTGTTTTTGATTGCATCCAAACGTAGAACTTCCGCTAGGCATAATATAGGCCGCGGAATAAATTGTAATTTTATTTCGCATGGCATCGGTAAGAATTTTACCATATTTTTCGCTGGAAAAATTAGAGTAAGAAATATCTCCCAATTCTGACATCAACAATTCCCATGTTTCAATCTTATTGAATAGCTTAAAAAGAATTATTCTGAAAAAGATTTCTTTAGGTTCTTGCTCTCCTTTATAAATTACTTCTCGTATTAAGTATTGGCTTACTCGGTCTGAAGCACGATATGCATTTGTAAACTTATATGTTTGTAGTATTGAATCTTCTGTCCATGGCCCGTTACTATTTTTTATACGCCTATAAAAGATCTCTTGTCTTTCGGTAGCGAATCTCCAATACGTATCAAATACAATAGAAGGTATTGCTGGTGTCCATGCTTTAAAAACTGTCTGCTGCTCAACAAGTTCAACAGAAGCAAGGGTCATAATAATTATTTCCTCTTAATTTTTCATATTCATTAATATAGAATTCGATAGAATTCTTTAGAACACCTAAATTTTTCTTATTTAATTTACCGACAATTGCTACACCAACGAAACATGTCATTTGAGCCAATTCCAAACCCATTTCCAATGCCATGAATTGTCCCAGTCTGCATAAACCTAAGTAATTTCCATAGCCACGGTCAAGAATATGTTCTTTAGGATAATAACCTGTCACCGATAGCTCTGATTTACCAATTCTGGCAAACCCTACTTGCTGAAGACATGGAAATCCACGTTGTCTTTGGTTTGTAGTATCAAAAAAGGGATTAAAAATTGTTGCTTGCAAGGCACTTCGTCGATGATTACCTTTTCGATATGTTTGAATGATGTATTCCAGCTGATTGATCTTAGTATTTTGATTTCCATAAGCAATCAACCGTTCGAAATATATTCCATGAGCATTATTTTTACATTTGCTAATTTGAGGAAGACAATCTAAATATCTCTCATAGAGTGTATTTCTATCTTTTTTTCTGTTCCATAAACTTTTTGGGAAAATGGTATTGGCAGTGGTCTGGCAAGAATTTAATGAATTTTTTATCAGACAATCATCCAATTCTTTCCGAATTACTGCATGTTCAGAAATATTGTTATTTGACAATCCTTTAATAGTGATTGTCAATGGTGAAATCTCAGGATGTTTAATGACTTGCAAAAAAGTTTTTGCCCAAGCAATCGATAGATTATCTTCAACAACATGTGCTACAAAATTACTCATGCTCCACCTCCGGCAAGTGTCTATATTGGACAAGGCCTTCATAATATTTGCGAGTGACTCTAATGTATGATGCCCAGAGGAAATCCTCATGATGTGCTCTATCTATTCCTTGAGATGTTGCCTGATAAATTAGTCCATAATTTCCTTTTGATATGAATTGTAGGTGATTGCCCTCAAACCTTGTTTTTTCCGGTACAACAAGTAAGTCTCCAATGAAAATATCTACTGACCTATTTCCCCAATGCTTATCAAGAATGACTGTATCTGCCGGGTGATCAAAACCGAGAATTTTAGTCTTCAAGTCTTTGGGAGTTACTTTGTTCATACTTTCAAAACTCTTATCATCTAATATCTTAAGTGAGTAATGCATATGAGTGAGTAGCGTTCGATAACCAACACCAATATAATTAGATATAATAAAAGCTTGTTCAGGCGTGAACTTAGATGGACTCCATCCTCTTGATGTAAAAGCTTTACATACAGTCGATTTTGGCATCAGGAAGAAACCGGCAAAACAATCTGCAATGAATTCTTCTGGATCCCATGTTTTTCGTGATTTATCTTCCATGACTTCATCGACACGATCACCATGACCGAAAATATGATGAGCATATTCGTGTGCGCAATTAAACGCCATTCTTCCTCTCGGGCGACAGGAAGAGATCAAAATAAGTGGTTTACCGTTATTATAATAAAGTCCTTCCATACTAGAGAGATTTTGAAAGCATGTTTCTACTCCAATTTGATAAACCACATCAAATGCACAAATAGGAGTAGCAGGATCGATTCCGGCATTCCGTCTTTCCTTGATTGCTGCAATAAAAGCTTTGTAGGTTAATTCTTCTTTTGTTTTCATGGTTTCTGACCTTTCGTGGGTCTCAAGACACGAAGTAAATTCATGACCTTATCCAAATCATCAGACTTAAGTTTTGCTAACTCACGAGCAGCAAACCGAACACGTTGATCATCTTGGCTTGAATCCTCATCAGTGCCTGTTAGCCATTCAATGTCTACAGAATAAATCTCTGCAAATTTAGTTAATTCATCTACAGCAACTCTTCTACGACCTGCTTCAATTTCTGATATTGATGGGCGATGAAGTCCCATAAGTTTAGCAACTTGGTATTGTGATAAGCCTACCATTTCCCGTGCTGTTTTAAGACGTGATGCAATTTTTTTTCTATCATTATGTGAATCAGCCATAATTACTTCTCCCTTATTGAAGTTTCTTCAAGAATTCTTTTAGCAATATCATGCACAGTTAAAGCAATTTTTCCATCTTTTGAGGCACAAAAGTTTACGATTTTCCCTATGTTTACCACTTTATCAATCATCGAGGCAAATTCAACTCCGTTTAAACTGTCAAAACCAGGGATGTCCCCAATAGGAATAGTATTTTCATTAATCGGAACCTTTTCAAAACCACTAATCGACTGTATTTCTTCTAAATTTTCAACTGTAATTTTAAGTGCGTCTTGGTAAGTCATACCCATTCCTCCTTACATTAAGGTAAGAATATCTTACCAATATTTTCGTGTCAATAAAAATAATAAATATTTTTTGATTATCACTATTGAAGCTAAATAGAAAAGAAAATTATTACGAAAAGGCATATTGCTATGATCAATTTCATTTCCATCACTCCCGATAATAATGCTTGATCACACCCCCGAGGCGAGATTCGCATTTGATTTTACCTTCGGGTTTACCGTTATAATCGATCGGTTTGCTATCCAGCCCTGAGTGCGGTCGGACGGTATTGTAATAGTTGTAGGTATACTCTTTGACGAGATACTCGAAATGCCGTTGCCCGAATATGAAAAATTTGTCGATGCATTCGCGGGATATCACAGAAACCCAACTTTCCGCATAAGGATTTAAGTTGGGCGATTTGTATGGTAGCTTCTTTACCAATGTGTTATGAATCTCGAAGATTTTATCGAATTTGGCTGGGAACTTTTTGTCACCGTCTCGAATAAGTATTTTTTTCGTATCATCCTCAAAAAATTCTTCCATATATTTTGCGCGGTTAACCATCCATAACTCGGACGGATGATCGGTGATTCCAGCGATATGCACTTTGCGAGTTCGCATGTTGATAAAGAATAGCACAAACATGAGTTTCTTACCGAACGGAGTCCATATTTCCCGTGAGAAAAAATCAACAGCCCAGAGTGTCTCAAAAGTCCGTCTGAGAAATGCGTCCCACGAATCCTCGTATCGTCGTGGTGCAGGTTCAATACCATGCTCCCGTAACACATCTTTGACAAAGGTCTTGCCTCGACTGATTCTCAGTTTGTTAAGTTCGCCCAGAATGCGGCCTAATCCCCAGTCAAAGTTTTCTCGAGCTATACGTAAGATGATATCGATCACTTCTTGCGGGGTTCTGCGAGGTCGTCCGAGGTTCTTGGTTTGAAGTGTACCTGCTTCGCTCTCGATCACCCATCGGCGAAACGTTGAATAGTTGACTATGGAAATAATGTTTTTAATGCTTCCGCCGATTCGCAAACCGTATCGTATTAGTTTTTGTTTTTCCTGAAGGGTTGTTCTGATCTGTTTACCGAGTTTGGACCGGAGAATCTCATTCTCAACCTTCATGTACTCGATCTGCCGGACAAGATGAGAATGAACCATCATGCCAAGCACGGTCAAAAAGTATTGAAAATATTTGTTGTTTGGTGTATCTATTGGTGGTGTTTTTATATGAGCGAACGATTCCATTGTATATGTACCTCTGATAATTTTTATTGATAGCAAAAAGGGCTTATACTATCGGCGATTAGGTTTCAATTGTCTACATTTTTCTGCACTGCATAAAGGCATATAATTCGCCTCAAAAATCAGGTCGCAAAATTAGCGCACCCCTCTGAAAAGCAAGTGGACTATTATTTTCATGATTGAAATTTTCAACCATTTTTTCAAACCTTTTGAGTTTTTCATCATTTGTTTCTAAAGCTGTTAATTCTCTGAGTTTTCTTTCAGAAAAATGCCAGTTAAAATCAGGATTGTTTTGTGCAGATATGAAATTCTTTATTTCTGGCGTTAGATTTTGAAAAAGCTGGATAAGTCGGCAGACTCTCACTTTGTTGGTATGGAATTTTTTAGCAATATCCGAGTAGGTGACTTGCGGATTTTGCTTTTGATATTCAATATATTTTTTTGATTCGAGAATGACATTTTGCTTTTTTGCTTTACCTATTATTCCCTTGAATGTTTTTTTGGATAAAACTTGATTTTTAGGTAAAAAATTAGGCTTTGGACCTTTAATGAATTTCACACCGGGTTTACCACATACTGAGTAAGTCGCAATAATTTCCATGACTGTGAGCTCAGCTTTAGTTCTTTTAGCGTAACGTACGGGGAGGCAACCGTTATCTAAGAAAGAAATCGACGAACTCGGCGAATACGAGAACGAGGTTAAAAAGACCGATAAACCGTGGATCGTCGAAACGCAGAAAGAGGTTGCAGATGCAATCGGTGTGACTACCCGACGCGTACGCTACATGAAACGCGCAGGTATGCCCGTTGAAGAAGACGGGCGGTACAACTTAGTGCTCATTGAGCGGTGGCGTCATCGTGATAAATACGATCAGTCTGGGTGGGACGACAAACAAAAAGAGCTGAAATACAAAACCGCGGAAGTGAAATATAAACAGCTTACCGGCGAACTGGTCAACCGCGCACAGGTTGAGGCGGAATGGATATCGATCGCCATCGCGTTCAAAACCGCATTGCTGGCGTTACCCAGCTACATCGCGCCGAAACTGGCAATGATGCAACCACGGGAAATTGCTGAAATTTTGAGAGAACATTTAACCGATATTTTAAAACAGCTGTCAGGACAGAAAGACGACGATGCACGTTGATTACCAAATCTCAGACGACATAAAAGCGCAAATACCGGCAATGATAAAAACCGCTCTTCGCGTACCGGATCAGATCACGGTGAGCGAATGGACGGACAAATACCGCATACTCAACTCGATCACGTCGGCTGAACCGGGCAGATGGAACACCGCACGTACGCCGTACCTCAAAGGTATTATGGATGCCTTCTCCGACCCGCTGGTCGAGGAAATCACAGTCATGGCGGCGTCGCAGGTCGGCAAAACCGAATCGATGTACAATATGCTCGCGTACGTTATCGATCAAGACCCCGGCCCTACGCTCATGGTATCGCCGCGGGCGGACGACGCGAAAAGTATATCGTATAACCGCGTACTGCCGATGATAAAAAGTTCGCCGCGGTTAGCGCGCCACCTGCCAACGCTGTCGGACGACATTACAAAACTCGAGTATCACCTCAACAGAATGATTCTCTATTTCGCCGGTTCGAACAGCCCGGCTGATCTGGCGTCACGTCCGATAAGGTATCTGTTTCTCGATGAGGTCGACAAATACCCGAAATTCTCAGGGCGTGAAGCGGATCCGATCAAGCTGGCATCGGAACGCCAGAAAACGTTCTGGAACAAGAAGACAGTCAAAGTATCCACGCCGACAACTCGCGACGGATACATCTATCGGGAATACGAGAAATCCGATCAACGGAAATTCTACGTACCTTGCCCGCATTGCGGAAAGACGCAGGTTCTGTCGTTCAGTCAGATCAAGTGGCAGAAGTCAGAAAAATCGGCGGAAAAAATCAAACGGGAACGGCTGGCGTGGTACGAGTGTTTCCATTGCAAGAAACGAATTGAGGATTACCACAAACCGGCAATACTTCAGGCTGGTGAGTGGATATCCGAAGGACAAGAACGCACAACGCATCGCGGGTTCTGGATCAACTCACTATATTCGCCATGGTTGACATGGAGCGATATCGCGGCTGAATTCATCAAATCAAAAGATTACATCGAGCTTCTCATGAACTTTGTCAACTCGTGGCTGGCGGAAGTCTGGGAAGAGAAAATCGAAGATACCACGGTCGACAAACTGAAACATCTGGCATGTGACTATGAGCAAGGAATCGTACCGGATGACGTGCTGGTTATCACCGCCGGTGTGGATGTGCAGAAAGATCATTTCTACTATGTGATTCGGGGATGGGGATTTTGTGAGGAATCGTGGCTCATCCGATATGATCGGGTTGAGTATTGGGACGACATCATCGACGCACTGTTCAAAACCGAATACCGCAAGATGAACGGATACGAGACGTTGCCGGTGTACCTGACTTGCGTCGATTCAGGCTACCGTACCGACGAAGTATATCACTTTTGCAGGAAATGGGCAGACAAAACCAAAGCGGTAAAAGGTCAGGATGAGATCACTGGCGGCAGGTTTTATCGAGCGTCGAAGATCGACCTTAATTCGCGAACAGGTTCGATCATCAAAGCAGGGCTGGTGCTTTGGAATATCAACACAACGCAGTACAAAGACAAGATGCACCGCCTGATCACGTCACGCGACCCGCACAAATGGCATTTGTTCCGCAACCCGACCGACGATTATCTGGCGCAGGTTGCATCAGAACATAAGGTGCTGGTACGCAACCGCAACACCGGCAAAGCGAAAGAAGTATGGCAGAAAAAGAAAGGTGTATCAGCGAATCATTATTTGGACGCCGAGGTATACGCTGTTGCCGCGGCGGATATCATCCGGGCGTTAAATATCAGGAAAGACGACATCAGAATCCACAAACCGGTCATTCAGGAACCGACCAGCCGGCAAACGTGGATTCGTAAACGAGAAGGAGCATGGTTATGAACGATAAAACAGTAATGAACAACTCTGCAGAATGTTACGGCGTATCATATATTCCGTTGCGATGCCCGAAATGCAACAGCAAAAAGGTGCGCTGTTATTCCAGCCACCCACCCATCCGTTACCACGTCTGCAGAACCTGCGGACAGAATTTTAAAAGTATTGAGGAGTAAAAAGTTGCATATTTTTGATTAAAATTATTAAAAAATATGATATACAACTATTATTGATTTTATCAAAATAAACAGAAAGGATACAATTAAATGAAACTATCAAAAAAGACATTGGTATGTGTAGTGGGATTGGTGTTTCTGGGTATATCCCAATATGTGGTTGCTTTATCATTCGATGATCTTGAATATTGGGCAGTAATCGGGAATATCGGAAATTCGGCGGATACGCGAGCGATGCATGATGGTACAAGCGATTATGGTTCAGTTGGATATGAGTACTCAATCGGCAAATACGAGGTTACAAATGCTCAGTATGCGGCTTTTTTAAACGCCGTGGCGACATCATCTGATCCATATGGTTTGTATAATGAGAATATGGGAACTTCTATTCACGCAGGGATTATTCGTACCATGATTTCTGGGAGTTATTTGTACAATGTGAAAGATGGATATGCGTTGAAACCTGTGATGTATGTGAGTTTTTATGATGCATTGCGGTTTATTAACTGGCTTAACAGTGGAACAACAGAAGACGGTGCATATACTTTTAATTCGCAGACAAATGAATATCTTGGTGCAACTCATAATGTAGGAGCTACATACTGGCTACCTACTGAGGATGAGTGGTATAAAGCTGCATACTATGATCCGACTTTAGATTTAGGTATAGGTGGTTACTGGGATTTTCCGACGCGTAGTAATACAATAAGTACTGCAGATGCGAACTACGATAGTTATGTTGGCACAGTAACCGATGTTGGCACATATGACAACGAAAGTTATTACGGAACGTATGATCAGGCAGGTAATGTGTGGGAATGGAACGAGACGTTTATAGGTGGTAATCGTTTTTTTCGAGGTGGTAGGTGGGTTGACCCTTCGGATTCCTTGTCCGCCTTCGTCCGTATAGGTAACGGTCCTACAAGTGAGTTCAGTCACATAGGTTTTCGTGTTGCGAGTTTATACTCTGGAGATGAGCAAGATATTATTCCTGAGCCTTTAAGTATGGGACTTTTGCTATTGAGCATAGGTGGACTTGTACTGCGACGGACAAAAAGAGTTTAACTCTTGATCCTTTAGTATTTTTATTTTTAAAAAAGCCTGCGTAAGCATGCTTTTGTGCTAAATATCCGTATCATTTTGAGCCATAAACATATATACCATATCATAGTAACCGCTCTATTGTTATATCCAACCGTATGTCATAGAATAACCTTGTACAGATAAAACTGCGTTGAGGACTGATCATCCTTGGACGCACCCAAATTTAATGGATAGCCCGTTTCTCGTGCACGAGCGAGATGCGGGCTTTCTTTTTGGGCAGATGCAGGAGATTCTATGACCGCACCAACCAGACAGGAACTGCTCGACAACGTCGAAACCGCTATCAACGCACGGCTCACTGGAGGAGCGGTTCATTCGTACACCATCGGCGATCGTAACCTGCAGTATATCAGTTTGAACGAGCTTATCCGGTTACGCGATAAACTCCGGCGCGAAATCGCCGGGTCGCAAACAAGAACATCATACGCAAAATTCGATAAATCGACATGAGCAAAGACAGAACAATTTCTCAAAAATTATCAGACGGTATTGACGGCATGATCGGCGTATTCTCGCCCCGGTCAGCGTTACGCCGCAAAATGTTCCGCGAGGCGATCCGCGTATCGCAGTCGTTCCGTGCATACAAAGGCGCACAACACGACCGGCTCAGGTCGTCGTGGATTCCCGGTGGCGGTTCGGCAGACGAGACGATGTTGCCGGAACTGGCGGATATCCGTGAACGAAGCAGAGACTTAAACCGCAACGACGCCCACGCATCGGGTATCACCGGCACCATGACTACCAACGTGGTCGGTTCAGGCATCCGACCGCAAAGCAGAATCGATAAAGAGTCGATCGGAATCTCAGATAAACAGGCAGGCGAGATTCAAAAACAGATCGAAAAAGTATGGAAACGATGGATTCCCTTTGCCGATGCGGGTGAACGCATGGATTTTTACGAAATCCAGCAGTTGATCGACCGGCAGATACTGGAGAACGGCGAAGCGATAATCATCCCCCGCATGCTCAAAGACCGCAACCGGACGTATTCGTTCGCTCTGCAGGTAGTAGAATCAGATCGGCTTGATTCACCGCCCGGTAAACGCAACGACAAATCGGTGCGATCAGGTGTCAAGATCGGTCAGAATGGTGAACCGCTCGCGTATTATATCCAGAAGACGCATCCCGGCGACTACCGGTATAGCAAAAGCTGGGAACGTGATTTTGTGGAAATTCCGGCAAAAGACCGGTTCGGCAGAAAAAACATTTTTCATCTGTATCACGTCATGCGGTCAGGTCAGAGCCGTGGCGTACCGTTTTTCGCGCCAGTACTCAATTATTTTAAGGATTTATCAGAATACGCAGAAGCAGAATTGGTCGCCGCACGTATTGCGGCATGTTTTTCGTTGTTCATCACTTCAGAAGCCTCAATGGACTTAGGATCCAGTACGGTTTATGACAAGAATGCGTCAGGGCAACTTTTAGAAAACCTCGAACCGGGCATGATTCGACACCTGATGCCCGGCGAACAAATTACTTCGTTCAACCCGCAACGCCCCGGAGCCACGTTTGAGCCGTTTGTCGAGCGAATCCTCCGAGCGATCTCAACGGCTCTGGGGCTACCGTACGAACTGGTGGCAAAAGATTTTTCGAAGACCAACTATTCGAGCGCGCGGGCGGCGTTGCTCGAAGCTCGGCGTTACTTCAAAGTCAGGCAGGAATGGCTGGCACGCAAACTTTGTCAGCCAATCTGGGAAATGGTTCTTGAGGAAGCGTACCTGCGAGGTGAATTGCCGATCGATTCGTTCTATGAGAATCAGCGGTATTGGTGCGGCGCAACGTGGATTGCGCCCGGCTGGGAATGGGTTGATCCGCTCAAAGAAGCTAAAGCGGCTGAAGTCGGGTTGAAAAATGGAATCGTCACGTACTCGGATTTGTATGCGTCAGAAGGCAAAGACTGGGAGGAAAGTTTTGAGCAGAGAAAACGGGAACAGGAAAAAATCAAAGAGCTTGGACTGGAAGAAATTCAGGCTGGAACTGGTGAATCCGGCACAAATGCAAACCGGTCAGCAGATAACGATACAGATAAGGAATAACCCATGAAAAATTTGTTCAGGACAGATATCGCGCGTGGCGGCAATGTGCGGGTTGATCGGGATAAAGAAATCATCCGCGGGTTCGCGGTAGTCACCAAAGGAGTTACGCACGACGAGCGCGGCGAGTTTGATAACGATGCGCTTGATACGGTTATCAGTTTGGGTAACGGAGCGAAGATGGGTATCAAATCGCGGTTCGGTCATCCGAACATGAGCAACACTGCGCTGGGGACGTTTCTCGGCAGGGTGAAAAATTTCAGGCAAATCGGTGATATTGTACGGGCTGACTTGCATATCGATAAAACAGCGCACAATACACCGGACGGCGATCTGGCTAATTACGTCATGAACCTTGCTGAATCCGATCCGGACGCATTCGGTTCGTCGATGGTAATTCACTGGGACAAAGAGTTTCGTAACGAAACCGACGAACGAGACGGCATCCCGCCATTAATCAGGGTGAAAAAATTGTTATCGGTAGATGTGGTTGACGAACCGGCGGCGAACAACGGGTTCTTTTCGGACACCGTGAAACCGTCAGCCGAAATAACCGCGTTTCTCGATCGACTGCTCGATCAGCCTGATGCGGTGGAACATGTCGCGTCGTTTCTTGAAAAATATCGAGTCAACCGTCACATATCAACTCAAATCAAGGAGAACATAACCATGTATGAAGATTTAACCGCAGAACAACTGCAAAAAGAACGCCCGGATATCTTCGAATCGATCGCAAAGAAACAGTTCGATGCGGGCATTAACGAAGGAATAACCAGAGAACGGTCGCGCGCATGCCTGATTCTCAAAAAAGCGGGATCATTCCATGAGATGGGTGATCTGGCGTATGAGGCTGTGGAAAACGGATCAAGCATCGAGCAGGCAACAATCAATTTCCAGCAAAAACAGCTGGAAAACCTGCAAAACGCTTCGACCGGCAACGTCGGGCCTGATCTGGATTACGATAACTACGAAAAAATGCCGCATCTTGAGCGCGCAAAAGCGTTTCAGGCTCAACACGGCGGCAGTATGACCGATGCGCTCAAAGCAACCGCGCCGACGCGCAGATAAAGGAGAATAATCGATGTCACAACAGAATGAAGGATTAAAAGCGTTTATCGCCGGCGAAGATTTGCAACCGTACCGCCGGGTGAAATTATCGTCAGGATCAGGAAACACGGTTGTGTATGCCGATCAGGCTGATGGCAATGATTACCTCGGGTTTACCCAGCATGCGGCAGATGAAGGGGATCATGTAACCGTAAGGCTTAAAACCGCGGGTAAAACATATAAGGCGCAGGCTAGCTCGGTCATTGTCGCCGGTTCAGTCGTTTACGGAACCGATGACGGCAAAGTCGGGGCCGACGATTCAGGTAAACCTGTAGGATATTCGCTCGAATCCGCGTCAGGCGAAGACGTCATTGTTGAGGTTATACCAATCTCAGCAGGCAGTGCGGAAGTAAACAGCGAATCAGTAGCTATCGAACCGGAAAACAGCAACGGCACTCTGCCGATTCTGTTTAGAAAAACCGGAATAACGGATGCCACGCTCGCATTGGATATCGTGTCCCCTATGCCGTATAAAGTGGAAGTCGTTGACTGGTGGTTAATCAACCGGGGTACGACAACTGCCTATGTATCATTGAAAAATGGTGGGTTGGCGATTGGAAATGTAATGTCAGGAACAGTGGAAAACGCTCGTGTTCAGGGTACCCCTATAGTTAACAGCGTCATCAATGCTGGAGGTAGCTTGAAAGTCAGCACAGCTGATGCCATTACCTTCGACATTTTCGTCCTCGCGATGAAAGTGGAATAACAGTTTTTAATAAGGAGATAACATAATGCCCGGAGTAAATTATTCAGGAAATAGAGCTACACCGCGTATCGAATTAGGTGTGGCTATGCAGGAGTTCATGGAAGACCCGCAAAACGGGTTTATCGGCACCTCAGTGGCGCCGATTTTTCGAACCAAGAAAAAAGACGGCAAGTATCCGGCAATCACGCGTGAAAGTATCACTCGTGACGCGGATACCAAACGTGGCGCACGCGGTAACTACAATCGTGACGGGTTTGAAGTGAAAGACAAACAGTTCGCATGTGTCGAGCATGGTTTGGAAGGGCCTCTTGACGATTCAGACCGCGAGTTGTACTCGTCGGATTTCAACGCAGAGCTGAACCTGACTCGTATCATCACCCGCCGGTTACTGCAGGCTCAGGAGAAACGTATCGCCAGTATGATCATGAACACATCGGTGTTCACTGGTGATACCTTGTACAAAAGCTACGCTTCCGACCCGTGGGAAACGCCGACCACCGATGTTCTCAAACAGGTCAAGTTTGCCCGCAATAAAGTTCGCAAGAACTGCGGCATGGAACCGAACACTATTATTCTCAGTCGTACGAATATCGACCGGTTGTTGCTCAACGACAACATCAAAGATGCAATCAAGTACGTTGCCCGGCTTACTGAGCAGGAACTCAAGAACGCGCTGGCGGATATACTCGGGATCAAACGAGTGGTGATCGGCAGTTCGATTCGCAATTCAGCACAAGAAGGCGCGGCATTTGTGGGCGAAGATATTTGGAGTGACGACTACGTCATGATCGGTATCCTCAGCGAGGACGGTCAGGATTTGTCGCGCCCGACACTCGCGCGAACGTTCCTGTGGGTATCGGACAGCCCGGACAACGCCACCGTGGAATCGTATCGTGAAGAAGGTGTCAGAAGTGACGTGTTCCGTGTTCGCCAGCATGTTGACGAGCAGATCATCGATCCGTATTTCGGTTTTTTACTGAAAGTCACTGCATAACACTATTAATCAGGGGGACTCTTCGGAGTCCCCTGCAGGATTTGACATGGGATTCAAAGATCAGATGAAATCAGATACCGCAGGCGTGTTTCTCAACGGCAATGAGTTTGCCGAGCAGATCATGTACAACGATAAATCGATCGATGCGTTGGTTATCCGCAAACGAATCGAGCCGTCGGGACAGAATCATCTGCGGTCGCCGCGCAAACAATGCGAGGTGTATATCGCCAACAACGCCGAGTCGGGCATTGTATCGGTGGATATCGGCAACGATACGGTCAGGTTCCCTGAATATACCGGTCAATCGGCATCTGATTGGGTAGTTGAAGATATTATCAGTTGCGATGAAACCATCTGGCATATTTTAGTTGGTAAATAGTTATGAGCGAATCAATTACTATACAGGTCAATACGCAGGATTTACGCAAGGCACTGGTTGCCATGCCGGGGTTGTTGCGTGAGAACGTGGCAGATGCGTTCGATCATATAGGGCGAAAATTTTACAAGACGTTATGGAAACAGACAGAAGTCAAGACACGTCCGAATGTGGGAATCGGCAAATATTCACGTTATACCGTATTCGGCAAAGGGCGCCGGAACCCTCGGTCGGTAGGTCTGGTGATATACAGCTACTCGCAGATTGCCCGCGCTCATGAAGAAGGTGCGAGGATTACTGGAAATCTGGCAATCCCTATCGGCGAAGCACTAACCGGCACAGGCAGGAAACGCAAAATCTATAAACAGAACCTGCAGGATGTAAAAGGGCTGTTTCCGGTAGAAACCGGCGGAAAAATGTATTTAGCTAAGACTACCCGCAAAGCCACAAAATTCCTGTTTGCCCTGCGCCGCTCGGTTACATTGAAACCGCGCTTGAAATTTTACCGGACATGGGACGATCTGGCAGGGTTCACAAGCGAACGTATCAATAAGGCTGTAGATCAGACGTTGCAGAAAGTGGAACGATTATGACGGCAATACGCGAACGGATAATGCAGAACATTGCTGTGGTTCTTGAGCAGATCAGTACCGCCAACGGATACAACAACACGTTGCAAGGCGTGTATCGATTCGAGCAGAAGGGCAATAGCACGGTCAAAGAACCGTTTCTCGAAATCCTGCCGGTCAGTGAAGATATTCAGCCCGCTCCAGAACCGTACGTTACCTGCACATTGACGCTGAATCTCGATGTGTGGGTTCGGCACAGCAAATCGGAGTTCGACGGGTCGACCGATGCGTATCTGATCACGTTCCTGCAGGATATCACCAGAGCGATAATGAGCGACACGTCACGAGGCGGATTGGCGATCGATACTAAAATCACCGGCAATTATCCGTTTGTAACAGTCGAAGGGCAACCGTACGCCGGTGTTACTGTTACAGTCGAAATCAGGTACCGGCACAAACGAGACGACCTCACTTCCCTATAGGAGAAAAAATAATGTTACGACGTAAACGGCAACTTGCCGCAAAGATAGAATCGGTCGAAGGCACAGCGGAAACGTTCTCAAATCAGGACGCGAAACTGCTGATCGTCGACCCAAAATTCAACCCGGATTTCAAATTGTTTGAGCGCAATCCGGTACGGGCAAACCTGAGTAAAATGGGTAAACTCACCGGCACACGATCGGCAGGCATCACGTTTCAGCTTGAGATGCGCGGGTCTGGGACGGCATCTACCGCACCCGAATGGTCGAAACTGATCGAGGCATGCGGATTCGAGAAAAATATTTTAAAACAACTGACTATCGGCACAATCACCGGCGGGGCTTTTACGCACGGCGAAACGATTCTTCAAACCGTTACCGGTGCGTCCGGCCGTGTAGTTATCGATACAGCAGACGGTACGACTACCCTCTATTTTGTCGATCTGACAACCGGCACATGGGACGATGAAAACACGATTACCGGAGAAACATCCGGGGCATCAGCGACACCGTCGGCAATAGAAAATTCTGGTATCGAGTGGAAACCGTTGTCGGATGATCCGGCAACAGTGAGCATGGGATTGTTCACCGACGGGCTTAAGCGAAGCATCAAAGGTGCGCGCGGAAAAGTAAAGTTTTCGTTAAAATCAGGCGAACCGGCAATGATGGATTTCGAGTTTCAAGGCGTATTCACCGAAGTGGTTAACGCATCAATGTTGACCGGTGTATCGCATGAAACCAGTTTACCGCCGGTATTCCTCGACGCCAAGATGAGCATAGATGACTACGCGGCAATCGTATCGTCAATCGAACTGAATTGCGAGAATACCTTGTCACCCCGGGAAAGCGTCAACGACGCGAATGGTATTCTGTCGTACCGTATCACCGAACGGAATTTTACAGGCTCAATCGACCCGGAGATGGTGCTGACCGATACGATCGACTTTTTCGATCTGTTCGCTAACAACACATCACGCAAACTCGATTTCACGCTCGGTTCGCAATCCGGCAACAAATTCCGGTTTTATATCCCGAAACTGACTATCAGCGACCTGTCCGACGACGATCGCGACGGAATCGACGTTGCGGGTCTCGGGTTTGATTTGATTGCGCACAATCAGGGTGACGACGAGTTAAGCATACTTCAACTGTAACAGGAGCATATTATGATCGCAGTAACTACAAAAAAGATTCACGAATACATTTTGACGGATGACAGGCAACTGCCGGAAAACGAGCGGCCTGTTTTTCATATCCGTACACTCACAGCCAACAAGTTTGCAAAGGTGATCAATCTATTTGAAAAATTGCAGGCTGATAAATCCGGCGGGCTTGAGCAGGTCAACAGCATAATCACCGAGATTTTGCGTGTATCTCTGAAAGCCTGGGATAACCTGCGGGATGACGATGCACAAACGGTCGAATTCAACCGTGACGAGGTACAAAAAATTCTCGATTGCCTGAGTTTACCGGAAATATACGAACTGATCGAACAGATTCTGAGCGTCAACGGATTATCGGAACCACAAGCAAAAAACTAATCATTGCCGCGGGGTTCATTTGTGGCGAACTGAGTTTCGATTGCAAATCCTGCGGCAAGAACGAAATATTAAAGCAAATATACGGGTGTGAAAACGATGCGGACAATCCGGTCATATCAATCGAGTGTGTGCGGTGCGCAGGTCAGGATGATGCTTGTGAAAGTTGTCGTGGTACTGGCGCAGTTGATCTGTATCGGTGCCCTGTCCTTGGTATTCGGGAACTCGGCGATTTTCTAAAATATTACGGGTTTTATAAAAAAGGGTTCCTGCCGGCATCGGGCGGTATTACCGATCAGTCAAACATTTTCATTGAGGCATGTTCATTCTTAGATACCGAAGTTGCAAAACTCGAAACGGAAAAGTTAAGCAAAGCCTCCAAAGAAAGGAGGGTAAAAATCTGAGTCACATTTATTACAGGTTAAGCCATTTCTATCACCTTGAAGAGGTATAAACTCATGAAAAGAAGCAACACAGCTTGGACAATAAAAGATTTTTGGATCGTCCTTCTCTTCTTTTCTAATATAAACGTTATAGGAGCTATCTTCTATTTTCAAAGAAAAAATTTCGTATTTGGATTTTTCTTCTTCCCATTTTTTTTCAGGTTGATTTGCAGAATATAATTCTTTTTGCAGTCTTATATTTTCTTGTTGGAGATTGTAAATTTGATTGCTTAATGTGTTAAGGTTAGTTCTTATTTCTTCAACATTTTTTTGGTCTTTTACACGAGTTAGCAATTTAGAAATAGATGCAATAGATTTTTCAATAATTGCATAGATAGTACCTGCATCAATGGGCATTGGCATTATAAATACTCCTTATAAATTAATATTAATATACTAATAATCATTATCACTTTTAGATGTTTTTGAAAAGAAAAAATGGCAAAAAAAGAACTTGAAATTATAGCACGGTTAAAAGATTTGGTGAGTAGCCAGTTGAATCTCATCAAACGCGGTTTTTCGCTTATGGCACGATCAGCTACCACGGTGTTGAGCGGATTGAACCGGATGATATTCAATCTAAAAACATCGCTTGTCGGTCTTGGGATCATACTGGCTTCAAAAGCGTTTATACGGGCATCGGCTGACATCGAAAAATACCGGGTACAGCTGACCGCCATTTACGGTGACGCAAAAAAAGCCGAAGATACACTTCGATTAATCCGC
Source organism: bacterium (assembly GCA_018435605.1). GTDB lineage: Bacteria > Auribacterota > Auribacteria > Auribacterales > Auribacteraceae > R3-B46. The sequence continues at coordinate 5,874 of JAHDNF010000026.1, read as the reverse complement.
GATTTTGCCGCTGAGTCGCCGCTTCAAACCAAAGATGTTATTGAAGGATTCAAACGGCTGGAAGCAGTCGGTATAGAATCTGCCGAAACAGTCATTCAGAAACTCGGCAATGTAGCGTTGATTTTCGACCGTGAAGTTGCCGACGTATCACATGCGTTTATCGGGTTACACAAACGCACGTTACGGGAACTCGGCGTAGATATCGACCGTATGGGCAAAGACGTTGTTATTGCCGCTGGTAAAGGCGCAAAACGGATGGTGGTGGAAATCGATAAAGCCAACAAAAACACCATTCAGCTGAATCAGGAAATCCGCAAGGCACTGCTTGATATCTGGGCAAAACAGTTTCCGAACGCCATGGAGTTGGCGGGTAGCACATTTGACGCGAAAATGGCGGTGTTCAAATCGCGCATATTCGAGCTAATGGCGGATATCGGCGAACGGTACCTGCCAAAAATCAAAGAATGGATCACGAGCTTAACGAATTTTCTCACCTCGCATCATAACCAGATCGTAGCGTTTTTCACTGCGTTACCGGAAGTATGGGACGCTGTACTTGAAAGGCTGAAAAGCAAACTTAAAGAATTCAAAGATGAAGCCGCCAGTGGAATAAAAACCAGCATAATAGATAGTTTGCCGATTACGTGGGGTTTTACTGTCGGTGACCTGAAAAAACAATATGCGAACATGAAAAAAAGTTTTTCAAAAATGTCCGCCGGCGGATGGGAAATGTCGTATCACATCCGCAAAAAAGAAGATGTACCGCTCAATCAGATCATAGCGGATATCATTGATCGGCAGGTCAAATTGCTTGAGGAGAAAAACGAGCAGTTACGCGAGAATGTCCGCCTTGCCCAATCAGAACAGGACGTTATCGACGGCACAGAACAAAAGGTGTCCGGGTTACAAAAATTCATAAACGGGTTCACGGATAAAGATAACGGACTATCGTCGATCATCACGAAATTCAAAGACCTTGAAGAACAGGGCAAACTCGTAGCGCATAATCTCGCCTACGGCTTGAAAGATTCTCTCGCGCAGACGTTCCGCGACATCATAACCGGCACACAATCGTTGCAGGATGCGTTTGTCGATATGGGTAAACGGATCATCGACGTGTTCGCAAATATCGCCGCGGAGATAGCGGCACAGCAGGCAATCGGGTTTCTGTTTGGTAATTTGTCGAACTGGTTGCCGCAGGTAGATTCAAAAAGCACAGGATTTTTCGGCAAGTTGTTCGGTAAAGCGAACGGCGGTGTATTGCCCGGTCATTTCAACCCGATTCCGGCGTTCGCAAACGGTACTGTCGCCACCCGCCCGACACTCGGCTGGATCGGCGAAGGACGGTACAACGAGGCAGTAGTTCCCCTGCCCGACGGCAAAAGTATCCCTGTTGAGATGAGCGGCAACTCAGGCGGCATCACGATTCACCTGACGCAGGTCATTTCGGCATGGAACGCATCGGACGTTCTGCGCAACATCAAGACTATATCGAATGCGATGGTCAACGAAATTCAGTCAAACCGGCAACTGCGGAGCGCGATAAAAAATGTCTGATTTCAACTGGGTTCCTTCATATGTATTCACCGAAACGCCGGAGTTTAAGACGCTGGTATCGAAATACGAGAACGGAGCGGAACAACGCCGGGCGGTTCGAAGCGCGCCGATCAGGTCATGGCAGTTGCTGTTCAGCAACGTACCGAAATCGGTGTTTGAGGCAATTAACGCATTTTTCCTGAGTAAACTCGGACAGCTCGAATCGTTCACATGGACTAACCCAAACGACAACATCGAGTACAACGTCCGATTCGCCGAAGACAAGATCAATTTTGAGCGCAACGCATTTAATGTCTATTCGCTTTCTCTGGCGGTCATCGAAGTTATTTAAAGAGCAATTATCTTTATGACTATTTTTAAGAGCGTATTCTGTGTCTAATCCCTGCTATACTTAAGCCGAGCAAAAGCAACGTGGCAGGTTCAGGAATAGCCGCTGGCAGGTTATCTTCAAATTCAACTATATAGTACGATATGATAAGTGATGGGATATACCAGTCGATTGGCGCATCAGCTAATTTCTCTTGCGTGATAATAACCTGAGAAATATTCCTATTAACAAATGTAACTGCATCAATATCACTGGGTTGGGTTGGTAAATTGTTTGGTTCTCCGGGATACCAGTTCTCATACGACCATGGTTCACCAGTTACCCATTCCCAGTTTCCACCATAGGCAATCGTCCCACCCAGCCATCCTAAAATAGAATAACTACCTGTCATGAGTGGCTGAATAAGATTCTGATATACCCACATGTTTTCCTCAGCAGATGTAATTGTCGCAAGATGACCGGTTATCTCGTTATGTTGAGATGTAGTGGCATATGAATTAGCTGTGTTCCAAGTTAAATATGAACCGTTGTCGATAATTTCGTACCAGTTTCCGTTTGATCCGGTTCCCTGTGTCCATTGAACAGGAGTCGAATATGCACAACTGGCAACAGATAGAAATATTGATATAGAATAAAGCATTACATTAAATATTATTTTCATATTTGTTTCTCCAAATTAATTGTTATCTTTCTCATTAAATATATACCACATAAACACGGGTTATCCAAGTTTCTTTTTTTATTTTACCAAAAGTTGGTAATGGCTGTCTTGTAATATATTCCGATATTTCATACCATCAAATCATGACAATAAATGAAAAACAACTCACATGGCTTAAGAATATTTTCAAAGACAAATTGCCGGACGATTTTACCGGCAATATACAGATAAACTTTTTTCGCGGCAAGATTGGTGTCGTGAATATTCAGCAGAGTTTTAAACCGGCTGAAAAATAAGTTTGAGGGATAATCCGAACAACGGAAGCCCGATGGATACAGAAAAACTGTGTCTATCGGGCTTTTTTTATGGTGCTTTGATGCGGAACGTAGCGACCGATTTTATCGCTGAGAAAAACAAGCAGGCGAACAAACCGATTTTCCTGTACATCATTTTTGATATCGATAATCAGGGCACGAATAAATATTTCTGTGCGTATGATACGAATATTGTTTTTGACGGGCAGGTGTACGAAAAGTTTCCGATCAGTCACGAACCGATCACCGAGAACACGCAAGGACAGATCGATCATGTGAACGTCACGGTGTCGAACATATCGCGTCTGATACGCTACTACCTCGGTCAGTATGACGGATTGCGCGATAAGAAAGTCGTTATTCGGCAAGTGTTTGCCAACTTGCTTGATAACGCGGACGCAAAGATCGACGACACATTTTTTGTCAAACAGGTAACCTGCAACCAGCAGGACGTTACGCTTACCTTGAGCAGTAAACTCGATATACTGAGCGTTAATCTGCCCGGCCGAACGTATACCCGCACCGAGTTTCCCGGCATACCGTATCAAAGGACAATCGTCGCATGGTAACTGAACAGGATTTAATCAGCAAATATCTCGGAATACCCTTCAAACATCGAGGGCGCACACTCGACGGGCTGGATTGTTACGGGTTGCTGATTCATGTTTATCGAGATATGGGTATTGAGCTGTTCGATCTGGAACGCTACGAACAGAACTGGGCGCAGAACGGCTCGGATCACTTCATCGAGAATTATCATCTGCAATGGGAACCGGTCGACAAACCACGGCTGTTCGATGTGGTTCTTTTAAAAGATTGCAAAGGGGTGATTAATCATGCCGGTATCGTGCTGTCAAAAGGACGGTTCATGCATAGTTTGACGAATATCGGCGTAGTGATTAACCGGTTGAACGACAGGCAATGGATCAAACGAATTCACGGATTTTACAGGTACAAACATGGTAACAATTAAAGAGATTCCGGACAGGTTTTCCAAGGAACAGCGCAAAGTGTATCCGGTTATGTACCGCGATAATACTCAGCTGGCTGATTATCTGGCTGGTTACGATATAGCCGACAAACTTGTTCTGCTGAACGGCAAACAGGTTACCGATTTATCGGTGCCGGTACCGGACAATTCAGAGATACTGATTATCCCCCGCATTCACGGCAATTTTATCGCGGGGCTGGTATCGTTTATCGTCACTGCGGCGTATGTTACGCTGGTTGTCGCGTCGATCGCGTCGATTCCCTATGCCATCTACGCAATGGTCACGTCAAAACCCCGTAAAGCAAGCAGAGGGTTGGCGGATACCGGCGGTATAGAAGACGGGTCGCCCACTTACGGTTGGAGCGGTATTCAGATAACGTCCGAGCCGGGCATCCCGATCGGTGTGGTGGCTGGCAAACACCGTATCGGCGGCAACATCATCAACCAGTATTTGTCTACCGATGGTGACAAGAATTACCTCAATATTCTGATTGCTCTTGGCGAAGGCGAACTCGCGTCGATTGACGATGTGCAGGTTGACGGTAACCCGATCGACAACTATCAGGGTGTAGAAATCCACAAACGGTTCGGGACTGCCGATCAGGATGCCATCGCCTATTTTCATCAGGTGCACCATGTCACTGATATCGGCGTGCAGATCACACAGGGCAACTCGACACCTACACCACTACCCTCGACGATATCACGGCATTTGAGTTGTACTTAGAATGCCCGAACGGGTTGTTCCTCTACAACATGTACAACCAGCTCAGGGAAATGAACTTGACGTATACGGTAGAATATAAGTTGAGCACGTCAACCGACTGGATCAGCCTCGGTGAACAGACGTTGCTCGGCAAGACCCGCTCGGCGTTGCGCCGTACGTTCCGCAAAGCTCTTCACTTATAAAGTGTATCCATGGATAAACGATGAGGCATCCGGTTTTCATGTTTATATGGACAGACCGGATAATTTCTTGAAATATTTTTGTGTAGAATCAAGGTAAAGCTGAAAATAATCAAAAAAATTTCTTGCAAGTCCTTGCAAAAGGTGAAAAAGGATGCTATAAACGTAGTAGGATACAGTTAAGGGGCTCCAAACGAACAGTTAAGGGGCTCCAAACGAACAGTTAAGGGGCTCCAAACGAACAGTTAAGGGGCTCCAAACGAACAGTTAAGGGGCTCCAAACGAACAGTTAAGGGGCTCCAAATGAACAACTAAGGGGCTCCAAACGAACAACTAAGGGGCTCCAAATGAACAACTAAGGGGCTCCAAACGAACACCTAAGGGGCTCCGGAGAAAGGACTTTGACAATGAGAAGACATCGGGAGAAAATGTACGGAGCGTTGCTTGTGTTGCTGTTGAGTGCGGGTAGCGCTGGGGCGGTGAGTTTTGACTGGGCACAAATCGGCAATGCGGGAAATGCGGCGGACGCACAAACAGGTTATGGAGCGGTGGCATACGATTACAGTATAGCGACAACCGAGGTAACAACAGCGCAGTATGTGGAGTTTTTGAATGCTGTAGCGAAGACGGATACGTACGAGCTGTATAATGCGAATATGTATAATTCCACATATTACAAAGGGATAAAGCGGACTGGCAGTTCGGGTAGTTATATCTATAACGTGAATACGGATTTTCAGTCTGATTGGGCAAATCGCCCGGTGGCGTATGTAAGTTGGTATGATAGTTTGCGATTTGCGAACTGGCTGAATAACGGACAGTTGACAGGCGCGCAGGATGCTAGTACAACAGAAGATGGAGCGTATACGTTTAATGGGGCAACAAGTGTGAGTACACGGAACAGCGGAGCGGCTTACTGGCTGCCGAGTGAAGATGAATGGTATAAAGCGGCGTATTATGACCCGATAGTTGGTGAATATTACGACTATGCCACGGGAACGGATAATACTCCGAATAATAATGACCCAGATGGTGATCCCGGTGATACAGGCAATTCTGCGAACTACTATGATGGCGGATATACGCTAGGCAGTCCGTATTATACTACAGAAGTAGG
>JAHDNF010000035.1 GCA_018435605.1 bacterium | reverse complement strand
GACTGCTCGATTACTTCCCCGAACGCGGAATACCGGTAAGTATCGAGCGGATTGCCCGATTCTCCGGTCACGGCAACCACATCGCCGCGCCAGTTGTGGAAATAGTACGACGTCTCGACCGATGTTTCTTCGCCCGACCCGGTCAATTTCTGCGCGAACAGCAGTGACCCCACATCGCCGCCCAGCCCCGAACCGTGGATATACTGCGCAAAAACCTTGCCCGACGCATTGTACTCGGCGATCAAGCGTCCTGCATCATACAGATACCCTGTACGCACACCGTCGCGTATTTCAAAGATCTTCTCGCCATCGCCGTTATAAGTGTATTCGACGCGATGAATTACCTGTTCATCTTCATTATAATAGTATATCGCCTTGAGTCTGTCGAGAGAATCCCACAGATAGAAATACGACCGCCCATCGTTTACCGATTTGAATCCCAGATTCCCGTTCGCATCGTAGGTGTAGCAGACGTCCGAGTCCGCATCCGGCGTCAGAGTGACCGTCTCAGCGCCACCGTCAGATATGGTGATTGCGCCCGATGTAGATGTCCCCGTACTCAGATAAACATGTTCATCCAGCGACCCGGCAGGTATCCCGTTGACAGTGACCTGACCGGTTCCCAGATTGATACCCCACACATCCACAGCCGATTGCGTCGATCCTGCAACGCCGCTCTGTATCTTTTCGAGCTGATTAAGATTATTGTAAATATATGTATACGTCTGATCGCTAAATTCGGGCGGATTTGCGTTATTGCCTGTTTGATGAAACATTGTAAGGCGATTGCCGGTACCGTCGTAGGTGTAGCTTTTTTTATTAACGAAACCGTCGGCATTTTTGTACAGTTCGTATGCCAGTTGATTTTTAGCGTCATAGCCATATCGCGATACATATCCGCTATGATCGACCGAAACGATGTTTCCAAGTATATCGTATCCGTATCTCTCGGTGAAAAGCGATCCTGCCTGCAATGTTTCGAGCCGATCCAGCGCATCGTACGAGTATTGTATGGCAGTTTGCGGAAGCGTTTTAGTGATTAGTTGTCCAGCTTTATTGTATGTATACGAGATATTTTTGCCGTTACATGCAACAGAAGTCAGCTCGTTTGCTGTGTTATATGTGCAGGTTACGGTTTGCGAAATATTTTGATACTGAGAATTGATGTCCGGATTAATACCGGTAAAGGTGACCTGTGTTGTGTTGCCATTCTTATCGTATTTATATGAAACCGATACCTGATTGCCATCCTGTATTTTGTTTTTCAACAAGCCGTTTGGAAAATAAGTGTACCGAGTGGTACCTGACTCATCCGACATTTGCGTGCGATTACCATTTTTATCGTACTCAAATGAAATATTTATTCGTGTCCCAAACCCGAAAGGTATGGGAGTGGATTGTCTTTCATAGGAGCAAATGTTGATAAGATTTCCAATATAATCATAGTAATAATATATACAGTTTCCACAATGTATAAAATTTTCGTTTTGCTGGTTGGGAGTAGTTTTCTGACCAAGGAACCCGTTATAGTTATATTGAAACGATGTGATTTTCTCATTGTCTGACGGCCCGTCAATTTTCTGAATATTTTCGTTGTTCCAATTATATTTCCATTGTGTTTTCCTGACTTTGCCAGGTTCCATTTGTGCTTCCATTGTTTTTAGTAGAATTCCATTGGAATCATAAGTATAGGAATATTCTACGGTGTATTCCATCGGATCCTGTGTGTGCACCGGACGGTTCCAGTTATCATAGGAACAAAGCGTTACGTTATTCTTTGGGTCGGCTGTCAAAATGACATTGCCAAGCGCATCATATTCGATCAAGGAGGTATTTTGTTTCTCGTCGATTATTGCGGTATTACGATTCAATGCGTCATATACATATGACTTTGTTTGCCCTGATGGCAATATTTCTCTGGTTCTATTGCCATTGGAATCGTACTCGTATCGTGTTTGCCTGCCTTCCTGATCGATCAGGCGAATGACCCTGCCATTCCTGTCATATACTGTTTTTAAACTAAAATTTAGAGGGTCAATTATTTCGCTAATCCGCCCTGCTCTGTCATATTTATATTGCGTAACTGCTGATGAGGTCACAGTTCCCTGATCATTTGCATCGACAGGTTGTGTGACGCTTATAAGTCGATCTGCGTTATCATACGCATATGTTTTTGAGTATCCCATCGGATCCGTTTTGCTTTTAAGGTTTCCGCGATGATCATAAGTATAAGAAAACTCTTGGAGAGGCGGCTCTATTTTCAGATAAAACCGCATATCACCGTTCAGAAAATCTAATTTATTTTTGCAAATATTTTTCACCTTATATGTACCATCAAATTCCGTGCTGTAAGTATACTGTAGCAATAAATAAGGGAAATAAGCATTGAAATAACCACACATGTTGGAATCGGTAAAAGAATATATAATCTCATCAACCTTATTGCCGATTTTATCGTAGTTATATCGTTTCTGATAAAAATAAGCGTTATCACGATATTTTTTTTCAAGAATTACCTGATTCCGATGATTATAGTTGTATTCCTTTTTCGATATTGTTATTCCGTTGGCAAATTTTTCTATTTTTAGGATATTCCCGTTATCGTCATATGTGTAGACTGTTTCAAAAACATCATTCTCCAGCCGGTCTATTTCTTTTATTAAACGGTTTTTACCGTCGTATTCGAATTCACGTGCGTATCCTTTCTGATTGATCAGACACAGTTTATTGCCGAATATATCATGGTCAGTGACAACGGTATTTCCCTGAGGGTCCATTACCCCTATCAACGAATCGCTGTAGTCATACAGGTAGGTTGTCATGTTGCCGTTCGGATCAATCTCAGCGATTTTGTTGTTGTTTTTATCATAGAAAATTTCTTGAGAATACCCCATAGGATCGGTTACTTTTATAGGCATGTTGGCATTATTGTACTGTATCCTGGTAGATTCCATTTCAGGATTTGTAGTCTGGATTCTGTTGCCCCATTCGTCAAACAGAAAAGTTGTTTTTTCTCCCAGTGGATTTTCGATAGACGCGAGATTCCCAAAACGATCATAAGCATATTTATAGGTAATATTTTTGGTAGAATCGGTTAAATTGACAACTGTCTTTTCGTATAAAAGATGCGTATTGGAGTAGTAAGTGTAAGTTTCCCTGTAGCGTAACGTACTGGAGGAATCATATTTTTCCATTTTAAGAAGGGCTCCGGTAAAGTAGACAGGGGACGTGCTTTCTCCATCATATGTAAATTTTGTTTTGGTTCCCATCGGATCAACGATTTCACTGACCTTGTTTGATAGTAGAAGATTGTCGGAATCGACATACCACGTGCTGGTTACTTCGAAGTAATCATTGGATAACCCATCAAGATACGTTCGGAAGCGTCCTCCAGTAGCATTGGTATAATCGATATTGCCATCATCGTCAAGAAGCGTACTGGCAATACTCCCATCTGGATCGACAATTGTTTCGATAACTCGTCCTTGAGAGTCATAGTTGTATATTCTAATTACATCATAATCATACGTTGTTTCTATAGGTGCGGAAGCAAATTCACCAATCCAATAATCGGTAATGGTAAATTCATCATTTTCATCGGTGATGCTGGTTACATAACCTTGATCATTATAGGTTTTTGATATAATGCTGTTGAATTCCCACTCGGTATCGGACAATTGGAACCCTTTTTCAGTGGTGGATAGCAATCGCAATGGGGTTTTTCGAGCGGGTAATTTGGTTAACGAATACATCCCGAAATTATCTATAGAACCGGGCAAATCGGGAGTACCTGAAACGCCGGCTTTTAAAATAATATTTGAACTTGTGTTTTCAATGAGTGTTGTTTTTGAGGTTGATTCGGAATCTTCAAGGATACCGTTGAAATAAAGGTTTATCCGATCATTTACTGTATCCAATGAGAGGCATATATGATACCAGTCATCTTCAGGGCAATCGGTTTTTACCGCTTCCAGCGGAGTTAAATTTTCAATAGATGCTGTTATTGTAAGAGTATCACCCACTCTTGATAGCGTTATTGTATTTGTTGATTGTAGGCCTTGTTGTTCATACAAAATAATATAACCTGCAGAACATTTGAAATTAAATTCGATAGTTTTCGTGGCTCCTACAAGATTGCCTAACTGTCCGATGGAAATATATGTGCCTTGATTCGGACAGCTAAACGCGCCATTTACATAACAATCCGTATCATTCTGTGCAGTGATAGATAAACCTGTGCCATTAAGAGAAGAGTTACCAAAAGTTTGATCGTTGAAGTTAAGTATACATTGTGTATAATCTTTATACTTGTATTCTTTAAGTGTTTTTTTAATTTCCCCATCCGACTCTTCACGTACAAAAGTGTACTCATTGGTGATCTGGTGTCCCGCTCCATCATGGGTATACTCGAATTGAGCGATTGTGCGTGGAATGGCATCAAAACCGATTGCCATGCGCTGTTCGATCACTTTTTCTCCGTCGTAGATATTTTCAAGAATACGGTTATCGGGCTTGATTATTCTTGCCAGATTGTGAGTAAGATAACCGTCTGGAGACCTGGCATATTCGTATTTAGTTGTTTTTCCGGCGGCATCGATTACTTTAACCAGATTCCAAAGATTATCGTAGAAATAACGAATTTCCCGTTTGTCCGATGATACGATTCGCTCGACCCTTCCTTTAATGTCATAATAGAATTGAACATAACAGCCACTTCTACTTGTGATTGTCGATGGCAATCCGAATCCCTTGCTGTTTTCATCTTCGTGATAGGTATATTGAAGATAATTGCCGTGGATGTCTTCGATTTTACTCAGATAGATTCTTTCTTTTCCATTTTCATTTGAGCTGTATTCGTGAAAAGTAAAATATTTCTTTGTGCCATCATACGAGGTGTAGATAAATTCTTTTGATAACGTGTTGAAAACAATCCGGTTGCTTATATATCCTGCATTTTTATTAGTCCCTGCACTCAATGCTATATTAACCAGTTCAGTGTTTGCCATTGGATCGGGTACAAATGTTATGGTGTTTCCCGTTTCATTACCATAGATATATTCCAGAACTGAGCCATCGTCTTCTGTAAGGCGCAAAATAACACTCTTTTTTTGAGTTAAGGAAAACTCCGATGTATAATTTTCTGCTAGATCCAAGGCGGCGCCGTTGCCCCATAAAAAATAATTGAGGTTCAGCGTCCAGCCGTAGCCTATAAAATCCATAGATTCCTGCTGTGATGAATAATTTCGCTTGATCACGATAGGTAGCAAACCGGGGATTTCCACATCGACCGACTCCGCGTAAAACTCTCCGGTTCGCATATCCACAGGGTCGGAACCTTGTGAATCGCCATCCATTCCCTGGATTTGTATGACATAATCCTGCTCATTGTTGAATTCACTCAGTGATCCAATTATTTGCGAGGGATCATTGATATTTGCATCAATAAGTTCATAATATGCCTGGTAGCCGCCTTGTATAGTTTCACAAAAGGCTTGTTTTTCCTGCCACGTCATCGTATCACTTGGGAGCATGATTTCCATTCCTACCTCATATGCTATCGTATCCAGAAAAGAGTCAGGATCTGTTCCCTCTATATAAACTTTTATTTTCCCATCACTAAGAATACTTATATTCACGTCATGCTCACTGGCACCTGAAAAATCAATCATATACATGCCATTGGCGAAAGTTTCATTGGTGTTTACAGCATCCATACTCAGTGTCAAAAAACCGCCGTTGTAGATATCGTCGTTCCCATTTATGTAATATGCCGCATTTCCTGCAGGATCGAACAGGTGGATATACCCTGTCTTCAAACCACTGTCGCCGGATTCAGTTCCATTTAGTGCTCGTTTCGGTATAATAAAAATGTCGTCTGCATTCACAATGAGATTGCTATTGAAGTGGTTATAGATAAAACTGAGGTTACTCGTACTGGTCAGAGCGGTATAATTATTTTTGTCGATGAATAACACTTTGTTAGGATTTGTTTCATCATCGGACGCTTCATGCGCCATCCGTAAAATGCGCATGGTAGATAATGACCTGATATTGAATATATCCTCGAAGACTTTATGTTCATGCGCTGAATATGTCATTCCTGAAAGGAAATTGAAATCACGAGTTGCAATATCGTCGTTAATTCGAGAAAAATCGGTATGCCCATAAAAAATATCCAGTTTGTAAGTACCGGGAAAAACAGTTGTAGTACTCTGGTTTGTTACTATGTTCAATGTTTGTGAAGCAATAGCCAGACCCATGGCGGTATTTGTATGCATATTCATAACACTGGCTAGTTTCTCAGCCGATTGGGATAGATTGTAAAAATACTGGCATCCTACGGAATTGAGTAATTCTCCCACTGGAGCTTCAGCGCAATTTTCGGCTGTGCCGGCATCAATTTTTTGTTCATACTCTTTTAATCTGGAATACCGAGATTCCAATAGATCGAGATTCGGAGTATTGCCATAGTTCAAGTGAAGCGCGGTGACTTCACCGGTTTTTCTGGTAACTGTATTGACGATATCGTTTTTTCTACGGGGAACATCGATTATGGTCGTCAGCTCTATTTGTTCCTGATCATCAACACCTTGTACCGTGTTTAGATATTCAACTATTAAATAAATGTTATAAACAAAAAATTTAACGTGATCGTCATCGCCTACATACTGCACCTGGAAAGTAAGATTTTCAAGGTCACTTATATTAGAGCCAACCAAACTTGTTGCATCAAGAAAGAATGATGACATTTGCGTATTCGGTTTGAGCAATCGATATTCCTGGGTTACATAGTCAATCCAGGTTGCATATCTGGTTCCACTTTCATATATGAAGAATCGGTATTCATCCTGCATTCCTTCAGGAATAAAAATAACATCCTCTTTAAATAAAGGCGAGTCTGTTATGTATTGCGGAAAACGATATATTACTTCATCAGGCGATGATCCCCATTTGACAGCCAGTTTGCCACTGGGATTCTGAGAGTTACCATCACGGTGATGGACATGGAGAAAACAATCGTGGGGTATACCGGTAATATACCCAATCTGTTCGGGGGCGAAGGTCACTGTCAATTCCGCATTTCCTGTTCGGTTATGGGATGCAAAACTTCCACAAGAATCAAGTCGAATCGCATCCCATGGTGATGCCCATGCTTTTATGTTGCCAAAAATAGAAGGAGCATCTGCCTCTATCGGATCAATATACCCCAATGCACCAAGATGTTGTCGCTCAACACTTATTTTTTGCGCTACCTTTTCCTGGCCATTGCTTACTGAGCATTCTGCATAATTAGCATTCCTATCTCTGAAACCATATTTCTGATATACATTAAAGCCGACATAAACGTTGAGCAACGTTCCCGAAAGTCCTGCAGTACCATTGAGTTTGACTTGTAAAAAATTTTGATCGCTGGTAACTTCAGCATAATTGCTTTGATCGCATGCTTGCAGAGGATTGGTGATTACATTATTATATGTGGCTGTAATGAATTCAGGGTTGGTGCCATCATTGAATATTGTAGTCGTAACTCTCTGGGAATACGTGTTTGAATTTAAAAATCTAACTTTTTGGTTAGTGTTATAATTTACTATTTCTCCTTCAATACGGAATTCTGGAGTCAGAACGTTGGTTCCCGCAAAATTGTTAGACAGGGTGGTTAATCTCTCAAAATATCCTTCTCCTTCGACAGGATCAGGTGAGTATGATAGAGTTATCCGTTTGTTATACAGGTCGCAGAGTGGCTTGGTAATGCCTTTTGTCGATGCATCAGAATATAAAATATCCTGACCATCAGTATATCTTCTTGCCCTGAAGCATACTTTCCAGACATCAGACGTTTCAAGGGCATAGTTTTCACCGGTAATTTTGAAGATACTTATAGCCGCAGGTAGTTCTGTGGGGAGGATACTGAGTTTTTCAGGAATGATACGACGCTCGAAGCTCAGGTCTTCCAGCGAAATATTCGAATTCCGTTCGGATAAGAATTTACTCAGGTTTTCTGAATACAATTCGTCCGGCATGTTTTCATCTTCGGCAGTGATAAACTGATTGAGAAACTCCATTGCACTAACCGGCATTCCATCGATCAAACGGACAGGAAACTTGTTCTCATATTTTTTAAAACTTGGATCAAGCGGTATCCACATTCGTTCTCCACAGTCTTCAATGTGGCCTTTGTCAAAATTATACATTTTATAGTTGATGGGATTCCCTCGTGTCCCAGCGTACGGCAAGTATGCTTCAACCCATACGTGGTGTAATAATAATTTCCCATTTTGTAACGGTTTATAGCTTATACTGCCTGTTGAATACTCGTCGATAAAGGTCAATCCAGATTTTATCAATGCTTCTTCCGTAGCCTTGACGTTTTCAACCCCAAGCCAGTTCATAGCGTCTTCTTTTTCCAACTTGATACCACCCCATACATATCTGCAGGGGATACCGGCATGTCGTAACATGGCAATGAGCAATGAAGCCTGATCAAATGAATTTGCACGCCTTTGCATCAATGCACCTGTTGCTCCCAATTTCGATCCGTAGTAAGGTATGTAATCAATATTATTTTTCACATACTCATATATCTTTACGGGGTCATATTTCAATTCCTCAACTTTTTGATTAATCTCAGCACTGATAGCGGTTTCATGTTCTTTTGTCAGATCGGATTCCGAGTATCCATTGACATCTCGCATATAGAGCGGTATGAGCGGAGTTGAGTCTGCTGTTAATTTCCATTCTTCAGGCCACGATGGTTTGACCAGATCACTCTGGTATGGCAGATCGTCACCTTCATCGCCGAAACACTGTATGTATATACATTGCAGTAACACCATACATAGCAACACCAGTGAAAATTTTCTCATAACCTTACTCTCTTTCGTTGTTCCATATCAATTGATCCATCACTATTCATTGACAATGACGGTGAATTTTTTATTGAATCTCAAACCATTATTCAGCTTAAAAACAAATTCTGCTGTATAAGTACCAGCTAAAGGATAAAATAGTGTCCATGTTGTTATTGAAGTGAAATTAAGTTGGTTAATTTTTTCAACATCAAAATTTACAGGCGCTATCGAATCATTAATGTCATTATCGAAGATTGCACTTTCTAAAGTTACGCCTGTAGCTATGCGCACGTAAATGTTTGTATCTGTGGCAGTTTCAATAGTGATTTCTTCGGATATTTTATTTGTGCCTGATGGATCCTCCGCAATTATAAAACTACCATGAATATCGCTATCCAATTTCACATATCCGATATGAGAACGGTAGCTGGAATCAGCAGTTTCACCGTCGTAGAGTAACTCATCATATAAAAAATAATAGTTATTAACATCAATATTCTGTACAAGCCCTTTGAAAGAACCTTGAGGAGCAATCGGATACGAATTAATAAGTTTCGGCGATGCGGTATCCAGGGCAGTCAGATTGCCCACATAAATGGTTGATTCTTCAATACCTTCACCACGAAAGTCGTTATATTTTACAAAAGCGATGTTAGCATCGAGAAAATCATCCGTTTGTCCATCACAAAACCATACAGGAGAGAGTTCACTTTCACTAGGGGTATCTGTAAGCTTCCTGAGTTCAAGGTTGACAATAGATTCGTTAACGGGTACGTCAAACTGAAGAAGGTATATATCGGAATTAATATATGTACCTTCTGAGTAATCAGAGGGATGCTCCATCGAGTACCCTTCGAATAAAATACGCACACGGTTTGCTTGATGGTCAATGTTGATATCGGGGTGATCGCCAAGAATAAACTGTTTATCAGGATTATCTGTCATATTATGTGTAAGATTATGCAATACAGCGCCATTTTCATCTTTGACTACAAGAACCAGTTCGCCAAATTCATCCGATGCGACGATAAATCTCGTTGTATAGCTTTCGAACACTCTGCAACTGGGGTTATAAAACGATTTTTTACTGTGGATAAGAGGATCTAAAGATTCCGAAGGAACCTGGTTTCCATCACTGTCAATTGCGATATCAAGTACCGTATTGCCAGAAGTAAAAGCATTTCGAAGGACAATAGTTCTGTTGCCATTGCTATACGCGACATACATCAATTCCTGTTGAGATATCCAAGAAGGTTCCAGATGATTGGTCATACCAGACGTGAGCGGAACGATATCGAAAGTCGTTGTTTGCTGGTACTCAGCAACAAGCCCAACAAAATACATAAAATTGGTAATCTGCCAAATTTGTTGAAAATAATTTTGTGTACCTGAAGAATCGAACAATTCATCAGAAGTAAACATTATTTTACTGCCGATGATATTCCATGATGGATGTGAAGAGTTATTGTCACCGACAAAGCTTGCTTTCACCCATTTCTGGATTTTTATGGGAATAACTTCTGTCACTGTCACTGCTTCTGGATAAGCAGTTGAGGCCTTGATTACTAAATCATAATCTCCTGTTGTTAAATCCTCTGAACCAGGGTTATTTATGCAAAATCTATATATAATACCTTCTTCCGGAAAAAGATAGAGATCATTGCCATTAACATTGACTATTGTATCATTTTCATTGCCTCTCGTAGTTATTTTTATCGATATGGCATTATCTCCAGAATAGTTCTTAATAGTCCCTTTTACATCAAATTGTAGGACACTATTGCTGTATGTATCGTTATCTTCCAGAAGTATAATGATTTGATTATCTTGTGGGTAGGTAACGGTTATCACAGGTTCCGGTGGATTCGGAGTGACAGTAATCTCTGCATGTTGCAAACCAGAATGATTGTCCTTATCAATGGAATAAATATAATATGTAGTCTGATCATAGAGGTTACATAATAAAAACGTCGATGTTGTGACACCTTCCAATGTGGTTCCACGGATAACTTTATATGCAACAACATTGGGGTCCAAAGGAGCCTGCCACGAAATAAGCACTTTGTCTCTGGTGATAATATCGGCTTTCGGAAAAAGCGGTGCCGCAAGATTGGCATTTGCTGTCCCATCACCGGATATGACATGCAGATTTACGGTAGCAGAACTACTACCGTTTATACCTGACCCAGTGATGGTTACTCTTAACGTAATTGTACCAACTACATTTGTGGGTAAATCAATATCAGCTGAATATGTTAAAATATAATTAGCCGGCGGTATATCACTGATAAAATCATACTTTTGGAGCGTGTTATTGATATAATAGCCTACCGATATATAACTTACCCTAGGACAAGTGTTGACGATCTTCTGAACGGCTCTAACTTTTGTCGGTTGAGTGGTTTTTTGGAATGTATAGTTTTCGATTTTTTTCACGACATCATTCTGGTCGTCCAACTCGTACAGCGTGATGTCTTTAGCATAAATTACCATATCTCTTGTTGATGATGTATATATTTTTTCATCCCAGTGAGTATTATTTACAGAAACAGCAATGATGTCACCTGGTTGCACATTAGTAGGAATAGTAAATGATACTAAATTTGTTAGGTGAGGCGTCCAGCTATATGGCAACAAGTTATAGTCTTGCTCTCCGCTTTTTTTTATATAAAAATTTACCGTACTTACAAAAATTTCGTTTCCTAATGAAACATTAAAATTGCTTTCAAAAGAGATATCTATTTCCTGATGGTCCGTTGCAGTGAGAGTCTCCAAGATTAAAGATGTCAGATACGGATCCTGATTGTAATGTTTTGAATTACCATCGGATTTCAATAAAGAAGGGATGAATTCTACAATAATATCGTGATAATGGATTCCTGGAATGGTCTCCAAGGATTTCCATTGCTGAAAAACTGTGGCGATGATCAATGCTTCGTGTAAATATGCCTGTTCATACCAATTAACCAGTTTCGCATATAGAAATGTTTCTAATCCATTTCTTATAGCACTAAAACCACTGGTCGATCCTCCGAGATTTTTATTTGTAAGTGCTAAATTGTCGAAAATCTCATAGTCATCATGGTATTTATAAATTAAATCCAAAAAATAAGCGGAAACAATTGAGCTGTCCACTCGTAGTTTCCAGTTATCTGAAGTATCAGCAGGGCAATAAGTAGGATAAAAAGTGCTCCATCTGAAATACTCGTCGCTATTTGTCGTATTCACTTTGCTTGTACAGGAAATTATAAGTTCCAATGCTTGTTGCATAACCAGTTCGTCTCTATATCCGAAAGATAGCAAAGCTCTTAAAGCCCAAATGGTATCCAGTGGATTGCTTTTATAACCACTATACTCACCCCAACCTCCATCTTTATTGCGAAGAGAAGATAGTTTATCAATATACATAGAACAATTTTTACCAGCTAAAGAGAGAATTTCTATTTGCCTGCTGAGATATTCCGTATTGAAAAATTCCTGATTCTCCACCCATGAAAGAGCTTTTGGCATTATTGCAGGAAAATTAACCAAACTACCCCTATCTAGGAGCAACGCTTTTGTTGTTGCTAATGTAGCAAGCGTAGATTTTTTAGTCAGACAATCAAATGTTGCGTATTTGTTATATCCATATATTTTATATAGCAATCTTCGATTACCATTCCAGCTAAACCAAATTGACGAGGCATAGTAACATTTTTCAGTAGGCGATTCTCCTTCGTCTTTTATCCTGTGGGACCATGTAACTTTGCTTTCACCTTGTAGCATCGTTTTACTGCCTTCTAAAACAATATGATACGTAGAGCCTTCTTCTAACAGACAAATTTCAGAATCGGGCAATATAAAGTCGAATTCAATATTGCTTTCGGCTAAAGAGTCTGCATCCATCCACAAAGAAGACGCAATAGTATTTCCGGGCGACCCGTTGTAATCGGAACAAATTCGAACCCAAATTTTCCCGATTGGAGCAGTGCCTGTCCCTGTCAATCTCAATGGCAATACGATTTTCTTACAAGTATAGGTTTCTGATACCGTGAATTGACATGCCAGTTTCATGCTATATACATTTTCTAAGGTACAAAGAGAACTAGTATCGATAGTACCTTCATCGGAATTTCTTAATGAAATAGTTGTTTCGCTAACTGTATCAAATTCTGGTTCAGGGTAATAACTATTCCACGAACCATCATCATTTTGTGTTGAAGCTAACCAGCTTACAATATCTGATTTTGTATCTCCATAAGAAATAACTGGTTGCACAGAAACAAACAATATAACAAGACTGAACCGCAAGAGATTGGTGTGCATCATTGTTGTACTCCTTTTATACTGATTGTTGCACCATTGGGCGGCGCCAATATTTTATTTTGTGTATCACCGATAATTTCATAATCAGCGGTTGCGGGAGAAAACGCCGCACCTCCATCTATGGCAACAAAGGTGACATGTAAATACTCGTTAACAACAGTACAGTCAACCTCCTGTACGTTATATACAAAATCATCGTATGTATTGATGAATGTGGTGTTCCTGTTATCCGTTGCCCCAAAATGGAATTTGATAGGACGTTCGTTTGAAGACGTACCTTTGATCAGAAGATTTCCTCCATTTAACCGGTAACATTCAATAGAAATATTGGGTGAGGTAGTGGTATCTGTGTATTCAACGGGTATATTCGCTACATGTGGGTTATAATACGGGATCATTACTTCTTGGTAATCATCAATACCGTCACCATCTGTATCCGATGATGCCGGATTCGTTTTATGTATGTTTATTTCAGCATGGTCGGAAAGACCGTCCCCGTCAGTGTCTACAAATTCGTCTGCACCTATGTCACAAGTACTGTTCCAGATTCGTGGTTCGTTGTCGATATCTGTCGATAGGTAATCTACTATCGCATCGTTGTATCCTGCATTAATACAAGGCGACAAGTATGTAAGATGAAAATCATTCTCATTTACATTCTCAAACATCGGATCAAGATGGATTACTTCCGTTCCCGAATCGTTGTCTTTTACACAAGAATACGACAAATTGATATTACCTTCCAGATCGTTCTCATTATTCCAGACTATACAATTCGTAACCTCGGCATACACAGAACCACGATTGACAATACCACCGTCATTATTTGTCGATGAAACGTTGCCATATACAGTACAATTAACTATCTTTTTATCGTAAGAAGTATTTTGTAAATCGATACCACCACCTTTTGATTCATTACCCCCTTCGACACTATTCGAGTCAACTATACATCCGATAAGTTTTATACATGAGGCAGAAATACCTCCCCCGTACGCATTGTATGATGAGGCACAATGATTGTTGCGCAACACACTATTCTTTATTATATAGTCATGATTGAATGCGATACTTATGCCACCTCCCTGAGCTGTATCGGAATATCCGGTAGATGTACAGTTGTTTGATGCTACCAGTGAATTCGTCATCTCTATTAAACAGGCCGCTCTGATGCCGCCACCGTATACAGATCCGGAAGATGTTATTGAATTGTTAGTTATCTCACAGTTAGATATTTCAACATTATAGTTATTTGTGAAAAATAACCCTCCGCCGTAGATATTAGCCGTTGTCGGCGTCATTACGTTATTACCATTTATGATGCAATTACTCAATGAGCAGATTCCATCAACCATATTTACTCCGCCATTAAAATATCCTCCTCCGCCTGTCAAGCCTGTATGGTTTGAATCTATTGTGCACGACGTCAAAACAATATTGCTCGCGTAAACATACACTCCGCCTCCCTGTGCAGCGGCGCTATTGTTTTTTATAACAGTTTTATCGCACGATACCATCTCTTCCGAGTGTGATACATGTAATCCGCCTCCGGCACTATTTCCTACATCTATATTATTATATTCTATTATAGTGTTGTTTATCGATACCGGCGCTTTAGATAGATCTATAGATACTCCTGCACCCCATCCACTACCGGCAGAATAAGAATTTTCACGTACTTTACATGCTTCGATTGTCACAGGTTGCCTGTTTGAACTTATAAAGATGCCTGCACCGGATTTACTTGTGTTATTCCTGATATCACAGTTGATAATATCTACTTGAGCGTCAGTATGATAAACAGCGATTCCACCACCTCGCCATGATGATACACAGTTTTTAATTATACAGTTCGATAAGGTTACAGGCTTATCGATATCGCTGATTCTAACACCAGCACCCAGATCGGAATTACCGTTTTGTATCGTAATTCCATCAATAGTGGAATTACCTTTCACCCAAATAGCCCTGCCCGAATTTTCCGCATCTATGATTGTTTCATTTTCTGAAGGGTCATATATCCACAACGCACTGTAACCACCTTGGAGATTTATATGTTGATCAATTACAATACGTTCTTGATAAGTTCCGGCTTGTACATGAATAGTTTTATGTCTTTCAGAAATTTTTGGTATTTGCTGAATCGCGTAACCTATGGTTCGCCACGGTTCATTTGAAGAACCGGATCGAGAACCGCTATCAAATCCGTCTGTAGATACATAATAATCTAATGAGAAAAATTCGTCCGCTCCAATATCTACTATGCTTTCGTTGTCAATCTGATTAATACGCGGTTCTCCGTCTATATCCACAGACAACAAACCGGCAACGGCACTGTTGTCTCCTGCATTAATACATGGTGAATTAGCACGCAGATGCAGGTTGCCTGTATTGGCATCTTCAAAAAGAGGATCGTTGTATATAACACCTATGCCAGTATCGTCATCCTGATACTCAAGACAGGAATAGGATAAATGTTTGGGTCCATTAAAATTATTGCCGTTGTTGCGTACAATGCTATTTTCAACATAAATCGCTGTAGTACTTGTATTGAAAATACCACCGTCATTGTCCGGCGAATAATTTCCGTATATTGTACAGTTAGTTATTCTTTTGGAGTAGGAATGATTCGTTAGATATATCGCCGCTCCGGACGATTCACAATCAGCCTCGATTGTATTATTATATATTATGCACCCTCGCATATTCAGGCGTGACGCATATATTCCTGAGCCGTATGCACAACCATCGTTATCCACGGTAGAAATTATTATATTGTTGTTTATCATGCAATTATTGAGAATATTTTCTTTGTTGCCCGAAATATATACTCCGGCGCCACGTGGAGTCACTGTAGTAGTATTACTTGTTATCTTATTTGATTCGATAGTGCACTCCGAAAGACTAATTTGAGGGCTTGACATCCACAATCCAGCGCCACCGACCAACACTGAAGACGGTAAAGATGTAACCGTATTTTCGGTAATTTTACAATTTGTGATAGTACCGGTAATATTACCCGAACAAGTCAGGAAAAATCCGCCCCCCAAAGCATACTGAGAATCGTTATCGTAGGGGAAAATCGCATTATAACTGATATTGCTATCTATTATATCTATCTCAATTATATTCTCTGTTCCATTAGGTTTAATATAAAGGCCTGCGCCAACCTCCGCCGCCTTGTTGTATGTAATATCACTATTATTAATAACAAGGGACATATGGTAATTATAAATAGCTCCACCATAGTAATTTGAGCTGTTGTAAAAAATATTGGTATCGATAATTTCAAGTATGTTGGAACTATTTTGCGAATCGGCATATATGGCTCCCCCCAGAAGATGAGCAAGATTATATTCAATGGCACATTCACGCACAAACACCGTGTTTGAGGCACTCTGGATACAAATGCCGCCGCCAAAATATGCCTCGTTGTAACGAATTATACAGTTTTCGATAGCCACATCAGAAGTATTTGCGCGAACGGATACGCCTGCACCTGAGCTAATACTTGTGTTGTATTCTATCAAGCAATTACTGATTGTCACAGACGCGGCTGTTTCGAAAATAGCTATTCCTGCTCCTATCCAGCTTGATTCGTTATACTCAATGCTACAATTGGATACAATTACCGGTCCGTCTATTCCGATAATACTAATCCCCGATCCAAGACTAGAATTCCCGCCTGTTATGGTAAACCCATCCACAACAGTATTGCTTGCTACTTTCAAAACTACACCGGAATTATCTGCGTCAATAATAGTATTGTTATAACAAATATTCCTATTCCAGTTTGCGTCGTATCCTCCCAACAACATTATGTGCTTTTTCATGACTACGTTTTCTTGATACATTCCTGCCTGCACATATATTTTTTTTGGAAATGACGAGCTGGCTTGTATGCTTGATATAGCATGCGAAATAGTTTTCCACGGATTCAGTGACGACCCATCACCGGTTGTATCACTTCCGCCAGTACTATCCACGTAATAGCCATCTTCGTAAACATATTCTAGGCTGATAGAATCAATAGCAGGACGATTCTCTGCTTGGCCAAGAGTATTGTTTTCAAAAATTATACGATAATAAAATCCGTCATCAGCGAAATTAACCGAAAGAGGTATTTCGTTTGTTCCGTTATGTAATGAGATCCCTTCATTATCCGGCGTTCCTTCATTATCATAAAAATTTATGCCGTCAGGACTAAATCGGATATATGCCTTTTGATTTTCGTTTATACCCATTGCCATAACAGTCACACTGCTGTACACGGGCACGTCACTGTATTCGTCACTCAACAGTTTGCCTGTTACGTAGCTCAATGGTTTGTATTGCTTTGCGTGATCCGATACTTCACAGGAAGATAACGCAGTATTTCTCAGAAAAACCTCGTCAAGAATACCGGACCAGTATCCATAAGTATTTCCAAACACAAGGGTAGCGGTAGAAACGACTACAGAACCACTCAAAGATGCTGTTTGCGAAGCTACGGTTCCGTCAACATAGAGTTTTACCGAATCGTTATCATACGTCAAAGCAAGATGATGCCATTTACCCGTTACTAACTGTTGTTCGTTATACGAAATACCCTGACCGCCACCGGTATTTACATAACCATACGGATAGTTTGACGTACCATTAAAATACAACGCGTATGATCCTGTTTTACAGATTAATCCTTCGTTATCAACGTATGTTTCATTTTGCGGTTTAAGCCAGCATTCCAAGGTGAACTGGGAAAATCCATTCAGATTTACGTGGTCAGGGACGATTACCGACTCATTATCGCCGTCAAACAAAAGCGCATTTCCGAATATTCCCGAAACCCAATCCTCGTCTTCCATATTTTGGCGGGTTCCATTATGTGAGCCTGAAGAATCGTGAACAACGTTCCCGCTCGATTCATCAAATCTCCAACAGGCCACTACATCATTATCCGATTCATTCAGCACATTGGACGCTATGGTTAAAAACCCGTCTGACAGCTCAATTCCATCGTTATCCAAGATACGAGTTGTATCGGCAAAATTATCAACAAATGTCATAACTGCCCCAGTAGCTACGTTTATAGCTGATACAATTATACATGCAATGAGTACGGTAAACTTGATGAATCTCATATTGATCCTCACTGTTATTGCGATTTTATGATTTTAAGATATTGATTCAGATTGTGGCTATAATAAGCAACGACAAGAATAGGAAAGAATATGTATTAAAACAAAGGAGTAATTAAGGGTTATAGAGATCAAAAACTATGATGAAAAAATAAAATGTTGTCAATATCCCTCTCAAGTCTTTGCAATTACATAAAACATATATCATGCTGATTTTTGTAATGCAAAATTATTTTTTTATTATATTTATAAAAAACTCAAAATAAGGATAATGACATCTAATATTTGAAATGAAATACGACAAAACTTCGTCAATATCGAAAGCCTGTTTTTTTTCCTCAGTCAATACAGGAAAAAGCTCATATTCTAACCTTGACTTCATCGATTCTATTTCATCTGATGTTCGTCCAAGATTATTTCGGTAGCCGTGTCGATGCCGCCCGAAATTTTTCTGCAACAAGTTCTTTCAGATCAAGACATCGCACATTTCCTGCATCGAACAGAGATTCGCCAGTAAAAGGATGGATGAATTTGTGGTGAATTTTCATTTCAACAGGCGGTAAAATAGGATTAAAACGCAATCCGACTTCAAGTTTTATGGAATCCTGTGAATTAATAACTACCGACTTGTAAGAGAGATAATAGATATACTGCGTTGACTCGTTATGCCCGGCACTATCAGGGTTATCGATTTTTAAATCTAGATTTTTGGCAAAATCCACAATTGATTCTTTGATCGGTTGGATTGCTTTCCGACGAACTGTTCTTGTCGGGGTATCTGAAGGGAGCATAAGGGTAAAATCAAGGTCTTCACTAAGCCTGTAATATTCGTAATAAATCTTGTTTAAACATGTTCCTCCTTTGAATACCAGATTATTACTCAGACCGGAATTGATTTGGGAAATAATGATCGTCAGATAATAATCTTTTTCAATCAATCTGAGCGGAAACCCTGTCTGAGCTGAAGTGCGCTCCAGTACCTTTAAAAACTCATTTTTATTGTCATGAAGCATTTTCTATAATTCCCCATCTCTTATTGATTTTTCCCTTTCGAGAATTGCCATCATATAACGTTGTAAGAGAGGTACCTTCAACTTTTTTAAGCACCGGCTTTAATTCCATTAGATCGACGCCAGCTTTTTCCAGAATAAATCCGATTCTTTTCCTTGTCGAAATAATAGGAAACAAAGATGCATATTTGATAAGTTTTTTCAGATCAATAAACTTTGACTTGACCTGATAATCCAGTATCTCAAAAGCTTTCTGCAATCCGCCAACAGGTTTTGGATAATACACAAGGTCAACAAGAGTTCTTTCTTTATCGCTTACAATAACTTCCGCTTCTTTAACTTTGATAGACTTAAGTCCATACATTCTATCCGGCGAAACCTTAATCAAATTAAATTGGATTTTGCCGATTTTCCGCTCTGATTGAGTTGATGTATTTATGATAAACATCTGCTGAAAAATCTGATCGGTAAATCCATAATAGTTATACATTTGGCTGTATCCAACATAATAGTTGTTATTGGGAAACAGGGAACAAGGAATCAACCATTCATTTATATTACGCCCTGCAGGGCCGTTTTCAAGAGGAGAGAAAATATATAATCCTTTTTTGATTGAAACGAGAATACCTTTCTTCTTCAGTTTCCAGAGTATTTTATTTCTGACAGTAGAAGGAAACCTGAAATAATTATCAAACTGACTGAGTGTAATTATAGTGGTTTTCTCATAAGTAAGTCGTGAAATTACCTCTATTTCTTGTGGATTCAGATAATAAGCTACTGTTTTATTTTTCATAATAGTTACCAATATTGGAATTATCTAAAATAATAATACAATATAAATTATGCTTTTGATCTGTTTAAATCAAGATATATTTTACATTAATTTCGTTTTTAAAAGAGTGATTTAATATTTTTAAATTTATAAGGCAATAGGAAGTTTTAAGATTCTGCGAGTTCCTATTTTTTATGCTTATTTTGACATTCACAATATTTGTAAATCAGCCAATTTGACCTCGAAAATCTCCGGTTTCGTGTTTATCTTTGTCATGTTCAATCTCCATTTTTAGGAATAGGAATAGCGATTTATCGACCCAAGATCAGAGGCAAAACGCGCCTTGCTTACCCGCATACGCCGACCCGCCTTGCAAGTACCTTTTTATCAATGACTTACAAAAGTCAGTAAATTTTATCGCTATACATTTTAAGGTTTGATTGTACATTAAACTATCCTCGCGTTAAGTTGTTCAACGATGGTGTCGAGCTTGAGGCAATGCTGTTGCTCTTCGGCGGTGAGCTTATCCCACGCCTTGCGCATCGGTTCACGTACCAGCCTGATGAAATCAGCTTGATCTTGTGCCGTATCGAATCCATCCTTCGATCTCTGCTCAAGCCAGCGCATACCATCTATGTGTTTCTTGTACAACCTGAAATACTCATCCATTGCTTGGTTACTTATTAACTGCTTGTTTATTGCCATGTTAATCACCTCACTGGATCACTGGAGTTTTTGACTTTCAAAACTCCAGTCCATAACATTCATATTGATAGATACTTACAAAATACACTGGAGAAACTGGACTTTTTTCGCTATTGTACCTATATATACATATATATTTTTGATTTTTTCATATGCGTTACCCCCTAAAAAAACTCCAGTTTCTCCAGTCGCATCACATCTCATTACCTTATAGGTGGTTACACACTGGAGTTTTTGAAAAAAAAGTCCAGTTTGCTCCAGTTTCTCCAGTAATTTCTCCAGTCTAAACACGTTAAAATGGGCGTTCATACAACACATCCTCATCCGTATCATGCTCATTATCAGTATTATTCAACAAATCCTTGATACCGATACCCTGCCAGTAGTAACGTCCCATATACTTGCCGCACGTACCGCGTTCTTTCTTGTAACCGCATTTCAGCAGATAATCATTGAAATCTTTCTTTTTAATCCGTACATCGCACATCTGCTTATACAGATCATAAAGCTCTGAAACAGTGACCTTGCACTGCGGTTGCAACACGCAATATTCGTTGAGGAACGACCCGATAATATCCTCAGACGCTTTGTATTGATTTGTAGCCGCCATGACTGCTTCCGGTTCATGAAACCCTTCGCGTTTTAACATCGCAAACCCATCGACAGCCCATCGCAATATCCCGGGCATTTCAGGAAACAGATACTTCTGCGCGTAATTCTCGATCTTCTTATCGCCTTCGAATTTATGATCGAACGGTATAAGTTTGATACGCCGCCAAATCCCGTCATCCGTCCCGCGAATAGTGGGTTTGTAGTTTGTGGACAGAAACACTTTGCCCGTAGGCCGGAATTCGAAGAATTCTTTATGAAGATACCGAGCAGACAGAGGTTCAGTACTGGTCAACTGTTTGATCAGCGATTCATCGAGCAAACTTGACCGTGACAACTCAGACGCTACGATAAACCGTGCGCCTTTAAGCCGCGCCACATCGTTGGGAATCTCGTTACCTCGTTTAGCGGTAAGCGTCGACGTAGGTGTAATCATGGCATACGACCCAAGCATCTTGTAGATAGTATCCACGAAAGTCGATTTACCGTTCGCGCCAGCTCCATGCAATATAAAAAACATCTGATGCGACACATCACCGGTAAGAACGTATCCCACAGCTTTCTGCACAAACCGAATAAGATCATCGTTACCATGAAATATGGTTTTGAGAAACTCCAACCATAGCGGACATTCCGCGGAAGGGTCGAACGACGTACCGCATAACTTCGAAATCAGTAACTTCTCGCTA
Source organism: bacterium (assembly GCA_018435605.1). Taxonomy (GTDB): domain Bacteria; phylum Auribacterota; class Auribacteria; order Auribacterales; family Auribacteraceae; genus R3-B46. Next base: position 2,335 of record JAHDNF010000035.1, on the reverse strand, counting down.
TGACCTTTCATCTGACCGGATTTCAGATCGAGCACACCGTTATGGCAATTGAGCAGATACTCATCGGCGTCAAACTGTGACGATTTGACAGACATATTCTCGTATGACCGCGCGACACTGATCATCGCCCTGAGTTTCGCTTCGTTACCGGACGTCTTGATATGTTTATAGAACAGTTTCTGCGTATCCTCATCAAACGATCCCACCAAATCGTTGAACGACTCGATAGTATCACGCGCCAACCGCATCACACGATGAGTCTCGTCCAGTTCCCATACTTTATCGTTCCAAATATGCCATCCGCCGAGATTATCGCAATTCATCAATTTCGATCCGTGTTGCTCGACAAACCTCCGCGCGTTCCAATCGTCATTAAAAAACCCGCCAAGATCAGCATCATCAGGTCGTACCTGATCGATATTCGCATCATTATCAACAGGTTTGTGTACAACCGTCGGTCTTGCGTCAACTTTCAATCCATACTTATCTTTCGCGACTTGCAGTGTTTGTTTGAATATTTCGCCTTGTAATGCTCCGGCACGAGCCTGAGCACAATCTATAATCCGTTCCAGTACAGCAATAAGAAGTAACGAGTCACCGCCTGATTCACATCGAAAACAATGCCATAAATTTTTATCGGGATGGATAACCAGATTCGAACCGGTAACGGAACCGTGTATCGGATGAGCGCAAGTTAACTGACCGCCAGTATTTTGTGTTTGTAAACCGTACCTGCAGACAACTTGATTGATATCGATATCAGTGCGATATTCGTTGTCTTGTTTTTTCTGATCTTCTTTGCCTTGATTCGTTGTTTGATTCGTTGTCTTTTTATTCTCCTTTCTTTTTGTTTTCATATAAGGTCCCAAGACAGTCATTATTCGATCATATTCAACCTCAGCTATGGGTAAATCTCGATACACCTCATACCGTGTCCCTGTATCAGGATGAATAGACCCTGAACCGACAACCTGCGACCCTTTTGATATTATCTCGCCATCATGTTCATCTTTATCTGTTTTAGCCTCAGGATTAATCTCAAGTACAACTTTTCGATCGAACCCTTCGCAAAAATAATATAGGTGATATCCGCGATTGGGTGTTTTTACCGTAAACGTTTCAGGAAGATTCGGAAACACAATATCAACCATCTGCGGTGAATCAGTATCGATTATAATCAGCCCGCCATACCCGCCGAGCACACCGTAATTACCGCCGTGATTTATCCATGACTGAATTGTCTTGTATGAATAAGGCCGATTATTCCAGTTTTTCTCAAAAGGAATTTTGGTACGCGGTCTCAGTTTTACAAACCCAAACCGTTTATCTTGCAAATGAACGGGTAATGTAATGTTATTTGCAAAACAACTCATTGTCTCCATAACTACCCTTTAATATAAAGTGAGGGGGCATCTCTGCCCCCGTAATGATTAATAAGGCCGGTCTTCGGTGTCGTCGTCATCATGTACCTGAATATCCTGCACTTTGGCTGAGAACTCGTTCCATAAAAACTCGCATGTACGGTACTCGTCCTGCGATACCTGTCCGACCGGTATAACCTTCAACACGGCATAAGAATCCATGTTTTTAGTCTCCATGACCGACGTTAAGCGGTACTTGCGCGAGAACATATCCCCGCCACAGAACTTCGCCAACGACAGAAGCTGTTTGCCGGTCTTGTAACTGGTTTTAGAGAAACTCAGGATAATCGGCATCGCGCAACCCGGGAAATACGAGAAGAAATTCAGGAACGTCGTAGCCGGCGGTTTCTCGCCGTTTATCCCGAACCGTGTTTCTTCAATAACCCGCGGGTCGTCCGGATTAGCTGATTTCCATACCACCGAACCCGGATCAAACCCGCTCAGGAAATTCGGATCTTCTTTTTTGCGCGGATTGAACCGTATAAACGTTTTGAACGTGAATATCGGGATAAACTCATCAGGCAGTTTCTCTTTGGTCAACGAATTGACAATCGACCCGATTCGGATACCCTCGATACCGTCTTTCAGTTCCGGCGACAATGCCTGAATCAGTTTTGCGCGGGGGATAATCAAATCTTCCTGATTCACTCCGCCTTCAAATCCTCGCTGAGGTTTTGTAACCACACATAACTCGTTCGGCACTTCGTTGTGTGTTTGCACTTCATTGCGTCCTTGTTCATTGGTAACATCTTGTGCAACATCTTTCGGTTTAGTCATTAACATTCTCCTATTCATACAGTTTGATTGATGGTTTCAAGTAGTAACTGATACATTCCTTGACAAAACTCGACAAACTCTGAGGCTGAACAGTTTCATTGGCGTTTTCGCATCCTTTCCACCTTGAAATTCTCTTC
>JAHDNF010000020.1 GCA_018435605.1 bacterium | reverse complement strand
ATGGCGTAGGTATCTTTTTTGTACCGTCGCAGGCTAAGAAAATCGCCGCCGTCATAATACCGGCGAAAAAATGTTGTAAGATGTGAAAACACTTCGTTTGCCAGCGCGTCTTCGTCGAAACCGGCGGCTATATCTTTTCGTAACTGAATTACCTTTGGATTGGTATCGAGATCGACCTGCGCTTCCCGCAACGTTTTTTCAAGCTGTTGCAGTTCCTGTTTTTTGCCGTCCGACTGGGTATCCTGATATTTGGAAAATTCCGTTTTTACCTGCGGGAGTAAATCTTCGTCCAGAAATTTTTCCAGTTCTTTGCGTTTCTGGTTCATGATACGGTAAATGCCGAAATCCAGATCTGCCTGATCCATCTGGAACATTTCGCGCAATATTCTTTTTAGTTTATCGTACTGGTTTTGCATAGAAAATCCTCTACATATTTTGTATTACACAACGCTCCATCGAATCATGAACAATGTTTCGTGGTTGGTTTTTTGTTGCATTTTTTGTTTTAATTTATCGATTATGACATCGCGTTTCTGTTCGATTTCGTCTTCCACGTCAAATATCCGTTGTCGTTGCCGGCGTTGGACACGTTGTGTATCGCTGATCTGTTCCTGCAAATTGAGTTTTTCCTGCATAGACGTTGCCTGCCGCAACATTCTGTTGAGGTTTCGAAGTTTGTTCTTGGTATTTTTCAGTTCGTTTTCAGCGGAAAGAATAAGGTCGTCAGCCCATTTGAACAATCTATCACATTCCGCCTGATAATAAAAATTGTTTCTTTCCATAACTTTATCGATTGTGCCGTTACTGTGGCATTGAGCGTCCTGCATAAGTTTTTCGTGAATATCAGCCGGGATAATATGCGCATCGATATCGGCGTAGCATTCAAACATTTTCTCGCATATTTCGGGGTGAATAATGTTGCCTTTGTCGTCGAAAGCGTTGAAAAGCAGGTATTCGTCTTTATCAAAACTATCAATTGTCAATTTAGACAATACAAGGTACCCGCTTTTGCCTTT
>JAHDNF010000039.1 GCA_018435605.1 bacterium | reverse complement strand
AGCATTAGCATGGAATATGAAAAAATGGGCGGTACTGGCGAAGTAAGGTGCGGACGGTGTGAAAATCCGGTCGAATCGACCAAAAAACAAAAAATATTCAGCAAAAATGAGTCGCCTTAACTAAATTTCTTGTTGTTTTTCTGACCTTACCCAATTTGTTGTGCCAAGTTTAATTAGAGAGTTAAGCTTGAGCCACATTCACAGGGGCGAGCCCCTGTGAAGCCGTCCATTTTTGTTTATACTCATCCGGCGAAAGAAAAGCAAGCGATCTGTGCGGCCTGTTGATATTATAATCTATCCGCCATGATTCTATGATTTCCTTTGCATGCCAGAGACTAGAAAACCAGTTGTCATTGAGACATTCATCCCGAAACTTGCCGTTAAAACTTTCTATATAGGCATTTTCCATCGGTTTGCCCGGTGTGATGAAATCAAGTTTCACCTTGTTATTATACGCCCATTTATCCATAGCTGTACCGGCAAACTCCGGGCCGTTATCAACCGTGATTGCTCCAGGCAATCCCCGTTGCATCGCCAACCGATCAAGCACTCGTCCCACACGCATACCATTTATCGAGGTATCAACTTCTATTGCAAGACATTCTCTGGTGTAATCATCAATTATTGTCAAACAACGAATCCGACGTCCTCCGGCCAGCTGATCATGCACAAAGTCCATACTCCATTTTTGATTCGGTGCTACAGGAACATCCGGTTTGATGCGAATGACTGACGCTTTCCTGCGTCGTTTTCTCCTGCGAAGTGACAGCCCCTCCTCTTTATAAATCCGTTCGGTTCGCTTATGATTTATTACCAGTCCTTCTCGCTTCAGCAAATCATGCAAACGCGGACTGCCGAATTTTCGACGTTTTTGCGCCAGCTCCTTGAGCCGTTTACGTAATTGTGTATCCGTATCCGGTCTCGGGATATATCGAAACGTATTGCGACATACTCCGGTCAATCGGCTGGCTCGTCTGAGCGAAAGCCCAAAGCAAGTAATCACATACTCAGCTGCTTTTCGTTTTGCTTCGGGCGTCAGAAGTTTTTTGAGTTGATCTCACGGAGCACCTCATTATCAAGGGTCAAATCTGCAACCAGACGCTTAAGACGGCTGTTCTCCTGTTCCAACGATTTCAAGCGACGTGCTTCACTGATCGTCAAACCACCGAACTTCGCTTTCCAGTTATAATACGTTGCCTCGCTGAATCCATACTTGCGACAAAGATCTGCGACCTTCACGCCTGCATCTGCTTCCTGCAGGATACGGATGATCTGTTCCTCAGTGAATCGTTTGCGTTTCATCTGTGCCTCCTTTTTTATCAGATTATCTCATCAATTTACTCTAATTTCAAGTGGCACAGTTTTCGGGGGGAAGGTCATTTCATCCAAAAATGGCTCAAAGAAAATAAAATATCGACACGCAAGCCTTTTTCAGCACTCCCAGGTTTTACTTATTTTTACGTCCGGGATTTAATCCTTCTAACACGGGACCTTATATGCTGTGTGATGAATAAAAGAATACTACGATGTAGTAGCTAAGTCAATAAATATTTACCGGATATTTTTACGGCATTAATTTTATCTTGAAGAATTTTAAGTAATTCATCATTCATTATAGGGGTATTCTCATGCAATGAGTGCCAGCATTCTTTTCAAGACTGAATCCATGGAACGTAAGTTGATTGATATATTGATTTAGTATATCACGTGCCAGCATTCTTTTCAAGACTGAATCCATGGAACCTTACAAAAAAGGTCGCAGACTAGAGACATACGAGAGTGCCAGCATTCTTTTCAAGACTGAATCCATGGAACCTAAGTGTAATTGCCATTCATAATTTTTGTTTAATGTGCCAGCATTCTTTTCAAGACTGAATCCATGGAACTTCAGTGCCCCCCAAAGGTCGTCGCCGTCGTCAGTGCCAGCATTCTTTTCAAGACTGAATCCATGGAACTTATAGCCTTGTTTGGGGGTAACCGCCCTGATTGGTGCCAGCATTCTTTTCAAGACTGAATCCATGGAACTGAATCATTCCATGTGCCGGTCCCTAGATCGACAGTGCCAGCATTCTTTTCAAGACTGAATCCATGGAACGACTAAATAACTATATTACTCTATCATGGGTTAAGTGCCAGCATTCTTTTCAAGACTGAATCCATGGAACCGATCTCGCCGGCTACCGCCACGCCCGACAAATTATGTGCCAGCATTCTTTTCAAGACTGAATCCATGGAACAAAATCATCTCAATAACCCATAACGACAAAAATAGTGCCAGCATTCTTTTCAAGACTGAATCCATGGAACAGGGGCTGATGCCGCATTATGGGATGAATCTAAATTGTGCCAGCATTCTTTTCAAGACTGAATCCATGGAACCGCTCCCAAAACGTCCAGAGTACAGCTCAACCCTGGTGCCAGCATTCTTTTCAAGACTGAATCCATGGAACAAGATTCGGGGCGTCATAGAGCACCTAGAGGGTTGTATGTGCCAGCATTCTTTTCAAGACTGAATCCATGGAACTGGAAATGAAAAAGAAAACGAACGCAACGGAATCGGGTGCCAGCATTCTTTTCAAGACTGAATCCATGGAACAGGAGCATCGTTTAGAGTGTTTGCTCATGCTAGTGGTGCCAGCATTCTTTTCAAGACTGAATCCATGGAACGGTTCTGAGTTATCCGGCGGTGAAAATGATGATCGTGCCAGCATTCTTTTCAAGACTGAATCCATGGAACAAACCAGCTTGTTACGGCTCGGTATGAGCTAAGGTTGTGCCAGCATTCTTTTCAAGACTGAATCCATGGAACTACTATAGGCCGGATCGTTGAATCGTAAAACAACCGTGCCAGCATTCTTTTCAAGACTGAATCCATGGAACTGATAATTGAGGTAAACCCTTCTCATCCAATGACAGTGCCAGCATTCTTTTCAAGACTGAATCCATGGAACAAGATAGCATAGTCTACATAGGCAGACTGGACAAAGAGTGCCAGCATTCTTTTCAAGACTGAATCCATGGAACATAACATTCCGAACCTATCCCCATAAACGGCGTAAGTGCCAGCATTCTTTTCAAGACTGAATCCATGGAACATTGAGCATAATCCCTTATCTGCTGAAAACTGACAGTGCCAGCATTCTTTTCAAGACTGAATCCATGGAACATTGAGCATAATCCCTTATCTGCTGAAAACTGACAGTGCCAGCATTCTTTTCAAGACTGAATCCATGGAACAAATGAACGGGCGGTTACGGTGTGAGAATGTACGACGTGCCAGCATTCTTTTCAAGACTGAATCCATGGAACATTATGCGCTTACATAACTACATATAACTACATAGTGCCAGCATTCTTTTCAAGACTGAATCCATGGAACACGTTGCGTCAAGCGTCCGGGGCAAAGTAGAACGTGCCAGCATTCTTTTCAAGACTGAATCCATGGAACTCATGCGGGTTTAGTTCCATGATACGGATATTAAATAGTGCCAGCATTCTTTTCAAGACTGAATCCATGGAACGAAACAAAAGTATATCCTATCGGCGACGAGGTGGTGCCAGCATTCTTTTCAAGACTGAATCCATGGAACTTAAATTGCCGGATACGTTCCTGCAACACCTCAATGTGCCAGCATTCTTTTCAAGACTGAATCCATGGAACATTATACATAAAGACAGATTATTTATTGCCGGAGAGTGCCAGCATTCTTTTCAAGACTGAATCCATGGAACACGATTATGAAACTGCGATTTGAACCGGAAGGGCATGTGCCAGCATTCTTTTCAAGACTGAATCCATGGAACAAATAACTATAAGATACATATATACGATAGACCTTTGTGCCAGCATTCTTTTCAAGACTGAATCCATGGAACGGTATGTTTCTTTATAATTTTGCAAGGTTTGAAAGTGCCAGCATTCTTTTCAAGACTGAATCCATGGAACTCTCTGCGGAGTCGCTTATAGCAATAGATCTTTTTTCGTGCCAGCATTCTTTTCAAGACTGAATCCATGGAACCCGCGCACATGTTCCAGCCAGAAACACCGTGGACATGTGCCAGCATTCTTTTCAAGACTGAATCCATGGAACGTATCCGGTAATGTATTATCGGATTATTTAGAATAGTGCCAGCATTCTTTTCAAGACTGAATCCATGGAACCTAAATTGAGGATAAATATGCCGCCAAGATTTGGAGTGCCAGCATTCTTTTCAAGACTGAATCCATGGAACTTCCCGGCCTAATCGATCACTTTTAAGGAGGTGAAAGTGCCAGCATTCTTTTCAAGACTGAATCCATGGAACAGCATGGCGACATGGGCAAGCCTGCAAACATGGTAGTGCCAGCATTCTTTTCAAGACTGAATCCATGGAACCTTTATGTCGTCGACTGGGGCTGGTATGCAGGGTTGTGCCAGCATTCTTTTCAAGACTGAATCCATGGAACAGAATCTTTGTATTGCTTTGTAAAACAAAGAGTTATAAGCATAATTTCGAGTGATCCTCATTTTCCGTTCCATTTTCATAAAAATTACTCCACTATTACGCCAAAAGGATCCAGTAAGTCTTTAATCAATAATAACTTCGAGCCACTTGCTATAACAATGGCACAGCAACCCACTCGAAATAAACATATCAAAGACCCAGTCTCAAAAGAACACCACATATTCCTTCTCATCTTGCATATTGCGAACAATATGAGATAGAGGGTGGCACACCGGAATATGATTTAAATATCCCTATAGGATATATATTCTTATATTATTTGAAATTTTTTAAAAAAATCAATAAATAATTACAGAAAAATCTCGAATTATTTGTTTTTTACCGAGTATTGTCCAATTTTCAGGAACAGATTTTGGATTACTATCCACAGAACCCAGTATTATAATTACAACTTTGTCTTCTTTTTGAAAAATGATGTCTTTAAGTTTTTCACGTAAAACTACCAGATCTTTTTGCGAAAGCTGCGCTAGGAATACCGAATACTGAATAGGATCGCCGTAACCGCGCACCAGTTTATGCACCTTGTGTAACCGTCTATGATTAGTAATATCGTATGCAATCAATACATAACTGCGCATAATCACCTCGTCATCAGCGGTGAATACTCATTTATCTCTCCTTCGATAAAACGGGAAAGTAAACGTGCTTCAATATAAAAAACCCGTCTATAACTTAACCGATACCCAAATGAAGGGTGAGTTACTAGTTTGTCAATTCGCCTTTCATAAGCTGAAATCCATTTATATTTGGCATCTTTTTTAAATAAACAGCAACCCTGAGTGGATAAAAAATCCGCCTGTGTAATGCTTCCCTCATTTACTGCTCGTAATACTGCCGAATCTACAATTAATGGTCTGAAAGGTTCCATCAGATCAAGCGCAAGAGAGGGGCGGCCTGGAACCAACTGGTGATAAAATCCATATAACGGATCCATTCCCACCCCAGATATAGCACTGTAAAAGTCTCGTAATAATAATGTATAACCATAAGAAAGCATTGCGTTAACAGGATCTTGCGGCGGTCTGCGATTCCTGCCATTCATTTCTATCGTCCCGGTAGGCGGATTAAGCAACTTATGGTATTCTTCCCAGTAAATACGGCTGGAAATCCCTTCTATTCCCCTCAAAGAATCTAGGCTGGATATTGTTTTGGCTTTTTGACAGAAAATTTTCAACTCGTTGAGTGCATTCTTGATATTATCTTTTCTATTTCTTCTTAAAAGAGTGCGTTGATTGGCAATTTTGGCGGATACGATAGATTGCGCGAGACGCAAACATGTATCCGTACGAGAAAATTTTAAAAACTGGGCTTTCCGCACCGCAATATTCTGCTTCAACACAGACGTAACAACAGCACATATCCAACCTCCGGTAGTAAGATATGAAATGGACACTCCACGATCTACCAGAACAGATAGCGCTTGGGTAGATATTTGAGTATTCCCAAAAATACAGACATGCTCAATTTCTTTTATCGGGATATGGTCTGACCTGCCATCAGGCAATGTTACCTTCATATTCTCGCCATTTTTGGAAAGATAACTACCCGGAGTGGTTAAATAAAGGATTCCTCTGTCGCTTCTTCCGGGATGAAGCCGGCGGGGTTCTTCAATATTTCCTTTCAAATACTGGATTTCATCAGGCAAACATATATGGTTGAGCGAACATCGCAGGCACTTCTGGGAATCTATTAATGGTTCCGGCATAGCTTCTTTATGCAATTGCCGGGCTTTTTCAACAGACCAAATAAGAGCATTATAAAGTAGCTCCGACCAGTAAATTTCGACCAGTTTATTGCTTTTTCTGTAGTATATTTTTCCATATTCACACTGATAGCCATTAGCGCGTAGCAGGGCAATCTGAGCTCCCATTTGCATCTGATCGTTTCCCCATGCGGATGGCGGTAACTCAAACGGCCCGACATGGAAGGGATATGATCCATGAGGCGCAGGCCCATGTTTATCTTCAATTGGAAATGTTGCGTCTCCTTTACTGACAACTATATCAAATTTGCCAGTAATACCTAGATCAGGATCAGATAAAATAACATCTTTTATTTTATCATTTGACCATGGCGTTTCTCTGGCATCTTCCAAATTTTCTGAATTTTTACCGCGTGATCTTCTGCGGGAATGCTGTGCCTTTCCTTCCAGAGTATCCACGCTATCATCAAACAAACCCTGTACATACATCAAATGGTACAGGCGTGGACAATATGCTACCTCATTCAGTCCACGTGCCGTAATATACTCGTCAGGATTATGCCCTATATTTTCCATCATTGTTTTGAGCGACTGGTTTTGTTTTCATTTTTTTTATTATCCGAATTTTTACCATACTCCAGAATTCTTTTGCTGGAACCCAGTTGTTTGTATCGAAAAACAGACCTGACGGATCGCGAAAAAATGTTTCTTTTTCGTCGGATATTTCTATCTCTAGATCATCCAAAATATCCTCTAACTCGCCTTTTTCAGTCAGTTCGTGTTCATGTTCATCACCCGCGTTATTAAGGGCATTATTCCATTCTTGACGACTAATGGATTCGACCTCAAAATAGGTGCTGTTTTTCTTTAAACGGACATAACCTTCTGGTCCTACTCCGTCAAGCTGAGTAAGCCCTCCTCTCAATGTAACACCCTGACTTTCTGGATACCAGAATTCAGAACCATTTATGATAACTTTAACACATGCCAATCGATACGCATCTCCACATCGAGTCCATAAACGCCGTTGAAGATTTTGTGCCGCATTTATATCTGCCTGAACAGTAATTAATTGCGGTTCAACAGTAACAAATTCCTCTCCTCCGTCCCATGGAACAAGCATACCTTTTTCTAAATTGCCAAACCTGTAATCACTTAATTTCTTATTTATGTGTTCTTTAATCGTTTCATTTTCATAATCGCTTCTTTTTAACATACGAGCCCTGATACCGGGCGCGTTTGATGCGGCGTGAAAACGGCTTGTGAACCCCGCTGCTGTAGTTTTAATGACTATACCATAAATTTGCGCTTGCAATTCACTTTCGCGAATTATTTCACGGTGATTCCATTTCATTAACTGACGGTTTTCCTTACGTGACCGGTCTGTACGAAAACGATACCGGGCAAGGTCTTCAAATAGAATTACACGGCATGGATTGTATTTTTTTAACCATCCTTTATCATTCTGAATATAGCCTCTGGCAGATTGAATTATAAAATCGGCCCCACTTTTAGTGCGGTCTTTCTTGAGATTATTGATATGACGTAATAATCTCGAAGCGAATTGCCCTTGTATGGCACGGTTAAAACGATTGATTTGCGCATAACCGCGGCCACGCATACTCCAACTTATTAAAAGTTTTCTCACGGCGTCAAGATACTCTATCATCCAGATAGATTTACCACCATTGTATCCACGCCGATTATTCCAGTCGTTCCAATCAATAGGTCGTGGACGGGTATGCCTGCGCCATTTGCTGAATCTTTTTGACACCTCTTTTTCAGCTTCTTCAAATAAAGAATCACATGCTCGTTTCCAACTTTCATTATTATGGTTAATCTGTGTTTCCATCTCGTTAAGTTTACTCAAGATAGCTTTTAAAACAGTTGTTTTATTTTCACTTTCGATACTATTATGCATTTCAGACAATGTTTCTGTTCTTTTAGCACTGCATGTTTCGACACTCAGGCGCAAAATATCCCTCAGCCGTTTTATATCTCGTTTAAGCGAATATATTTCTTCCATAGCCTGCGAGCGTTTCTCTTCGATTTTCCGTGATGCTTTTTCTCCGGGAAGGCGTAATAAAAACGACCGTTCATGTTGTGCCCACAAACCTTCTTGATCTGTCTCGAAAAAAAGACCTCTTTCGGGTTGAGTATCGACAAGCTCGAACACAGAACAGGAAGCAAAGGTTCGCATACCCATATCAACCGAAAGAACCCGCAATCCAGCAGTAATGTTATGCACGTGTTTACTTTTATTGATTAGCGCCGTGCTGAAATGATGTACTTCAGGCGGGGTTTGTGTTCTTCCATTTTTAATCCATTCTGGGTATTCAGGCTTGTGATCTACATCTATTGTAAATTTAAACCAGACTGATCCTATATTTCCATGCCGTAATATTTCTATTTCACGATTACACATATATAGCCGATCAAAAAAAATTTCGCTTCCGCCGGGAGTTCCTGAAAAATCTTGGTTTGAACTGATATAATGGAATTTCAAGTTCTTATCTTTTTTATTACCTTTGAGTTCAACTTTCTGAAATTGTCCTGATGGGGCGATTGAGATTGCGAATTGTTTTTCGCATAATCCGTTATTTTCCCTGCCAGTCAAAAGAGGAATTTTGATTTCTATTTTTCCATTATTAGCGGCTGTTAATTCATAATTTTTTATATTTGAACCTCCCGGAGCTTCGAAACATGACCAGCGGGGGTGTAAACGTGCATCCGCGAAAGTCATCTGTGCATGACCTTTTTTTCGTTTCAATAATAATTCAAGCTCATTCAGTTTTATTAATTCAGGTAAAATATTTTTATCCGTCCAGAGGTTTATATTTATATCTTCAGCCAGCCAGTTAAACAAATACGGATCACCAAATGCTCCTTCTAGTTTTTCTTGAAGATTTCTCAGGATTGTTTTGCGTGACTCAACAGTGTCTTCTTTTGCGTCAAGCCAATTTTCCCTGATTTTTTTCCAGCCTCTGAGAGCTCTTTTCCTTACACGATAGGGGTTCTCATCGGTAGCTTCAGCGATCCGTTTGAGTTCTTGATGACGTTGAGATTCGTATTTTCTAAATTGTATCAATTCATTATTACAATTTATCAACTTATTACTAAGCTCATTTTTTCTTTTTAGAATTTTTTCATATTCTTTTTTAGTTTCATGGTTCCAACTTTCCCATGACAATAAATGTGCAACCGCAAGGCGCATAGCCATGCGATCCCATGGTGTCACCCCATCTTTTTCATTATTAAATTTGGATTTAATATAAGGCTCGATTATTGGTATAAGACCTTTTTCTTTCAGTTCCTTAATTAAAGGGGCATTTCCACTTTTTATTTCTTCTTTCTTTTTTTCCTGATCTTCTATAAAAGCATCTTGCCAAGGGATTTTTTTTCTTACTTTATCAACCCATGAAGACGGTCTACCAGTACACTCCATTAAATTTTTAGCATTTATAGATTCAAGCCAGTTTATAGATTCTTCTTCCCAGCCTTTTCTAATATCGTTTTTCATTTGAATCCATTCAGGTATAGGTTCTATAATTTTTTCATAAACCGATAAACCACCATCACTCTTAGGATCCATCAAGGGGCTAACCAATGCGTTGGATTTCTGAGCATCACCTTTTTTTCCTTCATTAACTGTAGGAACAAGTTTTTCATAAAGCTGATAAAATAGTGATAGGATTTCTTCGTCGGAACAGACAACCGATGTTTTATTTTTTTTTTGAGTTTCCCGTGCTTTTTCAAGCAATTGTTGATGTAATATTTCTTCTTTTATCTCTAGCTCGTCACCTTTTTCATCAATAGTCCAGTACGCTTTGCCCCGGCACAACAAAAGAAATTCCTCAATTTTCCTGACAGCGATGTTCATTTCCTCGTGGGTAGTCCATAATGCTTGGCGCAATTCCAATCCTTCATCACTTCTGTTCAAAACCATTTTTAAATTGATTGTACGAGTTGGCATCTCATGTCCTCCTTGACTTCAGAAAATAGTATCCTTTATATAAAGTCCTTTTATAACAAACTCACATCGATTATATCTGCATAATCTTTAATCAATGTAATATTCTATCATAATATCTATTGGAATAGAAACAAAAAACCTTCGCCAAACTTTTTATTCAGCGAAGGTTCTGTTGATTGAGGTGAAATTGTGGAAAATTACGATACAAACAGCGATATACAAAAATCGTTATATGAAAATCGGTTCAGGGATTAAGTCCATCAGGTAATCAGGTTCAAGCCCGAAGTATTCCTGACAAATATCGTAACAATCTTCGCCGGACGCTAACCGGTTATTTAACTCGGCTTGCGCTTCCTTGAATAACTCTACCGCTTCTGATCTGCTCAACCCGTCACGTTCCATCAATACTTTTACGATACTGTTCATTTCGATTCCCTTTATAAAAAAGCGAGGCGGCTATTAACCGCCCCGCCGATTATCATCTCAATATTCATCAAACAATTCCGCGTCTTTAAGAACTTCAATTACAGCCGACATTTTTTCATCTGCCGTGCACACTTTATCAGCAACGCAATCTTCCAAATAGCTGGAAAATATCGTTGCAAGCTCCAGATAATCCTTGATTGTGATGTTCCGATCGTACAACTTTGCGAAATTTACCATCTTCGAATCCTCCCAGTTTTTGCGTACTTGCCTTCCGCGATGTTAAAAACTGGGTGTATAGGGCCATAGGTTAAAGGGGGAGTCAAGGGGTTAATTCGCTTTTTTACGGATATTTATAGAAAAACATTTCGACGAAGGTAGTGTCGAAATCTAATTTGTTTTGAAGTGACAAGTCTATAATCGAATCGATTAATTATCGAAAAAGACCCGATAAAACCACTGGGGAATTAAGGGGACATATCACTTAATTAACCGAAAACACTTTTTGGCTGCGGTTTCCCTGTTGTATGATATGATGTTGATAGTTTGGCGCTACCACTCGCGCTAATCGTGCCATGTTAAAATAATATCAACTTTGTTCAGGTGAATCAATAATTAAGTGATTTGTCCCCTTAATTTTTGAGTCCGCTCGCCGCTGAACACACCCCAGATATCCAGATTAGGCAACTGATTCGCCGATGCGGTTCGCGCCACCGCGGTCACCTGATTCAAGCTGTTGACCGTGTATTGTCTCACAATATCCTGACTGCTCACCGTTTCGGTAACTTCCGACCGGTTGCCGGTGCCGTCATACGTATATGCAATACGATGGTTGACGGCTGAAGCATCCGTAAAAAATTCGTCGACAAGCTGATTTTTCCGGTCGTAGCGATACGCCGCGGCGTGTGTCGATGCGCCCCGCGATGTCATAATCTGCACCTTGTTGCCGATCTGATCGTACACATACGACTGTGACGAGGTGACCGACGAATCCGTTTTTTTATTCTCCAGTGTTTTTAAGCGGTCGAGCGCGTCGAAGGTATACGAAATTTCACCCACGCCGGTATAGGTTTTCTGTTCGAGCAGTCCGCCTCGATTATAGTCGTACGACGCGAGTTCCTGCCCGTTCAGTGCAACCGATTCCAGTTCGTTGGCGTCGGTGTAAGTGTACGAGATGGTCTGCATGACAGCGGGTATCGACGCATCAGCCCAGTCGTCGGGCCGGTTGATCCCGGAGAAATTTTTTGTGACGACGTTACCCGCGCGATCATACTGATACATAACGCTTTTCTGATCGGGCGCAATTTTTTTGGTCAGTCGACCCGCCGTGTCGTAGGCGAACGATGTAGTACCGGTGACGTCGGACATGGTCAGGCGTCGCCCCATGTTATCGTATTCGAACAGCGCGTCGACGGTATAATCCTCCTCGCACGACAGTTCGATAAGGTTACCCTGCTGATTATATGAAAATTCGAGTGTGTTGCCGTTGGGCGTTTGTTTCGCGATTTTTGTTCGACGCTCATATATATTTGTCAAAGAACATTAATTATTGAAACCTTCGTAATAATTTTTTAATTCGCGCACAGTCTGGGGATCATTTTTCGCCAAATTTATAATATTGATTAATGTGTTAATAGCAATAATTATTAAAATGACACAAGACACTCGGAGAGCGTTTCTTTTTATGCTGTCAGGTTTTAAGTAAAGTAACTTGTAAAGCAATTTATCGCTACTAATCTTGCTGAAATTCATATCGGGAACAAAAAATAAATAACGAGGAAATAGATATATTAAGCAAAAAACTATGATTTCGGCAATGACATTGGACTTTGGAAAATTGAGATTATAGCTGTCTGCAAAAATAAAAGCCTGTATCATCGATAAAACAGAACAAGAAATAATTAAAACAAAGGCAAACCAATCATACAATTTCATTGAGCTACCTCTTTCTGTTTAATCAAAATCTTATAACCTGCTCCATATCCAATTGCTTGCCCTTGTGAAAAACCTCCTTTTAAAGGATTGAATCTCCTTTCCAGACCAATTGAGCCAACAGTTGCGTACATATCTGCTTCAATATTTAAATCTGTTTTGCCCAAAGATTGTTTGAGTATAATATCATTTCTTACAAATGAATAATATGCTTCAACACCGGGTATTCCATTATATAGCCCTCCTCCCAGCTGTAGACTTTTAACCCGCGTAATATTAGTCAGTTGGCTGTCAGGTGTTTTAAAGATAGGTGTTTCCGTACGAAGGAAGCCTGTATCGACTTCAGTATATAAGTTGAAGGTTGCGATATTGATATGAGCACTAGCTTCAAAATAGAGAATATCAACATTTGAATGTCCTGAATCTAGAGAAGTTTTTATATCAATTGTATAGTTAGTTGAAATTTGTTCGGTAGAAAGAGGAATATATCCTGTTTGGGAAAATCTGATTGGATCAGTTGCCATAGCTTCAGCGAAAGAAAAAGATGTTTTTTTAGCGGATTCTCTGCATAATCCGAAAGGGTCAAACCAAATGAGTGGATTGTTTGATACATAAATATATCCGTTCGGGCCGTCGATGTAGCCCAGCGGATCACGGGAGATGAACCTGCCGGTGATAGCATCGTAATACCGTGCGCCGAAGTAGGATAGGGCGGTCGATGAATCATATCGTTTCGAAGAAAAACCAATCTCCGGAGCCGATGAGTCGATCAGATTCCCGAACGCATCGTAACGATACGATGTGACCGTTGCCCCGATGAGCGTATCAATCACATCGCCGCGATAATTGTAGAAGTAATACGCGGTTGATTCCGATGTCTCTTTGCAGATCAGCGACCCGACATCGTGACCCAGCCCCGATCCGTGGATATACTGCGCAAAAACCTTGCCCGACGCATTGTACTCGGCGATCAGCCTGCCTGCATCGTATAGAAACCCTGTCAAAGATCCGTCAATTTTTAAAAAGGGCGTTGTGGTATGTGCTCAGTACGAAGAAATTATTCCACCGTTAGCGGCAAATTCTTGAGCACCGGGAAGCATATAACCCCAATTGTTGTGCCTTTTTCCATTTTTCCTGATCCACCGGGCAAGTCTTTCAAACCATTTGATGAATTCATCACTTTTTGTCACATACTCTCCAGAATCATCCCAATAACCGGTTTGTATATAAATTCTCCCTGAACGTAACCTGGTTCCGTCAAAAAAACTCCTGTCAAATTCAATCACTTCTGAAAATAAACTATCAACACTGTAGTAATTCTGTTTATTTACAAAACTCAAAATTGGTTTTGGGCTGTGGTCCATATCCCATAACCATGTACTTTTTCCAAAAGGTATATTAGGATCAGGGAAAGTATCAACAATTTCTATCTCCTTAGTAAAATGTCGATAAGGTAAAATAGCCATCTTACGATCTGATCTTGCAAAACTAAGAAGATCCGATTCATCTTTTTCTGTCATGTAGAAGCGTGTTTGTTTTCCCATCTTTAAAACCCTTTAAAAATTCGTTTTGCTCCTTTTAGTTCAGGGCTATGACGAACATCTCTGAATGCGGCTCGTTCACGCGAAACAGGTACATTCGGTTTTGAAGTCAGAGTTTTTCCTATTTGATGTACTTCCTTTATCGCTTCCGTCTCAGGGTCTTTGCCTACTACATCCATGAATCTAACCGATTTAGCTCCATTAACTGTTGTTATGGGCTCCTCGGTTTTAGGCTTTAAACCTCTCGCTTTTATGTCTTCGATAGTATCGTTAATTGCTTTCTGATGTTCGGTACTTCCTTTTTTACCATTGGGATTCGGAGTTTGTTTTTGATGGTCATTCCCATCGTTTCTATATATCCCGTTAAACACGTCAGGCGGTATCGGATCGATATCATGCAATGGAATATCGAGTGTACCATGCGAACCCGGCCCATCGATGATTGGCGATATCGGTTCAGGAAATGTTGTAATAAATGGTCTGTCGAAATTATTTTCCGGAAAACGATCAATGTTATCTAATGGGAGATCAAGCGCCCCAAGAGATCCCGGCCCGTCAATGATAGGCGATACCGGATCAGGCATGATTGTTGTTCCGTTATAGCCGATACAGATATTCGCGAACAAAATCAATGATGCCAGAGCATTATTAACCTTATTGAGCATCCGCTGATTGTATCCGAACGGATCAATGAGATTTATCGGGCTGTTATTGACATAGATGTACCCGTTCGGACCGTCGATGTAGCCCAGCGGGTCACGGGAGAGGAACCGCCCGAGCGACGCATCGTAGTACCGCGCGCCGAAGTATGACAGCGCGGTTGCGTCATGATATCGCTTACTGCTGAATAAGATGTCGTTATCCGATGCGCCAGACTGCTCGATTACTTCCCCGAACGCGGAATACCGGTAAGTATCGAGCGGATTGCCCGATTCTCCGGTCACGGCAACCACATCGCCGCGCCAGTTGTGGAAATAGTACGACGT
>JAHDNF010000029.1 GCA_018435605.1 bacterium | reverse complement strand
TGTGGAACTGAATTATCCTATATGACTTTTCGGCATGAGGTTTTTTATGGTTTCGAGTCGTTTTATTTCGGACTGTAATGAGGCAATTTGAAGAAGTTTTTTCCCTGTAAATTTACGTAGCAAAATGGACTTTTTTGATTGCGCAAGATTTGAGATAAAATTGTCCGGTAAATTATTATTGATCGTTAATAATTGTGAAATGCGAGACATGGTTATACCGAATTGCTCGGCAATCTGATCTACGCTCGCATTAGGATTGGTGTCGAGGTACTCTTTGATTCTTAACGCTTCTTCAGCGACATTTCTGGGGACATAGAGCGATGATGAGCGATGTTCAGGTAACGGTTCGCCTATGGACATTTCAATTCGTTTTCCACGGCATTTATATAATCTCACAAGTAATTGACACAAGCTATGTTCTGTGGTTTTGCCTACACCATTTTTGGCCAGCCAAATAGGACAATCAGCCGAACTTCGGCTTTTATCCTTTGACGCCTCGCAGGATTCTGCGGGGCGTTTTTCTTTGTCCGGCTGATCTGCCGGCTCGCTCTTACCTATCGATTCGTTGATGTACATGTTTATCGCAATCCTGTCATTAAATATAACTATGTCTTTTATTAGAGCCTTCAACAGTTGCTTTTGTGTTTCAGGGGATACTTTGTCTATATTCTCTATGGCTGATCGTATGTTTTGGTACAGATATTCGCCTGAATGAGCGTTGATCTGAGCGATACGTTTCTGTGCTTGCAGTTTGCTCAGGTCGTTCGTTATCTTCTCAATTTGCAGTTCGAGGATATCCATTTTATCTTTCAATGTAGAACCCTGTGGTATTGTTCCGTTCATAGCAAGATCAAGCAATTTTTGAGTTTCATGTTTTAAATCATCCATCAAACTCTGTTTTTCATTGATAATCTTTTGGAGTTCTTCAGTTTTATTTTTTGATTCCAGAATGGTGGTTCCTATTGCCCTGACAATAATCTCCTGATCTTTGGATGCCCGCTTGAAAAACTCAATTAACGCTTCATCAAAGACAGTTGCCGATATTCTTTTATTTGAACAGCCGAGACCTTGCTTTGATCGTCCGCACTCGTAATAAAAATATTTTCGTTCAGGTTTTTTAGCGAAATACGTTATCATGTGACTACCGCATTCACCGCATTTTATCAATGATTCCACGCGATAACAGTACTCTTTGGGTGTTTTCACGAACTTATGCCCGGGCAATTTTGCACAAAGAACCTTGTTTGCTTTCTCCCATAAATTCTTATCGACAATTGCAGGGTGCCTGCCTTTATGAGTTTCTCCGCTGTATTGTAAATATCCTGTATAAAAAGGATTCTTAAGAATTGTTGATAGTGCCTGCCTGCGCCATGATTTACCTGTCGCTGTCTTTATTTTTCTTTTTTCCAGTTCCATACCTATCTGTGTCAACGATTTGTTATCTGCGGCCATTTCCCATATGATTTGCAAATGAGGCGCGATCTTTTCATCGACAACTATTTTATGGGGTTGGGTTCCGTTAGGTAATCTATCTCCATCAGGAATAAGTTTATAACCATACGGAACTTTTCCGCCTACCCATCGGCCTTGCCGGACTCGGGCGATTGCCGATGCTTTTACACGTTCGCCGGTCAGTTCCCTTTCAAAAGCAGATAGCAACCCCAAAATTCCAATCACCACACGGCCTATAGCAGTTGAGCTGTCAAGGTTCTCGCGTACGGATATAAAATCAATATCATTATCCCGAAACAGATCGATAAGAGAATAAAGGTCTCGCGGATTGCGTGTTAAGCGGTCTAAACGGAAAAATATAATTCCGTCGAAAGACCGCTTTTTTTGTACTTCGCTAAGAATTTTCTGTATGCCCGGCCGGTTCAGATCTTTGCCGGAGTACCCGTCATCGTTTATCACACCTTTTTTACCGATGTCTGCAAGTTCATATCCGAATGCATCAAGCATATTTTTGCAATGGTGTGCTTGGGCGTCCAAAGTAGTGTAATCACCTTGCGCCTGATCGTCAGTCGAGCATCGCGTATAAATAACGTACCGTTTTTTGTCGTCCGATTTCTTCGTTTTAGCCTTAATCATATTCTCACTTCTCCTTTCTGCAACCCCTTATAACCAATCGTCGGGCAAGTCAAGCTATATATCACGAAACTTACCATCATATCTCCCCCTACGAATACATACGTATTATTTTTCAATTCTGTAGCAGGGCTCTGCAACATTTCGGGAAATTAATCCGTATGTACGTCCTGAGGAGATCAACCATGGGCGAAAAAGCTAAAAAACATTTTAAGAATAGGTTTTCACAGGGATTTGAGATTCGTTTCTCCGAAACGATTGAGCATGTTTCCGAACATAATCACAGGAATATGAATTTGACCAAGGCTATGCGATCGGTTTTTTCAGAATTGATCGGTAAAGAGAATGTCGATGCTGAGTTGTTCGGCAATAAAAAACTCAAACAAAAAACTACCCGAGAACCCCGTAATTTTAGAGGGATGTAAAAATCCTTAATCTCAATGGAGATGGTTCATTGAGAGCTCACTTTTCGAAAAAAAAAGGAGAGCTCTGCCATGAACCAGAATTACGACGGACTTTTTGAAAATTGGGAAATCGGTGTCGCGAAAAAAATTATCAGGAATCAGAAAGGCAAATGGAAATGTTTGGAGCGTATAGATGAAGAAGATTTATTGCAGGAATGCCTGACTCACTGGTTATTGAGGCGAGAAACTTTCAATCCGGAATCAGGAGCAAAAAAGAATACTTTTATGGCTCGAGTTATCTTGAACAAGTTGATGGACATTGTCAGAGAACAATCAAGCGATAAGAGAAAGGTTATTCATCAGTGTTCTTCGCTACACCAGCCTGTAAACGATGAAGATGAATCGCCATTGCTAATAGATACTTTAGCCTCTAAATTCGATTTGAAAGCACATATTGAAATCAGGTCAGCTATTGAGCATTCATTGTCACTGTTGACTTCTTCACAACAAAAGTTATGCAAACTGCTTAAAGAAGAAAATATGCGCATTGAAGATTTATCGAAAGCATTAGGAGTTGAACGAACAACTGTGTATCGCCAGATCAAGCGTATCAGACAGATATTTGAAAATGAGGGTGTAAAAATATTTTTGAAGTAGCCTGCAACATTTTTGAGAATTAATCCGTATGTACGTTTTGAAAGGAGGTTTGATTATGGGAGCTATATGCAGATTTGAGTTTGATGAATCGGTAAAAAAGAAAGATATCGAGGAACAGATCGCTCTGGCGATTATCACCGCGGAATGCACGTTCGGTAAACCGAAAGTCCGGTTACATGCCGCGTATTGCGCCGCGGATAACAAAGCGGTTATCGATGTGTCGAGCAAAGTCGGCGAACATATCGCGGAGGTATTCACCGGCCTGATGTCCATTGAGGTCGGCGAAGAGAATTTCAAGGTGGAAAGGATGCGAAAACGCCAATGAAACTGTTCAGCCTCAGAGTTTGTCGAGTTTTGTCAAGGAATGTATCAGTTACTACTTGAAACCATCAATCAAACTGTATGAATAGGAGAATGTTAATGA
>JAHDNF010000030.1 GCA_018435605.1 bacterium | reverse complement strand
GAAGAGAATTTCAAGGTGGAAAGGATGCGAAAACGCCAATGAAACTGTTCAGCCTCAGAGTTTGTCGAGTTTTGTCAAGGAATGTATCAGTTACTACTTGAAACCATCAATCAAACTGTATGAATAGGAGAATGTTAATGATTAAACCGAAAGATGTTGCACAAGATGTTACCAATGAACAGGCACACAACGAAGGACAGTCACGCAACGAAGTGCCGAACGAGTTATGTGTGGTTACAAAACCTCAACGTGGATTTGAAGGCGGAGTGAATCAGGAAGATTTGATTATCCCTCGCGCAAAACTGATTCAGGCGTTGTCGCCGGAACTGAAAGACGGTATCGAGGGTATCCGAATCGGGTCGATTGTCAATTCGTTGACCAAAGAGAAACTGCCTGATGAGTTTATCCCGATATTCACGTTCAAAACGTTTATACGGTTCAATCCGCGTAAGAAAGAAGACCCGAATTTCCTGAGCGGGTTTGATCCGGGGTCGGTGGTATGGAAATCGGCTAATCCGGACGACCCGCGGGTTATTGAAGAAACACGGTTCGGGATAAACGGCGAGAAACCGCCGGCTACAACGTTCCTGAATTTCTTCTCGTATTTCCCGGGTTGCGCGATGCCGATTATCCTGAGTTTCTCGAAAACCAGTTACAAGACCGGCAAACAGCTTCTGTCGCTGGCGAAGTTCTGTGGCGGAGATATGTTCTCGCGCAAGTACCGGTTGACGTCGGTCATGGAGACCAAAAACATGGATTCTTATGCCGTGTTGAAGGTTATACCGGTCGGGCAGGTATCGCAGGACGAGTATCGGACATGCGAGTTTTTATGGAACGAGTTCTCAGCCAAAGTGCAAGATATTCAGGTACATGATGACGACGACACCGAAGACCGGCCTTATTAAAGTACCGGATCAGTTATGTGACGGACGGTTCGGGTTCGTCAAACTGAAGAGAGGATCGAAGCGGCCGTTTGAGCGGAACTGGCAGAAACGGCCGTATTCTCTCGCGCAGATCAATGCGTGGATTGGTCAGGGGTTTAATTACGGTGTGCTCGGCGGACATGGCGGGCTGATTATCATTGATACTGATTCTGATGAGATGAGCAGGTTCATCGAACGGTCGTTCCCGCCAACGTTCACCGTGAAAACCCCTAAGAACGGGTATCATTTTTATTTTATCGCGAACAATTTTAATCAGAAGGTGGTGTTGCAGAAAGACGGAACACATCACGGCGAGATTATTTCAACCGGATCGCAGGTTGTTGGAGCAGGGTCGGTTCATCCGGATACCGGGACACGATACGAAGTATACAGGGATTTGCCTATCGCACAGGTAACACAGACACAAATTCAATCCTCATTACATGATTATATAAAAAAACGTGAGTCACATAACAACGCACAGGTAGTCGATAATCGCAATGTAACACAGACACGTAATCCACAACACAGTGAGTCTCAGTACGAAGAACAGGATATATCTATTGATATTACCCGTATACTTGATATTAACGGTATTCAAACCAGCCGGTCAGGCAACCAGCTGACATGCACTCATCCGATACACGGTTCGAGCAGTGGCGTTAATCTGGTTATCAATCAGGATAAGAACGTATGGCATTGTTTCAGGTGTGAATCTGGCGGTGACGCATTGTTGCTTATCGCCGTGCTTGAACGGTTGATCGATTGTTCGCAGGCTCGACCCGGAGTATTGCAGGGTGAGTTGTTTAAGACTACTCTGCAGGTCGCGAAAGATAAGTATGGTTTGAGAACAGTCTCGAAACCACCTCCGATTCATAATGCCGATACCGATGATCTCGGCGGGTTTTTCAATGACGATTGGAACGCGCGGAGGTTTGTGGATCAACACGGATCGAAATTGATGAATTGCGATAATCTCGGCGGATGGCATCTGTGGAACGGTAAAGTATGGGAACTTGATGAGACGCATCGTGTGATGCAGTTGGCGCGTGATACTGTCGAGTCGTTCAACGATATGGTTGATTCTTTCGATGAGGATACTCAAAAACTGTTCTACAAACATATCAAGACGTCCGGTAACGAAGCGAAACTCAAAGCGATTACCAGTGTCGCGCGGTCATACGAGAATATGTCTGTCAAGTCGTCGCAGTTTGACGCCGATGAGTATCTGCTTAATTGCCAGAACGGTGTGCTCGATCTGAAATCCGGTCAGATAAAACCGCATGATTCATCGATATTGGTGTCGAAGTTGTGCGGTACGCGGTTTGACCCTTCCGCGGAATGTCCCCGATGGATTGAGTTTCTCGAAACCATATTTCATTGCAACGATGATCTTATCCAGTTTGTGCAGAAAGCTGTCGGGTACGTTCTTACTGGTGATGTGTCGCATCAGATGTTTTTCATATTGCACGGAGCTGGCGCGAACGGTAAATCGACTTTCGTGGATACTATCTACAAGATGCTCGGGTCGTATGCCATGATTACACCTACGTCGACGCTTACCGCTAAACGAGGCAACGAGATTCCCAACGATGTGGCGCGGCTTAAAGGCGCACGGTTTATCGTAGCGTCTGAGTTGCCACGGTCAAGTGTGCTCGATGAATCGCTTATCAAACAGTTGACCAGTACTGAACCTCTGTCTGCTCGGTATCTGCACAAAGAGTTCTTCGAGTTCCGCCCTACGGGCAAAGTGTTTCTGTCCACAAACTACAAACCCACTATTCGCGGTACGGATGACGGTATTTGGCGGCGTATCAAACTTATACCATTCGATCATAAATTCGAAGGCGATAAGAAAATCGAGAATTACGCGCAGAAGTATCTGTTTCCTGAATTGCCGGGGATATTGCGATGGGCTGTTGATGGGTTTGCTATGTTACAGCGCGAAGGGTTTCATGAACCGGAAGCAATCATGGCGGCGACGAATCAATATAAAGAATCGGAGGATATTATCGGGTCGTTTCTCAACGAATATTGCGTTTTGCAACCGCAGTGCAAGGTCACTGTTTCAGAGCTTTATAATCTGTATAAGCAGATGTGTGATGTGCGGATACGGAAGAAAGATTTCAATGATTATCTGATGAAATGCGGTTACAAGAAAGATCGCGGATCGATAGGAAACTTAAAAGGACGCTACTACTGGCAGGGTATCGGCATTAAAGATTTGGTGAATAATGATTGTAATGAAGAGGATTTATCTGATGAACGCCCATTTTAGTGCTTTTGCGGTGGAGAAAGTGGAGAAAGTGGAGTTTTGTTTTCAAAAAGTCCACCCCCGATGTTGTTGTTCACCAATAGGTTGTGACACGGGTGGAGAAAGTGGAGTTTTTTTAGGGGGTAACGCATATGAAAAAATCAAAACATATATGTATATATAGGTACAATAGCGAAAAAAGTCCACTTTCTCCACCGCAATTTGTAAGTCACTATAAATAGGAGTGTTATGCGGTGGAGTTTTGAAAATCAAAAAGTCCACCGCAAAGATGGAGTTAATCATGGCAATAAACAAGCAGTTAATAAGTAATCAAGCAATAAGTAAGAGAGCAATGGATGAGTATTTCAGGTTGTACAGGAAGCATATCGATGGTATGCGGTGGCTTGAGCAGAGATCGAAGGATGGATTCGATGTCACACAGGACGAGGCTGACTTCATCAGGCTGGTGCGTGAACCGATGCGCAATGCGTGGGATAAGCTCACCACTGAAGAGCAACAGTATTGCCTTAAGCTCGACACCATCGTTGAACAACTTAACGCGAGGATAGTTTAATGTACAACCAAACCTTAAAATGTATAGCGATAAAATTTACTGATATTTGTAAGTCATTGATAAAAAGGTACTTGCAAGGCGGGTCGGCGTATGCGGGTAAGCAAGGCGCGTTTTGCCTCTGATCTTGGGTAAAAAAATCGCTATTCCTATTCCTAAAAATGGAGATTGAACATGACAAAGATAAACACAAAACCGGAGATTTTCGAGGTCAAATTGGCTGATTTGAAGCCTGCGCCGTATAATCCGCGCGAGATTTCAGAGGAAGCCATGGCAGGGCTTCGGCATTCGCTGGAAAAATTCGGATTGGTCGATTTGCTGGTGGTCAATAAACGGAACATGCACATCATATCCGGCCACCAGCGGTACAAAATTTTGCAAGCGGAAAACGTCGAAAGTGTAACCGCGATAATGGTTGATCTGGACGATATCGCCGAGAAGGCTATGAACGTCACGCTTAATTCGCAGGAGATCGCAGGGTACTGGACATCGGCGATTACTCCCCTGCTGGAAAAACTCCGGCGTGATATGGCGGACGACTACATCGCGCTTCGCATGAAAGAACTGCGCGAAGAGTTATCGGAATTCGAACCGGAGAACATGGGCGCGGGCAAAACGTTGCCGGATGATATTCCAGAACCGCCGAAGGAGCCGATCACCCGCCCGGGCGATTTATGGATACTCGGCGGTCATCGGTTACTGTGCGGTGACAGTACGAATCCCAAAGACGTTGCGCAGTTAATGGACGGGCAGAAAGCCAGTCTGTTTGCCACCGATCCGCCGTACTGCGTGGACTATACCGGTAAAGACCGGCCGAACGGCGGAAAAGACTGGTCTGATGTGTACCGTGAAACGGAAATCAAAGACGCGGTAGATTTCATGCGAAAATTTTATACCGTAGCGTTGAACCATATTCAGCCGAACACGGCGATGTACCTGTGGCACGCATCGAAACGCCGCTATGAAATCCAGATGGTATGCGACGAACTGGATATTCTGGTTCATCAGCAGATTATATGGGTGAAACCGTGCACGATTCTCACCTATTCGTTCTATTCGTGGCGTCACGAACCATGTTTGCTCATGTGGGTGCGAGGCAGTAAACCGCCGTACAAACCGAAAGACAAATCGATCGGCACAGTATGGCGCGTGGATTTTCTCAAATCAGGCGACCCTGCGTCACCGGACTACTACACCGATGTATGGGAACTTGACTGGGAAGGCAAAAAACGCAATCCCGGCATAGATCATCCGACAGTCAAACCGACCGAAGTGTTCGCGATACCCATGCGAGTTCACACCAATGTGGGAGATATATGTTACGAACCGTTTAGCGGATCAGGATCACAGATTATCGCCGGTGAACGGGTTAATCGTCGGGTATTCGCCATGGAAATGGAACCGGTATTCTGTGATGTGGCTATTAAGAGATGGCAAGATTTTACAGGCATGAAAGCAGTACGAGTGTAAAAGATGGCAGAAGATACCGAAAAACTCAATTTACGCGAAATCGCCCGAAAGAAACGGCATATCCATCTGGTAGAAAAACTCCAGAAAGGGCAAACGTTATCGAAGAAAGAAATCGATGAACTCGGCGAATACGAGAACGAAGTTAAGAAAACCGGCAAACCGTGGATCGTAGACACGCAGAAAGAAGTTGCCGAGGCGATCGGAGTGACTACCCGTCGAGTGCGCTACATGAAACGGTCGGGTATGCCGGTTGAAGAAGACGGGCGGTACAACGTGGTGCTGATCGAACGGTGGCGGCACCGTGAGCAATACGATCAGTCTGGTTGGGACGACAAACAGAAAGAGCTGAAATACAAAATGTCGGAAGTGAAATACAAACAGCTTACCGGCGAACTGGTCAACCTTGCGCAGGTTGAGGCGGAATGGATATCGATCGCCATTGCGTTCAAGACCGCATTGCTGGCGTTACCGAGTTACATCGCGCCGAAACTGGCAATGATGCAACCGAGGGAGATCGCGGAGATTCTGCGGGAACATCTAACCGACATTTTGAAACAGTTATCAGGACAGGAAGACGATCATGCAGGTTGATTATCAAATCTCAGACGACATAAAAGCGCAAATACCGGCAATGATAAAAACCGCTCTTCGCGTACCGGATCAGATCACGGTGAGTGAATGGGCGGATAACTATCGCATACTCAACTCGATTACGTCGGCGGAACCGGGCAGATGGAACACTAGCCGCACGCCATATCTCAAAGGAATCATGGACGCCTTCTCCGACCCTCTTGTTGAGGAGATCACGGTCATGGCGGCGTCACAGGTCGGCAAAACCGAATGTATGTACAATATGCTTGCGTACCTTATTGACCAAGACCCCGGCCCTACGCTCATGGTATCGCCGCGGGCGGACGACGCGAAAAGTATTTCGTATAACCGCGTATTGCCGATGATAAAAAGTTCGCCGAGGTTAGCGCGTCACTTGCCGTCGTTATCAGATGACATCACAAAACTTGAGTATCACCTCAACAGAATGATTCTGTATTTTGCCGGGTCAAACAGCCCAGCTGATCTGGCATCGCGTCCGATCAGGTATTTGTTTCTGGACGAAGTCGACAAGTACCCGAAATTCTCAGGTCGTGAAGCTGACCCGATCAAGCTGGCATCGGAACGGCAGAAAACGTTCTGGAACAAGAAGACGGTCAAAGTGTCCACGCCGACTACGCGCGACGGGTACATTTATCGGGAATACGAAAAATCCGATCAGCGGAAATTCTACGTACCATGCCCGCATTGCGGTAAAACACAGATTCTGTCGTTCAGTCAGATCAAGTGGCAGAAGTCGGAAAAATCGCCGGAGAAAATCAAACGAGAACGGTTGGCGTGGTATGAATGTTATCACTGCAAAAAACGCATCGAGGATTACCACAAACCGGCAATGCTACAGGCTGGACAGTGGATATCGGAAGGGCAAGATCGCACGACCCATCGCGGGTTCTGGATCAATTCGCTGTATTCACCGTGGTTGACATGGAGCGACATCGCGGCGGAATTCATCAAATCGAAGGATTACATCGAGCTGTTGATGAACTTCGTCAACTCATGGCTGGCGGAAGTATGGGAAGAGAAGATCGAAGATACCACGGTCGACAAATTGCAACATCTGGCATGTGACTATGAACAAGGCATAGTCCCGGATGATGTGCTTGTACTCACCGCCGGTGTGGACGTTCAGAAAGATCATTTCTACTACGTGATTCGTGGCTGGGGGTTCTGCGAGGAATCATGGCTTATCCGAGCTGATCGGGTTGAGTATTGGGACGACATTATCGACGCACTGTTCAAAACCGAGTACCGCAAGATGAACAGCTACGAGACGTTGCCGGTGTACCTGACCTGTATTGATTCAGGGTATCGTACCGACGAAGTGTATCATTTTTGCAGGAAATGGGCAGACAAAACCAAAGCAGTAAAAGGTCAGGACGAAATCACCGGCGGCCGGTTTTATCGGGCATCAAAAATCGATCTTAATTCGCGTACCGGTTCGATTATCAAAGCAGGGCTGGTACTGTGGAATGTCAATACTACGCAGTATAAAGACAAGATACACCGGCTGATCACGTCACGCGATCCGCATAAATGGCATCTGTTTCGCAACCCGACCGACGATTATCTGGAGCAGGTTGCATCGGAACATAAGGTGCTGGTGCGTAACCGTAACACCGGCAAAGCGAAAGAAGTGTGGCAGAAGAAGAAAGGTGTTTCAGCGAATCATTATTTGGACGCCGAGGTGTACGCCGTAGCCGCGGCGGATATCATCCGTGCGTTAAATATCAGAAAAGACGATATCGGAATCCACAAACCGGTCATTCAGGAACCGACCAGCCGTCAAACGTGGATTCGTAAACGAGAAGGAGCATGGTTATGAACGATAAGATGGTTATGAGCAACAATACAGAATGTTACGGCGTATCGTATATTCCGTTACGATGCCCGAAATGCAACAGCAAGAAGGTGCGCTGTTATTCCAGCCACCCGCCAATCCGCTACCACATCTGCAAAACCTGCGGGCAAAATTTCAAGAGCATTGAGGAGTGAAAAACAAAAAAATAATAAAAAGGTTGTAATAAAATATTAAATAAAATGTCTTAATATATGTCTGTATCTATCCATTTAACTATGATACACCGATCGATGGTTATGCAATATGGTATTAGATATTAATTTTTATCGCAAGGATAGTATTTTTATGAATTACAATAAATTAGCGGTAATGTTTGTATTGTTTGTATCTTGCATCATCGGAGAAATGGGACAGCAAGGTTGCTGTGCAGAGTTTCAGATAAATACCTCTACTATATGCTCAAAAGGATCACATGCACTTGCCTATGACGGTACGAATTATCTAGTGATATGGAATAACAATCAGAACATATTCGGACAAATAGTGACTCCTTCTGGGGTATTGATTGGTTCCGAATTTCAGATAAATTCGTCTCTTAGTTCAGGCGGAATGGCTATTGCCTATGATGGTACAAATTATCTGGTTATCTGGGTGAATTATGGTCCTTTATACCCCATCGGGATATCCGGACAACTGGTGAGCCCTTCAGGGGAGTTGGTTGGTTCCGAATTTCAGATAAGCACAGGTAATGAGTTTGCTTTTGGATATCCTGCACTTGCCTATGATGGGACGAATTATCTGGTTGTCTGGGTGAAACACGAGCCAAATGATTATCTTTCGGGTTATATAGCAGGGCAACTGATAAGCCCGTCTGGGTCGCTGGTTGGTTCCGAATTTCAAATTACATCTGATCCACGGACGCCTGCACTTGCCTATGACGGTACAAATTATCTAGTTGTCTGGGGTAATATGTTTGGTGGCAACCATAATATATACGGGCAACTGGTTAGTCAAACAGGCTCGCTGGTTGGTTCTGAATTTCAAATAAATACAGATTGTCAGCCTTTCTTTATGTATTTTGCAATAGCCTATGATGGGACGAATTATCTGGTTGTCTGGTTAAACAGAATACACCAAATCGAATGGTGCGGAATATCTGGACAGCTAGTAAGTCCATCCGGAGTGTTGGTCGGTTCCGAATTTCAAATAAATATAGTTCCTACAACTGAGATGAATTATGAACAATGGTCACCAGCTATCGTCTATGGCGGTATAAATTATCTAGTTACATGGTTTACCTTTACATGGAGTGAAGGACAATTGATTGAAGCTGATGTATACGGGCAACTGTTGAGTTCGTCCGGATCATTAATTGGGTCTGAATTTATGATCAATACCAACACTACGTCACGGCAAACATCGCCTGCACTTGCCTATGACGGTACGAATTATCTAGTGATATGGAATAGCGAGGAACAAGATGAAGACTCGTTCTATTTATACGGCGATTTTATTTCCAGTAATTCCCCTGTCGACAACTCATTGCTTGAAATAATTCATGCTGAATTTAATTATGAAACTTCTAACTTTATGCTAAAATGGAAAGGTTCAATATCAAATCCAGATTTACCCAAGATATTCTGGTGTAATTCTTTGAATCACTCATGGTATGAAGTGATCATTAACGGTGATATTCAGGATAACGATGGCATCCGAACATGGATTGATGAAGGTGATAATGATTCTATATATCCACGACTAAGTCCATCTCATGTTAATTCGAGATTTTATAAGCTTGTATTTGAATAACTTGTCTTTCCCATAAAAAATTATACCACACAATAGTAACCGCCATATTGTCATATTCAACTACCTGTCATAGAATGAACCTCTGCGTTAAGGTTTGGCCGCCTTGAACGCACCCAAATTTATATAGAAAGCCCGTTTCTCGTGCACGAGCGAGATGCGGGCTTTCTTTTTGGGCAAATGCAGGAGATTCTATGACCGCACCAACCAGACAGGAACTGATTGATAACGTCGAGACCGCGATCAACGCACGGCTCACCGGCGGAGCGGTTCATTCGTACACCATAGGCGATCGTAACCTGCAGTATATCAGTTTGAACGAACTTATACGGTTACGCGATAAACTCCGGCGTGAAATCGCCGGGTCGCAAACAAGAAATTCATACGCAAAATTCGATAAATCGACATGAACAACAGCAATACAATTTCTCAGAGATTTTCAGACGGTATTGACGGAATGATCGGCGTATTCTCACCCCGCTCAGCGTTCCGGCGCAAAATGTTCCGCGAGGCGATCAAACTATCGCAGTCGTTCAGGGCATACAAAGGCGCACAGCACGACCGGCTCAGGTCGTCGTGGATCCCCGGCGGCGGCTCCGCGGACGAAACGTTGTTGCCGGAACTGGCGGATATCCGTGAACGAAGCAGAGACTTAAACCGCAACGATGCGCATGCTTCAGGTATCACCGGTACCATGACAACCAATGTCGTTGGCGCAGGCATTCGACCGCAAAGCAGAATCGATAAAGAGTCGCTCGGAATAACAGATAAACAAGCAGGCGATATTCAAAAACAGATAGAAAAAATCTGGAAACGATGGATTTTCTGCGCCGATGCGGGCGAACGCATGGACTTTTACGAAATCCAGCAGTTGATCGATCGGCAGATACTTGAGAACGGCGAAGCGATCATCATTCCCCGGATGCTGAAAGACCGCAACCGGCCGTACTCGTTCGCTCTGCAGGTAGTGGAATCCGACCGGCTCGATTCACCAACCGGCAAACGCAACGATAAATCGGTGCGATCCGGCGTCAAAGTCGGTCACAATGGCGAACCGCTCGCCTATTATATCCAGAAAACTCATCCGGGCGATTACCGGTACAGCAAAAGCTGGGAACGCGATTTCGTAGAAATTCCGGCAAAAGACCGGTTCGGCAGAAAAAACATTTTTCATCTGTATCACGTTATGCGCTCAGGTCAGACCCGCGGCGTACCGTTTTTCGCGCCGGTACTCAATTATTTCAAGGATTTGTCGGAATACGCAGAAGCGGAATTGGTTGCCGCGCGTATAGCGGCGTGTTTTTCATTGTTCATCACCTCAGAAGCCTCGATGGACTTACAGACAAGCGGCCTGTACGACAAGAACGCATCAGGTCAACTTCTGGAATCCCTCGAACCGGGTATGTCATTTATACAAAAAGAATCCTGTTTTATAAAAACATTTTTGATATTATAGAATAATGTTTAACCTATGATGCTCAATGTCTGATGAAAAAAATAGGTAAATATTATGGATGAGTATCAAAAAACAAAAATTATACTTGATAGTATCGCTGAAGGCGTATTCACTGTAGATAAAAACTGGCGCATCAATTCTTTTAACAAAGCCGCTGAGGTAATTACCGGTATATCCCGCAATGATGCCATAGGACAGGTATGCAAAAATATTCTTAAGGCAAGTGTGTGCGAGACAGACTGTGCCCTCAGATATACCATGACAACCTGTAAACAGGTAATGAATAAGCCGGTATATATTGTAGATATCCATGGAAATAAAAAGGCTATAACCATCTCAACAGCATTACTTAAAGATGATGATGGAACTGTGATCGGAGGCGTGGAAACATTTCGCGATATGACTGTGGTGGAAGACCTACGAAAACAGGTCATGAAACAATATTGCTGTGAGGATATCATCAGCAGAAACCACAAAATCCAGCAAATATTCACTATGATGCCGCAAGTCGCACAGAGTGATTGCACTGTTTTGATCGAAGGTGACACAGGAACCGGCAAAGAACTGTTTGCTAGAGCAATACATAATTTGAGTTCAAGAAATAGGAAACCTTTTATCGCTGTCAATTGTGCCGCTCTTCCGCAACCCCTTCTCGAATCTGAATTATTCGGGTACAAGGCAGGTGCTTTTACCGATGCAAAAAAAGACAAACCCGGCCGGTTTGCGCTGGCACAAAACGGCACTTTATTTCTCGATGAAATAGGTGAAATGCCACAAAATGTTCAGGTTAAGCTATTGCGAGTTTTGCAGGAAAAAGTTTACGAACCTGTTGGTGCGGTATCTTCAGAAAAAGCAAATGTCAGGGTCATAGCCGCAACCAATAAAAATATGTCTGTACAGGTCGAGCAAAAGCAGTTCAGAAACGACCTATATTACCGCATAAACATTGTCCGGTTGCAGTTGCCGCCTCTGAAAGATAGAAGCGAAGATATTCCTTTGCTTGTCGATCATTTTATCAATAAGTTCAACCATATCTATAACAAAAACATCTGCTGTTTTGCCGATGACGTAATGGAATTATTGATGAATTATGACTATCCCGGCAACATCCGCGAACTGGAAAATATTGTCGAACATTGTTTTGTGCTCTGTCGAAGCGATGTTATAGAACTGCGCCATCTACCCTCTTCTCTACCCAAGCATACTGCGGATGACGAGTTTCATATTTCCTCCTTCCGCACACTTAGGCAAATGGAACACTCTATGATTGAAAACGCTCTTCGTCGTAATAACAACAACCGCACTGCCGCGGCTAAAGAACTGGGCATCAATCCAAGTACGCTCTTTAGAAAACTTAAAACTCTGCATATTAAATCCGAATAGACTCCATTTTTGCCAGATTGATCTCTTGCAAAATACAAGCAATAGACACCTACAGCACTTGCATTTTGCAAGAGTATTGTTTGAGCGATTCCATATCATATTTAAAATATGATATTAATAACATGCATCATAGCAATGCATTATATCTTGCAAGTAGGCTATTTAAATTCAGTGGCACGCAATCTGCTTTACTATAATCGGAGGCGATTAATGAAACTTGCGTTATCGATATGGGAAAATAAACTTGCGAATGTCTTTGATTTCGCTCATGACCTGCTTATTATTGAGTTGAATAACGATATTGAGACGGATCGCACTAATATCTCTTTAGATAATTCTGGTGGGCTGGAAAGAGTCGCAATTTTGCAACGATATGGCGTCGATGTTTTGATCTGCGGCGCAATATCACAATCCCTCGCTTATATGATACTCGGATCAGGGATCAAGCTGATTCCGTTTATCAACGGTACGGAAGAACAAATTGTACAGGCATATAAGACTGGACAGTTGAGCGTATCTAACTATTTATTACCGGGATCCATAAAAGGATTTTGCAAGCGCATGGGCAGACATAGACGGAGGCATGGGAATAGATGCTAACGTATCGACTTGTAACTATATAACTATTAGAAAGGTATTCAATTTATGAAAATCGCTATTACCGCACAAGGCACTACATTATCTAGCGAGATAGATCTGCGATTCGGGAGAGCCAAAACTATACTTGTCATAGATACCGAAACAGGAGAGTGTCAAGCAGTGGACAATGTGTTGAACATGAATGCTGTTAAAGTCGCCGGTATTCAGACAGGGCAAAATATCGCCAATCTCGATGTAACGACAGTAATAACCGGCAATGTCGGACCAAATGCTTTTAAAACGTTGCATGCCGCCGGAATAAAAATTTATCTTGCTCCGCAACTTACTGTAGCGCAGGCGGTGGAATCTTTTAAAAAAGGTGCATTGACCGAAATTGACAGGGAAAATGTCGAAGGGCACTGGGTTTAACAGTAATGACTGCAATAGGTTGAATATGATATGAAAATATATTTGGATTGTATACCGTGTTTTCTTAGGCAAACCATTGAATCTGCAAGGCTTACTACAGATGACGAACTTGTTCATGAATCAATAACTAGAGAAGTGTTGCGGTTAACCGCTGAAATGGATATGGATCAAAGCCCTCCCGCTATCGGGCAACAAATACATCGGCTCATACGCTCACTAGCGGGTAATGACGATCCATATCGGACATTGAAAGAAAAATATAACATAATGGCTATGAGATTGTACTCTGAACTGGCGAAAAAGGTACGAGAATCGATCAATCCCATCGAAAGCGCCATACGGCTTGCTATTGCGGGTAACATTATTGATCTTGGAGTAAAAACGTCACTTAATGAATCTGAGGTTGAGGATATTATCCGAAAATCTCTTTACCAGGCATTCGACAATACGGATTTCGATGAGTTTTGCGGTGAAATAGACAAGGCACGGGATATTTTGTACCTTGCTGATAATGCCGGTGAAATAGTTTTCGATCGATTACTTATCGAGTTATTGCCTCTGGAAAAAATAACAGTTGTGGTCAAAGGCTACCCTGTTATAAACGATGCGACAATGCAAGACGCGGAATTTGTCGGGTTGACTGCCATCACGGATGTGATCGATAACGGTTCAGACGCACCAGGGACGATTCTGGAAACCTGTTCGCAAAGGTTTCAGGCTCGTTTCGAACAGGCTGATCTGATTATTGCCAAAGGACAGGGTAATTATGAGACTCTCAGTAATTCGTCAAAAAAGATATTTTTTATACTCAAAACAAAATGTCCGGTTATCGCAAAAGATTTATCATGTGATATCGGAACAATGGTTTTGAGGAAAGGACGTTTTTAGAAATTAAAACGCATTAAACAAAGTGGTTTAAAGGAGGTGATATTCATGCCTGACAAAGGAAATTTTCCAAGTGATGCTCAACAGGGCATGGGTAAAGGCAGAATGGGAGGAAAATTTGCCGCTGGACCGGGTGGCAGGTGTATATGTCCCTCATGCTATAAGGCGGTAGCACACACACGAGGCGAACCATGTAATCAACGCCGTTGTCCTGAGTGCGGGGCTATTATGGCAAGAGAATAATTTTTAACAAAACGAAAGGAGGTCGATTATGCCAGGTGGAGACAGAACAGGTCCTTTGGGTGCAGGTTCAATGACAGGCCGTGGAGCAGGTTTTTGCACAGGCTACAGTGTCCCGGGGTTTATGAATCCGGTTGGAGGACGCGGATACGCAGGCTTTGGAAGAGGTTTTGGAGCAGGAGGACGCGGTTGGCGCAATAGGTATTATGCTACGGGGTTTCCCTTATGGGGACGACAGGGATACACAGGAGTAAATATACCGGTAGCATATCCTTCTGCTAACAAGCCACAACAAGAACAGGAAATCTTAAAACAGCAGGCGGAATATTTGAGCAATTCATTACAAACAATACAAAACCGTATTGAGGAATTGCAGAAAAATGTCTCGCAGTAACCGATTGCTTACAGAATCATGAAGGGGCATAACGTGTGCCCCTTCATGATAAGAGAATAATGCTGATATGGCGGCAAAAAAAACGGCATATCGTTATATTATAGATTGGACGCAGGGAATACAGGGAGAAACACTAAATGAAAATTGCGATTGCGAGCGGAAAAGGCGGAACTGGTAAAACCACGATCGCGACAAATCTTGCATATTATATCGCTCAGTCTGGAGAAAATGTGCAGTACATTGACTGTGACGTTGAGGAGCCCAACGGCCATATTTTTCTTAAACCGAAAATAGAGGAGAAAGATACTGTAACCGTTGGAGTACCTGATGTTGATCTTAAAAAATGCAACATGTGCGGAAAATGCGCTGAATTCTGTCAGTACAATGCCATCGCGTGTCTCAAAAACAACATTCTGGTATTTGAAGAATTATGCCATTCATGTGGTGGATGTATGATGATATGCCCTTGTGGCGCCATGTGTGAAAAACAGCGTGCAATCGGCGTTGCCGAATTTGGCGTTGCCGGTAACATAAAATTTGGACATGGAAAACTGAATGTTGGCGCCATACAAACCCCCGCGCTTATAAAATATGTTAAAAAGAAAGCAAATATCAACGGTGTCGTTGTGATTGATGTACCGCCCGGCACGTCATGTCCGGTAATAGAAGCGATAAAAAATGTCAATTTTGTCGTACTGGTTACAGAACCGACTCCGTTTGGGTTAAATGATCTTGAATTAGCGGTTGGAATGGTAAGAACCATTGGCATACCTTTCGGGGTGGCTATCAATCGCTGTGATATCGGTGACGGTCGCGTTGTTGCGTACTGCAAGGAAGAACGGATAGATATACTGCTTGAAATACCGCATAACCGCAAAATCGCTGAAAATTATTCGAATGGAAACATGATCCTGCAAATTATGCCGGAACTTAACGAAAAATTTGAAACGTTGTATAACCTGATCAATCGGCAAATAAATGTGTGACACAAACAGTACAAACAATATGAATAGCGTCAAAATGACCATAAAATCACGCAAAACCGCATTTCAAATTCTGCAAGTTGATGAAAACGCGACTACGGATGATATAAAAAAAGCGTATAGAAAAGCGTCACTCATATATCATCCGGATAAAAATAGTCATGATCCTGAGGCTAACAAAAAATTCATATTAATTCAATGCGCATATCAACTACTGGTACATAACCGTCCCTGTCCGGAATTAAAGGAATACCGGTACACGGTTAAAAATTATTTACCGGAACATACGTATAATCTGGATAACGAATGGGGATATTTTTTGTTTTGGCGAGATCATTTTATATTATAGCGGGAAGTTATACTCAGTTGAAATTATCTTTTTTGAAAATCAACTGATATAAACAAGCTACAGGTATTATAAAGGACATGGTATATGAAAGAAGTTATTGTGATAAGCGGTAAAGGTGGAACGGGAAAAACGAGTATTACAGCGGCTTTCGCTTCGCTGGCACAGAATGCGGTTATCGCAGACTGCGATGTCGATGCGGCTGACCTTCATCTGATTTTGGAACCCGATATAACGACAGAAAACAATTTTTCAGGCGGTAAAACCGCTGTAATCAATACTGACAAATGTATCGGATGCGGGAAATGTGCAAATTTATGCAGGTTCGACGCGATACATCTGGATGCAAAAGCAACAGGCGGTGGTAAAAAATTTTCCATTGACCCGATTTCATGCGAAGGTTGTAAAGTCTGCGTAGAATTTTGTCCTGTACGCGCGATAGACTTTAAAGACGCTCTCAACGGAAAATGGTTTATATCTAAGACACGGTTTGGCCCTATGGTACACGCGAAATTGGGAATAGCGGAAGAAAATAGTGGCAAGCTGGTGTGTCTTATACGTCAGAAAGCCAAAGAAATAGCGAAGGAACAAAATAAGGATCTTATCATTGTAGATGGTTCTCCCGGAATAGGATGTCCTGTTATAGCTTCAATAACCGGAGCCGACTTGGTAATAGTAGTCACCGAACCTACCCTATCCGGTAAACATGATCTAGATAGAGTAGTCGATCTAACTTCAAATTTCGGCATTAAGACCGCTGTATGCATCAATAAGGCGGATATCAATCCTGAAATAACCGAACAGATTGTCGAACAAGCCGGCAAAAGAAACGTGAAAGTAATCGGAAAAATTGCTTACGATGAATCATTTACAAAGGCACAAATATTGAAGGCGGCGATAACGGAATACACCGGTGGTTTCATCGCCGGCGAGATAAAAAAGATATGGCAGGAAATTATATATAATCTGGGATGAAGAGTTTAGTCATGCACAATACTGTATCTCGATTTGATTTTAATACGATATCAGGACGCTATGACGAATGGTATGTTTCAAAACACGGCCTGCATCTTGATGTTGTTGAAAAACGGGCAATTGATAGGTTATTGCCAAATGCCAGCGAATGTTCAAGTCTTTTAGAAATCGGTTGCGGAACCGGCCATTGGAGCGAATATTTCAGTAATAAAGGATATGGTGTGAGCGCTATAGATGTTTCTCAGCGAATGATTGAGATAGCCGCAAAAAAAAATATACCTCACAGCGTATTTTTTGTAGCTGATGGAGAAAATTTACCATTCAGCAATGAGGCTTTCGATATTGTGGTAGCGATTACAAGTCTTGAATTTACACCAAACCCTGAGATCATGTTTCAGGAAATGGTGCGTTGCGTGAAAAAAAAACGGGGCATAATCATATTAGGTATTTTAAACAAATTGTCTGCCTTTAATCAAAAAAGAATGGCAATACAAGGCAGTGTTTATTCAGTTGCAAACATGTTTTCTATGCAGGAAATTGAAAATATGATCAAGCCATTAACGATATCCGAAATGCTAGTAACAGGTTTTTTTCCTGAAATTAAACGGCTGTTTTGGTTAGCGCCTCTGTATGAAAAAATAAATCGTCTGCTGTCTAAACAAGGCGCGTTTATCGCGGTAAGGGTTGATCTATGAAAGTCCAGGCTGAAATATGTATTTATCCTTTGCGAATAGAGTCACTTGGTGAAGCGATAGAAACCTTCAGAAAGATTTTTGCCAGACATGATTTCACGGTTACCACGTCATCCATGAGCAGTTTTACCAGCGGAGAAATGTCGCGGATATTCGATGCTTGTCGCGATTGTTTCGATGTGCTGGCCGACACCTATGACGTTGTAATGGAGATAAAAATTTCAAATGCGTGTTCATCATAATACACTAAAATTAAAAAGTTTATAAAACAAGAGAAAGGATACTATCATGCGTATTGCCATTCCATTGGTACAGGATAAACTGAGTATGCATTTCGGTCATTGTGAAAAATTTCTTATCACTGAAATCGATAAGGAGACAAAGCAGATACTCAATATCGAAAAACTGACTCCTCCATCTCATGAACCGGGGGTATTGCCGAAATGGCTACATGAATTGAATGTAGATGTTATAATCGCCGGCGGTATGGGAACAAGAGCCCAGTCGTTATTCAATCAACATGGTATTGATGTTACTGTCGGTGCTTGCAAGACGGATCCGGATGAGATAATAAAAGATTATCTTAATGATGCGCTTATTGTTGGCAATAACAGTTGTGATCATTGAACTTCAAATTAGACGCTGGTATCTAGAATCAACGTTCTTTTAAGTTAATATACGGAAGGTAAAATAATGTTAAAACAAAAATGGCTTCATCAGCGCTACAGGGATATTCAGAGATGGGAGGATTCGTGTGTTTATGAAGATTTTATCAACGATCGGCAAATAATCGATTTGATACAGGAAAAACAAGATCCTGATAAATATGAAGTGCTGGATATTATCGATAAAGCTCGTTACAACGCCACCTCAGGCACTATGTTATCCCCCGGTGATGTTGCCATTCTTGCTAACACCACAGATCCGCAAATTTGGGAAGAGATTTTTGAAACAGCCGACTGGATTAAGACAACGGTATACGGGAATAGAATTGTTTTGTTCGCGCCTTTATATTTATCTAACATATGTGTAAACAATTGCTTGTATTGTGTATTCAAAACTACAAATACAAGCCTTCAGCAAAAGATACTTGACGTAGATGAAATTGTAGCCGAAGTCCAAGCATTGGTCAATACTGGGCATAAACGTCTTATCGCAGTATACAGTGAACATCCGCAAAGCGATGCGAATTATATTTGTCAATCCATAGATACTATTTATTCTGTGCATTTTGATTGCGGCGAGATACGGCGTTGCAACATAAACGCAAGCCCGATGTTTGTGCCGGAATACCGGCAAATTAGGGATGTAGGTATAGGCACCTATCAAATATTTCAAGAAACCTATCATCACGCTACATACGAAAATGTTCATCCTGCAGGTACCTTGAAAAATAGATACAAATGGCGTTTATTCGGATTACACAGAGCACTCGAAGCTAATATTGACGATATTGCAATTGGCGTTCTATTCGGATTGTATGACTGGAAATTCGAGCTTCTGGGTCTTTTATACCACGCGATGTCATTGGAAAAAGAATTCGGCATCGGACCTCATACCATATCATATCCTCGATTGGTACATGCTGAAAACGCTCCTTTGACAACGCATTCCAAATACAGGGTAAGTGACGATGATTTTGCAAAAAATTGTTGCCATAATACGTCTTATGTGCCCGTATACAGGATCTATTTTAACTGCCAGAGAACAATTTCCTTTGCGTGACTCAATTATACGAAAAGGAGGCGTATCTCAAATGGATGCCGGTACACGAATCGGTGTCGGCGGATACTCGGAGATGAATAAAGAACATTTGCTCCATAAAGAACAATTTACTATAAACGATACCCGGTCTTTGGATGAGTTTATCTATGACTTGTGCAAAAATGGATATTTGCCATCGTTTTGTACGGCAGGCTACCGAGAAGGAAGGACAGGAGCGAATTTTATGCCGCTTGCCAAACAAGCAACGGTGAAAAATTTCTGTATCGCCAACGGTATTCTCACCTTTAAAGAATATCTTATGGATTATGCATCGCCCAAGGTAAAAGAAATTGGTAATAACGATATAATACCAAAATATTTACTTTGGATTGAACAACGCATGCCTGAACTCGCGAAACAGATTCATGAAAAATTGCTTTTGACATCTGGAAAAGAAAGGGACATGCATTTTTAACTATATACAGGTAAAAATATGTTAATAGATAACAAACGGCAACAATTGAATTTGTTTTTAAAAGATTTGTGCGAAAAACATGCTTTCGAGCATGCATATATAGCTCAAAAAATCGGTAAAAGACGACATTTTATTGCAGGTTACGGTAAAGAAAATTTTACACATACCAACCGTATAGATATCAATGGAAAAATTGTATTTTTTTGGCAAGGCTGTTCGAAAATTTTGGATATGGAAACATTCATGGATAATTTGATTTCGATTGTAAAACAATTGGAACTAATGTAGTGGCACTTTTACAATGTTACACTTTTTGAGGATTAAATTTATAACAAAATGATAAGGAAACATTGATTATGATGATTACGCAAGCAGAGAATGCTAAAGACAATCTATTGAAAATACGTAGATGTACACATCCTAATTGCATCGTTTGTAGCTTATCCAATTCCAGAGGATTGAATATTGATTTCGATGTTTCCGAGAATGGCGAAGTCAAGGCTGACATTCAGTTTGATAAACAGTATGAAGGATATCAAGGGATGTTGCATGGAGGTGTCATCAGTACTATACTTGACGGAGCGATGACAAATTGTATCTTTGCCTGCGGTCAAACCGCGGTAACAGTTGAAATGAATATACGGTTTCGACATCCTGTACTGCTTTGTCACCCGCTAACTGTTGTGGCGCGTATTGTTCAATACTCATACCCTCTATATTTTTTAGAATCAGAGATTATTCAAAATGGAGGAATAAAAGTGAATTGTAAAGCAAAGTTTTATGAACAATCCCGTTTTTCCGAAAATTGTATGTAAAAAACGACCATATAACCAACATCGCAAACAAAAAGTTATTGTTTTGCATAATTTATGGAGAAATTATGAGCGCCGACCCCTTGACTCCTTATGGAAACAAACCTATGGTTACCCCAATAGTCAACGCGGTAAACTATCAATATTGTTCATTTGATGTTCTTCGTCAAATTACTGATGGTCAAATTGATGGATATACTTACCATCGAGACGATAATCCCACTGTACGGGCAGTCGAAAAGAAAATCGCCGCTATGGAAGGAGCTGAAGATTGTATTCTTTGTACATCCGGAATGGCCGCTTGCATAATGGTGTATTTGACATATCTTAGCGCTGGCGATCATTTGATATTGTTTCATGACATATATGGAGCGCATTACAAATTGTCTCTTATTCTTGAACGACTGGGTATAGATATAACATGGATTCATGTTTCACAGGCGCCTGTCATACAGAACTTTATCAAACCCAATACCCGCATGATTTTTTGTGAAACCCCAAGCAATCCATTATGTAAGATAATCGATATTCGTGCACTCAAAAATGAGGCAAAAATGGTTGGCGCTTTATTGGTGGTTGATAATACGTTTGCTACGCCATATCACCAGAAACCGCTTTCTCTGGGGGCAGATATTGTAGTCCATAGTGCCACTAAAGCTCTGGGAGGGCATAATGATCTGATGGCAGGTGCTATAGCCGGTTCAAGAACAGAATACGATCGATTATGGTTTACACGTCAGGCAATGGGCACGACTCTGGATGCCTATTCAGGATCACTATTGGAACGGGGTTTGAAAACGTTTGATATACGTGCTGAAAAGATGGCATCCAATGCAATGGCTATTGCGGAATATTTATCACAACATAGCAAGATTTCACGTGTGTATTATCCGGGATTAATGATTGATCAGGGAAATTCTGTTGCTCTCCGGCAAATGGAAAACGGGTTCGGTGGAGTACTTGCTTTTGATGTTGGCAACACTCAGGAAGACGCAAAAAAGTTTATCAGTGAACTTAAGTCTATTTTTCATGCTGTCAGCCTTGGCTCAACAGAGTCATTGGTCTGTATTCCTTATCTTACTACTTTGCTGTATATGCCTGAAGAACGGCGTATTGTTTTTGGAGTACGCGAAAATACTGTAAGACTGTCTGCAGGTATTGAAAAAACCGATCTTTTGATTAACGATATCGAGCAATCTTTAAATAAACTCATGATAACCGAAGAAAAAAAAACGCTACAGCCCTTTGAGTATGCTTAAAACTGATAAGATCGCGGAAAGACATATGCACAACAATGCCAATACTCATGAAAAATACATATTTGGGCCTGTTCCTTCACGACGATTGGGCAGGTCGCTCGGAATAGATTTAGTGCCCTATAAAACATGTACTTATGACTGCATTTATTGTCAATTAGGAAAAACGACTCATAAAACAGTTGAAAGAAAAGAATGGGTGCCATTGGAAAGAGTGGTTAATCAACTTAAAGAAAAAATAGAACTACAACCTGACTATATAACTTTATCCGGTTCAGGTGAACCGTCTCTTTATTCACTATTAAACGAGCTCATTTCATCAATCAAGAAAATCACTGCTATTCCGGTTGCAGTCCTTACAAACGGTTCCCTTCTCTGGTT
This sequence comes from bacterium, assembly GCA_018435605.1. Taxonomy (GTDB): domain Bacteria; phylum Auribacterota; class Auribacteria; order Auribacterales; family Auribacteraceae; genus R3-B46. Next base: position 2,076 of record JAHDNF010000030.1, on the reverse strand, counting down.
ACCTGAAGTCAGAGATTCTTTGCAATCCGCCGATCTGGTTATACCATCACTTGATGCCGGAAGCGATGAGGTGTTTCAATATATCAACAGACCTCACCCATTTATTACATTTGATAGAATGTTGCAGGGGTTGATTGAGCTTCACAAAAAATACAAAGGCGCATATTGGCTTGAAGTTTTTCTGCTGAATGGTGTCAATACAACATCGGCGGAAATCGACCGACTCAGTGAATGCATAAATTCAATACAACCTGATAAGGTGCAGGTCAATACCATCACACGACCACCGGCTAATGCTTTCGCTCAAGCAGTACCGAAACAACTTATTCATGAATTGACAAAGAAATTATCAAAAAATGCTGAAGTAATTGCTGACTATAAAGATATCTTTGAACAGCCGAATTTTTCATTCAAGCGTGATGATGTTTTGAACTTGCTCATGAGAAGGCCATGCACAGTTGATGATATCTCAAATGGTCTTGGTATTCATCGTAATGAAACATTGAAATATCTATCCGATTTGTTGTTAAGCAGGAAAATTTATTCTTCTGAACAAAGCGGAACAACCTATTATATGACTAAATAAGCGTTTATAAATGCAAGGAGTGAGTCGTAATAAGATTTGATGTCGTACTTGATCCATTATTTTTCTGTTTATCTCTTTGGTGCGGTTTTTTGTATCTCGTAAACGCTGGAGATTACAAAACCTAAGGAGGTTACCCATACATTTTCTATCAAAATAGATCAAGGTAAGCTAAAAATTTTTTACTGTAGCAAACTTATAATATCACAGGAGGTAGAAATGGGAGATGATAGCAATAGCAGTTTTTCTGAGTATCCTCCGGAAGTAATAGCTCTAATTAACGATACAAGATATTTCGGTAGGATGAATGATCCAGTCAGCTCTTCTTATTTAAAGGGGCCTTGCGGAGATGACATGGAGTTTTATTTGGTGATTTATAAAGATAAAATTACAGAGATTAAATATTATACCGAGGGCTGTCATGCTACACAGGCCTGCGCGGCTATGGTAGCGAAATTGGCTGAAGGAAAAACTATCAAGGAAGCGCTTTCTCTTTCTGCAGGAGAAGTGATTACAAGGTTAAAAGGTTTACCGAAAGATCATCTTCACTGTTCGATACTTTCAGTAAGCACTCTTTATAGAGCAATAGCAGACTATTTGCTTAAAGATTAAAAAATAAACCTATTGTCGTGTTCAAAACACGGTATATATTTAAAAGAAAAGGAGGAAAAATCGTGGGTACAAAGGGAAAAGCAATAGTAGGAGTCGATGTTGAAAAGCTACTTAACATGTTAAATAAAGCATATGCGGATGAATGGCTTGCATATTACCAGTATTGGGTTGGCGCACAAGTCGCTTCAGGAAGGATGAGAGGAATTATCGCTGGGGAGTTGGAAGAACACGCAAACGAAGAATTGAAACATGCTAAGATGCTTACTGAAAGAATTATAACACTCGGCGGTACGCCTCTTTTAACGCCTGCGGATTTATTGAAAGAGACGAATTGCGGCTATGATGCTCCTAGAGATCCAAATACCAAGACATTGCTTAAGCAAAATATAAAAGGTGAGCAATGTGCAATTGAAACATACAAAAAGCTACTTGAATTTGTGAAGGATAAAGATCCTATTACTTACCGTATAGTATTAGAGATTCTTGAAGACGAAGTTGAGCATGAGGAAGACTTAGAATCTTTGCTTGCAGATATGGTATAAAAAAATTTACTCAGCAAAATATATGTATAAGCATGACATTACCTGATAGGGCAGTTAAAGAGTTTACAGTCTCTGATAGTAAATCTCTTTACCCTTACTGACAGGGTATCTTATAATTCAAGCTATGCAAGCTCAAGTTGGGAGTGCTGAAAAAGGCTTGCGTGTCGATATTTTATTTTCTTTGAGCCATTTTTGGATGAAAAACAACAAGAAATTTAGTTAAGGCGACTCATTTTTGCTGAATATTTTTTGTTTTTTGGTCGATTCGACCGGATTTTCACACCGTCCGCACCTTACTTCGCCAGTACCGCCCATTTTTTCATATTCCATGCTAATGCT